>JAFWEP010000024.1 GCA_017512885.1 Erysipelotrichaceae bacterium
CACCACCACCATCACCATCACCACCATGATGACGATGAGGACGAACCCTTCGATGCCCTGGCTTTCCGTCCGACCCGCAGATATACTGAGGAGGAAGTCCGTTCCATGCTGGATCAGCTGGACGAATCCGTCATCCGCTGCAAGGGCTATGTATTAGGTGAAGGCAAGACCATCTACTTCAACTATGTCCTGGATGAAGCCAATGTCTTTACCGGTACGGACCGGGAAGAGGGGCTGATCGTCATCATCGGCACCGAGCTCGATGAAGAGAAATGGGAAAAGGTCTTTGCGGTAAATGATTAAGCCGGTCTATGTCGTAAGCGGTTTTCTCGATGGCGGGAAAACGTCTTTCATCAAGGAAACACTGTCCGATCCTGATTTCACCGGAGGATCCTCCACGCTGATCATCGCCTTTGAAGAGGGGGATGAACCGTTTGATAAGGAATTCCTGCAGAAGACCTCTTCGCAGGTCGTCTATCTGGACCGAATGGCCGATCTCACCAAAGAGAAGATGGCAGAACTGGACAAGACCTATGAATTCGACAGGGTCTTTCTGGAACTGAACGGTCTGGAAAGAGACGGAGATCTCTATGACCGGGGTTTCTATAAGAACTGGGAACTGGCGGAATCCTTAGCCATCCTTGACGGCAGCGTCCTCAACAACCAGCTGACCAATATGCGCACCTTCGTCTTCGACCATATCCGTTATGCGGATGTGGCGATCATCAACCGCTGCGATGATCTGGACAAGGTCTATATCCGCAACAACTTCAAGGGAGCCAATCCCCGTCTGCAGCTGATCTTTGAGACGAAGGCACACGAAGTATCGACCGTCTCGGAAGGGGATCTCTTTACCATTCAGAACGGGGAAGTCGATATCGCTGCCAATGACTACGGTCTCTGGTACATCGACTGGACCGAGAATCCCATGAAGTATGATCAGGTCAAAGCGACCCTGCGCATGGTCTACTTCCATTCCATCCCGGAAGAGAAGAACGCCGTGATCATGGGCCGCCGGGTCATGACCTGCTGCGCCAACGATATCCAGCCGCTGGCCATCACCGTCCTGGGCGCTGACCGCGACAAGATGACGATCGGCGATCTTTACGAAGTTCACGGCAAGATCCGGATCGTTCCGGACAGCCAGAACTATGCCAATGTCATCTTCTATGCCGACAGGATCACCCATCTGGAGAAGCCGGAAGATGATCTGGTCTATTTCAACTAAAGGAGAACCATGCTGACGATACTGAGTGCGATCCTCTTAGGCATCGTGGAAGGGATCACGGAATGGCTTCCGGTCTCTTCTACGGCCCATATGATGCTGGTGCACATCTTCTTTCCTCTCTATAACCACCCGGAAGCTGCACAGCAGGCAGCTTTCTACAACGTATTTGAAGTCGTGATCCAGCTGGGAGCGATCCTGGCGGTCGTTCTCTATTTCTGGAACCGGATCTGGCCTTTCGGCAAGAGTAAACGTCCTCTGGGAGAGGGCATCCTCTCTTATGTGAAGAAGGACGTCTTCTTCCTCTGGGTCAAGATCGTCATCGCCTGCATCCCGGCAGCCGTGATCGGTCTCCTCTTTGATGATCAGATCGATGCCCTCTTCGGCAAACCGTTCTTTATCGCGATGGCCCTGATCATCGTCGGCATCATCTTCATCGTCGTCGAAAGACTGATCAAAGACAAGGAACCCACGATGGTGCGGGTCCGGGATATCACTTTCCGGACAGCCCTCTATATCGGTCTCTTCCAGGTGCTGGCAGCCGTCTTCCCGGGAACGAGCCGTTCCGGCGCGACCATCATCGGCGCACTGCTGCTGGGAGTCTCCCGCAGCGCTGCTGTCGAATTCACCTTTGAACTGGCGATCCCGGTCATGGCCGGCGCCAGTCTGCTGAAGCTCATCAAATACGGAGCTGCCTTCAGTGCCTTTGAAGTAGTCATCCTGATCATCGGCATGGTCACGGCCTTCATCGTTTCGATGCTGGTCATCCGCTCCTTGCTGAAGTTCATCCGTACACATTCCTTCATACCGTTCGGTATCTACCGGATCGTCTTAGGGATCGTCGTGCTCATCTTCTTCGGACTGCAGGGCAGTTTATGGACGGTCATGTGAGCACCGAGATCTTCGGAGTCTTCACAGAAGGACTTCTGTCCTTCTTTTCTCCCTGTGTGCTTCCGCTGGTGCCTTTATACCTGAGTTATCTCTCAGCCGGCAGGGAAGGGGAGGAAACATCGCAGAAAAAGGTGTTTTTACGCACGCTGTGCTTCGTTTTGGGTATCAGCAGTGTATTTGCCTTACTGACCTTTTCCGCCTCTCTGATCGGCTCTTTTCTGCAGGAATACCGGGAAGTGATCGGGATCCTGGGCGGAGCTCTGCTGGTCGTCTTTGCCCTGAACCGCTTCGGTCTTCTGGAGATCAAGGCCCTGTCCCGGGAATACAAGCTGCCGTTGGATCTTTCCGGGAAGAAGATGGACTATCTGCAGGCTTTCTTCTTCGGTTTCCTGTTCTCCTTCGGCTGGACGCCCTGTATCGGACCGATGCTGGGCAATGTCCTGCTGCTGGCAGCCTCCGATGCCGAGATGGCCTGGCTCTATCTGCTGGGTTATGATCTGGGCTTCGTGCTGCCGTTCCTGGTATTAGGCATCTTTACTCAGGCCGGGCTGAACTTTCTGAAGAAACACCGCGAGATCCTGCGTTACACCGGAATGGCGGCAGCAGTGGTATTGCTGGTATTCGGCGGGAAGATGATCTATGACAACGCCCGCAGCATTGCCGCTCTGAAGAGCACGAATACCGCTGCTGCAGAAACAGCCCATCCTTATCTGGATGCAGAACTGTTCGATCAGAACGGAAACACCTTCACTCTGCGCCAGGAACAGGGCAAGGTCGTCTATCTGAACTTTATTTCGACCTGGTGCACTTACTGCAAGGCCGAACTGCCGATCTATCAGAAATTCCTGCAGGATAACGGACTGACCGGTTACTTCCTGATGTCGAATACGATGAACGGCGAGGAAGAAGAAGCGATCTACCGCTTCATCGAAGAATATGACGTAGAGATCCCGGTCCTGATCGACCGTAAGGATCAGCTCTTCCGCCACTTTGGCATCAATTCACTGCCTACGCTCTTCGTACTGAATGAAGAAGGGGAGGCATTGGGATACATTTCCGGTGCGTTGGATGAGGCCGGATTCGCCTCTCTGCAGGCACAGGTCGAAGAACTGCTGCAAGCAGAATAAACAACAAAAGGCAGGCACCTTGACGGACACTGCCTTTTCTTTATAAGGGATGTTGCGCAGGGAAACAAAAAGTGCGGTCATTGACCGCACTTTTCATATGTTTTAGGAAACTTATTTAATGATCGCGTTGACGTTTCCGGAACCGACGGTACGGCCGCCTTCACGGATGGAGAACTTCGTTCCCTGTTCGATAGCGATCGGGGAGATCAGTTCAACAGTCATTTCAACGTGGTCGCCAGGCATGACCATTTCCGTTCCTTCCGGCAGTTTGATGACGCCGGTGACGTCAGTCGTACGGAAGTAGAACTGCGGACGGTAGTTGGAGACGAACGGAGTATGACGGCCGCCTTCATCCTTGGTCAGAATGTAGACCTGAGCAGTGAACTGGGTGTGCGGGGTAACGGAACCCGGCTTTGCCAGGACCTGTCCACGCTCGACTTCATCACGGTTGACACCACGGAGCAGAGCACCGATGTTGTCACCAGCCTGAGCTTCATCCAGCTGCTTGTGGAACATTTCCAGACCGGTCAGGACAGTCTTGCGGGTCGGCTTGATACCAACGATCTCGACTTCATCGGACAGGTGAGCAACACCACGTTCGACACGGCCGGTAGCAACGGTACCACGACCGGAGATGGTGAAGACGTCTTCGACAGCCATCAGGAACGGCTTATCGGTCTCACGAGCCGGAGCCGGGATGTAGGTGTCAACAGCGTCCATCAGTTCATCGATAGCGTCGAGCCACTTCTGATCAGCGCCGTCTTCCAGAGCCTTCAGAGCGGAACCACGGATGACCGGAGCGTTGTCGCCGTCGAAGTCATATTCGTTCAGCAGTTCGCGGACTTCCATTTCGACCAGGTCAATGAGTTCATCATCATCGACCATGTCGCACTTGTTCAGGAATACAACGATGTACGGAACACCGACCTGACGGGCGAGCAGGATGTGCTCACGGGTCTGGGGCATCGGTCCGTCGGTAGCTGCAACGACCAGGATCGCGCCGTCCATCTGGGCAGCGC
>JAFWEP010000025.1 GCA_017512885.1 Erysipelotrichaceae bacterium
CTTTCGCCGGGTTGTAGGTGATCGAAGCAGTCTGACCGCTGACGACGTTATCGAAGGTGTAAGTCGTTACGCCGGTATGTTCATTGCCGTCGTATTCGACCGGATCGGCGTCAGCGACGGAGACGGTGACCGGACGCGGAGTAACCTTCAATGTAAGGTTGCCGTAAGCATCCTGATAGTTCGGGTTGACAGCCTTTACCCGGTAAGCCTGCTCTCCGACATCCTTGATGCTCGGAACTTCTGTGCTCCAGTTCTCTACTTCATGAGTGATCTCATCCTCGATGCCGTAGTAAATGACTGTTCCCTCTGTTACCGAAGGCGTAGCAGAAGCGGAATGACTTGCTCCATCGTATACTCCTTCGTAACCAACTCCGGTGACGGTCATCGGTGCCTTGGTGATCGTTAACTTGCCGGGGTTCAATGTTACCGTCTGATAGAACTCAGTAATATCGAGCCCTTCAGCATCAACGATCGTATAGTCTGCAAAGGAACCGTTGGTGTATTCACCGACATTCGTGCCGTTTGCCGGAGAATAGGAGACTGTCAGAACGTTTCCGTTCCCCAGTCCGGTGACCTTGTAGTTCTCATTGTCGATCTCTGCTCCGGTACCGGTGATCGCTTCTGTGATCGTATAACCTTTCTGCAGAGAACCATTATAGACTTCGGAAGCATCCTTAACCGTTACCGTCAGCGCTGCCTGAGTGACAGTCAGTGTGCCGAGACGATCGGCGATACGATAGTTGTCGGATTTCGTTCCTTCTGCCCATTCGATGCTGTAAGTATTGCTTGTGCTTCCCGGATCGGTAATCGTACCGGTCGCTGTAACGGTTGCGGAATCTCCTTCCACAAGACCGGTGATGGATGCCTCATCCTTCGTCAGAGGAGTGCCGTCGTATGCTTTTTCAGCACTGCCGGTCGTGATCGTTGCCGCCTTCGGCAGGATCTGCAGACGTCCCGGACGGACGAACAGGCTCACGCTGTAGTTCGGATCCTGCGGCAGCATGGCCGTCGTCAGACCGACATTGAATGTGTAGTCTCCGGCGTCCTTTTCTGCTTCTACGTAGTAATGCAGACCCGGTGTGCTTTCGTCATACTTCACATTATCCAGAGCAGTGATCGCATCCCATACGTCATCCAGGTATTCCGCGCCGTAACCGGCATGGCTGATGATCACATAATCGGAGATGCCCTTTGAACCGTTCGTGAAGCCGGTCTTCTTGACAGTGCCGTCATAGATGTTGCCGGTCCAGCGGTCAGGTTCGACACGGATCGTAACATTGATCCTGGTCACTTCCAAAGTACCGCTGATATAGCGGACGCTGTAGTAATTGGGGGTCCCGGCATGTGTACCGGAAATGACTGCATTGCTCGGTGTGACTGTTGCTACACCGGCGTTTATACGGCCCTTTCCGTCTGCGGAATCTGCATTTGCATAAGCGAGATTTACAGAACTGAGGCTGTCCCCTTCAAGCAGACCGGAAACCGTGACCTGATGTGCCAGATCAGCACCCAGCGTCAGAGCTGTTCCGTCATACTGCTTGCTGGCGCTGATCACGGTAACGGTAGCCTTCCTCTTATAGAAGATAGTGAATTCAAGACCGTTTTCAGCGATCGCATCCGTGATCTTGTAATCGTTTCCGGCTTCGGTGCCGTCATAGGATGTACCGACGACTGCTTTGTTCAGTTCCCAGCCGGAGATCGGAGTCCGCTGCAGTGTAAAGGTATTGCTGACCTTGAGCTTTTCGCTGTGAACGTCGGCAATGCTGTTTCCTGCCATATCCACATAGTGGACGGTGACAGTGGCATGTTTGAAGCTGGAGTAGTAGAACGTCAGGGCGTTCTCTGCCTCATTTGCTGTGAGGACAAGTGTCTTTTCAACAGCATCCGGATGGAATTCGATTCCGCTCAACTCCGGATGTGCTGCATAAAGAGTTTCATAATCAACAGCTGCTGCCAGCTCGATAACCGAAGCAGTAGTGCCCGGAATATCCTCTACTGTTTTCTCAGCGGCAACCGGAATATTTCCAGGGTACTCGCTCGGATCGATGATATAGCGAACGGTATAGCTGGTCTTATCAGCCTTTTCTGTATAAACGAAGGTAATGACATTCGCAGCATCATCACCGGTCAGGGTCAGATTCTTGCTGCTGGCATCCGGACGGTATCCGGCAACAGCGATCGCCTGTTCGGTAACGGTCTGGTCGATCTGCAGGTTCGGGTTGCTGACGACCTTATCGGCTGCGACCGCATTTCCCTCACCGTCTACGTAATGGACGGTGTAGCTTAAGGTATTTCTGATCCAGTGGGCATATACCGTTGTATTTGCCGTGATCTGGGTATTCCAGTCGTAGAGATCAGTGCCGTCAACGGAGGTATACCAGCCTTCGAAGGTATAACCGGACTTGGTCGGGTCAGCCGGTTTCTCTGCCTTGTGGTATTTCTCTACAGTCTGAGCATCTGCCAGAGAAGTCGTTCCATCTTCGTCTACGAAGTTTACGGTGTATGTCGGAGCGATCCACTTGGCGTACAGTGCCAGGTTGTGCGCCGGCATCGTAGTGAATGTATAAGCTGCCGTAAGACCGGAGTTAGACTGCCAGCCACCCCAGGTGTAGTCGTTGTCTACACCACACTGGGCCTGCGTCGGAGTCCAGTTGTAGGTGGTGTTGTTGATGCTGGCATCGAATTTGACGTTCTCGACGGTATCGAGTTTCGTACTGCCGTTGAAGTATTCGATTATGTAGGTTTCACGGTCGTAATAGAAGTTTGATGTATACTGGAACGAAACATTATACCACGTCAGTTGATTATCGCCACGATTTCTCCGCGCACGATACAGGTGGCCTTCAAATTCATAATATGTACGATCGTTTCCACCTATTTTGTTGTCATCCCGTACATAATCACCGTTGTTGCTCTGGGTTACGGATGTGATAGCATTGCCTGATGCCGGATAATTCTCGTTCGGTCGACTTGCATCACCATTATGCTGAAGGTAACCAGCAATGTCCTTTGCACCTAAACTGCCTCCTTCTCCGGTGCTTGTATAGGTCTGGCTGTACTCGGTTGATTTGGTGTATTCATTATTATCGGCATTTTGCAGCCAATAATTTACAACATACTCATGAGTGTCTCCTGACCATTGTGCAGTATATGTTATGCTGCTTCCGGACGAAGGCAACATATCTTCTGTAAAGATAGTCCTTTTTGTAACATATCTTGTGTCATTATTCGGATCCAACCATCCGTTAAAGCCCACAGAATAGTAACCATTGTAATATGTGCCGGTAACATTTGCCGGCCATGCAGAAGAAATATCCTTACCCAGTTTTGTTGAAATAGTATAGTTCAATAAACCGGTTCCGCTGACATTCTTTCCTACCAACGTTGCATTTACATCATAGTAACCATAATAGTATGTCCCTGCGTTGAAGTATAACGTATACTCCTTCAGCTTATAGTACACATACAATACCGAAGATCCATCCGCAGCGATGACTACTTCAGAAGTCGCGTTCTGTGTTGCATCTTTCTCCCAGCCTGTTTTCGTCTTGTCCGGGATACCGCTGTCGGTAGCTTTAACCGTGTTGCCTACCTTGCCGCTTCCGGTCTCGGAGTTGTCATAAACATAGGAGGCTTCAGTTCCGGCATCGTTATACTTTTCGAACATGTATACGATCGTGTAGTTGACCGTATCGCCTTCCCACTTCGCATATAGCGTCGTATTCTTCGTGATCTCTACCGATCCGGTGACTTCCTGTGTCAGTTCTTCGTCAAGATACCATCCCGCAAAGGTATAACCGCTGCGGGTCGGATTTGTGGTTGGCAGTTCTGCTGTTGCACCGTAGGCATAAGTACCACCGGCAACATAGCTGCCGCCGTTGGTCTGATAGGACAGCGAGAAGTTCTTGCGGGTGTAGTAAACTTTCAGTTCCTGGCCTTCCGCCTGCGTGATCGTAGCGCCTTCCGCCAGTTCCAACGTTGCATAATCAAACGTCTTGACAGTCGGCGTAACATAACTGTTCAATACGCCTTCTACATCGCTCGTTCTGTCGATCTCGGTATAACCATCTCCCGTCAGATCCTTCAGCATATACACAAAGTCATATTTTGCTGTGAAGGGAACGTACTCGACTCTGACCGTAGCGTTATGATCCGCATCGAAATCATCGGCTGCGACTTCAACAGTCGGGGTCTCCGGATAATAGATCGGCGCACCGGATACTTCATCAGAAGAAGTCTGAGTCGTTGCCGGAGCGGTGATCGTATAAGGCAGTTCATGCGCTTCTACCTGCAGCAGTTCCGTATTGAAGACCACTTCTCTGCCGGAATCGTTCAGGTAGTAGTACTCTGCGGTAATGCTGTAGACGGATACTTCACGGAATACCGCATCCACAGTCATATTAGAGGTGACTTCCGTCTCCGCCGTTACTTCTTCGCCTGTATTGCGTTCAGCCCACTTCTCAAAGACCTTTCCGGCAACGAAAGGTTCCTGCGGCATGGTATCAATCGTTTCGCCCGATTCATAGTACTGACTGAGGACGGCGCTTCCATCCACATAGAATACTACGGAGAGCTTATCCTCGAACTTCGCCGTCAGCGTGAGATCGGTATTTACGGTCTCTCCGCCTTCATATTGTGTATCACCGACATACCAGCCGAGGAATTTCTTGCCGGTCGCAGTCGGAGCAGAGGGCAGCGTTAAAGAATCGCCCTTGTAGTAGGTATCTGTTTCATAGGTCTCTTCACCGACCAGATAGGTAACGGTAAGAACGGTCTTGTCATATTCTGCCCAGACAGCAGTATCTCCGCTCACACGAACTTCGTTGGTGAAATCACCGCCGTCATAGACCCATTTCCCGCTGCTGCCTTCCTTTGAAGGAACAGAGGGGATGTCATTCAGACTGTAGCTGGTACTTGCATCGACCATTTTGGAGGTAACTTCGGTCGTTTTGTCTTCTTCATAGAAAGTGATCGTGTAGGTCACTCTGTCGTAAACAGGGATGAGATCGACATTCCCGGTCACGACATAGGTCTCATTGACACGGTCCCCGGCGACCCAGCTTCCCTGGCCTTCCGGATTATAAGTACCGACCGCCCAGTGCGCCGTATAGTCTTCACGGGCTTCCGGTTCCGGCAGTTCGCCGACCGCCGTGCCGGTGTCGACCGTCTTCGTGCTGACGACTTCGCCGTCTCTGTTATGGAAGGTGACTGTAGAAGTTGTAACAAACTCCGCAGCGACCGTCATGTCTGCTGCGACTGTCGTTTCAGCCGTTACTGGATCCTCTCCGGATACCCATCTGACAAAGCGATAGCCTTCTTTGACCGGAGCTTCCGGAAGCTCTCCGATGGTTTTGCCGTCTTCTACGGTGAGCGATGCATAGGTCTCACCGTCAACGGTAAAGGATACGGTAAAGAGCTGAACGAATTCAGCTGCTGCTTCCATATTTTCAGCCGGTACAGTATCGGCGGTGATCTCCGTATCTCCGGATACCCATCTGATAAAGCGATAGCCTTCTTTTTCCGGAGCATCCGGCAGCTGTTCGCCGACCGCTTCTCCGGCATTGACCGTGATCACGATGTCATCGAAACCTTCCGCCTTGAAAGTCACCGTGTAGGTCTCAGCAGTCTCTTCCGGAGCTTTCACCGGTTCTTCTTCCGAGGGTTCCTCGGCCGGATCTGTGACTTCCTCCGGAGCATCCGCTGCTTCTTTGGTTTCTTCAGCAGGAGTTTCCGTCGGAGCTTCTGATCCCGCTGTTTCTGCGGCAACCGCAGTGTCTTTCGGCATCTCTGCCGTTTCCGATGCAGAAGGCGTTTCCGTTTCCTGCTCCGATGGAGTCTCAGTTTCCGCTGTCTCTCCGTTTGCCTGGAACAGCGCCGTATAGCTGGCAGGTGCCAGTTCTTCCGCATTCAAAGTCTCACTGTCACTGACAGTTTCCCCTTCAGATTCCCAGTGATCAAAACTGTAGCCGTCATCCGCTACTGCTGTGACCATTTCTGCAGAAGCTGCAGGAACATCGACGACTGTCTCCTTTGCCTGTTCCTCGACAGGTTCCGGCTCTTCAGCAGCCGGCGCCTCTGCAGGTGTTTCTGCAGGCACTTCCGCTGCTGTCGGCTCATTTACTTCGATGTGGCCTCCCTCGGCAGCCTCAAAATGGATGACTTCCTCATCCGCTGCCGCTGCAGGCTCTTCCGGTACCTCTTCAGCAGGTTCCTCCACGACGATCTCCTCAGGGATCTCTTCCGATGTCCCTGGATCTTCGATGACCTCTGAAGTCTCTTCTCCGGTGGCCGGATCCGTTTGCGCAACGATCCGGGTCAGCGGCACTTCGCGTACCGCCATCGCCATTACCAGAATGGTGATCAGGATCTTTCTCAGTCTTTCCATAAAAGCACCTCCATAGAAAAACACTTCTCCACTCTTATCCTGCAACAGGTACCGTCACAGGATGCATCATAAATGAGATCAATCTTGCTGCATGTCTGAATGCACAAAATATGCTCTATGCATAGAGTTACAATTTAATAATATCAAATATCCATCCGGAAATGGGTTTTATCCGAAGAAATTTCTCGGTTTTTGTATAATCACCTTTTTTATAGGGCTTTTAAAAAGAGGAAACCAGAATCATTTATCTGGTTTCCTCATTCATTTCACTTTTTTCTTCGTTGTGCAGATGAACAATTCAGGGATGAACTGTTGTTCTTCCGGACCTCAGCAGAACAACTCCGGCCGCTATCGCCAGCAATGACCAGACATGACCTGCCGGTAACGGTCCCAGCCAGGGATGAGTCCAACGGAAACAGTTCAGGACCAGCCTTGATGCACCATAGAGAAGCAGATACCAGGCGTAGATTAGCCCGCACTGAGTGTGATCTTTGATCAGTTTCAGCAGAATAAGCCCAATGGCCAGAGAAGTCACTCCCTCAACGATCTGACTTGGAAACTGAAAGGACCCGCTTGCGAAATAGAATGTCTTCCCGCTGCAGCAGCCATCGATCATACATTTCACTTTCATCAGGGCAAGCATGAAACAGCCGGCCGGTGCACAGATATCCAGTAGTTTTCGATATTCTACCTTCAGCAGTTTCGAAACAGGGAACATAAAGACCGGCACGAGAAAGATAGCTCCGTACATAGATCTTCCTGTCCATGCACCTGTTTCTACAAAATACATGATCTTGATCCCGATATAGCCTGCAACAGTCAGAAAGCAGGCAGCGATGATGCTTTTGTGCATGGGAATACTATAAACCTTCCCTGACAGGCACATGACCGCCATCATTGCGAACATACCGATGATCAGAAATACATAGAATTCATTCATAAACGTTCCTTTTCATCTATGATACCTATCTTACGACAAGGACCAGCTGTTTCAGCTGGTCCTTTCTCGTTAGTACAGAGTTTAAGCTGCTTTTTCTTCATTCTCGTTGTCCTTATTTCTGGTCAGGAAGGCCAGTCCGAAGTTGGCGAGCGTGAATACACCGGTAAGAAGCGTCCACTTATCGAAGAGCGTCATCGGATTCCTCATATCCTCGGTCAGGATGAACAGGATAATGGAAGCGACCGGCGGGATCAGACCCAGGAGTTTGGACTTCTGCCGCTTGCTGCTGTTCTCTTCCTCTTTCTTTGCCGTTCTCTTCGCAGCCTGTTCGTCTTCTTCCTCTTCCTTCTTCTTCAGGAACGTCCACAGCATGCCCAGTCCGGTCAGTGTCGTAACACCGGTCAGGATCAGGTTCGCTACCGCCCAGGTCGCACCATCCGTCTGCGGAACTTCCGGATCAGGAATGTCTGTCGGTTCCGGTGTAGGAGTGGGTGTCGGAGTAGGCGTAGGCGTGGGAGTGGGTGTCGGAGTTGGAGTCGGAACAGGAGTAGGAACAGGCGTCGGGACCGGCGCCGGTCTCGGGGTCGGAGCCGGTGCAGGTGTCGGATTCACCGGAGTCGGAGTCGGAACTACAGCCGGTTCCGTCGGGACAGGTGTAGGTGAAGGAGTCGGTTCCGGTGTAGGAGTTGGGGTTGGGGTAGGTGTGGGTGTCGGAGTGGGCTCCGGCTCCTTTTCCTTGAAGTTAGCGGTATAGGTCGCAGCGACATTCTTGCCTTCGACCTTTTCCGGAACGAACTTGGCATCCGTGCCGACTTCATTTCCTTCCGCATCCGTCCAGTTAACGAACTCATAACCGTCAGATGCTGTTGCGGTAGAACCGGCAGCATTACCCTTCGTGACTTTTACGGTCTCGGAAGCAGGCGCAACAGTTCCTCCCTTACCGGCAACGTAGCTGATCGTAACTTCGTCTTCGGTATAGGTATTTACGATCGTCACTTTCGTTACATCGGCATTCAATTCTCCGCCTTCCGCAGTAACTGTAATCTTGACTTCCTTCTCTTCCGTATCGAAGGTCCAGCCATTAGCTTCAGAAGCTTCTTCCTTTACCTTGTAGGTATAGGTGCCTGCTTTATTGAAGGTGATCTTGCCGAAGTCAACGGTGATGTCTTCTGCACTCTTCGCTTCGACAGTGGCGGAATCAAGCGGACCGTCTGCGCCCATCGGCTGCGGTGCGCCATCGACCGGCTGAATCGAGAAGTTCATTTCGATCGGATCGGAGAATTCATCGCCTTCAAAGACCTTGACCAGGATCGGAGTACCTTCAGCAGAAGTATCGACAGTGACAGGTTCGGGTTCCTTTTCCTCGAAGTTTGCGGTATAGGTCGCAGCGACGTTCTTGCCGTCGACCTTTGCCGGAACGAACTTGGCATCCGTGCCGACTTCGTTTCCTTCTGCGTCTGTCCAGTTGACGAACTCGTAGTCATCGCTTGCAGTTGCGGTA
>JAFWEP010000026.1 GCA_017512885.1 Erysipelotrichaceae bacterium
GAAGTGGAAAAGATCTCACAGAGAAGGATGATATCCTTCTTTTTTCTTATTTCCTTCCTTCGATCATCAGAACCAAAATGAAAAATACCCCCATCTTTTCCTGTGAACAGGAGAAATAAGGGTATTTGTCAACAATCTGAGCTCTCTTAAGAGAGCCTTATTCTTTTTCCATCTCTGCGCGGATCACCGCTTTGACTTCTTCGACCGCTTTCTGCAGATCATCGTTGCAGATCACATGATCATACCTATCCGTTTCCTGCAGTTCCCGGTGAGCGGTAGCGATCCGCTCGGCGATCTTCTCTTCCGTTTCCGTCTGGCGGCCCCGGATACGTCTCTCCAGTTCCTCCAGCGAGGGCGGAGTGATGAAGATGCTGACACAGTCCTTCGCTTTCTCCATGACCTGTTTGGCACCCTGTACTTCGATCTCCAGGAGCACATTATTTCCTTTTTCTCTTTCCTGTTCGACGAAACTGCGGGGCGTACCGTAGAAGTTTCCGGCATAGCGCGCATATTCCAGCATCTCTCCGTTGGCGACGGCTTCCTGGAATTCCTGTGGGGTCACGAAGAAGTAATTGACGCCTTCGATCTCCCCTTCCCGCGGCTGTCTCGTGGTCATCGAGACAGAATAGACGATCTTCAGTTCCTCGTCCTTCTCCACTTCTTTCAGTACCGTTCCCTTGCCGACACCGCTCGGTCCGCTGAATACGATCAATAACCCTTTTTTCATGGTCTTATTCTACACCATTCCCGTCAGCCGCAAAAGTGAGATATAATAGGCACATGGCTTTAGATGGGATCATTCTGGGCAAGGTAAAGGATGCCCTGCAGGAAAAACTGCCGATGCGCATCAACCGCATCAGTGAGATCAGCAGTACCGAGATCGTCTTCAACGTGCATGCGGAGAACACCCGCTGTTCTTTGGTGATCTCCTGTCACAGTGTCTATAACCGCATCGTACTGAGCGACAGGAACTACAGTTCCTACGACAATCCCGGCGGATTCGTGATGCTGCTGCGAAAGTATCTGCTGAACGGCGTCATCTATCAGATCGATCAGCAAGACCATGACCGTTATCTCCTGCTGCATATCCGGGCCCGCGATGAGCTCTATGATGAGCGGCATTTTCTGCTGTCAGCTGAACTGATGGGCAAATATGCCAATCTGATCCTCGTGGACGAAGATACCGGCAGGATCATGGATGCCTTGAAACGGATCCCGCCCTTTGAGAATTCCCGGCGCACGATCCTCTCCGGTGCGCTCTTCCAGCCGGTCGAAGCGCAGGACAAGGAAGATCCCTATCAGGCGCAGAGCGTCGAGGAAGAAGAATCATTAGTGAAACGTTTTTCCGGCTTCTCCCGTCTGCTGGAGAACGAAGTGCGTTACCGTCTGCAGCAGGAGACCTTCCCGCAGATCATGCAGGAGATCGCCGACTCCGATTCTCTCTACATCAGCGAAGTGAACGGAAAGAGCGAATACCATGTGATCCCCCTCCGCCATCTGGGAGTGGAAGCGAAGCGCTATCCCCTCTTTGAAGGCTTTGAGAAGATCTATTTCGATCAGGAAGAGAAGGACCGGATCCGCGATCTCAGCGCCGATCTCTTCCGCTTTGCCCGCCGCCAGAGCAAGCACTTTGCCGCCAAGATCACCAAGCTGCAGGAATCCTATGAAGAAGCCCTGCACCTCAGTGAAGACCGGGAGAAAGGCGAACTCTTATTCACCTACGGCGATCTGCAGCGCAAAGGCCTCAGCGAACTGGAACTGACCGGCTATGACGGAGAACCTTTGAAGATCAGCCTGAATCCCAAACTTTCGGTCAAGGAAAACGCCAACAAGTACTTCCAGTCCTACCATAAGAAACGCAAGGGACAGGAGTATATCAGCGAACAGCTGCAGCTGGCCCGGATGGAGGAAGAATACTTCCGGGGCATCGAGGAACAGCTGGCCATGGCCAATGCCGCCGATGCGGCCGACATCCGTGAGGAACTGGTCCGCGGAGGCTATCTGAAAGCCCAGAAAGTCCGCAATCCTAAAAAGAAAAAAGTGCGGAAGATCCCGCTTTACCGCCTGCAGTGCAAGGGCCATACCATCACCTTCGGCAAGAACAACCTCCAGAACGATCACCTGACCTTCCATGTCGCCCGGCCCAACGATCTCTGGTTCCATGCCAAGGATTACCATGGTTCCCATCTGATCGTGGATGATCCCGATCCGGACGAGGAGACCTTGCGTCTCTGCGCCTGTCTGGCCGCCTATTTCTCACAGGGACGCTTCTCTTCTTCGGTGCCGGTCGACTACTGTCCGGTAAAGGAAGTGAAGAAGGTCAAGGGCGGAAAGACCGGCTTCGTCACGCTGAAGGCCCATAAGACCATCTACATCGATCCGGAACTGGATCCCTCCCTGCATATCGTCTCCATCTGAAAAGCAGCCGTAAGGCTGCTTTATCTGTTCAGAGAGCGATAGTAGTTGATGCAGCGTTTCTTCTGGACATCCTTCTGCTTCCAGATCAGGAAGAACAGCAGCAGATCGAGCAGGATCAGCGAAGTCCAGCGCGCTCTTTCAAAGAAGATCGCATGACTGTCCGGATCGCTGTTGCGCAATGTCAGGACCTCTTCGGTATCTTCCAGATCATAGATATTCTCGCTGTTCATGTAGGCAGCCAGATAACTGCCGCTGCCGGGAGCTTCGAAGTAGATCTGGTGGGCGGAACGCACTGTCCGGCAGAGATAGAGGTCGCCGTCTTCGTCGCAGCAGAATACGGCATAGATGCGGTCGCTGTCCTCCACCTTCAGGCTCAGTACGAAGGGCAGAGAAGCGCTGACCGGATGACCGTTGCGGTAGAAAGATGCCTGCAGAGCAAAGGAAGGCGTGTAGCCGTTGTTGCGGGCCAGTTCCTGCAGACGGGCCTCCGCTTCTGCATCCGCAGCCGTGACATCCATGCGGTAGGCATTCTTCAGCAGTTTGCCGTCATAATCCGCCTCGCTGACCGGCAGGGTCAGTCCCATGCCGGAGATCCCGACATCATGGCCGGAGGCATCCGTGATGAAGAATTCCACATGCGGACGCATCTCTTCCATCAGCAAGCCGTCCAGCAGCCGGATCTCATCCAGTTCCAGATCATAATCGATCCGTCCCAGACTGCGTTTCAGATAATAGAGATCTTCGGCAGAGACCTTCTGCCCCAGATCGGTCTTTTCTTTGACTTCCCGGACTTTCTGATCCAGGTCCCGGCGCAGGTTCTGCAGATCTTCCGAGATCAGCAGGTCCACCTTGCGGGTGATCCCGGCCAGGGTGATACTGAGGCGCTGGTAGCCGCTCGTTTCCCGGTCGTAGCTGCCGATCATATCGCTGGTCAGATCCCGGTATTCCTCACTGCCGTCCTGGTAATAGATATGCAGGCGGCTGCCGTGCAGAGAGATCAGTTTCCCCTTCTCGATCTCGGAGTTCATGTCTTCGACCGCAAAGTCGCGGATCTCCTTGTACTGTGCGGTATAGGTCAGCTCTTCTTCTGCCGGCTGCAGCGGCTGATCATAGCCTGAGAACAGATATCCCTCTTTGGCCGGTTCGACCATGACCGGCAGCGATCCTTTCGGATAGGAGACGGTCATCGTCTCTGCGCCGTCATAATTCCCGCCGTCAGCGGCAAAGGTGATCGAGACATATTCCTGTTCGCCGATCTGTTCCGGATTCAGGACCGTATCGACGATCGAAGCAGGGATGTAGGCGACATTTCCGGCATAATCGTAGAAGTTGTTGTCGCTGAAGGTGGAGTCGTTCTGGATCTTGTAGTAGCCGTCCCCTGCTTCGAGCAGGATGAAGGCCATCGGATCATTGTCCCGCAGCGTATAGGCTGCGGAATTCAGATAACGGTCACGGTAGACCCTGATCCGGTTATTGGCCCGGACGATGCCGATCGCATAGCGGTCTTTGTCTCTGCCGCCCAGAGCGGTATCCAGACGATAGAAGTACTGTGCCGCCTTCTCTCCCCAGTAGGGATCGGAGGAGTATTCGACATTCATGCCGGAAGCCTTGTCACCGAAGAAGGATCCGTGATAATTGGCCGAACGGGCATAGGAATACATATGTGAGATATAGTATTTCGCATGCGAATAGATGGAATTGCGTACGCTCAGATAACGTGAGGCATTGCGTTCGATGTCGCTGTCATAAGCCGCATGACCGAAGAGGTTGTTGCGGGTATAGGACTGCAGGGAACGGCCGAAGCCGGATTCGTTGATCGACAGCGCCAGCATCATCAATGCATTGGCCCCGTAGATCTTCTCATAGGCGAAGAAATTGCCGATCTGACCGATATACTGTGATTCGTTCAGGGCATCGTTCAGGGAATCGGAATTGCTGTCACGGAAAGAAGTCAGCCGGGAATCCAGCGAACGTCCGCTGTGCAGATACTCATCGACTTCTTCCGGGGTATAGGCACTGAGCGAACGGTGCGGCAGATACTGGTAGTAACAGTAGAAAGGATCTTCCGGATTCACCGCATTCTCATAGACTTCCGCCTGGGCATCCTGACTCATCAGCGCCGGATCGCTGTAGAACCAGTGTCCGTCATAGGAGTAGTAGGTCTCCCCTTCCTTCAGAAAGGCAGGCGCCGGGCCCAGAGCGATCATTGCTGAATAGTAATCGGTAGAGAACTGGCTCTTCACTTCGTGGTAGAGGACGCCGTCAGCGACCAGATAGGCGCTGGTCCTTACTTCCAGCATCTCCAGCGGATGCAGCGTCACTTCCTCCAGAGCGACCGTTCCTCTCTCTCCGGCCAGCAGGAACTCCACGTTCGCAGCCCGCCGGTCTGTGCCGAGATAGAGACCGTCGATCGCATAACAGCCGTTCAGGCGGCCTTCGCTGCCGTTCTCCCGGGTGTATTCCAGTACATAGGTACAGCTGTCATCGACCGGGAATTCCACGATCCCCTGTTCCATCTTCAGGACCTTTTCCTGATAAAGGATCACCAGGTCGGCATATTCTTCAGCCAGCGCCGAAAAGGCGTTCTGAGCTTCGTTATAGCTTGCGTATTCCTCAATGATCTCATACTGACCGCTGCCGGCATCCGCCAGGATATAAGGATCCTCTTCCTCCGCCTGCAAGAGACAGGTCGAAGACAGAAACAGGATCATAAGCAGCAGAAAAGACTTTTTCATATGACTTATCTTACCATGTTTCGGATAAAGGCGCTAATAAAGCACCAGGGAGAGGAAGGGAGCGTTGCTGAGAGAAGAGAGTTTTTTGTCTTTCTCCAGCAGGAGCCCCCTTTCCTTCTCCACATAGAGGATCTCCCGCGGATCGCGGTAACGGACGCCCAGCAGTTTCAGCAGTTCCTCCGTATTCCGGCAGAGACTGAGCCGGGTATCGAACCCGGCATCGCAGTGCAGTCCCAGGACCGGGATAAAGATCTCTACCCAGATCTGAGTGCGCTGTTCACGGCATACAGCAGGATCTCCGTATTCTTCTCTTTCCATAATGCTTCTCCTTCCTGCAGATCCCGCTGCTGGCGGACTGAGAACAGACGCTGCCGGTAGAGCCCGGGACCGACCCAGAGGAGCGCCTTCTCACTGCCTGTTTCAACCGGCGTCTTCTCCACCCGGAAACCGTAATTCCGGCAGGGAGCGTAGTACTGCAGGTATTCCTCCTTCTCAGCGCTGATCAGCCCTTCCCGGGCATAGAACGCTTCACCGCTGTCCTGACGGTAACCGAGCAGGATCTTCCCTTCTTTCCTGCGCAGGGCGATCTTTTCCGGGATCGGCGGCAGATAAGCCGGCAGCCGGCAGTCTCCTTTCATCCTTTCTTCCTGCAGCGGTACGAACAGGAAGAGTTCTTCCCCTTCCTTCCAGAGCGGAGTATCACCGCCTTCCTTCTCAAAAAGCAGCCGCTGTTCCTCACTGTCCAGCGTCCGCTGCGTACAGCGGAAACGGAAGAAGGACAGCAGACGGTAAGGGATGTCGCAGGGACTGCGCACAAAGGCGATGATCCGGAACTTCTTCGACAGTGCACAGCGGAATGTCCGCAGGAGCCGGTCGCTCTCCGCCGAAAGAGCGCTCAGCAGTCCCAGATCCGCAACGAGGAGACAGCGATCCCTCTCGTTATCGGAGATCGTGATCTTCGTCCAGAGACGCTGCAGGCGTTCCTGATCATCGACAGCGATCACATCTGCAGCTGCCGGATGGCTGATCTCCCCTCCGATCCATGTGACCGGCAGGCCCGCCCGATAACAGCCGTTAAGGACTGCTGTCGGATCTTTTCCGACTACGAGGAATGAGAAAGCCTCTGCCCACGTATGCACAGCTGCTTCCCGGCGGCCGTTCTCGAAGTCATCGATCTCGCCCAGGATCAGCTCCTTCCGGCAGTCGATGCCGTACTTCTCAGCCAGTTCTGCAGCTGTGGCCGGCTGCGGCGGCGGAGGTGCGAAGCTGCGCCGTTCACTGCCGTCTGTTTCCAGGATCTTCCTGCAGATCTTCTGCGATTCCTTCTCGGCCTTTCCTTCGCTCAGCAACGTGCTGGAAAGCACCCGCATGCGGGCATCATAGAGCGTGACTTTCCGGGTATTCCCCTGACTCTGGGCATAGATCGCCCGGCCGTAGCGGCACTCTCCGTCGGTGCAGATATAGAATTCCCCGGGCCAGCGTAAAGAAGCTGCTTCGGCAGAGCCGATCAGTTCCTGCGAATCCTGCGGATCTGCAGTCTTCAAAGCGATCCGATAGCGGGTATTGGCCCGGATCTCTTCGTTCACGCAGCTGCCCGGCTTCTGCGTCGCCAGCAGCAGGTGCAGTCCCAGCGAACGCCCGATCCGGGCGATGCGCAGCAGCTCCTGCAGGAACTGCGGCTCCTCCTGTTTCAATTGGGCAAATTCGTCAACGACGATCAGCAGATGCGCCTTCTGCGGCAGAGAGAAGCGCTGCGGCTCCTGAGATCGGTAATCATCCAGCGACAGGATCGCTTCCTGCGTCCTCAGGCTCAGCCGGGAAAAGAGTTCTTCCCGCTCCTCGCATTCTCTGCGCAGGGCAGCCAGGAAGCGGCGGCAGTTCTCTTTCTGCAGGTCGGAATAAGCCGCGATCACCTGCGGGATCAGCTTCCCCTGATAACTGAGCGCATCAGAGAGACCGGTCCCCTTATAATCGATCAGCACCATCTCCAGCCGTGAAGGCGGATGATGCAGGGCGGCTGACAGCAGGAGGCTCAGCAGCAGCTGGCTCTTCCCGGAGCCGGTCGTACCGCCGATCAGGCCGTGCGGACCCTGTGCGGACTCGTGCAGATCGAAGGGCATCACTTTCCCGTCCGCGAAAGCGAAGTCCGCCCGCAGTCCTTTCCGGGAACGGATCCGGCAAAGATCGGCCTCTTCGATCGGAGCGCCCAGCAGCTGGGCAAAACTGATCTCAGCCAGCGGGGCGGGGTGTTCCGGGATGCGGTAGCAGAGCAGGCTCCGGCTCAGCCGGGCAAGATCGGGCATGAGGCGGGAATAGCGGAAGACTGTCTTCTCTTCTGCCTCCAGTTCGCCTTTGCCGTTATCGGCGCAGATCAAAGAAACGGCATCCGGCGGGAGCTCTTCCCGGCGGCGGACGCAGCGGATCTCAGCGACCCCTTCCGGGATCGTCTGCCGGTGAGCGGCGAAACTGAACAGCAGGATCTTCCGCTCACGGATCCCGGCCAGTTCTTTCAGTTCCTTCTCTTCCTGCAGGATCCAGCGTTTCTCTGCCGCATACAGATGGGCGATGTATTTCCATTCCTGAGCGCAGCGTCCTTCCGGATCGTAGACTGCGATCAGCAGATCTTCCGGACGGTAGTTCAGCACCAGCTCCGCAAAGAGCCGGTTCAGGAACAGATCCCGGTCCTTCGGATTCTCATACAGTCCGCAAAGTCCCTGCGGCTGCCACAGCAGCGGCATCTCCTGAGCCGTCTGCCGGCGGATCTCCGGAAAAGGGATCTCCCCCTCTTCGCGGTACTCTCCCAGGGTCAGATAGAGCTCTCCCTGCCTGGTGAAGATCCTGCCTTCCTTCAGCAGCTCTTCGCTTTCCTCCGGCCGGAAAGCCCTCTGCACCCGCGCTTCTTTGCGCGCCTGCAGTTTCTCCTGCCAGCGGCAGGCATAGTCCTCCTTGGCCAGCGAAAACTCTTTCTGCGCTTCTTCTTCGTTCTTACGCTGCTGTTTCTTCTCGGAACGGCGCAGGATCAAGGGCCAGCAGAGCCCCGAGAGAAACATCGTCAGCGGAAAGATGCCGAGCACGGCAGTCTCCTGCCAGCGCCGTCCGTTCTGTATCGCCTGCGCCATGTTGATCCCGCTGACCGCCAGCAGGGCGCTGCTCATCGTCAGACTGGGACCGATCTGCCGTAAAAGGCTGTCGGGAGCCTTCTGCGCGATCTTACGCTTTTCCGGCACTGTCGGTACCTCCGGCTCCGGACAGGGCTTATAACGCCGCTGCAGGACTTCCTGACGGGTCTGCCAGAAGAGGTAGAAACGATCGCAGCGCGGCTTGCAGGCATCGATACGAAAGCTCGTATGCAGGGTGTTGATCAGCAGGAAAGCAGGCGCCAGGAACAGCCGCTGACCGTAGAAGAAGATCTCGTCATGATCCTGCAGGCTCTCGCCCATGTAGGCCCGGCCGTTGCGGTAGATCAGAGCTGAGCCCCGGATACGGTCTCCCTCCAGGATCAGTTCCTCTCCTTCCGGCAGATCCGGACGGTAAAGCGCCGCTTCTTTCTTGCTGCTCAGTCTCAGGTCCTGACGGGGCAGGATGCGCCACTCGTCAAAGCCCTGCGGATCGGCATAGACATAGAGTTTCTGCAGGTAGTAACGGTTCTCTCTTTCCAGGGTATAGACCCCTTCCTGCAGCTGCAGGGTCTTTCTGCCGGAAAGCGTACAGCCTTCCGGCAGATTCAGATACCAGCCGTTGCGGTAGCGAAAACGCAGGCCCTGGTGTTCCCCGGGCTCCTGCCCCTTCTGCAACAGCCAGCACTCATAGCCCCTGCGGTCCAGCAGGATCAGCAGTCCCTTATCCATGAGAGACCAGCACGCTCAGGTAGACCTGATGTCTGCCGTCAGAGGTGGCGATGCGGATGCGGGTGCTTCCTGCAGCGAGCGCTCTGATCTCCTGTCCCTGGGTAAGGGCCACAGAGAGGTCTTCGCTCTGTAAAAGAAGATCGGAGGCTTTGTAGCCTTCCGGCAGCGATAGCAACGGCAGCGGACAGGATGTCCCCTCTTCCAGGATCAGGGCGTAGCGGCTGAGAGAGATCTTCTCGGGATCTTCTTCCTTTCTTTCCTCTGCTTTACCGCTGCGGTCGCTGACGGTGCAGTGATCCACGAAATGGCCGTTCTCCAGATGTCTGCGGCCGAAGATCTGATCGTCTTCGTCCAGCAGTGTATAGCTCTGTGAGAATCCGAAACGGGAGAGCAGCGTCTTCTTGGTGTTAAAGGTCATCTCCGCCAGCCAGTGCAGGGAGAGATCAGCACAGACTTTGACCTGTCCGTTCTCCTGCGCCATCGCTGAGAGATCGTCGTAGACAGCTGCCGTTTCCTGGGAATGCACTTTCCCATCCTCATCAAAGAAATGAAAAGCCGTATTCAGTTTCCCTTCGACGCCGGCTTCGGCTTCCACATCCATCAGCTGGGCATGCAGGCTCTCGACGCTGAGCGCCACGCCGACCGTGCTCTTTGCGCTGGCCCGCAGCAGCGGCTCCAGCGAATGATCGTGGTCACTGACCAGCCGCAGGACCCCGTTCTTCATCTGAAAACCCAGCTCATGGCTCTGACTGAGGGCCAGCTGCGCCTTTCCTCCGGCATAGAGATGCAGATTCAGATCGAGATCCAGGAAGACGAACGGCAATTCCGGGATCGGGGTGCGGATCCGGCAGATCCGCAGCGTCTCTTCGACCTCTTCTCTTTCGGTATGGACGGTTCCCTTCACCCGGGACCAGAAATCCTCTCCTGAAAGATCCTTCAGATCCAGATAGAGATCCTTGCTGCGGGACGTCTCCGCCCCTACCCGTTCATCCGTCTTGAAACGCAGCTGCAGTCCGGCTTCCTGCAGTTCTCCCTGTTCCTGTTTCCAGATGACCTGCGGCCGGATGCCGCTGAGGGAGAGGTCGCCGTAAAGGTGCAGATCGTTTTTGGTGTGCTTGCTGAAGTGGACATCGACCGAGGAAGAGGTCGTACTGACTGTGATCTTATAGCCGTTCTGTTCGGTGATATAGGTCTTTCCCCGGGTCACGGCGGCAAAAGGCCGGGGAAGGGCTGCCTGCGGCAGCTCCTCCCCGTAGAGCGTGATCTCGGCCTCGCTCAGATCGAGCGGAGCCGAACTGCTGAAGCTCAGGGAATCGATGCATTCCAGCGGATCGGTCTCTTCCAGGATCGTTTTCTCTCCTTCCTCCTTCACCTGATAGAAACCTTCCTGCGGCAGATAGACGAGATCCCCTGCCTTCAGTTTCTCCTTCCCCCGGTACTCCTTCCCTTCCTTCTGACCGGTGAGCTCTTTAACGCCTTCCTTCAGGATCAGATCGAAGAAGGAAGGCAGCTGCCGGCTGTCATAGTCCTCCAGGGCTTTTTCGACAGCGGCAGCGGCGACCGTTTCGCCGGGATGATCCTGCGGCTGTTTCCCTTTCGGGATCCAGCCCGCTTCTTCGGCGGCCGGAAGACCTTCCTGCGGCATCTCTTCCAGGGCGTAAAGAGTCTGCGTCAGAAAGTCATAATCCAGTTCCTGATGCAGGTCGGGGATCTCTTTTAAGATCCCCCAGTCCTGCAGGGCCTGGGGTGCATCTTCGCACTGCAGACCCATCTTTTCCGCCAGCATCTGCAGGTAATCTCCGTTCCGGTAGACATCCTTCTTCTGACAGCTGCAGGTAACGATCAATAGAATAAGCGTCAGAAAAAGGAGCGTTCCCTTACGCGAAATTGCCTGCATTCGCTTTGATCGTGGCTTCCAGCGCATCATAGGACGATACCGTATGATCCAGGAAAGCGGCGTAGTTTTCGATCGTTTCGAACTGTTCCGCAAAACGCAGCGAGAAGATATCGAAACGGGAACGGATCTCTTCGGCGCCTTCCGATTCCCAGACGGCCGAGAGCGAGCGCATCTGCGTCTTCACTTCTTCGAGCGTTTCCGAGAGACGATTGTTGATGCTGCGGATCTCCGAAGCCAGTTCGGTGACCTGCGGCAGGGTGATCCTGATCGCTTCCATCTTTTCCTCCTTTCTAGGCCTTCAGCCGGCGGGCTTCTTCAGAAAGACCTTCCTGCGTCTCGCTGTAGGCGCGGGCCGAGTTGCGCAGGAATTCCGCATACTGCCGCATGATCAGGGCGATCTGCTGCAGATCTTCCTCGTAGGAGCGGATCTGGGTGGTGAAGGCGATGTTATCCTTCCCCTGCCAGGCTTCCGCCAGGGCATCCACCCGCGCATAGAGCTCGTTTCCGAGACGGCGGTAGTCTTCTTCGCTGTTCTCGATGCGCAGGGCGCAGTCGGTCAGCTGCTGTGGTTCGACACGTATGTACTGCATGTTTTTCCTCCTTCACATATGTTATTTCCGGAAAAAACGCAGATTCCTACCCCAATTTCAAAAAAACAATAAAAAAACGGTATGGCCTCCCATACCGTCATGTGTGTGGATATTTATTCGATCCCGAAGAGATAAGCGTAGACCGGCTGATCGCCCTGAAGCACTTCGACTTCCAGTTCGCTGTTTTCTTCGACGTAGGAGCGGATCTCTTCCGTTTCTTCCGGTGTCGAATCTTCGCCGGCGATGATCGTGATCAGTTCGGCATCTTCCTTCTTGAACATCTCGTTCAGCAGTTCCTTCACGACTTTCATCTTGTCCCTGCCGGAAGAGATGATCTGCTTGTTGGTCATACCGATGAAATCGCCCTCAGTGACCTTGACGCCGTTCAGACTGGTATCCTTGACCGCATAGGTCAGAGAACCGGACTGGACGTTGCGCATGGCTTCTTCCATCTCGGCGATGTTCTCCTCCACGCTTCCCTCCGGATTGAACATGCTCAAAGCCGTAATGCCTTCGGGAATGGAACGGGTCGGCAGGATGTGGATATCCAGATCCTCATTGACCGACTGCGCCGCCTGAGCCGCCATGATGATGTTGGAGTTGTTGGGCAGGATGAAGATATGCTCCGCATTCAGTTTGCGGATCTCCTTGTCGAAGTCTTCGGTGGAGGGGTTCATCGTCTGTCCGCCGTTGATGATCACATCGGCACGGCATTCCTTGAAGACCTCATGCAGGCCCTTGCCGGCTGCGACCGTGATGATCGCATAGGTCTTCTTCTCCTGAGGCTTCGCTTCTGCTGCCTTGCGGGCTGCCTGCTGCTCTTCCAGCACCCGGTGCTGTTCCTGCATGTTTTCGATCTTCAGCTTGATGAATTCCCCGTAACGCTGACCGATATTGAGCGCTTCGCCCGGCTTCAGGGTATGAACGTGGATCTTGACCAGTTCTCCGTCACGGGCGCAGACCAGCGAGTTGCCGCCCATCATCGTCAGTTTCTGTTTCAGGACTTCTTCATCGAAGGTATCGCGGATCTCTTCGTCCAGACGCAGGATGAATTCCGTGCAGTAGCCGAATTCATCGTTGGCCAGATCGAGAGCGGCGATGTGTTCCTCATAGCTGAGGGTATCTTCTTCCTGCAGTTCGTAAGGACGGTCCTTCAGACTGCCTAAGAATCCTTCGAAGATCGTGCAGAGACCGCTGCCGCCGGAATCGACGACGCCGACTTCCTTTAAGACCGGCAGGAGGTCCGGGGTCGTAGCCAGGGATTCCCGGGAGAATTCCACCAGTTTCTCAAAGTATTCCTCGACCGAGAGATCGGGATGTTCTTCAAGGTAGTGCTTGGCATACCAGCTGCCTTCACGGATAACGGTCAGGATCGTGCCTTCGACCGGCTTCATGATCGCTTTGTAGGCAACGCGGGCGCCGTTTTCGAAAGCCGTCGCTGCTTCCATGGCAGTGATGCTCTCCTTGCCCTGAATGCTCTGCGAGAAGCCGCGGAAGATCTGGGAAGTGATGACGCCGCTGTTGCCGCGGGCACCCATCAGAAGACCTTTGGAAAGAGCCTTGGCGATATCCGCCACCGAAGTGGAACGGACGGCCTCCGCTTCCTTCAGACCGTTGGTAAAGGTCATGGACATATTCGTACCGGTATCTCCGTCCGGGACCGGGAATACGTTCAGGGCATTGATCTCCTTCTGGTGATTGGCCAGGTTCGCCTGACCGCTGCGCAGCATGTTCAGCAGTGTCGGTCCATCGATCAGCGTACGCATCACTCGATCACCTTCACGCCCTGGACAAAGACATTGACAGCGAGGACCTTCATGTTGAGGGCCTTCTCCAGAGTATATTTCACTTTCTTCTGGATCTCTTTTACGACTTCCGAGATGTTGACACCGTAGCTGACGATGACATACAGATCGATGATCAGTCCGTCATCGGTGTTCTCTACGACGACACCCTTGGAATAGTTCTCTTTTTTCAGCAGTTCATAGAATCCGTCTTTCAGAACTTTCTGACTCGTCATCCCGACAACGCCGTAGCTTTCGTTTACAGCTCCGCCGGCCAGTACTGCGATCGCCTGATCGGAGATCTTGATAGCACCGTACGAGGTATCTTTCTTGATCGACATATTCTCCTCCTTTTATAGGCAAAAATGTTCAGCAATAGTTATTATATCATATTCCTTTCCACGGAATGTGATAGGACCGTGTTACTTATTCGGACAGAACACGAAAGATCTTTCCTTTCAGGGTAGGAATCTGCACCTTTCCCGGAAACAATAGAGTATGGTCAGACTCTTCTATGCCCTCTGCGGGGCCTGTATCGCTTCGTTTGCGGAATGCCTGAGCGGGATGCTGAAGGAAGGTCATTGGCAGCGCTGCAGCCGCTGTGATCACTGCGGCGCAAGGCTGCAGGCCCTGGAGATGATCCCGGTCCTTTCCTGGATCTTCTTACGGGGACACTGCCGCTGCCGCAGAGAGAAACTTCCCTGTCTCTATCCGCTCAGCGAGCTCTGCGGCGCTTTGTTATTGCTGCCGTTGTCCTTATCAACGGACCTGAAACAGAATGCCGCGATGATCCTGCTCTTCGTATTCCTGCTGGTGCTGAGCCTTGAAGATCTGCATTCGCAGCAGATCCACAGCCTCTTCACCTGCCTCTTCCTGCTCTGTGCCCTTTTCGCTCTGCCCCTGGCAGGCATCCGCAGCCATCTCCCGGGAACGATCCTGCTTTGCGCAGGACTGTTTCTGCTGAGGAAGCTCAGCGGCGGGATCGGCGACGGGGACATCGAATTCCTGGCAGCGGCAGGACTGCTGCTGGGACTGCGGGGAACGCTGTGTCTGCTGCTTTTCAGCTGTCTCAGCGCTCTGCCCTTCGCTTATCGAAAAAGGAACGGCAGGATCGCTTTCATGCCGTTCCTCTGCTTCTGGATGTGGTTATTCCTGCTCCATATCTTCGTTTTCCGCTTCGATCTTCTGGATCAGCTGCTCGATGCGCTCACCCTGCTTTAAACTGTCATCCAGTACGAAGGTGAGTTCCGGCATCTTGCGTAAGCGTACCCGTTTCGCGCAAAGCGAACGGACATAGGGACGGGCCTTGTTGAGGACCTTCAGTCCGGCGGTATTGCGTTCTTCTTTTCCCAGAAAGGAAACATAGACCTTGGCATGGGAGAGATCCGGAGAGACCTTCACTTCCGATACCGTCACGAAACCCAGTTTGGGATCGTTGAATTCCCTCTGCAGGATCAGGCTGATCTCACGATAGAGTGTGGATTCGATCTGAGCCAGATGCGATGATGCCATTACTCGACCGGGACCTCGACTTCCTTATAGGCTTCGATGACGTCGCCTTCCTTGATGTCGTTGTAGTTCTCAAGGGTCATACCGCATTCGTAACCGTTCAGGACTTCCTTGGCATCATTCTCGAAACGGCGCAGGGAACCGAGCTTACCGGTATAGATGACGACGCCGTCACGGATCAGACGGACACCGGCATCACGGGTGATCTTGCCGTCAGTGACCATACAGCCGGCGATCGTACCGACCCGGGAGACCTTGTAGGTCTTACGGACTTCGGCCTGACCGATGACCTGTTCTTCATAGACCGGCGCCAGCATGCCCTTCATGGCTGCTTCCATCTCTTCCATCGCCTTGTAGATGATGTTGTGCAGACGGATCTCAACGCCTTCTTCCTGAGCCTTCTTACGGACCAGAGCGGTCGGACGGACATTGAAGCCGTAGATCACCGCATTGGAGACCTTGGCCAGGATGACATCGGATTCGGAGATCGCTCCGGCGGCGGAACGGATGACGTTGACGCGTACACCGTCCACATCGATACGGGACAGGGACTGGGCGACGGCTTCTGCCGAACCCTGTACGTCAGCCTTGACGATGACCGGGACTTCCTGGACTTCGCCGGCTTCGATACGGGCCGCCATATCGTCCAGAGACAGTGAGGTCGTCGCCCGTCTCTCTTTCTCGATCTTCTCCAGCAGGAGCTTCTCGGCCAGAGCTCTTGCATCCCGTTCGTTGTCGAAGACCTTGAAGTGGTCACCGGCTAACGGGACATCAGCCAGACCGGTGATCTCGACCGGAGTAGCCGGTTTGGCAGCCTTGATCTCGCGTCCGGCATCATCGTTCATGCGGCGGACACGGCCGGAGGTCGTGCCGACGACGATGAAGTCGCCCTGACGCAGAGTGCCGTTCATGACTAAGAGCGAGGTCACCGGACCGCGGCCCTTATCCAGCTTGGCTTCCACGACCGTACCGGTCGCGCTCTTCTTCGGGTTGGCCCTCAGTTCCTTGACTTCAGCGACCAGCAGGATCGTTTCCAGCAGGTCTTCAACGCCCATGCCGGTCTTGGCGGAAACGTTCACGAAGATCGTATCGCCGCCCCATTCTTCCGGCATGATGCCGAGGTTGGCCATCTCCTGTTTGACCCGGTCCGGATTCGCATCCGGTTTGTCCATCTTGTTTACCGCAACGATGATCGGAACGCCGGCCGCCTTGGCGTGGTCGACCGCTTCCTTGGTCTGCGGCATGACACCGTCATCGGCAGCGACGACGATGATCGCAATATCGGTAACGCTGGCACCGCGGGCACGCATGGCCGTAAAGGCCTCGTGACCGGGGGTATCCAGGAAGGTCACCAGTTTGCCGTTGACTTCGGTCTGGTAAGCACCGATGTGCTGGGTGATGCCGCCGAATTCGCCGGCAACGACACGGGAGTTACGGATGTAGTCCAGCAGGGTCGTCTTGCCGTGGTCGACATGACCCATGATGGTAACGATCGGGGCTCTCTCTTCGAGATCCTCTTCCCGGTCGGTCTCGTCATCCAGCAGGAGGTCTTCGTTCTCGACGACTTCCTTGGAGTATTCTACGTCCGCATCCAGACAGATCAGTTCCACGGATTCATCATCCAGTTTGGAGTTGATCGTGACCATCTTTCCCAGCATGAAGAGGACCTTGATGATCTCGGCAGGCGTTTTGTGCAGTTTCTCTGCTAATTCACTGACGGTGATCCCGTCCTGATAGGTGATGGCGGTCACCTTTTCCTGACTGATGCGCGGGTTTTCCGGTCTGCCGCCGCCGCGCTTCTTCTTGGAATTGTTAAATGGTTTTCTGCTCTTTGCCATCCACACACCTTCTTTCTTTCTGTATCGCTTTCGCAAAGCCGTGATCGCAGACGGCTGCCGTCTTCACGATCGGTCGCCCGAGGGCGGCCGAAAGTTCATCGGCGCTGTAGTCTTCGATCAGAGGAACTTTATAATAGAGGCATTTTTTCGCAAATCTTTCCCGGCTCTTGGGAGAGATGTCTTTGGCCAGGAACAGCAGGGAGATGCTGCCCCGGGAAAAGTTCTCCAGGATCTCATCACCGAACAGGATCTTGCCGGCCCGGCGGGCCAGGCCCAGATAAGAGAGTACCTTATCCACGGATCACCTGTTCGATCGCCGCGTAGACTTCTTCGCCGATCTCCGTTTCCAGAGCCCGGTTCAGAGCCTTCTTTTTGCGGGCGGTCTCCAGTGCTTCGAGATCCTTCTTCAGATAAGCCCCTTTGCCGTTCAGCTTGCCGCTGGGATCGACTTTGACTTCCCCTTCCGGAGTCCGCACGATCCGCAGCAGCTCCTTCTTGGGCAGAGATTCCCCGGTCGCTACACAGCGGCGCATCGGGATCTTCTTCATCGACGATCCTCCTCGTCATCGTAATACTCTTCGTATTCATCGAAGTCGATATCGTCGTTGATCCAGGAATCGTTCTCTTCCTCTTCCTGGGAACGGGCGATCTCTTCCAGTTCTTCTTCGGTGTATTCCGGACGGATCTCGTATTCCTTGTTGGTGCGGAGATCTTCCGGACGCAGACGGCGCTCTTCTTCTTCGCCCTTGCGCTTTCTCTTCTTCTTCTCCGGCTGTTTCTCTTCCGGTTTGGAAGCATCGGCGAAGTTCTCGAACTTGCTGACGTAACCCGTCTTCGGCGTCAGTTCCTTCTTCTTGCGGACCGGCTTCTTCACCTCTTCAACAGGCTCTTCCTTCTCCTCGACCGGAGCTGTTGCCGGCTTCTCTTCTGCAGGCTCTGCGACCGGCTCTTCGAGCGGAGCGGCCGGCTCTTCGACGGCTTCTTCCTTGGCGGCTTCTTCTTCCTCACGGGCGATATCCACGATCGTGATCTCTTCTTCCGGCGAGGGCTTGCTTTCCATTTCTTCCAGCGCTTCTTCGGAGAATCCGGTATCGCTGGCTGCCATCTGAGCTTCGAATTCTTCCTGACGGCGGCGTGCTTCTTCCTGCTGAGCCTGGAAGGCCTTCAGTTCCTTCTCCTTGGCGATGCGCAGCTGATCGGCACGGAATTCCGCGACCTTCTCACTGATCAGGATGCCGGCTTCGAGGATGTCGCTCATCTTCTTGATGTCGATCTTGCGGCCGGTCAGCTTGACAGCCAGACGGGCATTCTTGCCCTTCTTGCCGATGGCGATCGAGTACTGGTCATCGTCAACGACCACACAGAGCGGACGGTTGGGACGGCGCAGACGCTTCTCGGCTTCTTCCTCGCTCAGTTCGCTGAGGTCTTCTTCGGCATAGAAGACAGCTTTGACTTCTGCCGGAGAGAGAGCATTCTTGACCAGTTCGCCGAGATCTTCGTTCCATTCGAAGACATCGATCTTCTCACCCTTGATCTCGCTGATGACGGCCTGAACGCGGGAACCGCGGGGACCGATGCAGGCGCCGATCGGATCGACGTCTTCACTGCGGGAGTAGACGGCCATCTTCGTGCGTTCGCCGGCTTCACGGGCGATCGCCTTGATCTCGACGACGCCCTGGGCGATCTCCGGAACTTCCTTTTCGAACAGTCTCTTCACGAACATGGAGTCAGCCCGGGACAGGACGACCTGGGAACCCTTGGAGTTCTTGGAGACTTCCTTGATGATGACCCGTAACTGCTGGCCTTCACGGTAGATCTCACCGGGGATCTGCTCGGAGTTGGTCATGATGCCGATGGTGTTCTTCAGATCGATCAGGACGAACTTCTCATCGACGGTCTTGACGGTACCGGTGATCAGATCGAATTCCTTGTCCTTGTATTCATCATAGACGCGCTGTTTTTCGAATTCCTTGATGCGCTGCTTCAGCATGTTTTTGGCAACGGAGATCGAAGAACGTCCGATCTCATTGAAATCGACCTCGCGGGTGATGATGTCACCGACCTGGACATCTTCCCGGATCTTCTTGGCTTCGCTGTAGAGGATATCCAGGGTCTCGTCGAAGGAATCGGAATCATCTTCCACGACCAGCAGGTCATGGTAGATCTTCATCTCCTTCTCCGGGGTGATCTCGACCCGGACCGTTGCTTCCGGGGCATCGATGTGTTTCTGATAGGTCTTGATGATCGCTTCCTTCAGGATATCGAGGACAAAGTCGGTATCGACCCGACGGTCCTCTTCAAACATGCGCAGACCTTCCAGGAACTCCTTGCTGCGTAAACTGATTCCGCTCATTTTGTATTCTCCTTAGAATCTTACTGCCAGGCGGGCTTTCTGCACGTCAGCGACCCTGACTGTCTGCTGACGGCTGATATTCTTGACTTTCACGGATAAGAGGAGCTCTTCGGCATTTGCCGCGAGAAGATCGCCGGTGACCTCTCCTTCTTTGGTCGTGATGCATACATAGGAACCAACGGCCTGCAGCAGCTCTTCCGTATTGCGGAAGGGACGTTCGGCTCCGACGCAGCTGACATCCAGAGTGAAGGGTTCCTTACCGGTATCCAGTTCGTCCAGAAGATCAGAGATCTTTGCCGAAACAGCGCTGACATGGTCCAGGTCAAGGCTCTCGTCGATGACCACTTCCAGGATCCTGTCTCCCCCTTCTCTGCGCTGCTGCAGAGAGTAGAGATGAAGGCCTTCGGCGGCCAAGAGAGATGCGATCGGTGTTTCCAGTTTCCTGATTTCCATTTCTCCTCCATAAGATAAGGAGTGATCACTCACTCCTTGTTGAAGATAGATTAACACAGGTTCCGGCAAAAGGCAATCAGAACAGTGTCATTTGATCGGTGTCATCGAGACCTTTCAGGGCTCCCAGCTTCTCCAGCTTGTCCCGCAGGGTATTGGAGAGCAGGGTACGCCGGCTGAGATCTTCCTTGGAGAGGAAAGGACGTTCATTGCGGGCCTTGACGATCGATTCGCCGACGTTGGCGCCCAGACCGTCCAGGATCGTAAAGGGCGGGATGATCTTGTGGTGATCGTCCGGATCGACCCGGAATTCGGTAGCCAGCGAACGGTCGAGGTCGATGTTGGTCAGCTGATAGCCGCGGGAGACCATCTCGTAGCAGATCTCAAGGGTATCGTAGAGGTCCTTCTCCTTCTTGGAGGCCTGCTGATCCTTTTCGACAGCCCGCATCTTCTTCTCGATGTCTTCCATCCGGCGGCGGATCCCGGCTGCATCCTGGATCATCGTTTCGATCTCATAGGCATCGCAGCGCAGCGAGAAGAAGGAGACGTAGTAGTACTCCGGATAATGGACCTTGAACCAGGCGATACGCACGGCCATGATGACGTAAGCGACCGCATGGGCTTTCGGGAACATGTACTGGATCTTTTCACAGGATTCGATGTACCAGTTCGGGACATTGTGCTCCCGCATCATCTGCTTGTGGTCTTCCCAGGCGCCCCAGGCCTTCTTGGCGACCTTGCCCTTACGGACGTTCTCCATGATGTCGAAGGAAGCCTTGGAAGGCATGCCGTACTTCATCAGCCCCAACATGATATCGTCACGGCAGCCGATGACCGACTGCAGCTTGACGATGTTGGCATCGATCAGGTCCTTGGCATTATTGTTCCAGACATCGGTGCCGTGGGACAGACCGGAGATGATGACGAGATCGGAGAAAGTCGAAGGACGTGTCTCTTCCAGAATGCCGCGGACGAAGCGGGTGCCGAATTCCGGCAGACCGCAGGCGCCGGTCTCCTCATGATAATCGGGGTTGATGATGTTTAAGGCCTTGCTCGAATTGAAGAGCGACATGACCTCGGGATCATTCATCGGGATCGACTTGGGATCGATGCCGGAGATCGTCTGCAGCTGACGCATGGCGGTCGGATCGACGTGGCCGAGGATATCGAATTTCAGGACGTTGTCGTGGATCTCGTGGAAATCGAAGTGCGTCGTCTTCCAGACCGAGGAAGGATCGTTGGCCGGATACTGGACCGGCGTAAAGTCATAGACGTCCATATAGGAAGGAATGACGATGATGCCGCCCGGATGCTGGCCGGTCGTACGCTTGACGCCCTCGCAGCCGGAAGCCAGACGCTGACGCTGTGCACGGGACATGCCGCTGATGCCCTTCTCTTCGCAATAGCCGCTGACATAACCGAAAGCCGTCTTCTCGGCAACGGTCGAGATCGTACCGGCCCGGAAGACATGGTCTTCGCCGAAGATCTCGCGGGTAAAGAGGTGGGCGGTCGGCTGATAGTCGCCGGAGAAGTTCAGGTCGATATCCGGGACCTTGTCGCCGTGGAAGCCTAAGAAGGTCTCAAAGGGGATGTTCTGGCCGTCGCCGATCAGCTTCTCACCGCAGACCGGACAGTTCTTGTCGGGAAGGTCGTAACCGGAGGCATAGCGGTCGGTGTCCGCCCATTCCAGATGGTGGCAGTGCGGGCAGATGTAGTGCGGCGGCATCGGATTGACTTCAGTGATGCCGGACATCGTCGCGACCAGCGAAGAGCCGACCGATCCCCGCGAACCGACCAGATAGCCGTCCGAGTTGGATTTCTTGACCAGCAGATGGGAAACGTAGTAAATGACGGCATAACCGTTGCCGATGATGGAATCCAGTTCCCGCTTGATGCGGGCTTCGAACTCTTCCGGCAGAGGATCGCCATAGCGGTTATGTGCCGTCTCATAGACGACCCGTTTCAGGTCTTCGACACAGCCTTCGATGACCGGGGTATACAGTTTGTCGTGGATCGGATCGATCGCTTCACACATATCGGCGATCTTCTCCGGATTCTTCACGACCATCTCATAGACGAGCTGGGTATCGTTCAGCCAGGCAAAGGCTTCCTTCATCTCATTGGTATTGAGGAAGCGCTGATCGGGGCTGATCTGAGCTGCCCGGCGTTCCTTGTTGAAGACGAAGAGCGGATGGTGGGTGCCGCCGATGCCCAGAGTATTGATATAGACATCGCGAAGGATCTTTTCATCCCTTCTTACATAATGCAGGTCTCCGCTGGCGACGACCGGCTTGCCCTGCTTCTTCGCTTCGGCAATGATATCTCTCTGGAACTGCCGGATATTCTCCCAGGAGTAGCTGTCCCGGTCAACGACCAGGTTCTTGTAGTTCTCCAGAGGCTGCAGTTCAATATAATCGTAATACGATATCGCTTCTGCCAGCTTTTCTTCATCGCGGGTCGAGGCGATCTGGAAGACTTCCCCGTTCTGACAGCCGCTGCCCAGCAGAAGATGACTGCGGTGCTGATCCAGCACTTCACGTAAGACGCGCGGTTCCGCGCTTCCTCCGCCCATCACCGCCAGGGTGTCGGTATGGGCATAGGAGACCAGCTTGAAGAGATCCTTCAGACCGGCCTTGTCCCGGCAGAGGACCGTCGTATGGTAAGCGCTCTTCTTGACGTAGTCGAGATCGCTCTTCAGTTTTCCGAAATCCAGGAGGTTCTTCACATCCTGTCCCTGCAGATCCCGCAGCATCAGGTTGAAGACCTTGGCCAGGCATTCGGCATCGTAGTTGGCGCGGTGCGCAACTTCCTCATCATAATCGATGCCGTAGTGCTTGGCCATCCGGCCCAGACGGTAACCGTGCAGGTTCTTCAGCATCATTCGGGAAAGATCCAGGGTATCGATGACCGGGTTCTCCAGTTTCGGCAGTCCCAGCCGTTTCAGTTCTTCGTTCAGGAAGCCGAAGTCGAAGGAAGCGTTATGGGCGACCAGCACTTTCCCCTTCAGGAAATCCAGCAGTTCATCCTTCGCTTCCGCAAAGGTCCGGGCCTGATCGACGTCTTCCTGACGGATATTGGTCAATGTCCGGATATGTTCCGGCAGGGTCATCCCCGGGTTCAGGAAGAAGTCCCTGGTGTCGACGATATTGCCGCGCACCATGTGGACGGCGCCGAATTCGATGACCCGGTCATGACGGGAAGAAAGACCCGTCGTCTCCAGGTCGAAGACGATGTATTCCGCTTTGGAGAGCGGCAGATCGACAGCGTTATAGACCGGTTCCAGGTCCCTGTCGACCATGTTCAGTTCGCAGCCGTAGAGGATCTTGAATTCGCGGTCGGGATGCTTCTTCAGCAGTCCTTTGGCTGTACGCTGAGCGATCGGGAAGGCCTGGGTGACACTGTGATCGGTGATCGCGACCGCTTTGTGGCCCATCGCAAAAGCCGCTTCCACGATCTCTGCCGCATCGCAGACTCCGTCCATTTCGGACTTGTTGGTGTGGGCATGCAGCTCGATGCGCTTCTCTTCCGCATCATCGGAGAGATCATCGCTCTGTTCGTAGAACTCGATCTGATCCGGTTCGAAGATATAGTCATTGCTGAAGGTATCAAAACGGTAGGAACCGTAGAAATGGGCATACTTCCCCTCCTTGTTCTGAGAGAGGGCCTCCCGGGAGAAGCGGCGTCCTTCGATGACCTTGGCGATACAGGCATCGTCATCATCCTTGATGTAGATGGTCTGGGCGATATTGCCGTTCTTGAAGGAACGTTCCTCGACCTTGAAGATCTTGCCGCTGATCTCGATATCGTTCAGGGTATCACGCAGTTCGGAGATCGGCAGTTCCGTATAGGAACGGTTCCGCGGACGGTAGTAATTGCTTTTCTCTTTCTTTTCAAAGACCGATGCCGCCTTCTTCTCCGGCTTTGCTTCCGGCAGCGGCGGAACGGCAGTCGGGGTCTTGACTTCTTCTCTGACCGAGAAGACGATCTCCCGGTGATAGCCGATGTCTTCAAAGAAGATGCGCAGTTCATCGAAGTGCCGCTTTTCTTCCTCGAAGCTCTGCCGATCGGCATACTGGATGACCATATGACCGTTGCTGGAGACCGGGCAGGCCTTTTCAAAGGCATGCATGTGCTCTTCGGTATAGAAGCGCAGGTACTGACTGGCTTCCTTGAGCGGCAGGTCTTCGTTGGCTGCCTTCACCAGCAGCTGGACCGGCAGCGAGATCAGTTCGCTGAGATAGGCACGCAGATCCTGATAGAGCGCAAAAGGATAGATCCCCTGGGCATTGACCCGGATCATGACGAAACGGCTCTGTTTATGGTAAAGAACGTCATCGACCGAAAAAGAGTCGAAATAACGGCTCTTCTCTTCGTCGTATTCTTTCTCCGTCAGAAAACGATGGATATCGAACATGGGACCTCCTTACTGCTGAATACTGGCAACTTTCGCCAGGGCATCCTTGGCGGCATTCTTCTGGGCTTCCTTCTTGGAAGAGCCTTTTCCGACTCCGTAGACCAGACCGTCGACCTTGACGGCGACCTCAAAGACGGGATTGTTGCTGGGACCGCTGCTGTGCAGCGTCTCATAGACGATGGTGCGGGCGGAATCGGACTGCACATACTCCTGCAGCCGGGTCTTATAGTCAACGATCGAGACCGTTGCCTCTTTGATATGTCTGTCCATCAGAAGATCCAGCAGTTTCCAGACATTCTGAATATCCGTATCGATATAGACGGCACCGATGAATGCCTCGAACATGTCGGCAATGATCGAATCCTTGTTGCGTCCGCCGTTCTTCTCTTCGCCGGTCCCCAGTAAGAGATAGTCATTCAGATGGAACTCCCGTCCCACCTTGGCCAAAGCTTCCTCGCAGACCAGATTGGAACGGCGGGTCGACATCTCCCCTTCCGAAAGGGGCGGATCGAAGGCGAACAGTTTCGTCGAAGAATACAGCTGCAAAACGGCATCGCCCATGAATTCCAGACGTTCGTTGTCATGCAGTCCGTGGGGATGTTCGTTCATATAGGAAGTATGTACAAAGGCCTGCGAGATCAGTTTCTTATCATGAAAAACGATCCCGCTGCGTTTCAGAAATTCAAAGATGCTCATGGCAGTATTATACCCTCCCTCAGCAGCTATTCCAATCGGTTCTGCAGGGCAAAGCGACGGATGGACGCGCAATAGTCAAGATCTTCCGGCAATGAAGAGGTGCGCAGGTTTCCGGCATCTTCCTTCGCTGCCTGCATGATCCGGGTATCACTGACCGGATTGCCCAGCACGAAGGAAGGCAGTCCGCTCTGCCGGGTCCCCAGGATATCCCCGGGACCGCGCTGACGCAGATCCTCCTCGGCAACTTCAAAGCCGTTGTTGGTGCGGCAGAGCACCTGCAGCCGGGCCAATGTATCCGGATCCCTCTTCTCCGTAAGCAGATAGCACTGCCCTTTGTAAGAACTGCGCTGGATCCTGCCCCGCAGCTGATGCAGCTGGGAGAGACCGAAACGGTCGGCATCATAGACGACCATGACCGTCGCATTGGGCACGTTCACCCCGACTTCCACGACCGTCGTCGAGATCAGCACCTGGATCTCATTCGCCGCAAAGTGGCGCATGATCTCCTGCTTCTCCTCCGCATCCAGCCGGCCGTGCAGCAGTCCTACTTCGTACGGCGCAAGCCGCTCTTTCAGCGAACCGTAAAGCGTCTGCGCATCCTTGGCTTTCAGCCCGTCGCTCTGTTCGATCAATGCCGCGATCATATAGATCTGCCGCCCTTCCTGCAGAGCCTGCAGCAGTTCCGGCAGGATCGGCCGGATACTGTTGCCTTTCAGCAGTTTCGTATCACAGCCCTTCCGGCCCGGGGGCATCGTCACGATCGAAGAGACTTCCATATCGCCGTAGAGCACGGAAGCCAGGGTGCGGGGGATCGGTGTCGCCGACATCAGCAGGACATCTGCGTCCTTCCCCTTCTCCCGCAGTCTGCGGCGCTGCTGGACCCCGAAACGGTGCTGCTCATCGGTGACCACCAGTCCCAGTTTCCGGAAAGCGACACTGTCGGAAAACAGGGCATGGGTGCCGACCAGCAGGTCGATCTCTCCGGCGGCACATCTCCTGCGGACATCGTCCGCATCTTCGCTGTTCCCGGAGAGGAAAGCGATCTTTACCCCGCTGCCGGCAAAGAACTCCTGCAGCGACTGCAGATGCTGCTGGGCCAGGATCTCGGTCGGAGCCATCAGCGCTCCCTGATAACCGGCCAGATAGTCGGCATAGAGGGCCAATGCCGCGACCACGGTCTTGCCGCAGCCGACGTCTCCCTGCAAGAGGCGGCTCATCGTCTTTGCCGAAGAAAGATCCTGCAGGATCTCGGACAGAGACTTCCGCTGGTCATCGCTGAGTTCATACGGCAGTGAAGCGATCATCGCCTGCAGTTTCTTATGGTCAAAATGTTTCGGTTCCTTGCCCTGCATATTCTCATCCCGGCTGTAGGAAAGCGCGAGATAGAAACGCAGGAATTCTTCGTATTTGAAACGGGCCAGGGCTTTCAGGAGCTGCCGGCTGTTCTTCGGAAAGTGGATGCCTTCGACGGCTTCCGCAAAGCCGCAGAGGCCGTGGGCTTTCCGCAGGGAGGAAGGCAGTTCCTCCCGCAGGAAGGCTTTTTCTTTTTCATAAACGAAAGAAACGATCTTACGGATATCGTTCTGGGTGATCCCTTCTTTTAAGGGGTAGAAGGGCTGGATGCCGACGACCGATTCCAGTGGCTGGGTGGTGATGTTCAAAGCCGTGACCTTATTGTTTCCTTCATAGTGCCCGGTCACGGTGACCTTCTCGCCGATCGAGAGAGACAGCCAGGGACGGTTATAGATCGTGACTTTGACTTCTTCCTCTTCCCCTGCAAACATACGGAAACCGGTGATCGAAAGATTCCGGCGGGCCCGGTAGGTACTGGGATAAGAGATCACTGCTCCGCGGAAAACGACCGTATCCTTTTCCTTCCACTGTGAAAAAGGCACGGCCTTGTATTCTTCATAACGGACCGGATAGTAGCGTAAGACCGCTTCTCCGTCTTCCAGTCCCAGTTTTTTACAGATCTCCTGCCGGCGGGGCGTCAGTTTCAGAGTCTTGAAGTCCATACCCCTATTTTACACGCTCAGCCCGGAGGCTCAAAAGAAACTCGCTAAGGATTGTCAACAGAAACTGGCATAGTTATAAATGCGCATTATGAAAATCCGTTCTATATAGGACGGTTTTTATTTCGGGCTGATTGTCAGGCAATTATCTCAATGCTTTACCTGTTCATGCTTA
>JAFWEP010000027.1 GCA_017512885.1 Erysipelotrichaceae bacterium
ATCATCATCCTTCCTCCTTAAGACCATCATAAAAAAACAGCAGGAAGATCCTGCTGATAAACCCTATGATTTCTTAAAGGCGTACCCCCACCCTATAAAACCTTAAAGGCGTATGGTCACCCTATGATTTCTTAAAGCGCCAAAGTAAAAAGGCTGAGCCTTTTCGTTACCATTCTCCGTTCAGGAACTTCTCCCGTACTTCCAGCAGGCTGCTGCAGATGCAGGCCTTTTCTTTCATCTCTTCGTCTGCCGGAGAGAGATCGGGGATCATGACTGCCTTACAGCCGGCAGCACAGGCTGCCCGGATGCCGTTGGGACTGTCTTCGAAGACGAAGCACTCCTGTGGCTTCCTGTCCAGTCTTTCCGCTGCCAGCAGGAAGATATCCGGCGCCGGTTTGCCGTTCTGTACATCCCTGCCGCCGACGATGACATCGAAATAAGAAGAGATCTTCGCCAGTTCCAGGTGGTCTTTTATGGTCTCCACATCGGTGCTGCTGGCGATGGCGATCGGCCAGCCGTTCTCTTTCAGCCACTGCAGGAGTTCCCGTACACCGGGCTTCTCCGGCAGCGTATGTTTCGTATACTCTTTGACATAACGCATGCCTTCCGCATAGAAGGCAGCCGCATCCAGTTCCGGGTAGAAACGGTGGATGACCGCTTCCGAACCTTTGCCGGTCGTTCCGCGCAGGGCGGAAGTGAATTCTTCGCTGACCCCGAGACCGCGCTCTTCCGTCATCCTGTGCCAGGTATCGCAATACAGTCTTTCGGTATCGAAGAGGACACCGTCCATATCGAAGATCGCTGCTTTTTTCATGGTTTCCATTGTACTCAAAGTAAAGAAAAAAGGAAACATCCTCAGGATGCTTCCTCTTCGGGTACCTGCCGCAGTCCGGCATTCATGCCGCTGAGGGCCGCATGTGCCAGTCCGTCTCCACTGTGGTAACTGCCGAGATAGCCGCCGGCGATCTCGCCGCAGGCGTAGAGGTGGGGGATCAGTTCTCCGTGGATGTCCCAGACCTGCATGTACTGGTTGACCAGGAGACCGCCGGGAGTCAGGTTCCGTCCGTTATTGACGGAAGCGACATAATAGGGAGAAGTGATCTCACCGTTGAACTTTTCTCTGCCGTAGCGGTCACTGCGTTCTTCGCGGACCGCTTCGTTGTATTCTTCGAGGGAAGTGCGCAGCTTTTCCGGATCGAGCCCTTCACCGGCTGCGATCGCTTCGATGGAATCGTAGCTCTTGATCACGCCCATCGCTTCATAGCAGCGAACCAGCGCTGCCAGCTGTTCGCTGTACCCGGCCGCATTCCCGTTGAAGATCTCTACGTAGAAGGGGTCTTCCAGACGTCTCATGGCTCTGAGCAGGTCGTTGCCGTAGCGGACCTGTTCGTCTTCGAAACGGCGGGAACGGTCGCCGGAGATCATCACTCCGCCGCCGGAGCGCAGCAGCGCCGGGCTGAGCGGGATGTGACGGTCAAGATCGACCGAGAGCTCGAGATGGACCTTGCCCATATCGATGACGTCCGCTTCCAGGACATCGATCGCCTGCCGGAAGAGGACGGAGGAAGAGGAACCGGCCTGGGGAAGCTCGGCATAGTCGCTGCCCCAGTATTCTTCGATCAGTTCGCTGTCGCCGGAGAAACCGCCGCAGGCCAGGATCAGATCGGTCCCGTAGTAGTTCTGTTTGTTGCCGTTAAGGTCCGTGACTTCCACGCCGCAGACCTCTTCCCCTTTGAAGAGGAAGCTCTCGGCGGTACTGCCGTAGCGGATCGAGACGCCCGCTTCTTCGGCAGCCTTGACCAGATTCAGGATCATTTCGGGATTGCTGATGCGCAGCTGGTGGCCGCGGTTGACGTCGGAATACTCGGTCCCATTGATCTTCTCATCGTAGAAGGGGATATTGAGGGAGGCGAAGAAGTCGATCAGGTCCTGACTGTGGGCAGCCGCATAGGCAGCCAGGTCGGTATCCCGGCCCTGGTCGGCCAGCCAGCGGTAGAAACTGTCTTCATCGTCTTCGATGTTCAGGGAATGCTGGATGTCGGTATTGCCCAATAAGAAGGTGTTGTCGGCATATAAGGCATTGCCGCCGGGGAATTCCTTCGCTTCCAGCAGGATGACGGAAGCACCGCTCTGCGCAGCGCTGATCGCCGCCGTAAGGCCGGCTAATCCGCCGCCGATGACTAAGACATCGGCACGCTTGTTTTCGGCGCTGTAATCGAAGCGTACGGACGCTTCCCGGATCTTCAGCCGGGAGGGGGATCCGTAGGCCTGGCGGACACAGTCTTCGACGCCGTCGAGGACCGCTTTGGAAGAGACGGTCGCTCCGCTGACGGTATCCAGAGCCAGAGTCTGATCGCTGACGATCTCTTCCGCCAGCATATCCATTACGTAACGGCCGGGCAGCAGCGATTCGTTGTTTTCGCCGAAATCGACGGAAGTGATCGCATCGTTGCTGAAAGTCACGCTGACACTGACCGGACCGTACATGCCTTCCGCCTCAGCGGTATAGGTACCGGCCTGATAACTGTCCCGCTTGGGATCGTTATAGGCCAGTTTCAGCGCCTTCTCTGCGGCCTGCAGGGAAGCTTCGCTGGTCCTGGTGGCTCCGCTGATCAGATCGACCTGGACGGTGGCGTTCTCGCTCATCTGTTTTGCCAGCTGCGGCAAAGCCTCTGCGCCCTGTTCCGTTTCGTTCTCTCCTTCCAGCGTGACCGAGAGGATCTTATCGCGGTCGACTTCCACAGAAGCCTTCACCTCTCCGCCGAAGCCATCGGCACTTGCGGTATATGTTCCCGGTTTGTAGGGGTGATAAACGTTGTCATTCTTTTCCTCGGATGCTGCACAGCCGGAAAACAGCAGCAGCAGACAGAGGGATATCACTGTTCTCTTTTTCATATCTTCCTATTCTACGCTGATAGTGTGAGGAATGCAAAAAGAGGGATTTGCTCATGAACAGGCACCTCCCTTGACTATACTTATTACTATGATACAATCAAATCACAATAAGAAAGGGGAGAAAAGGGATCACAGCCGTGATCCCTTTTCTTATTGGACGCTTTCCTTCAGGTCGTTCTGCCAGCGGTCATACAGGCGTTCCCGGCCTAAACGGCATTTGGGCGGCATGGCGGCATCGATCTCTTCCAGCATCTCCAGGGTGTCGTAGACGTTCTGTTCCGGATTGCGCAGGAAGGCTCTGCCGGCGATCTTCCAGTCGGCAATGATATAGACACCGTTGTCATAATTATCGGTATCCAGCCGGTCGATCGTGTCCATCCCGACACAGAGTCCCTGACAGCCGAAGAAGTTGCTGATGACGCAGCAGAGCGCTGCCCAGCCGTAACAGTCTTTCTCCGGAGAACGGTAACCCTGCAGACGGCAGTAACACAGGAACGCTTCCACGGAATCGCGGCCGCCGTTCCAATGCAGATAGAGACCGATATTGCGGCGCGGATCACGCAGTCCGGCTTCGGTCACGAGTACTGCTCGGTTTCCCATAGATCTCCTCCTTTCGGTATATTGTTTCCGGCAAAAGAGGAAATTCCTACCCTGAGAGCCTTATTTTTTAAAAAAGATGCATCTTTTTTCGGTGATCAGGAGGGGAAAACGGATATCGTGCTCTTCGGCAGGGATCTTTTCCGCCAGCAGCGCTTCCCGGCAGATCAGCACGGAAGGGACGGTGAGGTGTGCAAAGTAGCGGTCATAGTAGCCTCCGCCGAAGCCCAGCCGGTTGCCTGACAGATCGGCAGAAAGGCAGGGGATCAGTGCCAGCGAGATCTCTTCCGGGGCCAGAAGGGGAGCGGAATGAGGAGGCTCTTCGATCCCGTAGAAGCCCGGATGCAGTTCGCTGAGGTCTTTGAGGATCCTGGCCTCCATGATCCCGTGGGGAAAGCAGAGCGGCACCGCCAGGGTCTTGCCGTCATCCAGCACCTGCTGCAGGAAGGAGCGGGTAGCGATCTCTTCCGGACGGCTGACAAAGGAAAAGACGGCTTTGGCCTGCCGGTATTCCGGCAGGGCCAGGACCTGTTCGATGATCTTATGGTCTTCCGCTTTCTCTTCTTCGGTCAGAGAAAGAAGACGCTTTTTATACTCCTCACGCAGTCGTTTCTTTTCTTCCATATCTTCATTATAATGGATGTGACCGTAAAGAGAGGTATCCCATGGCAGTCAATTCCATTTTCGATATGCGTTCGCCGGAAGAACGCAAGAAAGACGACGAAGCTTACTACCGCCGCATGTTTCCCTTTGGAGAACGGCAGAAGGAATATGACCAGCATCTGCTGGAAGTGGGTGTTCCCCATCAGGATCAGAAGGAGAACCTCTATTTCCTGCTGTTAGCAAAGGAAGCTGTTCCGGAAGGAAAGGAAGCGCTTGGCAGATGGTACAATGACCGCCTGCTGAAACGTTTCCGTGAGAATGAGAAGGCCTTTATCCTGTCGCTGGCGGAACTGGAGAAGGCAGCCGGATCTTTTGAAGATCTGCCGACCTATGAGGAAGTCCGGGACCGTGCCCTGATCGTGGAGAAGGAAGTCCTGCCGACACTGCCGAAACCGAAGAAAAAGGGTTTCTGGCAGAAACTCTTTGGTTAGCACTCATTTTCGAAAATAACAAAATTTTACATAATTCCGCTGAATTTCTGAGAAAGGACAGAGGTATCTTATAAGCGTAAGGTAAATGACCTTACGGATACGGAAAACCCCTGACGTATCCTGCTCTCCCTTAATGTATAATATGCAGCTTGAAAACGAGACCTACCCCAGTCTCGTTTTTCTTTTTTCGGATATCTCGTGATAGGATAGGGAAGAAGGCAGGAGGAACGTTTATGAGCGAGAGTCTGGATCTGATCCGCGGCTGTCTCTTCGGCGGTGCGATCGGTGATGCCCTGGGATATGCGGTAGAGTTTCAGCGAGAGCCGGAGATCTTTGAGAAGTACGGTCCGGAAGGGATCCGGGAACCGGAGACGAAGGACGGCTGTGCTCTGTTTTCCGATGATACGCAGATGACGCTGTTTACGGCCAACGCCCTGCTCTTGCGCAGCAGCGACCTCGCGGAAGGCTTCCGCAGCAAGGACTATCTGGCCTACTTCTGGGAAGCCTATCAGGACTGGTTCTATACCCAGACCGAAGGTTCCTTTGCCGAACAGCCGCATCGCTGCTGGCTGAACCGGATCCCGGAGATGAATCAGAACCGTGACCCCGGAGCTACCTGCATGAAGGCGCTGATGGACGGTACGCCGGGACGTATCGAAAGACCGATCAATCTTTCCAAAGGCTGCGGAGGGGTGATGCGTGTCGCCCCGATCGGGCTCTACTTCGAGGATGATGAGAGCTACGGAGTGGCGCTCCTGGCGGCACAGGCCGCTGCTCTGACCCACACCCATGAACTGGGCTATCTGCCGGCTGCCATGCTGGGGGAGATGATCAGTCTGCTGACCCATCGGCCGGAGCTGACCCTGCGGCAGTGTGCCGAAGAAGGTCTGCGGGCCGTACGGACGCTCTTCCCGCAGGCAAAGCATCTGTTGGAATTTGAAGACATTCTCCGCAAGGCGATCAGCCTTTCCCTGATCGAGGTCAATACCGACCTTGAGGCGGTGCATATGCTGGGTGAAGGCTGGGTCGCAGAAGAATGCCTGGCGATCGCTCTCTACTGTGCTCTGAAACATGAAGATGATCCGGTGAAGGCGCTGCGGACCGCCGTCAACCACAACGGGGATTCCGATTCCACCGGTTCGGTCTGCGGTCAGATCCTGGGGGCCCGCAAAGGCTATCAGGCCCTGCCGGAGAACTGGCGTCTGCAGATCGAAGCGAAGAGCGTGATCGATCAGATCGCTGAAGATCTTTACTACGATGTTCCTGCCGATGCGGAAGCGAGAAGACTGTGGCACAAGCGGTATCCGCGGTATCGTGAGAATGTCTAAATAAGATGCCCCTGCGGGGGCATCTTTGTAGGTTTGTACGATGAAGAAAGGATCTGCCTTTTATACAATAGAAGCAGTTGGATAAGAACACTTATCATTTGGAGGAGACTATGTCTTACAAGATCTTTACGCTCAGCCCCGGTTCTACCTCTACCAAACTGGCTGTTTTTGAAGATGACAAACAGATCTTCAAAGCCAATGTCACTCATGATCCGGAAGTCCTGAAGTCCTTTACGGAGATCAAGGACCAGCTGCCTTTCCGCAAACAGACGATCCTCGATGAACTGGCCAAAGCCGGTATCGATCTGAAGGATATCGATGCGTATTCCGCCTATTCGGGAGGTCTCGTCCCGATGCAGGCCGGTTTCTATGCCGTCGATGACTTCGTTGTGGAAGATTCCTTTGCCGGCAGAGTCAATCACCCGGCGATCCTTGGTGCCGGTCTGATCTATGAACTGGCCGCTCCTTACGGAAAACCCTGCTTCATCAATCCGCCGGATGCCGATGAATTCGAAGATCTGGCCCGTATCACCGGTATCAAAGGTGTCTACCGCGAATGCCGTGTACATATCCTGAACCAGAAGGAAGTCGCGATGCGCTATGCTGCCGAGATCGGCAAGGAGTACGAAGAAGGCAACTTCATCGTCGCTCACGTCGGCGGCGGTCTCTCCGTTTCCGCTCAGAAACACGGCCGTATCGTCGACAGCAACGACGTCCTCAACGGCAGCGGACCGATGGCTCCGAACCGTTCCGGTACGGTACCGGCGATGCCGATCGTCAAGATGTGCTTCTCCGGCAAGTATACCGAGAAAGACATGAAGAACCTGATCGGTAAGACCGGCGGTCTGATCGATCATCTGGGAACGGATGATACCCGCAAGATCGAGGAGATGATCCATGCCGGATCCAAATATGCCAAACTGATCTACGATGCGATGGCTTACCAGCTGGCGAAGGAGATCGGTGCGCTCGCAGTCGTTATGGACGGCAAGGTCGACGGCATCGTCCTGACCGGCGGGGTCTCCAACGACGAATACTTCGTTGAGAACGTCCGTAAGAAGGTCGACTGGATCGCTCCGGTCAAGGCTTACGGCGGAGACTTCGAGATGGAAGCTCTGGCAGCCGGTGCTATCCGCTGCCTGAAAGGTGAGGAGAAAGCCCTGTCTTACACGGCAGATCCGGTCTTCAAAGGCTTCGAGATCGACCTCTAAAGACAAGAAAAGAGCTTCGGCTCTTTTTCTTTGGCTATAATAGAGATATGTCTGTACCGAAAATAAGTATCATCGTACCTGTATACAATGCCGAGAAAGCGATCGGACGCTGCATCGATTCGATCCTGAATGAGACCTGGCGGGACAGCGAACTGCTGCTGATCGATGACGGCAGCAAAGACCGTTCCCCTGAGATCCTTGATGAATATGCCGCTAAAGACGAAAGAGTGCGGGTCATCCACCAGCAGAATGCCGGCGTATCCGCTGCCCGCAACCGGGCGCTGGCTGAAGCGAGGGGCGACTATATCCGTTTCCTGGATGCCGATGACTGGCTCAGCGAAGATTCCTCACGCCTGATGATCCGCAGCATCGAGGAAGACGGTTCCGATCTGGTGGTCGCCGATTTCTACCGGGTCGTCGGAGATCTGGTCGCTCAGCGCGGCAGCATCGACGTCAACGGCGTCCTGAGCCGCCGGGAATATGCCGAATACATGATGGCTTCCCCGGCTGACTACTACTACGGCGTCCTCTGGAACAAGCTCTACAAACGGGAGATCATCGAGAAGTATCAGCTGCGCTGCAATGAAAAGCTGAGCTTCTGTGAGGACTTCTGCTTCAATCTGGAATATATCCTGCACTGCGAAAAGATCTCCATCCTGACGGTACCGGTCTACTACTACGTCAAGACCGACGGTTCGCTGGTCTCACAGAACCTGAATCCGGCCCGTCTGGTCCGGATGAAGACCGAGATCTTCCGTTATTACGATCAGTTCTACCGGGAGGTCCTGGACGAAGAGAGCTACCGTGCTCAGCGTCCGGAGATCGCTTCCTTCCTGATCGCTGCGGCCGGAGACGAATTCGTTCTGCCTTTGGTACCGGGCACCCGCAAACTGGGCGAAGAGGGAGTCTCGATCCTGAACGATACCGGGGAGGATCCGGTGCTCTTCCCGTACTACCTGCGCAAGCACTTTGCCCGTCTCTTCAATGACTGTGCGCTGCGTTTCCGGCTGGATCTGAAGGATGTGGAGATCTTCCGCCTGCTCTGCTACCGCGAGAAAGCGACTCTGAAGGAACTGGCTGATTTCAGCGGCACGCCTTCCGTCCTGCTGCTGCCGTCGTTAGAGAAGATGGCTTTGCGCCGTTATGTCGAGATCCGCTATCTGGGCGATGAGATCGAAGTGAGAGCCGGGAAGGAGAGCGAAGCGCTGTGCAGCGAGATCCAGAAAGCCGGTCAGCAGGGCTGGGAAGACCTGCTGCAGGATCTCAGTCCGGAAGAAGAAAAGGAGCTCTACCGTCTGTTAGGGAAAGTCGATGCGATCCTGAAACGGGAGAGACGCGGAAACGAAAGTGTTCTATAATAAAGAAAAGGGGGACCTTATCATGGAAGAAAAAGATGTAAAAGAAACTCTGACCGAAGTCAAGGAAAAGGCGGAAGAGCTGGCCGGCAAGGCTGCTGCCAAAGCCGGGGAACTGAACGAGAAATTCAAGGAGAGCGAGACCGGCAGGAAACTGCTCGGTGAAGACGGCAAGCTGGACAGGGAAGATGTCGACCGTCTGCTGGAAGGTGCCAAAAAGAGCGTCCTGGGCGAAGACGGCAAGTTCGACGGAGAAGATGTCAAGCGCATCGCCGACAACGCCAAAGAAGGCCTGGGCAAGCTCGCCGGCAAGGTCAAGGGCCTGATCGATAAAGACTGAAACACTTTGTGTGCTTTCACAACAGAGGAGGAGAAAAGGCAGTGTTTATCTGTTTGCCTTTCCATTGTCCTCTGCCTGCCCTGACCCTATAATAGACTCATAAAGAAACAGGAGAAATGAAAATGTCAAGAGAAGAAATCGTTGAGACTCTGATCTCACTTTGTGCCAAGACTTACCGCAAGAATGCTGCCGACCTGAGCGAAGCGACCACTTTCGCAGAAGATCTGAAAGGACCGTCCGTCCTCTTCGTCGGTCTGACCTCCCTGATCGAATCCGAATGTGATGTCATGCTGTCGATCACGGAAGCTGCCGGTGCCAAGACGATCGGTGAACTGGCCGATCTGGTCTTCTCCCGCCAGGGCGAATAAGACTTCCAGCCGCGCAAGCGGCTTTTTCTTTTTACAAAAGCTTTGTTCTGCACACAATTGCGGAAAACGATATCTGTTCATTTTTTCATTGTGTAAAAACACAAAAACCTACTTTCGACTCTCGTGTATTTTGTAGGATGGAAACATTGAGACATCAGCTTGTGAAAACTATACTAAAGGTAGTTTTTATAAAAACTGTTTATTTCTATGGGTTGCGCACCCCATAGAAGCTTTACAGAATGTTTTTCTGTTCCCAAAACCATAATAGGAGGCAAGTTATGTCTAAAAAGGGGAAAGGCGGTGCCAGCGACTTCGGTCCGAAGGGCTGGATCATCGTCCTGGTATCAATCGTTTACTTCTATCTGAGCACTGCTGTTACATCTGATGGCGCTAACACGATCAATGCTGTCATGCAGCAGAAATTCGGTCTGCAGTCCCTCGCTCCGCTGACATTAGGTCAGACGCTGGGCGGCTGGCTGACTGTCCTGACGATCCCGGTCTTCACCGCGATCGCTCAGAAGACCGGCGTCAAGAACGTCATCATCGTTTCGCTGGCGATCTTCGCGGTCTGCACATGGTTCATCTTCCATGCTTCTTCCGTTCGCGTTTACCAGATCTTCGTAACGCTGGCCTGCGCTACACTGATCGGTTTCTCGATGGTCGGTACCGGACAGCTCGGTGCGAACTGGTTCCCGACCAAGAAGGGTATGTACATGGGCATCGCAACCTTCGGTATCCCGATCGCTGCGGCTTCTGTCAACCTGATGATGAATGCCATGATGGGCTTCATGCCGTTTGAAAACATCTCCTTCTTCTTCATTATCGTTTCGATCATCGCGATCATCCTGACCGTCGTCTTCGTCAAGAACAACCCTGAAGAAGCAGGTGCTTTCCCGGATAACGACCAGACCATGACCAAGGAAAAGGCTGCTGAGATCGCTGCCAAGGCAGAAGCGATCAAGGCTTCCTCTCCGTGGACGACCAAGAAGGTCCTTTCCTTCAAAGAGACCTGGATGATCGCTATCGGCTGGGGCTTCCTGATGGGCGGCGCCGGCGGCATCATCTCTCAGTTCGTTGCAGCCGGTATCTCCTGGGGTCACCCGATGAGCTACCCGATCATGCTGCTGACGGTCATGTTCCCGGTAGGTATCTTCTTCTCCTGGTTCATTGGTTACGTTGATACCAAGTGGGGCACCAAGGCTGCTTCGCTGGTCGTCTGTGCCATGGAGATCTTCGGTGCTCTGGTTGCCGGTCTCTTCGGTCATAACGGCGTTGCGCTGGCTCTGGGCGGCGGTTGCTTCATGGGCGCTATGTCCGGCGGCAACAACCTGACCATGTCCGTTACCGGTACCAAGTTCGGTCGTTTCGACTTCAACAATGCCTGGTCTGTCATCTCCGTTATCACGAAGGTCATCAGCTCCTCGTTCATCGTTCTGGTCTCGATCGTTGCCGGTAAGATCGGCTACACCGGTGCTTACATCGCTGTTGCCTGCACGGTCGTCATCGCTGCTCTGGTCATCTGGAAGACCGATCTGACCTGCGTCGGACGTATCGATCTGGAAGACTAAGAAGAGTCATTCGCTAAGTGCGCATAATTCCGGGGAGGGCGGGATCTCATCTCAGATCTCCCTCCCCGGTTTTTCTTTGAACGGATCAGGGGGTAAAAACGATGTCAAAGAAGAAGAGCACCTTTCTAAGCGTTGCTTTCGTTCTGGCGGCTGTATCGATGCTGTGCCAGAACGTTGCCACCCAGATGCTGAATACGACCTTGTCGCCGTTCGCCAACTATCTCTGGCAGTCCAAGACGATGGGTGGGCTCTTAACGTCCTTCTTCAACATCGGTTCGATCGTGATGGCTTTCCTGTCCGGTCCGCTGATCGAAAGACTGGGCAAACGCAAGAGCATCTTCCTCTTCAGTCTGCTCTACGGTTTCGCGACCCTGCTCTTTGTGTTCATGCCGAAAGAAGGCGTCTCGCTTTTTGCGAGAGTATTGCAGGGCATCGCCAAAGGGGTGGTGACCGTTGCCTGCGCTTCCGTCGTTGCGGAAGTGACGCCGGATGAGAATATGAACGAAGGAATGGGGATCTATGGCCTGGGCAATACGCTCTCCATGGCCTTCGGTCCGATGATCGCTTTGAACCTGATCGGCACCGAAAACAACTACTCCGCCATGTTTCTGGCCTGTGCTGCCTTTGCGGCCTGCGGTGCGCTCTTCGGAGCGGGGATCCGCTATACTCCGAAGAAAACGGAGAAAGCGGAAGTGAGGAGCGAAGAATACCACGGCGTCTGGAAGCTCATTGAAAAGAATGCCCTGCCGGCCGGGATCAACTATACGATCTTCTTCGCATCCTTTGCCTGCGTACTGGTCTTCTCGACGGTCTATGCCCAGGAGATCCTGGGCCTCTCCGCCAACCAGATCAGCAGCTTCTACATGGTGGCGGCCGCGACCATGTTCGTGGTAAGGCTCTTTGCCGGAAAGATCGCTGACCGGCACGGTGAACTGACCATGATCATCCCCGGCCATCTCTGCATCATCGCTCTGCTTCTGCTGCTGACCTACGGCTGCAAAGGAGAAGCGACCTATCCGATGTTCCTCTTCTGCGGAGCGCTCTACGGGATCGGCAATGCGACGGTACAGCCGGCATTGAACTCGATCGCTATCGTGGATTCTCCGGCGGAACGTTCTTCCATTGCCAATGCAACTTTCTATTTCCTGATGGATTTCGGTATCCTGTTCTCCTCTTCGGTATTCGGGCAGGTCATCGACAAAGCTGCAACTCCGATGCAGGGCTATACGGTCACGTATCTGGCATCGGTCGGTATCAATCTGCTGTCGCTCTTCCTGGCGGTGACTTTCATGAGCCGTAAGGCCAGAAGGAAACGCAGCGCGAAATAATCTGTGCCAAAGGAGAATATCATGTCGAAAAAACAAACGATCTGGACCAAGGATTTTATCCTGATCTGTCTGGCCGCTCTGGCGACCAATATCACCATGCGCATGCTGGACAGCAATCTGGCTTCCTACGCCAGTGTTACCTGGGACTCCCGTTCCTTAGGCGGCCAGCTGACCAGTTTCTTCAATGTCGGTTCGATCCTGATGGCCTTCTTTGCCGGACGTCTGGTCGACCTCAAGGGCAGAAGGAACATGCTGATGGCTTTCTGCATCATCTTTGCGATCCCGACGATCGCCATGGCGCTGATCCCCTTACCGGGCGTCGCTCTGGGCGTACGTCTGATCCAGGGTGTCGCCAAGGGTGTCGTGACCGTAGCGATGGCTTCCGTCGTATCGGATATCACTCCGCGCGAACGGATGAACGAAGGCATGGGCATGTTCAACCTGGGCAATACGATCAGTTTTGCCTTCGGACCGATGCTGGGTCTTTCTTTAGTCGATAACGGCGGCTATAAGCTGATGTTCATCGTCTGTGCGGTCTGCTACGCCTTGGGTGGCGTGATCGCTTACTTCATCAACTACGAGAAGGATCAGAAGCCTGTCGAGACCGTCAAAAAGGAAGAGACTCCGGTCCCTGCCAGGGAATACCACGGCGTATGGAAACTGATCGAAAAGAAAGCCCTGATCCCGTCCCTGATCAATACCGTCTTCTTCGGCGGTTATGCCTGCATCCTGGTCTTCCTGACGGTCTATTCGCAGGAGATCCTGCATCTCTCTTCGACGCAGATCTCCTTCTTCTACACGGTCGCTGCCGCAGCGATGCTGATCGTTCGTCTGGCAACGGCGAAAGTTGCCGATAAGTTCGGCACCCTGGCAGTCGTCGTTCCGGGCATGCTGGTGGAAGCAGGAGCCCTGCTGCTGCTGAACGGTCCGGCCAAGAACAGCTATATCGCTTTCCTGGCTGCCGGCGCCTGCTACGGCATCGGCATGGCTGTCGTCTCTCCGGCGCTCAATGCGGCTGCTGTCGTCGACTCTCCGGCAGACCGTACTGCTACCGCCAACGCCAGCTATTACTTCATGATGGATTTCGGCGTCCTCTTCGCTTCCGCCGGTTTCGGTGCCCTGATCGATGCTTCCCCGACCCTGGAAGCCGGTTATTCCCGGACCTTCCTGATCAGTGTCGGGATCATTCTGCTCTGCATCGTGCTGACCCTGCTGACGATGAATGACAAAGCCCGGGCAAAGCGTCGGGAAGCCGAATGAAAGCGTTTAACTTTTGCACAAAAACGATCTGATTTCCTTGTTATTCCTTGGACAATGAAACATTGTCCCTCGACTGCAACGATTCTACAATGAAGGTATCAATGGGTGTACGATCCATAAATATCATTGAAAGGAGTGGATTAAATTGAAAAAGTACACTGCTTGGCCGGGTATCATCGGTTATACTCCGGAAGACACCGAACACTTCAAGACCGTTAAGCGTGAGATCAACGGTAAGGAAGTAGACATCATCTTCCGTAAGGGTACCCCGGGCATTACCTATGAAGTTGCCAACCAGCTTCGTGCCGAAGGCAAGATGGTCCCGGATTTCTCCATCTGCCCGGATCTCAATCCGCGCACGTACATTGCGACTTCCGTAGCTCCGCACATCATCTGCGAACAGGATCTTTCCATGAAGACCCGCGACGGTGTACGTCTGTACTTTGACCTCTATCGTCCGGCAAACACCACGGAACCGCTGCCGCTGATCGTCTGCTGGGCTCCGTTCGGCAAGAGGCCTCACGAAGGTCAGGACGGCTGGAAGCTGATGGGCGTACCGCCTCAGACTGTTTCCGAAATGTCCAAGTTCGAAGCTGCTGACCCGGGCTACTGGTGCCGTTACGGTTACGCAGTCGCTAACGTTGACCCGCGTGGTGTCGGCCATTCGGAAGGCGATACCGTTCTGTGGGGCGAAGAAGACGGCAAGGACGGCGCTGACTTCATCGACTGGGCCGGCGAACAGTCCTGGTGCAACGGCCGTGTCACTCTGTTCGGTAACTCCGGTGTCTGCATGGTCATCTGGCGTATCGCTGCTGAGCAGCCGAAACACCTGGCCTGCATCGGCGCCTGGGAAGGTACCGGCGATATGTACCGTGAGTCTCTGACTTACAACGGTATCCCGCGTCCGTTCTTTGAAGGCATGATCGTTGGTTCCTGCGCCTGCAGCAACTACATCGAAGACAACATCAACATGCTGATCGCTCACCCGTTCTACGATGACTTCTGGAAGACGAAGACTCCGCACTGGGAGAAGATCAAAGTTCCGGCATATGTCTGCGCCGGTCTCTGCCACTTCCATCTGAGAGGCTCCTGTGAAGGCTTCCGCAAGATCCGTTCCCCGAAGAAATGGTTCCGTATGCACCGTGATATGGAATGGCCGGATACCTACAACCCGGACAACATGGACGATCTGCGCAAGTTCTACGACCGTTACCTGAAGGATGTCCGCAACGGTTGGGAATTCACACCGAAGGTACGTGTTGACGTCATGGATGCCTATGGCTTCGACTACGCTCACAACCAGGAAGAAGACAACTTCCCGATCCCGCGTACTCAGTACACGAAGTTCTATCTGGATGCTTCCAAGATGGGCATGAGCCTTGAACCGGTCGCTGAAGAATCCGAAGTCGTCTACAACAACTACGTAGAATACAACCCGGATGTTCAGTTCGAAGTCACCAAGGACAGCGGCATGATCAACTTCGATTACAAGTTCAACAAGGATACCGAGATCATCGGTTACATGAAGCTGCACCTCTGGATCGAATGCCGCGGATACGACAACATGGATATGTTCTTCCGTATCAAGAAACTGGGTGTTGACGGCGAATACCTGCCGCTGCACTGCATGAAGGAACCGTTCACAGGCGCCTGGGGCCAGGGCCGCGGTGCTCGCCGTGAACTCGATCCGAAACTCTCCACCGACTACTGCCCGGTCCAGGCTCATCAGAAGGATGAACCGATGGAACAGGGTGTCGTCTACCCGGTCGATTACGAGATCCAGCCGACTGCCCGTATCTGGCATAAGGGCGAAACGCTGCGTCTGCAGATCTCTGCTGACTTCATCGTCAACGAGTGGTATGAAGATGTCCGTATGGCCTTCGTCACCGACAATGGTGAAAAGGGTGAAGCGAAGCACGTCATCCACACCGGCGGTCAGTATGATTCCTACCTGCAGCTGCCGGTCATCCCGCCGAAGTATGTTGCGGGTGACTACGTCATCGATAAGTAATCATCAAAACGAAAAGAAGGTCCTGAGCGGGGACCTTCTTTTATTTTGTTCAGAAAGATCAGAGGATCGAAGCGCTCTCCATCAGCGTCTGCGGAATGGTGATGATCCGCAGGGTACGCAGGATGCGTAAGCCCATCATCATCTTGTAGATGTCTTCGCCGTGGGTCAGATCGCAGTTCAGGATGTCCTTGATCTTGGCCAGCCGGTAGAGCAGGGTGTTCTTATGGATGAAGAGCTGCGCGGCAGCTTTGGTGGTGTTGCCGTAATTCTCCAGATAGATATAGAGCGTGGTGACCAGATCGGACTGGTTCTCCTTGTCGTGTTCGACCAGTTCCAGCAGCTGCGGACTGCAGTAGCTTAAGAGATCATCGTGTCTTTCGATCACATGCAGGGCTTCGATCGGAGCCAGATCCTCGAAGTAGGAGACGACCCAGTTCTCATAGATGTCGCCCAGTTCCCCGGCCTTCTTGGCCTGGGCATAGTGTCTCTTCGTATCGCCCAGGTTGCGGAACATGTTGCTGACGCCGATCAGCAGATGGTTGGTACGGGCCAGCTGTTCCGCTTCGGCATTGATGTAGTCGGTGATCTTGGCGTCGTTGCTGAGGTTGAAGAGGATGACCAGTTCCGTTTCCCGGATGAGGTAGAAACTGTTGCTGAGCTTTGCCCCTAACTGGGTAGCGATGATGTCGAAGGAAGAGGCATCGATGTTCTTCTGACGGGGCGAAGCGGTGATGACGGCCAGATAGAATTTATCCCGCAGTTTGATGATCTTGTTGACACGGGTCATCTGGTAGGCGGTATCCGAAGGCACATCCCCGTAGGAGAGCAGATAATTCAGGAACTGAGCCTTGACCTCGTTCCGGTTGCGGGTGAACAGGGTCTTCTTCTGCAGTTCCTGGGAAAGGACTTCGCCGACCCGCCAGAAGTAGAGCTCATCCACTTCCTGGAAGGGATGATTCTTCTCCAACAGGATGATGAAGCCGACTTCGATATTCCTGACCCGGATGATCGAGGTCATCTGATTGCAGTTCAGGACCGGGTTAAAGGAAGTCTTGCTGACGAGCGAGAGACTGCGGATCTCGTCCAGGACTTCGTTCTGTACGAAACCCAGATTGAAGAAATCTTCTACGGATACGATCTTGTTGGAATTGATCTGCTGCAGGGCAGCTGACAGAGCCGGGTCATTCGCTATGACCTCCGGATCTACGGAATAATTCACGCCGAAGACGCCGACGCTGAAGACGAAGAGCGGGTTCTGCAGGATGCTGTGTGCGGTATCCAGGATGTGCTGTGCGCCTTCGTTGTCAAAGAGAGCCTGAGTCAGGATGCGCATCGTTTCGTGTACGTCTTCTTCCAGAGCCAGACGGCGGGCTACGAAATGCAGGACTTCCTGCATGCCGGAATTCTCGTTCTCCACGAAGATCAGATTGTCGATATGAGAGAGGACTTCCTCCGGGACTTCGCAGCGTCTGCCGACGACCACGATGTTCAGATTCACCATCTCTGTCTGCAGATTCAGAAGGTCTTTGATTGTGCCGATGTACACTGCATTTTTCAGCAGTACGTCCTCCAGCCGGTAGAGGGGAAAGATCCCGCCGAAAAAGGCGTTTGGATTCTTTAATGTATGAACGTAATACTGGTATATACTCAGCAGGTTCAGAAGGTCATTAATGTTCATGATGCTGTCCTTTCCGGCGAAACAAACCTTTCTCATTATAGGGGTTTTGTGTGATTCGCACAAGGGATGGACATTTCGCAGTTTTCGGTTTGCTTGTTTGATTGCACAAGGTCCTTCCCGGGATCTGCTTTGTTTTGGGGAACCTGCACATTGTTTGTCAAAAGAGAAACAAATAGAATGATATTGTCAAAAGGTAAGGGCACTGCGCCCTTGCAGGAGGTTAAGGAAATGACAATTCAGGAAGAAGTAATCGAAGTATTAAAGAACAAGGCTGCCAAGCTGTTTGGCGTCGATCCCAACACGCTGGGACCGGAGACCCGTTTCATCGATGATCTGGGCTGCAAGTCCGTCAACATCGTTCAGTTCTCCGCTGCTCTGGAAGATGAATACGAACTGGAAGTTTCCTACATGGAACTGGCCAGAAAGAAGACCTTCCAGGAAGCTGCTGACTACATGGCCAGTCTGATCGAGGGCTAAATCTAAAAAGAACCGGCAGTCGTACGGCTGCCGTTTTCATGAAGGGTATTGTGCAAAGTAGCACAAAGAAAGGAAACACTACTATGGATATCATGGAAAAGATCTACGCGCAGGCTGCTGCTGATCCGCAGCGCGTAGCGTTCCCGGAAGCCACGGAAGAAAAGATCCTGCTGGCTGGCCGCGAGTGTGTCGACAAGGGTCTGGTCAAGCCGGTCCTGGTCGGTGATCCGGCTGCCATCAAGGCCGCTGCCGAGAGCTTCAGCATCTCTCTGGACGGTATGGAGATCTACGATGCCGTCGACGAAGAAAAACTGAATGAGCTCGTACAGGAATACCTGCAGATCAACGATATGTTCTCGGAGAAATCCCTGAAGAGAAAGGGCGCCAAGGACCCGATGTTCGTAGCCGACTATCTGCTGGCTCTGGGCAAGGTCGACGCTTCCTTCGCCGGTCTGACCCATACGACCGGTGACGTCATCGCTGCCGGCGCTGCTTATGTCGGACTGCAGGACGGCATCACCACTCCTTCTTCGATCGGTATCTTCAAGATCCCGGGATACGAAGGATCCGAAGGCGAACTGCTGGGCTTCGGTGATTCCGCTGTCTGCGTCAATCCGGGACCGGAAGAACTGGCTTCCATCGCCATGTCCGCCTGTGAGACCGTTTCTTCGCTCTTAGGCTGGGAGCCGCGCTGCGCCATGCTGAGCTACTCTACGGACGGTTCTGCTGAGAGCCCGCTGGTCGAGAAGGTCCGCGAAGCTCTGCGCATCGTTAAGGAAAAGAAACCGGATCTGAAGATCGACGGCGAATTCCAGCTGGATGCTGCGATCAACCCGGCTGTTGCTGCCAAGAAGGTCAAGAGAGAAAGTGCTGTTGCCGGTAAGGCCAACATCATCATCTGGCCGGATATCAACGTCGGCAATATCGGTGTCAAACTGGTCCAGACCTTCGGCCGTGCCGATGCCTACGGACCTCTGCTCCAGGGCTTCAAGAAGATCGTATGCGACTGCTCCAGAGGTGCGCCGGTCTCCGAACTGGTCGGCAATATCGCCATGGCTGCTGTCCGTGCACAGAAGCTGAAATAAGGTACGGACGATGGCTGACTACAAGGTATTTGCGATCAATCCCGGTTCCACTTCCACCAAGATCGCTCTCTTTGAAGGAGAGAAGTGCCTCTTCTCCAAGACCGTCGATCATGATGCAGCTGAACTGAAGAAATTTGCCGGCGTTTCCGATCAGCTTCCTTACCGTAAGGAAACGATCATGAACGCTCTGAAAGAAGCCGGTGTCACGCTGGACGGTGTCGACGCTTTCGTCGGACGCGGCGGCGGACTGCTGGCGATCGAAGGCGGCGTCTACGCTGTCAACGATATCCTGCTTGACCATGCGACCAGAGGGGCCAACGGTGTTCAGCACCCGGCTCAGTTAGGTCCGCAGATCGCTCATGAACTGGCTGCTGCTGCCGGAAAACCGGCCTTCGTCGTCAATCCTCCGGATACGGATGAACTGCAGGACGAAGCCCGTATGACCGGTATCAAGGGCGTCTACCGTCATGTCCACCTGCATGCCCTGAACCTGAAGGAGACTGCGATCCGTCATGCCAAGTCCCAGGGCAAGAAGTATGAAGAACAGAACTATGTCGTCTGTCACCTGGGCGGCGGTCTCTCTGTCAGTGCTCATCGCAAAGGTCAGATGGTCGACGGCAACGACATCGTCGGCGGCGACGGACCGATGGCTCCGACCCGCTGCGGTGCGGTCCCGACGACGGAAATGATCAAGCTCTGCTTCGCTGAAGGCGCCAACCGCAAGGAACTGACCAACCTGGCCATGAAGACCGGCGGTCTGGTCTCTCATCTGGGAACTTCCGATGCCCGTGAAGTCCGCAAGATGATCGCAGCCGGCGACAAGAATGCCGAGAGAGCCTGGAAGGCCATGGTCTACCAGATCTGCAACTATATCGGTTCCATGGCGACCGTCCTGCACGGACAGGTCGACGGCATCCTCTTAGGCGGCGGTATGGTTCATGACGAAGGTCTCGTCAATGACATCAAAGAGGCCTGCGGCTGGATCGCCCCGATCTATGCCTATCCGGGTGAATTCGAGATGGAAGCGATGGCAGCAGGTGCCAACCGTGTCCTGAACGGTGAGGAAAAACTGAAGGAATACACCGGGAAACCTCGCTGGGAAGGCTTCAACGACTAACTGAAAGAGCTGCGTGCATGGCGGCTGAGTGCCGCCATGCATATTTTTTGCCAAAATATGGAAGAATTCTATACCAATCGTGAGGGGCGTAAACTGTTCGTCCGCCGGGAAGGAGAAGGGGAGACGATCCTGCTGATCCACGGAGCAATGGTCGATGCGGATTTCTATGCGGATCTTTCAAAGATCCTTTCCAGGAGATATCAGGTCATCACTTATGACCGCCGCGCTTACTCCCGTTCGGAGGACTGCGAAGATGCGTCTCTGACCTCACAGGTCGAAGATGCAGCAGAGCTCCTGAAAGCTTACGGCAGCGGAAGAGCGGTCGTGGTCGGCTGCAGCGCCGGCGCTCTGATCGCCCTGAAACTGGCAGAACGCTATCCGGAACTGGTCCGCCGCACCTATATCGACGAAGCGCCGCTGATCTTCTTCAGCGATGCACTGAACGAAGAAGAAAAACAGTGGCTGTCGGAGATGAGTGAACTGGTCGATGCCGGCAAGGTCCGCAAAGCGCTGATGAAGTTCATCATCGTCTTTGCCAGCATACCTGATCCGCATGCCAGGATCCTGCCGCCGGAAATGGTCGATCAGCAGATGAAGAACGGCAATGTCTATATTGCCCGGGAGTATCCGGAACAGTTCCGTCTGCGCGAAGACTTTTATGACTGGGAGCAGCTTGCGCAGCGCGATATCGTCTGGCTGATCGGAGATACCAGCAAGGATCTCTATGCCGCTAAGACCACGAAAGCGGCGGCTGCCAGACTGGATCAGAGCGTCTTCTGCATCGGTGGCGGACACAATGCCGCCCGTGACCTGCCGGAAGAGTTCGCCTGCTTCCTCTGCGGTCATCTGCAGCTTCATTAAAGGAGAATAGAAATGGATTACACAAAGAAAAGATGGCAGGTATTGATCGCCTGCTGCCTGGTAAACCTCTGCATCGGTTCGCTCTACGCCTGGAGCGTATTCGCCGGACCGCTGCTGGAAAAATTCAATGGTCTCGGTGCGAACCTGAGCAGTCTGGCCATCGTCTTCACGATCGCCAACGGCGTCGGTCCGATCACGATGATCTCCGGCGGTTTCTTCAATGACCGTCTGGGTCCGAAATGGGTCATCTTCTTAGGCGGCATCCTGTTCGGTCTGGGCATGATCTTCTCCGGAAGAGTGACCGGTCTCGGCGGACTGATCCTGACTTACGGTCTGATGGTCGGTCTCGGCATCGGTCTGATCTACGGCGCTACCGTCAGCAACTGCGTCAAGTTCTTCCCTGACAAGAAGGGCCTGATCGGCGGTCTGACCACTGCTGCCTACGGTGCTTCCTCGGTCATCATCCCGCCGGTCGTCGTCCGCATCAATGCGGCGATGGGCATCGAGAAGACCTTCCTGATCATCGGCCTGGTCATGCTGGCGGTGATCTGTGCCTCTTCCTTCCTGATCCTGAAATGTCCGGACGGTTTCCTGCCGGAAGGCTATGTCCCGCCGGTCCGCAGCGGAGGAAACAAGGCTGTCGACTACGACTGGAAGGGGATGCTGAAAAGCGTTACCTTCTATGTCATGTTCCTGATGCTGCTCTGCGGGGCGTTCTCCGGTCTGATGGTCACCTCTTCTGCATCGGCCTTCTCCCAGAAGATGGCCGGCATGGATGTGGCACAGGCTGCCAATATCGTCTCGCTGATCGCTCTCTTCAATACCTTCGGCCGGATCGCTGCCGGCTATATCTCCGACAAGATCGGTGCTGTCAACACGATGAGCCTGAGCTTCGTACTGGCGATCCTCGGTCAGCTCTGCGTCTACTTCTCACAGAACGGCAATGTCCTCTATTATCTGGGCTGCGCCCTGATCGGCTTCTGCTTCGGTTCTCTGATGGGCACCTACCCCGGCTTTACCGCCGGTCAGTTCGGCAGCAAGCACAACAGCGTCAACTACGGCATCATGTTTATCGGTTTCGCAGCTGCCGGTTATTTCGGACCGCAGATCATGAACTCGATCTATGCTGCCGGCGGACAGTACCGTCCCGCTTTCCTGGTCGCTGCCGGAATGTCGGCGGTCGGACTCTTGCTGAGCTTCGTCTTCCGGAAACTGCAGGTAAAGCACTGATCGTCTGTGCATTGGCACAATAAATCGTGAATTAAGTCACAGATATTCAGGACTCTGTACATATCTTCTTGCAGAGAAGGGGAATATACTATCCTTAATAGGAATCTACAACCTGTTTCCTACATCCCGACAGTTCCTGGAAATTCCCCTTTCTATCTTGCCATTTGGAATCTGTCGTCTGCACGGCTTCGGTCGTGCTTTTAATTTTGTGCGATTTATACAAAATCAGCGAACTGTGTGAAAGTGCTTTTAGAAAATGCGTACATAGTACAGCGGATAGGTCTGCACTACAATAAAAACAAGGAGGTAAATGACCTATGTATCATATCAATAAGACCGAGATACATCCCTATAAGCGGAGCGTTTCGATCATCGGTGTCGGCTGTACGCCCTTCATGAACACCATCGATAATCCGGAAACGAACGGCTTAACGGAGGGTGAACTCTTCGGCTATGCCGGACTGCAGGCGATGGAAGATGCCGGCGTCCGTCCCAAAGATGTCGATTTCTACTACCATGGCTGCGCCAGCCCGCTGAACGGTTCCAACTACCTGACTCCGAACATGCAGGTAGCGGAATGGGTCGGTATGCGCGGCAAGGCTTCCATCCATCATTCGGAAGCCTGCTGCACCGGTTATCTGGGCCTTGAACTGGCCGCCAATGCGATCGCCTCCGGCAAGTATGACTGTGTCCTGACCGGTGCGGTCGAATACGGTGACGGTCTGGCGATCCAGGGCCTGCCCTCGATCTACCGTAAGAAGTTCAGCTTCCAGGAATTCCAGATCTCGACGGAATGGCTCACCGACAATGCCTACACCCGTCATCTGCTCTGCAACATCGGACACGACAACAGCGCGCTCTGGTATCAGACGCAGTACGGTCTCACGGATGATGAGATCGACAAGGCACTCTGCCAGCTGGCTGTCATTGCCCGCCGCAATACCGTCAACAACCCTCTCGCCATCATTCATAAGACTTATGACGAAGACGCAAAGGAAGCCGGATTCGATAATGTCCTGGACTACATGCAGTCCGCCTTCAACCCGAAGGTCGGCGGCATCATGCGTATCTCCGGTCTGGAACAGAAGTGCGACGGCGCTGCTGCTGTCCTGCTCTGCGCCACGGAGAAAGTCGAAGAACTGACGCACGGCAAAGTGAAGCCGATCGAAGTCCTCGGTATCGGCTGTGCTGCTCTGGAAGCCTCCAACCCCTATCTGGAAGTCTACGGCACGATGGAAGCAGACCGTCAGGTCAAAGCCCGCACCGGCATCGATCCTTCCGAGATCGACCTGCTCTACGCCAATGACTTCATCATCGGCTCTCAGCTGATCGCTGCCGATATCTCCGGCTATATCCCGAAGGGTGAAGGCTGGAAGTATGTCATGGACGGACGTACCGGCAAGGACGGCGATAAGCCGATCAACCCGAACGGCGGACGTACTGCCTTCGGTCATGCCCATGCGGCATCCGGTCTGGCAGACGTCTACGATGCTGTCAAGCAGATGAGAGGTCTGGCCGGTGATCATCAGGTCAAGAAGACCGTCAATACGACCTATCTGCGCGGTTTCGGTGGTGGACAGAACCTCTGTGACATCATCATCCGCAACAAGGACTAAGGAGGGTACCATGGCTGTTAAATTGGAACGGATCGTAAAGAAGTATTACGACGCCCTGGAAGAAGGGAAAGTACTGAGCCGCGTCTGCAAGGAATGCGGTTCTACGGAATGGCCTCCGGTCATGGCCTGCAATGTCTGCGGCTGCACCGATATGGAATGGAAAGAGATCAGCGGTGAAGGCGTCATCACGAACTTCGTGCTGCCTTCGGTCATGTCCTTAAAACCGCAGTGGAAGGAACTGGAGCCCTATGGCTACGGTGTCGTTCAGCTGAAGGAAGGCCCGGAAAAGAATGTTATGGTCATGGGCCTGACCAAGAAGAACGAGAAGGAAGTACGGGCCAACCTGCCGTATCCCTGCCACGTAAAGATCGTACAGCGGGAAACACCGGTCGGAAAGTACAAGACCGCTGTCTTCGAGCTGGGACCGAAAGAATAACTTCCTCCTATAGGAAGAGACCGGGAGCCGTTTCCCGGTCTTTCTTTTTGCGTTATGATGATAGAGATGAGGAGGGAACACGATGTTTCTGATCTGGGGAGTCGGCGATCAGCGCAGCGAGATCGCCTTTGATCAATGGATGGACTGTCCGAACTGCCGGCAGGAAGCGCAGATCTGTATCTGGAAGCTGCAGACATCTCTGAACATCTTCTTTATTCCGACATTCCGCTGGAATACCCGCTACTATGCGCAATGCGGCTCCTGCGGAAAAGCGATCCAGCTGAGCGATGATCTCGGCCGGCAGATCGAGAAGGGGCAGATCCGGCATATCAATCCGGAACTCTTCGCTCCGGCCGGGAGACCTTCAGCCCTGTACTGTCCTTCCTGCGGGGAAAAGCTGCGTGAGGCAGCCAATTTCTGCCCGCGCTGCGGGGCAAGACTGCATGAATAAGCTGCCGCCCCGGGAGAAGGTCCCGGAAGCCTTTACGGCGATCGCTGACGGACGGATCAGCCTGCAGGAGGGGGAGGCTTTCTGCGGCTCTTCCGACGGGAAGAAACGCTATCATATCCGTTTTCGGGGCGACCGTTACGTCTCGGATGACAATGCCAGCTACTGGCAGGGCTATCCCGGTTATCCGGTCATTGCGGTGCTGCTGCTGGAAGGGAAACTGACGCTGAAAGAAGAAGCGAAACTCTTTGCTGGGATCAACTGGCATGAGCTGAATAAGAAACACAAACGGAACTATCGCAAAGCCTATGAGGAAGTCCTGCAGTCTCTGCCGGATCCGGCCAAGGCGGATGCGTATGTGGAAGAAGTTTATCAGGCATTGTGCGTTATGCCGATAGAGATCGGGAGGAAGCTTTGAATCCGGAAGAAGAAAGAGTGATCAGGGCCTGGGAAGCCGATGACCGGGACTTTTTTGATCGTTTCGTAAAGGAATACCAGGAATGGCCGGAAAGCGGCAAAGAGCCGCAGGGCGCCGGGCAGGATGTCCGGCACTATCTGGATCTGCAGCAGAAAAGGATCGCCCAGCACGGTCTGCAGCTGAAACTGCAGCTCGATCCTTTTGAGGTCCCGCCGATCTCTGCCTATAAGGTCTTTCCGGCGCTCTACCGCGACCGCATCCAGCGCAGTCTGGTCTACCGTTCCTATCATCTGCAGAAGGAATGGAAACGGAAGGGGAAGACGCTCCTGCGGGAGAAAGGCGAGATCACCCTCTATCAGACGCTGATCTCAGCTGATGTACGGGATGAGCGACTGGCAGCTACAGAGATCGTCTGTCCTTCCTGCGGCGCCGCCGTGAAGATCAGGGAACTGGAAGAAGGCTGTCCGTACTGCGGTACACACTATGTGATGCAGGATCTCTTTCCGAAGGTGATCGACCTTTATACGCTGCCCACTCCGGGCAACGAAGAAAGGACCATGAATCCGCAGATCCGTCGCTGGTGTTTCAGCGGGGCAGGGATCCTGGTGCTTTTTGCGCTCTGCACAGCTTTCCTTAACCGGGCGGCTTATACGGAAGCGCTGGCTTATGTCGGTCTGGTCTTTTCTCTGCTGTTCGCTGCAGCGGCCGGTGCCTTCCTGGGCTATCTGGCTTACAGTTTTTCGCTGCTGATCGGGCTCTTCGGACAGCTCAGCGAATCGCTGCCGCTGGCTTTCGGAGGCCGGGGCAGCCGCAGGAAGATCCGCCGGGAACTGATGAGCTATGATCCGTCATTCACCTATGAATATCTGCAGGGCAAAGCGATGTCCCTGCTGAGGATCATCTTATTTGAAAAGGATCCGCTGGATTCCGCTCTGTATCAGGGCGCTCCGCCCGATCCTTCCTTCGCACAGCTGGTCGATATCGCTTACCGCGGTGCGCTGAATGTCGAGAAAGTCGAAAAGGAGGCAGAAAGCCTGGCGGTGACGCTGCGCTTATATCTGCTGAATACCTATGACCGCGGAGAACGGCTCGAGGAGAAGAAGGAAGTCCTGCATATGCGGATGGTCTATGCCGGAAAACCGGAAGAAGAACCGCTCTTCCGGGTACAGCGGGTCAGATGTCCGTCCTGCGGAAGCAGTTATGATGCAGCATACGCCAAGCGCTGTCCTTCCTGCGGCAGCTGCAATGAATTCGAGAGGAAGGGCTGGATCGTTACCGAGATCCGGCGTTAAGAAAAGAGGCTCTGCAGAGCCTCTTTATTCATCGCTTTCCTGTTCTTTGAGGTATTTCCGGACCCGCCGCAGGACGGCTACGTCGTCCTGATAGGCCAGCAGGGCCAGTGCCTCGGTATAGGGGAACCATTCGACTTTTTCGATCCCCGGATCTTCCTCGCAGTTGGCTTCGCCGCCGATGATATTGCCGATGAAGTAAGTAACCGTTTTATGAGTGCCGGGTTTCGGCAGGTAAGAAGAGGTCTCCCGGAAGCCGGGTTCCAGCAGGATATCGTATCCACTCTCTTCTTTTACTTCCCGGATCGCTGTTTCCTCTTCAGTCTCATCCCCGTCGGTATGTCCCTTCGGGAAGCCCCAGTGAGAAGCCAGGTGTTTGACGAGGAGCACTTCGTATCGTTCCTCGTTTTTTCGCAACATAACAGCGCCGCAGGATCTTTCTTCGATCATAGTTTCCCCTCCGGACAAAACGTCCTTTATTATTTTATATCGTTTTCCGTTCTTCTTTCAATCTTCGTTATAATGAAGACATGAAAGACAGGGAACTGGCGGAGGCGATCGCCCGCCGGGTAAAAGAGAAGAACGGCAGGGCTTACTATGTCGGAGGCTGTGTCCGGGATGCTGTACTGGGAAGGGAAGGAAAGGATCTGGATATCGAAGTCTACGGTCTCTATCCGGAGGAACTGGAGAAGCTGCTGCAGGGATTCGGAGCGGTGAAGGCAGTCGGAAAGAGCTTCGGCATCTTTACGCTGGCTCATGCCGGACTGGACATCGCGCTGCCCCGGACCGAACGCAAGATCGGGGACACCCATCATTCTTTCTTTACACATGCCGACCCCTTCCTGCCGGAAGAAGAAGCCTGCCGGCGCCGGGATTTCACGATGAATGCACTGCTGGAAGATGTGCTGAGCGGAGAACGCAAAGACTATTTCGGCGGTCTGCAGGATATCCGGGAGAAGAAGATCGCCCTGATCGATCCGCTGCATTTCCCGGAAGATCCGCTGCGGGTCCTGCGGGCTGCCCGCTTTGCCGCCCAGCTGGATTTCTTCGTGGAGGAAGAGACCCGGAAGGTCTGTTCCGGGATCGATCTTTCGACCCTGTCGAAGGAAAGAGTCTTCGAAGAGAGCGAGAAAGCCCTGCTCGCCCCTCAGCCGGAGAGGTATTTCGAAGAACTGCAGCGCATGGGACAGCTCTCTGTCTGGTATCCGGAACTGGAAGGCATGCACTATGAGGAGGTCCTGAGAAGAGCTCTGCCTCTGCGGGAGGAGGCCGAACATCCGGCAGCATTCCTGCTGGCAGTCCTGCTCAGTGATCTGCCGCTCACAGCCAGAAAAGCGTTATTGGACCGCCTCAGCAACGAAAAAGAGATCCGCCATCAGGCTCTGAGCTTCCCGGAATACCGCCGGGAACTGCAGACGCAGGAAGAGGCCTTCGCGCTCTTTGACAGCGAGAAGCAGCATCATGACCTCGCATTGTATCTCTCGCTGTACGTGCCCGGAGCGTGGAAAGAATACCATGAAACCTATGAAGAGTTCCTGCAGAAAGATCATGTCAGCGGCAGTGATCTCCTGGCGCTGGGCATTCCGGCCGGTGCCGGACTGGGAGAACTGCTGAAGAAGATCCGCAAGGAAGAATATACCCGCAGCAAGGAGGATATCCTGCGGGAATGGAAGGAGAAAGGATGCATCGACTGGAAAAATGCCGATTGACGAATATGTGTCTGCTGGAGTCGGAAGGAAAGTATCTGGTCCAGGTCAGGACCAAGGAAGACTGGCCGGGACTGACCTTTCCGGGAGGACATGTGGAACCGGGTGAGAGCCTCCGGGAAGCGATGATCCGGGAATTCCGGGAGGAGACCGGTCTGACCCTGCTGGATCCGCTCCTGAAGGGGATCGAGGAATTCCGGACGGAAGAGGAAGACCGCTACTTCATCTTCTTCTACAAAGCCACCCGTTACGAGGGAGAGATCGCTTCTTCCGGCGAAGGGGAGATCTTCTGGATCCCGAAGGAGGACTTCGGAAAGTATCCGCCTTCCCTGGATATCGAAGACATCCTGCGGGTCATTGAAGACGACAGTATCTCCGAGCTTCGCTATTACTGGGAAAATGGGGAATGGAAGCACTGTTTGGAGTAAAAATAACGGTTATTGGATATAATAAAAGAAAGGAGCGTGTTTTATGAAATTCTTTCTGGATACTGCAAACGTTGAAGAGATCCGTCAGGCTGCCGAGATGGGCGTGATCTGCGGAGTCACCACCAATCCTTCTCTGATCGCCAAGGAAGGCCGGGATTTTCATGAAGTCATCAAAGAGATCACTTCGATCGTTGACGGTCCGATCTCCGGTGAAGTCAAGGCCACGACGACCGATGCCGCCGGCATGATCGCCGAAGGACGCGAGATCGCCAAGATCCACCCCAACATGGTCGTCAAGATCCCGATGACGGCCGAAGGTCTCAAAGCCATCAAGGTCCTTTCCGCCGAAGGCATCAAGACCAACTGCACCCTGATCTTTACCGCTAACCAGGCTCTGCTGGCAGCCCGGGCCGGTGCCTCCTATGTGTCTCCCTTCCTGGGAAGACTGGATGACATCAGCACCGACGGTGTCGCTCTGGTCGAAGAAGTGGCCGAGATGTTCCGGGCAGCCGGAGACATCAGGACGGAGATCATCGCTGCTTCCGTCCGCCATCCGATCCATGTGACGCAGTGTGCTCTGGCCGGTGCGCATATCGCTACCGTACCGTACAAGGTCATCATGCAGATGCTGAAGCATCCGCTGACCGATGCCGGCATCGAAAAGTTCAAGAAAGACTATATCGCCGTATTCGGTGAATAAAAAAAGAGACCTGCAGAGATGCAGGTCTCAGTACTTTAAGAGACGGTAACCGATCCCGACATGGGTCTGGATCATGCCCCGGGCATCGGGGCTTTTTTCGATCTTGCGGCGCAGGGAAGCCATATTGACCCGGAGATTGGCTTTGACGCTCTCATCCGGTACGCAGTGCCAGATCTCCTTCATCAGGTAGCTGTGGGTCAGCACCTTTCCGGCATGCTGGGCCAGCAGGGTCAGCAGCCGGTACTCGACCGGAGTCAGATGGATGATCTCACCGTTCAGGGTGACTTCCTGGGCATCCCTATCGATCTGCAGGACGCCGTTGACGAAGAGCGGGGAGGCCGGTTCATCGGAGCTTACATACTGCAGACGGCGGGCGGTGGAACGCAGGCGGGCCAGCAGTTCCTCTACCGAGAAGGGCTTGGTCAGGTAATCGTCGGCTCCGGCATCGAGGGCGGTGATCTTGTCGCTGTCTTCGCTGCGGGCCGAGATGACGATGATCGGCGCCTGTGAGAATCCGCGGACGCTCTCGATGACTTCGACGCCGTCGATATCCGGAAGCCCCAGATCGAGCAGGATGATGTCCGGCGCATGGGAAGCGGCCTGCAGGATCGCTTCCTTTCCGTTCTGGGCGATCTGGTAATGATAGTCGCTGCTGCGCAGGGTGGCCGCGATCAGATTGGCGACAGAGCGGTCATCTTCAACGATCAGGATATTCATAGTCGACTCCTTTCAGACAGAAGGTCACGATGGTGCCGTGCGGCTCATTGTCCTTTACTTCGATAGTCTCCCCGTGAGCCTGGATGATGGAAGCGCAGAGGGAGAGGCCCAGACCCAGGGAACGGCTGCCGTCGGCAGCCCGTCCGTCGGTCCGGAAACGTTCAAAGAGGTGGATCTTCCTTTCGTCGGAGATGCCTTCTCCGTTATCGATCACCCGGAAGCGGACCTTATCCTCCTCCCGGAAGGCTTCGACCCGGATCTCACTGCCGGCCGGGGTATATTTGATGGCATTGTTCAGCAGATTGATCAGCACCTGGATGATCAGCCGGGCATCGGCTTCGACCAGCAGGTCTTCTTCACACTGCAGGGTGATCTGATGATCCTGCTTGTGACGGTCGGCATGTTCCAGAGCTTCGCGGATCAGGTCTTCCGCCAGTTCGACCGAGGTATGGATCTCCTGCGTGCTTTCGATGCGGCTCATGGCCAGAAGGTTCTCGGCCATCTCGTTCAGCCAGCCGCTGTCATCGAGGATGTCGCCGGCGATGCGCCGGACTTCCTCCTCTTCCGGGGCGGAACGCAGCAGGCTCTCGGCATTGCCGGAGATGGCGGTCAGTGGGGTACGGAAATCATGGGAGAGCGAACGCAGCAGATCGGCCCGGAACTTCTCGTTCTCGGCCAGGATCAGGGCATTCTCTCTTTCTCTGGCGTTGGTCAGGTTGTCCAGCATCAGCGAACACTCCGCACAGAGCGAACGCAGGATGTGGTCTTCGTAGCTGTCGAGCTCTCCCTCCCGTTCCACGCTGAGGAGCGCATAGAGGTGCTTGCTGCCGCGGATCGGCAGGACCAGCACCTTCTCCCCGCTGGCTCCGGGAAGCAGAGGATCGGCGCATAAGCTCTCAGAGAGTTCTTTCTCTTCGGCGGGGTAAGGTTCATTCCGTTCACCTTCCTGCCAGCAGTGCAGTTCTCCGGGCTTCCCGTTCTCACAGCGCCGGAAGGCGATGCGCCGCTGCAGCAGCTCGCGCAGCTGCCGGGCGGTGATCTCCAGACAGTCTTCCTCGTCGGAGGCTTCCTGCAGGTCTTCGTTGAATTCCAGCAGGATGCGGGTACGGGCGGCATTGGCGGAGGCCTGCCGGGCATTCTCCTTCAGCCGGGAGGCGAGAGTACCGGCGATCAGCGATGCCATAAACATGACGAAGTAGGTGACCAGATAGCGGGTATCGTAGACGAGCAGGGTAAAGCGGGGCTCGGTGAACAGGAAGTTGAACAGCAGGAAGCTGGCAAAGGCGCAGAGCGCACCGTAGATGCGGTCGGCAGTCACGACGGAAACGATCAGCGAAGCCAGGATATAGACGGTGATGATGTTGGCGTTCTCGTACTGCGAAAGGAAGATCAGCCAGCAGATCAGGGTCGCTCCGGCTTCGATCAGGATGGCTGCCAGCAGGTCCCGCGGAGAGAAGCGTTTCTTCTGTCCGGCGATCTGCAGCTGGGAACGGTTCTCGATCCCGCTGTCCGGGATGATATGGATCTCGGCATCCGGCACATATTCCAGCAGCCGGTTGGCCAGGCTGTTCTGGGCATTCAACGAGGAAGGCGGACTGCCTAAGAAGATCTCGCTGACGCTGCGGGAACGGGCCAGATCAGCGATCCGGTAAGCCGGATCGCTGCCTTCCAGGATCTCGACCTGGGCTCCCAGCTCCGTTGCCAGAGCGATATTCTCCTGTAATCTCTTTTCATCGTCGGCTTTCAGTTTCCGCTGCGGATCGCGGACATAGACTCCGGTAAACGGACTATGCAAAAGAGCTGCCGTACGGGCAGCAGAGCGGATGATCCGGGCGTTGCTGGGTGAAGATGAAAGGCAGACCAGGATGTGTGCGGTCATAGTTTTCCTTCCTGACAGGCTCGGCAGAGGCATTGCCAGTCCTCTTCGGAAAGAGCGGAGGAGGAACTGAGGATCAGGGACTGTTCCCGGGTATCGAGAGGCTCCAGGAGCGTTTCATTGCAGTTCTGGGCAGCCGGGTAGTAGGAGAAGCGAAGTTTTCTCTTGCCGGAAGGCAGCGTGCTGCTGCTCAGCACCAGATCCAGTTTCTGATCCTTCAGGCGGCGGTCCAGTTCCTTTCTCTCTCCTTCGAAGAAAGAAGCGTCTTCGTCCAACAGGCTGACGCTCCTGCGGGCCAGGGGAAGCAGGAAGGGGCTGTCCATGCCGATCCGTAGCTTTCTTTTATTATAGCGTGGAAAGGTGTTCGTTTCCTGTACTTCCGGCAGATGATCCAGCAGGCGGTAGATCAATAGGCTCAGCAGCAGGAAACAGGGGATCAGCAGGAACTCGCTGATCATTTTCGTAAATGGAAGCAGTTCTCAATATCCTCTTCCCGGCCCAGGACCAGGATCCGGGCTTCTGCCGGCAGGGGCATATCCGGTTCCAGCGCTGCCTGCATCTCACCATTACTGCGCAGACCGAGGATATTGAGCCGAAATCTGCGGCGGATATTGATCTCGCGCAGGGTCTTCCCGGCCCAGAGGGCAGGGACGTCCACTTCGTAGATCGCATAGCCGTCGGAGAGGTCGATGTAGTTGCTGATGTGGTCGGAACTGCAGCGGATGGCGGTCCAGACCGCCAGCTGCTTCTCCGGGAAGATGACTTCGTCGGCGCCGTTGCGCAGCAGGAACTTTTCCTGCGAATGGGAGGTCGCCCGGGCGATGATCTTCTGGGCGCCCAGTTCCTTCAGGTTGGAGGTCGTTTCCAGGGAAGCCAGGAAACTGTCGCCGATCGCCACGATGCAGGTATCGTAGTCGCGTACGCCCAGCGAACGCAGGAACTCGATGTTGCGGCCGTCACCGATCTGAGCGCCGGTCACATAGGAAAGGACGGCATTGACCTTTTCTTCGTTGGTATCGACGGCCATGACCTGAGCATCCAGTTCATAGAGTTTTTTCGCGGTATAGGAACCGAAACGTCCCAGACCGATCAGCAGTATATTTTTCATCCTACCATGATCCTTTCTTCCGGATAGCGGAGCAGTGAACGCTGCGATACGACGGCATAAGCCAGAGTCAGACCGCCGACGCGGCCGAAATACATGCAGAAGCAGAGCAGGAGCTTCGAGGAGAGATGCAGGCCGGGCGTGACGCCTAAGCTGAGCCCGACCGTACCCAGGGCTGAAGCACATTCGAAGAGGCAGGCCAGGATCGGCAGACCTTCCCGTACCGACAGGAACATCGTGCCCAGCAGAAGCTGTCCGCCGTAGAGCAGCAGCAGCGCCAGTGAGGATTCCCTGACCCGTTGGGGAAAGCGTCTGCCGAAGGCAGAGACTTCCTTGCCCTGGATCAGCGACTTGACTTCGCAGACCAGCACGAAGAGGGTCGTGGTCTTGATGCCTCCGGCAGTGGAGCCGGGAGAGCCTCCCACCAGCATCAGTATGCACATCAGGAAGAGCGAAGCTTCACTGAGCGACAGCAGGTCGATGGTATTGAAACCGGCCGTGCGGGTCGTGACCGACTGGAAGAGTGCACTCAGGAAACTGCCGTGGGTATCCTTCAGGAGAAAGAGCGCCGGAAAGAGGATCAGACAGGGCGTGGTCAGCAGGATGATCCGGGTCTGCAGCGACCATCTGCGCCAGCGGATCCCGTTGCGGTAGAGATCATCCCAGGTCAGGAAGCCGATGCCGCCGACGATGATCAGGGCCATGATCACGATATTGAGCAGGGGATCGCGGCCGTAGAAGGTGAGCGAGGAGTAGCCTCCGTTGATATCGAAACCGGCATTGCAGAAAGCGGAAACAGAATGGAAGAGTGCCATCCAGATCCCTTTCAGGCCATGCCGGGGCAGGAATACCGGCAGGAGACAGAGGGTGCCGATCCCTTCGATCAGCAGGCTGCCCTTGATGATGAAGAGTGCCAGTCTGGCCAGACCGGCCTGCTGCGGGGCATTGACCGCATCCTGCAGGGTACTGCGCTGCATCAGGGAGATCTTCCTTCCCGAGAAGATCGTGATCAGTACGGCGATCGTGACGACGCCGATCCCGCCGATCTGGATCAGAAAGAGGATGACGGCCTGTCCGAAGAGGGTCCAGTGGGTCGCAGTATCGGCAACGACCAGTCCGGTCACGCAGCAGGCGGAGACCGAAGTAAAGAAGGCCGTCGAGAAAGAGACCCTGCCTTCGGCAACACTGAAGGGCAGACAGAGCAGCAGGGTGCCGGTCATGATCAGTGCGAAGGTGCTGAGCAGGATGATCTGGAAGGTATTGATCTTTTTCAGGAAGGGAAAGAGATCTTTCATACTTTTATGCTAGAAAAAAAGACCTAAAAGCAGTGTTAAAGATCTTTGTCCGGATATAAAGAATCCATAAAGAAAGACCCCTTTGGGGGTCTCAGGCAACGAGTCTGGTAAGGTTGACGGCCCAGCGGTTGCTGGAGAAACGCTGCAGGCCGATCAGCATGCGGACCAGCTGTTCGGTCTGCACCAGTAAGAAGATCAGGGTGAAGTTGGTCAGTCCCAGTCCGTTGACCAGGAAGAAGGCTAAGGGGATCCCAACGGCCCACATGACCCCGGCATCCAGGAACATCAGGAAGCGGGAATCGCCGCCGGCCCGCAGACAGGAGAAAATGACCACGATGACCAGCCGGAAGGCGATCCGCACGGCGGATGCCCTTACGACGCCGACTGCGGTCAGGAAGGTCAGGGGATCTTCCATGCTGAAGAGCCAGACGATGGGGTGGGCAGCAGCGATGATGATCAGGGTCAATGCACCCGCCAGCATGAAGGCCAGTCCCAGGAAGTAACGGCTCTCTTTCTTGGCGGTATCGATATCGTTTTTGCCCAACTCTGCTCCCAGGATCATGCCGGTCGCTACGGAGAGACCGTTGCAGACGGACATGAAGAGACGCAGGATGGTGTTGCCGACGTGGTAGGCATCGGTGATGCGGGTGCCTAACTGCGCATAGGCTTTCAGATACATCGAGGAACCGAAGGTAAAGAAAGCTTCGTTGATGATGGTCGGATAGGTCCGGCGCATGATCGGTCTGACGAATTTGAGATCCAGGGCGAACATCTCCTGCGGCCAGCCGATGAAGGGGACTCTTTTCGAAATAGCATAGACCGTGTAGCAGGTCACGGAGAAGCACTGGGCGATCAGGGTGCCCCAGGCGGCGCCTTCGACGCCTAACTGCGGACAGCCGAATTTACCGAAGATCAGCAGATAGTTCAGTCCGGCATTCACGAACATGGCGCTGGAGCCGATATACATCGGCACCGTCGTGCGGTGGATGCAGCGGAAGAAATAGTTGAAGACGAAGGCGATGCATAAAGGCAGATAGGAGAAGCGAACGATCCGCATATAGCGCAAGGCGCTCTCGATGACGGCCGGATCCTTGACATAGAAGGAAGCGATCGGCTGCGCAAAGAAGGAGATGACCGTCGTCCAGAGCAGGGCGAGGGTGCCGCAGATGGTCAGGGAAAGCCCGAAGGCCCGGCGCAGATTGTGTTTGTCGTTGGCGCCAAAGAACTGCGAAGCGAAGATCCCGACACCTTCCATGACTCCGAAGCAGACCGTGGCGACCATGCTTTCGAGCTGGGAGGCGACACCGACCGCGGAGACTTCTCCGATCCGGGAGACCATCATCGTATCGACGATGCCCATCGAAGAACTCAGCAGCTGCTGCAGGACACTGGGCACTGCCAGTCTGGCAGCCCGCTGGTAGAAGCCGGAAGGACCGATATACTTCTCTTTGACGTTTTCCATGGTGCTATTATATGCCAGTTTTCATCTTTTTACATAACAGAATGCATGAATTTTCAATTATGAAAACTTTACAAAGAAAAGGGAACAGGTCAATCCTGTTCCCAGTGCAGTTCGATGAAACGCTCATTCGCCGTGGAATAGAGATAGGCTTTTAGCTGCTTCTGCGGGTAAGCCCGCCGCAGGACGGCAGCGTAGCTCTTCTGCTGCGGCAGATAGCGGCGGATCAGTTCTTCGTCGGTGACGTTCACGTCGGTCTTGTAGTCAAAGAGCACGAGATCGTCTTCCCCGATGGCCAGGAAATCCATGAAGCCATGTAAGAGGCTTCCTTTCTTTCTCTCGTAGAAGGAGTACTCCTGAACGAACTCGTGGTCCTTCTGCAGTCCTCTGATGAGCGGGGAACGGCTGAAGGAGAGGATCATCTGCAGTTCTTTGGGAGTGAGGGAAGGATCGATCGCCAGCAATGCGGATTCATCGACTTCCCACCGGTAATCGATCCGGGCAAAGACTTCATGGATACGGGTACCGTAGTCCATGCCCTTGATCGCTTCGAAGTTCAGGGCAAGCTCATGTTCCTCGAACGAGGAAGGCGAGAGGTTCTCGACCATTTCGGCCCGGAAGTCCTTGTGCGGGAGCTCCTGCTGTTCCGCTATTGTCGTTGGCAGGCGGTAGAGCTGCGGCTCTTCTTCCTGGTCGATGATCTCGAGCAGAGGATCTTCTCCCATCAGGGAGGAGAGGTAGGAAGAAGCGCCCTTGCGCTGATAGAGCAGGCTCTCTCCTTCGGCATAATCCTCATCCTTTTCGAAGGCGTCGATCATGACCAGTCTTCGCTTGGCCCGGGTCAGGGCTACATAGAGCAGCCGCTGGTATTCCTGCAGGTCTTCCAGATCATCCTTTGCCAGGATCGCCCGCCGGTTCAGGGTCGGGTAGGTCTCCTTCGTTTCCGGATCGACCAGTGAGAAACCGATACCGAGATCCTCGTCACAGACCAGGACGGCGTGTTTCTCCTGCTGCAGGGAACGGTGTCCGGTCAGCAGGAAGACCGAATCGTATTCCAGACCTTTGGAGTTATGGATGGTCATGACCTTGACGACCGGTGCCTCTTCCGATACGGCGGAAGCCGATTCCAGCTGTTCTTCCTTGGTATCCTCGATGAAGGAGGTCATCTCCCGGAGCGTCGTAAAGCCGTAGGAAGGCAGTTTCTCCAGGAAGTAGTTCAGGTTGGTCTCCTCTTCCGGCGGAAGTTTGTCATAGAGGTCATGCAGAGCCAGGATAGCCTGCGTCAGTTCACAGAGACGGCCGGCATCGGCCAGAGGCTGCAAAGTCTTCAGATCGGAAGCCAGCGGTTCGATCTGCCAGAGCTGATCCTTCTGCCGGAGCAGTTCGTCATCGCTGAGACCGTAGGCCGGAGAGACCAGTACGGCCGTACGCGCAAAGCGGTCGGACGGATCGAGCAGGAGCTTGTACCAGCTGAGCAGACAGTCCATGGCCGCTGAAGCGAAGAAACCTTCGCGGTCCTTGATGAAGTAGGGGATGCCGCACCGGCGGAAGACGCTGCGTACTTCTGCCTTCTCTCCGTGCGAGCGCAGCAGTACCGCCATATCCCGGAACTCCGTTCCTTCCTCGTGGGCCTTCAGGATCTCCTGAGCCAGGCCCTGAGCCCGCAGCAGACGTCCTCCTCTGCGGACCCCTTCCGGCAGATGCATCCGCAGAAAGCGGACCGGAACGTTGCCTTCACGCTGTGCGTCCAGTTCGTCGCGCTGCGCATCGCTTTCGTCGAAAGCCGTGCCGCGCAGGTTCATCAGCTGCGAGAAGAGGGCGTTGTTGAAGGAGATGATGTTGGCTTTGGAACGGTAGTTGCTGCGGATATGGATCTTGCGGAAGGAAGGATCTTCGTTCAGACGCTGCATGATCGCCGGTTTGGCGTTGCGGAAACGATAGATCGACTGCTTGACATCACCGACCAGGAAGAGGTCGTCTCTGGCCAGGAGCGAGATCAGCTGCCACTGGCTCTCGCTGGTATCCTGGAATTCATCGACCATGATCTCCTGATAACGGGAAGCCAGCTGGTCGGCGATCATGCCGTCATGGGCGGTCAGGATCGCATAGGCGTAGTGTTCGAAATCGCCGAAATCGAGGCAGTCATGGCGCTGCTTGATCTGCCGGTAGCGCAGGAAGAGCTGTTCACTGAGCTGCAGCAGCTGTTCCTCATAAGGCAGGGAAGCCTGCCAGGCTCTGAGCAGTTTACCGGGATCGCTCAGCGAGCCCGCTATCTTCTTCATCTGTACAGCCGCTTCGTCACGGGCGTTTTTGAAGCGCAGCAGCTCCGGCGTATCTTCTTCGCCTTTCTTTTTGCGGACGCCCGGCAGTTTGGGGAAACTGCGGCAGCGCAGCAGGAAAGAAGGATAGTCCTCTTCCTGCAGCAGGTCTTCGGTCAGCGAAACGATCGTCTGATAGTCTGTCTGCAGGGCTTCCGGGGCAGAATGCAGGCATTCCTGTAAGGGTGCCCGGCAGAGGCGCAGACGGTCCTTGATCTCCCGGAAAAAAGGATCGCGCAGCTCCTGAGGCAGTTCTTCGTAGCTCTGTGCCGGACAGTGTCTTCTTTCCGCGAACCAGCGCAGCGGATCGGCAGAGGCAGCTGCCTTCTCGCTGATCTTCAGGAGCGCTTCGATCAGAGTCTGGCGGGAGAAGAGCGAGCCCGACAAGAGGCGGTTCAGCTCTGCGGCATCGGTCTCCTGCAGGACCTCTTCGGCCGCCTGCTGGCGGTAGAGGGCCCGATGTCCGTCATCCAGGATGTTTTCGGCAGCCGAACGGGGCAGACCGATCACATAGTAGAATTCCTTGATCACGGACAGACAGAAGGAGTGGATGGTGGAGATATTGGCATCAGCGACCAGCGTCAGCTGTCTCTTTAAGAAGGCATCTTCGGGGTCTTTGGCCAGCGCTTCGCTGAGCGCTTTCTGCAGACGTTTCTGCATGTTGGCGGCAGCTGCTTCGGTAAAGGTCATGGCTGCGATCGCCGAGAGATCGACGCGGTCTTTGACGATCCTTTCCAGCAGACGCTGGACCAGGACGGTCGTCTTGCCGCCGCCGGCCGAGGCGAAGACCAGGATGTTCTGCCCGCGGGCCGAAACGGCTGCCTGCTGGTCAGGGTTCAGGTGGTTGCTCATTCTTCTTCCTCCTCAGTCCGCAGGCTCTGCGGATACAGGATCCGTTCCGTGTAGCCTTCCCGTCCTTTGAAACGGCAGATCTCGGCGTAGGAACAGAAAGTACAGGCTCCTTCGGACGGTTCCAGAGGGATCTCTCCTTCGGAGAGCCGCCGGTAAAGCTCCCGGTAGATCGTATGGAAGGCATCCTTTACCTTTTCCGGATCGAAACAGGCATCCTTGCGCATGCCGTTCTTTCCTCCGCCCTGCAGGCAGGAGAGGGCATTGTATTCCCCTTCGACCTGCTGCAGGACCTTTCCCTTCAGGACATGGGAACTGAGGAAGTTCTTCTGCGGATCGGCTTCCTTTTCATAGATGCCCTTGCTGAGACTGGCGTCGTATTCTTCCTGACGGGAGCGGGGATGGGTGACATTGAGATAGAAAGCACCGGCCGGCGTCTTTCCGCTCTCTGCCGCATACAGCAGCAGGTACGTCAGCAGCTGCAGCTGGCGGCCGCTGACGATCTCTTTTTCTTTCAGTTCGTGGACGGAAGTCTTGTAGTCCAGGATCCGGAAATCCTCACCGCAGGTATCGACCCGGTCGATACTGCCGTATAAACGCAGTTTCAGATCCTCCTCGTCATAGAGCAGGGTATCGAAACGATGTTCGAATGCTGTCGGCTGATAAGCCGTCTCGGCTTCCATCTGACGCAGGAAACGGAATTCCTGCTGCAGGGACAGCAGCAGGTTCTCGCGGGCATCGGCGATCTCTTTCTGTCTGCGCGGATAGAGTCGGAGCAGACGTTCGAAATGCGGCTCTAACAGTTCCTGCCAGTCCTCTTCGGAAGTCTCCGTATAGGCCTTGCCGTACTTCGTCAGCAGTTTCTCGAAGAAATCATGCAGGATCGTTCCGAAGGATGCCGGATCGAGACCGAAGGTCTGCGGGTCTTTCAGTTTCAGGCCATAGGACAGGAAATAGCTGTAAGGACATTGCCAGTAACGTTCAAAAGCGGAAACAGAACCCTGCAGGATCCCTTCCGGCAGGAAGGCGGCTTTGGAGAGATCGGGATCCAGAGCGTGTTTCCTTTCAGGGAGCGCCTGCGGGCGGGTCAGGGCCATCTCCTTACGGGGCAGTTTCTTTTCTTCGATGAGATAGGAGAATTCGCTGGGCTTCCCGTCATAGCTGCCGGCCGGATTGAAATAGAAGGTCTCTGCGGAAGCCTCCAGATAGGACAGCTTCTGCAGATGCGCCTGATAGCGGCTCTCCAGGGAAGGATAGGCCGTACCCGAGAGATCTTCTTCCCGCAGCAGTCCGCTGAGGGTGCGGAAGCAGGGATAAGACGTCTGCGAAGCATCGAAGACGAAGAGAAATCTCTTTCCGTAGACCGGCTCCTGCAGGGTGCTGATCAGCAGGCCTTCGGTACCGGGCAGCTGCCGCTGACAGCCGTTCAGTTCTTCGATCAGCCAGGGCAGGTAGTCATCCTGCATCAGCCGTCCCCGTTCTTCCAGGAAATTCTTCAGCCGGCGCTCTTCGGGGTCGCCGCAGACGATCAGGGCAAAAGCACAGTTCAGCGCTTCCTGCAGGGATCTGCAGGATGTGAGCTGCTGCAGGCCCTGCGCCAGGGCGCTGCGGACTGCTTCAGCCTTTTTCTCGGTATCGGCATAGTAACGTGTTTCCTGCTGCAGCCGCTCATAGGGGATGTTCAGGTCAAAGGAGGAAGCGTGATCCTCCTGATAACGGTAAAAAGCTTCGTGATCGCGGCCGAAGATGCGCAGAGCAGCGATCTCTTCCGCATTCGCCCGGCAGGGTTCCTGATAATAGCGCAAGAGGGCCTGCAGTTTCCGGGCCGGCAGCGAGGTCTCTGCCCGCAGGGGCCGGAAGGGGACCTGATAACGCTGTAAGAGAGCTTCCAGGACGGTATCCTCATCTTCCTTGCAGAGCACGAAGGCGCAGTCCTCCAGCGGCAGATCCTCACGGATGATATACTGCAGAGCCGTTTCGAACTGCGCAGCCTCGTCATTGACGGGGACCTGCCAGGAACGATGGCTGTCCGCTTTCGGCAGGACGGCGAGCTTCTTCGCGCCATGGGCAAGCAGTACAGCTACCACTTCCTGCTCGAAGGGGTCGTAGGGTTCTTCGCTGATCAGGAAACCTTCGAAGGAAGATCCCTGCAGCTGTTCAAAGAAGCGGGCATAGTCCCGGCCCTGCAGGGCGGAGAGCACGCTTTTCAGTTCGGGATGGACAGGCAGTTCAGCGACCGCGATGCGCTGTTCGTCGAGCAGCCGGCGGTCCCTGATGACTTCCCGCAGGAAACCGCTGTCGGAACGGTTCTCCCGGAAGAGCTGCAGATCCAGGCCCTGCACCCGTTTCGCCTGTTCATAGAGCGAGACTTCCGGCGGAAAAAAAGAAGCGATCCACTGACGGATATCCTTTACTTCCAGATCGAAGAGGGTATCGCCCTCCCGGGCAAAGAACTGCTGCAGGATCGTCGGGATCTGTGCATGATGAGTCAGGATCGTACGTTTCATGTCTCTATTATACCCTTGTCGGCTGCTCCTGCAGGCAGGAAAAGAAGACAGGAGGCTATTGGCTGAAGAAAACGGGTATTTGCATGCGGATGCAAAGGGAATGATACCAAATATGTTATATATAAAAGGAGATAACTATGAAAACAGGTATCTTAATCCGGCAAAATGGAAACGTTTGCAGGCATTATCCGCAAACGGATTCATAACGATTTGTTCATAAACAAATGCAATTGCCGAAAATACGAATGTGAAAGGTTTATCTTTTTGTTTTGTATTGACGAAAGAATGAGGAGAAAGTAGAATGGCAGTGTGAAAAAGGGGTTAATATTTTTGGGGTGCGGCACAACGATCGTGACCACGATCCTTCTGGGGATATGGTTGGGACAGCGTTACGGGCATCCTCTGGCCGGGATCCTGGGCGGATTTGCGGCTGCGCTCCTGTTTCTCTATTCAGCAGCCAGGGAGAGCAGTAAGTTATGATCCAAGAACATAAACGCTCTTACGGTATATCCTGTCTGATCGGCCTGGCGGCTGCGTTCATCTTTTTTTTCGCAGAGCTGCGTACGGTCAGCGCCGGGATCATCCTGGGGCTCGCCTTCTACGGGGTCTATCTGCTGCTGCTGACCTTCAGCGTCAGCCGCATGCTGGAGGACCGCAGCAGTGAAGGCAGCGCCTACGTCCTGCTCTATGTCCTGCGCATCCTGCTGCTGGGACTGCCACTCTTATGCGGAGCGCTGTTCCCGGACATCTTCAACATCTTCGGCGCCTTTGGAGCCATTCTGCTCAATAAGATCGTGACCGTCATCCTGTATGGCGTCATCGGAAAGAAGGGGAATCTATGACTGTAACTCTTCAGAAGGAAGTACCTTCCATTCTCATCCTGACGGCACTGCTCTGCATCCTCTGTGTCGTCGCCAACGGCAAAATGAAAAAATTCCTGGAGAATCCGTTCCGTCAGCCGACTGGCCTCGTCTTCGCCGTGCTGACCTTCGTCGAATGGATCGAAGGCATGGTCGCTCAGGTCATGGGCGCCAAGCGGGTCGAGGGCTATGCTCCGTACATCGGCTCGCTGGCTCTGTACCTGGTCGTTGCCAACCTCTCCGGTCTCTTCGGATTCAACACTCCGACGATGAACCTGAGCGTTACCCTGGCCCTGGCTGCCATCACCTGGGTCCTGATCCAGCGGGCATCGCTGAAGACCAGCGGTGTCGGCAGCTATGTCCACGGCCTCTTCGAACCTTTCCCGTTCATGGTCGCCGGCAACGTGATCTCCAAGTTCACGCCGTTCATCTCGCTGTCCATGCGTCTCTTCGGCAACATCCTCAGCGGCTCGGTCCTGATGTCGCTGGTCTACTCTGCCTGCAGCAGCCTGACCAATCTGCTGTTTGGCTGGACGGGTCTCTCGTCCTTCAATATCTGCGGGGTCGCGATCGCACCGATCCTGCACGCTTACTTTGATGTATTTTCTGGATGCATCCAGATGTACATATTTATTTCCCTGACCATGGCTTTCGTCAGCAATGAGTTAGGAGAGGAATAGGAGGAAAAATTCATGGAAGTTTCAATCGGACAAGGCTTAATCGCCATCGGCGCTGCGATCGCAGTATTCACCGGCTTTGCAACCGGATTCGGAGAAGGTTCTGTTGCGAAACAGGCTGTTGAATCCGTCGGTAAGAATCCGGAAGCCATCAACGAGATCCGTACCCTGATGATCCTGGGTGACGCTATCTCCGAGACCTGCGCTATCTACGGCTTGCTTGTTGCTATCCTGCTCATCTTCGTCTTCTAAGACCAGCTTCGCTTACAACCTAGAAAGGACCAAACAGTATGGATATTGATGTTGCGCAGCAACTCTTTCCAAACTGGCTCACGGTCGTCACGCAGTTATGCGCGACAGGTGTTCTGTTCCTCTTTGTAAAGAAGCTTCTCTGGAAACCGGCTAAAGAGATCATTGGCAAGCGTCAGGAACTGATGCAGAACAAACTGATCGAAGCCGAGAGAATGAGTACGGAGGCGCGTCTCAACCGCGATGCTTCCGATAAGGAACTCAAGGAAGTTCAGACCAAAGCCCGTGATATGATCGACAACGCCAAGAAAGAAGCAAATGCGGAAAAAGATCGTATCATTGCCGAGGCAAATCGCCAGGCCGCAGCCAACCTGGAAAAAGCGAACACAACGATAGAAAAACAGAAAGAAGAACTGCGTAAGGATCTCCAGAAGGAGATCGTGGATGTTGCTCTTGCTGCCAGCGCCAAGCTGCTGGAAAAGAGTGATCTGGAAGCTCAGGAGAAGGCATCGCTTGAATCCTTCGTGAAGGAGATCTCCGATGAATCCGGTAAGTGAGCGCTACGCAGAAGCCTTCTTCTCGCTTGCGTTAGATGAGGGAAAAGTTGCTCTGCTGAGAGAACAGGTCGAGAGCCTTCTCGGTGTTTTCGACAGGCAGACGATCAAGTTCCTCGACACACGCTCTATCAGCAAGCAGGAAAAGAAAGATGTCCTTTCGGAAGTCTTTAAGGACGCCGACAAGGACCTGAAGAACCTGGTCTGTTTACTGGTCGATACCGGCCGTTCCCACTATGTCAACGAGATCCTGGAGGGCTTCGTGGAACTCAGCAATGAGGAACTGGGCATCCAGGAAGTTACGGTCTATTCTGCCCGTAAGCTGACAGAGAGCGAACTGGAACAGATCAAAAAGGCTGTTGAAGCCAAGATCAGAAAAACCGTTGAGATCGAGAACCGCATCGACGAAACGTTGCTGGCCGGTACTCGCATCTACATTAACGACCGTGTTTACGACTCTTCTCTGAAAGCGAAAGTAAGTCACCTGAAAGAAGAGTTATTGAAAGAAAGCTGGTGAAGAAATGGATCTTAAACCGCAAGAGATTAGTGCGTTATTAAAGGAACGCATCAAACACTACGAAGATAAGATCGAGGCGGACGATATCGGCCGTGTTATCACCGTAGGTGACGGCATTGCTCTCGCACAGGGCCTGGATAAGGTCATGGCCAACGAGCTCGTTGAATTCGAAGACGGAACCATGGGCATGGTCCTCAACCTTGAGGAAGATTCTGTTGGTATCGTTATCCTGGGTTCCGACGAGAACATCAAGGAAGGCCAGAGCATTAAGCGTACCAAGAGTATCGTCGAAGTCAAAGTCGGTGATGCTCTGCTGGGCCGGGTCGTCAACGCCATCGGTGAACCGATCGACCAGAAGGGACCGATCGCTTCCGATAAGTATCGTCCGATCGAACGTGTAGCTCCGGGTGTCATGACCCGTAAGAGCGTCCATCAGCCGCTGATGACCGGCTTGAAAGTCATCGACTCCATGATCCCGATCGGTAAGGGTCAGCGTGAGCTGATCATCGGCGACCGTCAGACCGGTAAGACCGCTCTGGCGATCGATACGATCCTGAACCAGAAGGGTAAGGATGTCATCTGTATTTATGTTGCTATCGGTCAGAAGGCTTCGACCGTTGCGCAGTTAGTGGAAAAACTGAGAACGAACGGTGCCATGGAATACACGACTGTCGTCATGGCTTCCGCTTCCGAATCGGCTCCGATGCTGTACATCGCTCCGTATGCCGGATGTGCGATGGGTGAAGAGTGGATGGAACAGGGCAAGGATGTCCTGATCGTCTACGATGACCTGTCCAAGCACGCTGTTGCTTACCGTGCAATGTCGCTGCTGCTCCGCCGTCCTCCGGGACGTGAAGCTTTCCCGGGCGATGTCTTCTATCTGCATTCCCGTCTGCTGGAAAGAGCCTGCAAGCTGTCTGATGCTTTAGGCGCCGGTTCTCTGACCGCGCTGCCGATCATCGAGACGCAGGCCGGCGATATCTCCGCCTACATTCCGACCAACGTCATCTCCATTACCGATGGTCAGATCTTCCTGCAGACTGAACTGTTCAACTCCGGTCAGCGTCCGGCTGTCGATTCCGGTCTTTCCGTTTCGCGTGTCGGTTCTGCCGCACAGTTCAAGGCAGTCAAGGCTGTTTCCAAGGGTCTGAAACTGGAACTGGCCCAGTATGCAGAAATGCTGAGTTTCTCGCAGTTCGGTTCCGATCTGGATCCGGTCACGCAGAAGACCATCGACCATGGTGCCCGTCTGCAGGAGATCCTGAAGCAGGCCCAGTACTCTCCGCTCTCGATGTCCGAGCAGGTGCTCTCCATCTTCGCGGCTGAGAATGGTTATATCGATAAGCTCCCGATCGAACAGGTCCTGCCGTTCGAAAAGAAGCTTCATCAGTATATGCATGCCAACTACCAGGAACTGCTGGATAAGATGGAAGAAAAGGGCAGTCTCGACGACGAGATGATGACCACCATGAAGGAAGGGGTTGCTGGAGCCCTTCACGAATTCCTTATTATTAACGGAGAAGCATAATGGCAGGCAGTCAGCAGGCCATTAAAGCGCGGATCCGTTCCGTCAAATCAACAAAAAAGATCACCAAAGCGATGGAGATGATCGCCAATGCCAAATTGGCGAAGCTGCGTAAGACGATGGAACTGAATCGTAACTACGCAAGCGCTCTCCAGAGCCTGGTGGAGGATATCCTCTCCACAGATCAGGATTTTCAGTCGAAGTTCTTCGGTGAACACAAGAGCGATAAGACCTTCAGCATCCTCTTCTGCAGTGATCTGGGCCTTTGCGGCGGCTACAACGCGAATATCGTCAAATTCGCACACGAGAACCTGAAAAAGGAAGACCCGCTCTTCATCTTCGGTACGCATGCGTACGAACAGTTGAAGAGAGAAGGCTACAATCTCGTAAATAACTGTGCGGTCTCGGTGGATGCGCTGGATGAACAGCGTGTCCGTCAGGAGCTGGATAGAGCCATCAAGATGTATATCAACGATGAGGTCGGCAAGATCCAGGTCCTGTACACGAAATTCATCAATACCGTCACTTTCGAACCGCAGCTGAACGTCATCCTTCCATATGAGAAGAAAGGTACCGGCAAGAGCCGCGAGATCATCTTTGATCCCAGCATCGACAAGGTCCTGGATTCTCTGATCGAACAGATGATCTACAATGTCGGTTATGCACTGTCGATGGAGACCAAGACTGCTGAACAGGCTTCCCGCCGGATGGCGATGGAGACCGCCAGTGACAATGCCGATGAACTCGAAGAGTCACTCGTTCTGCAGTACAACAAGGCACGTCAGGCAGCGATCACGCAGGAGCTTACGGAGATCGTCGGCACTGCGAATGCCCTGTAGAAAGGAAACCTATGAATAAAGAAGGAAAGATCATACAGGTCATCGGGCCGGTAGTCGATATCCGTTTCGAGGAAGGCCAGCTGCCGAACCTCAACAACGCGATCAAGGTATATAAAGATGACGGCTCGACGATCACCGTCGAAGTAGCGCAGCATATCGGTGATGACACCGTCCGCTGCATCTCCATGTCTTCGACTGACGGTCTGGTCCGTTCAGCACGTTGTGTCGACACCGGTGATTCCATCACGGTCCCGGTCGGCAAGAACGTTCTGGGCCGGATGTTCAACGTCCTCGGTGAACCGATCGACGGTCTGGGAGAAGTTGCGGCGGATACTCCGCGCAACCCGATCCACCGTGAAGCTCCGACTTTCTCGGATCAGATCACGGCCAGTGAGATCCTGGAGACCGGTATCAAGGTCATCGATCTGCTCTGCCCGTACGCCCGTGGCGGTAAGATCGGTCTGTTCGGTGGTGCCGGTGTCGGCAAGACCGTTCTGATGCAGGAACTCATCCACAACATCGCTATCGAGCACGGCGGTCAGTCCGTCGTCGCCGGTGTCGGTGAACGTACCCGTGAAGGCAACGACATGTACTACGAAATGAAGGACTCCGGCGTTCTGGACAAGACCGTTCTGGTCTATGGTCAGATGAACGAATCTCCGGGTGCCCGTATGCGTGTCGCCCTGTCCGGTCTGACCATGGCAGAATACTACCGTGACCATGACCATCAGGACGTTCTGCTGTTCATCGACAACATCTTCCGTTTCACCCAGGCAGGTTCCGAAGTATCCGCTCTGTTAGGCCGTATGCCGTCCGCCGTTGGTTATCAGCCGACGCTGGCAACGGAAATGGGCCAGCTGCAGGAGCGTATCACTTCCACTGCTGACGGTTCCATCACATCGGTCCAGGCGATCTACGTCCCGGCCGATGACCTGACCGACCCGGCTCCGGCTACGACCTTCTCGCACCTGGATGCCCGTGTCGTTCTGGACCGTGCTATCGCTTCTCTGGGTATCTACCCGGCGGTCAACCCGCTGGAATCTTCTTCCCGTGTCCTCGACCCGCTGGTCGTCGGCGAAGAGCACTATCGTGTAGCCCGTGGCGTTCAGGAACTTCTGCAGCGCTACAACGAACTGCAGGATATTATCGCCATTCTGGGTATGGAAGAACTTTCCGAAGAAGATAAGAAGGTCGTTGCGAGAGCGAGACGCTGCCGTAACTTCCTGTCTCAGGCCTTCAACGTTGCTGAACAGTTCAATGGTGTCAAGGGTCAGTACGTTCCGTTAAAGGAGACTGTCCGCAGCTTTGCGGAGATCCTGACCGGCAACTACGACAAGTATCCGGAACCGGCGTTCATGTTTGCAGGAACGATCGAAGACGTCGTCCGTAAAGCGGAGGAAATGGGTTATCATGATTGAAGTCACGATCATGACGCCGAACGGTCTCTATAAAAAGACGAGCGCGTCGATCGTGAATGTCGTTTCCGAAGACGGCCAGCGCGGTATCCTGCCGAAGCATATGCCGATCGTCGTATCCCTCAAGACATCGAAACTGACGATGCAGGAAGGGGATACCCGTGAGACCTATGCGATCAGCGGCGGCACGCTGTTTATGCACGATGATCAGTGCACGATCCTGACCCCGGCGATCGAAAACGTCAAAGATATCGACCTGGCCCGCGCGCAGCGCGCGAAAGAGAGAGCGGAAAAGCGCCTGGCAGCACAGGATGCTACCTGGGATGTTGCCCGTGCCAGATCCTCGATGTCGAGATCGTTGAACCGTATTAAGATCAAGAGCGGCAAATAAAAAAGAAAGGAGGAATTCGTTCCTCCTTTTTTGTCAGATTTGTTTCTGATAGGCGACCCGGGGATCTCCGTTCGCCAGATAGATGACTCCGCAATACGTGAATCCGCGGGAAGTCAGCAGGCTGCGCATGGGGACATTGTCTTCGTGCGTATCGATCCGGAGGTCGGGACACTGCTGCAGGGCCCAGTCCAGGCAGAAGGAGGCAGCTCCTCTGACCTTGCGGGCGGAAGCGAAACGATGGATGACACCGTATTCGTTATCGTTCAGCCACTCTCCGTCGATCTTCAGATAAGTGGGATCGACGCCTTTCTTATAGATAAAGACGGCCAGGACCTGTTCCTTCTCGTCGACACAGACGTAGGAATCACCGCTCTCGATGTCTGCAATGATGACCTTTTCCGGCGGCCAGTGGTGAGCCCACTGGGTCTTGTTGCCGGACTGGCGCATGAAGATACGGGCTTTGTTGTAGATGACTTCGACCTGCCGCAGGTCGTTCATCGTCGTCTGTCGTACGTACATGGCACTTATTATAGAGTATCAGAAAAGAAAAAACAAAGTTTGTGAATGAACAACGCAGATTACAATAACTATGTTATAATCTAGGATACAAAAGGAGAAGAAAATGACTCAGGATGATATCGTATATGTAACCGGTCATATGCATCCGGATACCGATTCTGTAGCCGCTGCCATCGCCTATGCCTTCTTTAAAAGGACGCAGGGCGTTCGTGCCGTTCCCTGCCGTCTGGGCGAACTGAACGCAGAGACCAAATACCTGCTGGACCGCTTCGGTTTCGATGAACCGATGCTGCTGCAGGATGCTCGTAAGACGCTGGCGGAGATCGATCTGGATGCTCCGATCTCGATCTCTCCGGATACCACGATCCGCAGGACCCTGCAGGTCATGCAGGATGAAGATCAGCCTTACCTTGGGGTAACGGATGAGGAAAAGTATCTGATCGGTATGGTCACCAAGAGTGACCTGGTCAATGTCGGTCTGGGCGATACCGCTTTGGGTATCGAACTGCTGAAGCAGACCCCTGTCAAGAATATTGCGGAAACGATCGAAGGTACGCTGTACTATGATGATCCGGAAGTTCATATGAACGGTAAGGTCAGTATCATTGCCTTAACCGCGGCCAAACTGGAAAAATACGATATCCGGGACCGTGTCGTCATCATGGGCGATGATCCGGAATCACAGTTGGAACTGATCAAGAAAGGTGCCGGCGTCCTGATCGTCGTCTGGTCCAACGACATCCGTGAAGATGTACTGGAAGCAGCGAAGAAGAACCACTGCCCGATCATCCTTTCCGGTCATGGATCGATGAACACTTCCCGTTACATCTATTTCGCTCCGCCGGTCAAACTGATCATGAACCGTCAGCCGGTCACCTTCCGGGAAGATGAACTGGCAGAAGATGTCAGCAAGAAGATCACCGCTTATCGTTTCCGGGCTTTCCCGGTCATCGATGATGAGCAGCATCTGAAAGCCTATGTCGGACGTCATCACCTGATGAACTACAAGAATAAGAAGATCATCCTGGTCGACCATAACGAATTCTCGCAGTCGGTCCGGGCGATCGAGAAGGCGCAGCTGCTGGAAGTCATCGACCATCACCGCATCAACGACTTCGCGACCAATCAGCCAGTCAACTTCCGTAACGAGATCATCGGTTCCACCGCGACCATCGTTCAGAAGATCTACCGTGAGAACCAGATCCCGATCCCGCCGAATATGGCCGGACTGCTGCTGGGTGCCGTTCTTTCCGATACGCTGATGTTCCAGAGTCCGACGACCACGCAGGTCGACATCGATGCTGCCAACGTACTGGCTGCTCTGGGCGATCTGGACATCAAGACCTTCGGCAAGGATATGTTCAGTGCTTCTTCCGACATCAAGGGCAAGAAGTTCTATGATCTGATCAACCAGGACATCAAGTTCTTCGAGATCCGCGATGTCAAGACCATGGTCTCGCAGATCATCGTTCCGGAGCTTTCCGTCTTCGCGGAGCGTGAAGAAGAGATCCTGCGGGCGATGGAGACCTTCGTCGGCAAGAAGAACCTCGACCTGCTGGTCGTAGCAACGACCGGTATCCTTGATAATGGCAGCATCTTCTATGCCGCCGGTGAAAAAGCCAAGTGGATGGAAGAAGCTTTCCCGAATCAGAGAGGGGAAAGACGTTCTCTGCAGAAGGGCATCGTATCCCGGAAGAAGCAGATCGTACCGGCGATCACCGAAGTTATCAACAAGTACGCGTAAGAAAAGAGCTCCGGCTCTTTTCTTTAAGGTATAATCGAATCATGAATACGAATCTGTATGCTCCTCAGCAGCTGGAAGAAGTGGCTGCTGTCCTGAAGGAAGGAAAAGTGATCGCTTTTCCGACGGATACTGTTTTCGGCCTGGGCTGTGTCTATGATGATCCGGCTGCCGTAGAGAGAGTCAAGAAAGCGAAGGAACGGGATGAAGGCAAACCGCTGCCGATGATGTGCAGCAGTGCGGAGATGACCGAGAAGGCCGCTGTGGTCAGCGAGGATGCGAAGAAGCTGATGCGCCGTTTCTGCCCCGGTGCCCTGACGCTGGTCATGAAAAAAAGAGAAGAAGTCCCTGCTTTCGTTACGAACGGAAGAGATACGATCGCGATCCGGATCCCGGATGATCCCTGGATCCTGGAACTGATCGATCATATCGGGAAACCGTTGCTGGTGACCTCTGCCAATATCTCCGGGGAACCTTCCCTGCAGTACTGGCAGGAGGTACGGGAAAAACTGAACGGCAGGATCGACGGGATCGTAACAGCGGATGCCGGCAGTTCGACCGCCAGTACGATCATCGATCTGAGCGATGGTTTCCGGCTCCTGCGGCAGGGGAAGATCACGGAAGAAGAACTGAAGGAGGTCCTGAAATGAAAGATCCGGCAGTATTCGCGGCGATCGCACGCGAAAGAGAAAGACAGGAAAACAATATCGAACTGATCGCTTCCGAGAACTATGTCTCTCCGGAAGTGAGAGAAGCGACCGGCTCGATCCTGACCAATAAATATGCGGAAGGCTATCCCTCCCGCCGCTATTACGGCGGCTGTGTCTATGTCGATGAAGCAGAAGAACTGGCAAGGAAGTATCTGAAGGAACTTTTCGGTGCGGAACATGTCAACGTACAGCCGCACAGCGGTTCACAGGCCAACATGGCCGTCTATATGTCCGTTCTGAAGCCCGGGGATACGATCCTGGGTATGGATCTGAAGGCCGGAGGGCATCTGACCCACGGCTACGGTCTGAACTTCAGCGGACAGATCTATCATTCGGAGAGCTACGGCGTCGACCGTGACAGTGAGATGATCGACTACGAAGCGGTAAGACAGAAAGCGCTGGAAGTGCGCCCGCAGATGATCGTTGCCGGAGCCTCGGCTTATCCGCGGGAGATCGATTTTGCCGCCTTCCGGAAAATCGCTGACGAAGTCGGCGCTTACCTGATCGTTGACATGGCCCATATCGCCGGGCTGGTCGCTGCCGGCGAACACATGTCCCCGGTCCCTTACGCGGACTTTGTGACCTCTACCACCCACAAGACCCTGCGCGGTCCCCGCGGCGGCATCATCCTCTGCAAGGAACAGTATGCCAAAGCGCTGGACCGGGCTGTCTTCCCCGGTATGCAGGGCGGCCCGCTGATGCATATCATCGCTGCGAAGGCACAGTGCTTCTATGAAGCCCTGCAGCCGGCTTATAAGGAGTATATGCACCAGGTGAAGGTCAATGCCTCAGTGCTGGCAAAAACGCTGCAGGAGGGCGGTCTGCGCATCGTATCCGGAGGAACGGACAACCATCTCCTGCTGGTCGATCTGACTGCTTTCGGGATCAGCGGCAAACAGGCGGAGACGGTGCTGGATGAAGTCCATATCACCTGCAACAAGAATGCGATCCCCTTCGATCCGCTCAAACCTGCGGTCACCAGCGGGATCCGCTTGGGAACACCGGCCATGACGACCCGCGGTTTCCGGGAAAAAGAGTTCCGCAAAGTAGGGGAACTGATCCTGCGGGTGCTGGCCGATCCGGAAAACGAAGAAACGAAGAAGAACGTCACGGAAGAAGTCCTGGAACTGACTTCCCGTTATCCCCTGCCATGAAGAAGACGGTCCTGAAGAAGATCCTCTTTATGCATGCCCATCTGATCGTTGATGAGCGCAGAGAGTATCTGGACGGTTCCTTGGCCGTAGAAGACGGCCGTATCCGCAATGTCTTTCCCCAGAGCGACCGGCTCTATGGGGACCTCTCGGACTATCCTCTGCTGGATATGAAGGGCAGCATCCTGCTGCCGGCTTTCGCCTGCATCGGCGGCGATCCCGTTCCGGAAGAGGGGATCCTGAACATCCTCGAAGAGGAAGCGCCGCTGGCTTATCAGGATATCTTCCGGGATGCCTCCGTATCAGAGAAAGAGGCAACGCCTTTCGCAAAGGCACTGGCGGACGAAGAGGCCTATAAGAGCTTCCGCTGTCCCCCGTCGCTGCCGGAAGAAGACCTGCGGATCCTTCTGAAAGTCTCCCGGCGGGACCGGCTGATCCTGCTGCCGGAGGAGGGGAAGATGCTGGAAGAAGTGCGCAGACTGCGGAAACTGGGCCTTCCCTGGCGCAGCATCGTCGCTTTCACTTCCCGCAATCTGCTGGCCCAGCAGGGCCGGCCGGCCTCGGAGGGCAGCTTTGCCCGAGGCAATGAGGTCAGGCTGCTGGCGCTGACGAAAGAAGAGGAACGGCTGTTCGTTCTGGATAAGGAGGTGCTGCAGCGATGAATCTGCTTTATGTACTGCGTTTATTCGTCTATTTCGTCTGCTTTGCGGCCAGTCTCTTTGCGCTGAGCGCTTTGGACTTTCAGCGGGCTCTGAAGAAGAATGCCAATCCGGCAGCAGCCCAGCTGCTGTATCTCTTCCTGGCGATGGCTCTGGCATACCTGCTGGGACAGTTCCTGATGGGACTGATGCTGACGTTCTGGAGCATCACCCCTTCCGGAGAAGTGACCGGGGCATTACCCCTTTACTGCTTCTCTGTGCTATAATTCGTAACAGTGAGGAATCTGTGAATCTTGTCTTAGGAGCTCTGCCGTACTTTCTGACGGCGTTTCTGATCTCGGTGCTGTTTACCCCGATCGCCAAAAGGATCGGGTTTTTCCTCGGCATTTATGCCGTAGAGAATCAGCGTACCGTTCATCACGGACGCATCGTACGGATCGGCGGACTGGCCATCTATATCGCATTCATCATCACGATGGCGGTCTACGTCAAGGCGGATACGACCATCAATGCGATCCTGATCGGTTCCCTGATCCTGTTTATCGGCGGGGTGATCGATGATATGTTCGATCTGAAGCCGATGATCAAACTGGGTTTTGAAGTGGCCGCGGCACTGTTCGTGCTGGCCTTCGGCGGGATCGAACTGGGCACCATCCATCTGCCTTTCCTGAGCATCGATTCCAAGGCCTTTTCCTACTTCGTCTCCTTCTGCTGGATCATCGGGGTCTCCAATGCGATCAACCTGATGGACGGCCTGGATGGTCTTGCTGCCGGGATCTCCTTCATCATGATCTCGGTCATCGGCCTGATCGGCTTCTTTATGGGCAGAAGGGATATCTGTGTGATCTCGCTGATCCTGATCGGTGCGATCGGCGGTTTCCTGCCTTATAACTTCCATCCGGCCAGCATCTTCATGGGAGACTGTGCTGCCCTGTTCTTGGGCTATATCATCGCCTGCCTGGCCCTGCTGGGCTTCAAATCGACAGCCTTCATCACCCTGGGCTTCCCGATCATCATCCTCTTCGTGCCGCTGGCCGATACCGTTCTGGCCATCCTGCGCCGGAAGAGCCAGGGCAAGAAGATCACCGAAGCGGACCGCTCCCACCTGCATCATGTCCTGATGTACAAGATGGGTCTTTCCCACCGCAATACGGTCCTGGTGCTGTACTTCGTGACCTTCCTCTTTGCCTGCGATGCGGTGCTGATGTATTTCCATGAGGGCTGGGGACTGGCCCTGCTGGCAGTGCTGTTCGGACTGGCCTGGATCTTCATCGAACTGACGGGAATGATCAACCCGCATTTCCATCCGCTGATCGGTCTCCTGCGCCGGACGATCGGTCATCCGGTCAAGAAGGAAGATGCCTTCTTCGAAGCCAACAAGCTGGAATATGCCCGGCGGCCGGAACTCCCGCCGCGCGAAGAAAATGAGAACTGACGGATCGAAAGATCCGTTTTTCTGTGACCGTATCGGGAAGAAGCGGTACAGTAGTAGTGAAGATGGAAGACAGAGAGATCGTAGAACTCTTCCTGCAGCGCCGGGAAGAAGCGATAGAAGAAACGAGCCGCAAGTATCAGGGCTATTGTTTTGCGCTGTCCAGAAGGATCCTCGCAGACCGTCAGGACATCGAGGAAGTCTTTTCCGATGCCCTGCTGGCGCTCTGGAACTCCATCCCGCCGGAGATCCCACATATCCTTTCCGCCTATCTGACGAAGATCATCCGGAACCTGTCCTTAAAGAGATACCGCGACCGAAGCACGCAGAAGCGGGGCGGAGGAGAGATCACCCTGGCTTTGGAAGAGCTGGAAGGCTGTATCCCCTCCGGAGAGGATCCGGCGGAAAAGTGGAAGGAGAAACAGCTGCAGGAGTGCCTGAACCGCTTCCTGAAGACCCTTCCCGAAGAGAACCGCAATGTCTTCCTGGCCCGTTACTGGCATCTGTATTCGGTCAGGGAGATCACGGAACGGACCGGTTATTCCGCTTCAAAAGTGAAGATGATGCTGCTGCGGGACCGGGAGAAACTGAGAGAGCATCTGCGAAAGGAGGGCTACGATGAAAGCGTATGATCTGCTGAAAGAGATGAACGATCTGCCGGAAGAATGGATCGAAGCTTCGGCATTCCAGAAGCCAAAGAAGAAAACGGACTACGCCCTCTGGCTGCGTCCGGCGCTGGCATTCGTGCTGGTCCTGGTCTTTGCCTCTGCTCTGCGGCAGACGCTCTTTAAAGGCAAGGGCGCTGCTGCTCCGGCAGCCGCATCCTCCATTGCCCTGTACAACGAAGATGCCGCCCAGGAGACGGCTGATGAGGGCTATGCCTCTGCTGCCGCAGGCGCTCTGCCCCGTTATCTGGCCCTGGACGGCGATCTCTATGAACTCAGCGATCCGGCAGTTACAGAAGATATGCTGGAGAACGCAAGGACCGAGGAGATCCAGGCCGCTGCCGAAGGAAAGAAGGTCTACACGGATGCGCTTGGCAATGCGGTGATCGTAGAGACCGATGCTGAAGGGGAGAGCTTCCTGCTGGACGGACAGTGCTACCGCAGGATCGCCCATCCGCTGGCGGAGTATCAGGGGAAGAGCTGGCAGTTATCAGCTCCGGCGGACATCCCGGTAGAGGGTATAAGTGAAGAGGTCTTCCTGTACGAAGGAAATGTCTACTGGAATCTGGAAGGCTACGGAGTCTGGCTCCTGGAGGAAGTGAAATGAAGAGACGGATATCGATCCTGCTGATCCTCGCACTCTCTGCCTGTGCCGCGCAGGCCCCTTCGTCGGTGAGCGGACCGATACAGACAGAACTGCCGGAGGAACCTGTAGCAGAGACGCCGGAAGAAGCAGGAAAGATGATCCGCCTCGAAGGAACGATCTATCGGGAGACGGAAGAGTTCGGGGATATCCCGCGCTGCGGGAATCTGGACTTCTACCTGGAGTCCTGCGAAGGGGAGTTTCCGGAAGAAGGAGACTATGCGAACTTTCCGCTGTTTTCTATGCATAGGGACGGAGATGATCCTTTCGGCAAAGGCGGGCAGCGCTCTTTCTGGCCGAACCGGATCGAGATCCCGACAGAGGAAGGCTGGCGCGTCTTTGCGGCAGATGAAGGCGAAGGACCGCTGGACATCGCTGTCGGAAAGCTGAATGATCATACACTGGAGATCACACTGGCGAATCCTACGGCGGAGACCGTATCCTACGCCTATACCGGCTGGCAGGGCAGAAGCCTGTTCTTCCTGATCCGTGATGCGCGGGGATCGCTGGCGATCGCGGATGTCACGACTGACGGCGCCCTGAAAGGAGAACTGCCGAGCGGAGAGAGCACGGTCCTGACGGTCGAAGTTCCCGAACGGGAGGAACTGCAGCGGGAAGGAGCCTTTCTCCGTATCCAGCTCTGTACCGGTGAAAGCGAAAAGAATTACCAATTCATCGAACTGCCCTGGGCAGAGTTTGCGGAAATGCCTTTCGATTAAAGATAAGCTGCGGCTTATCTTTTTTGTCCCGTGCTAGAATGGGTACGGAGGTCTGTATATGACGAAAGAAGAAGCTCTGACTTATTACGATGAATGGCAGCAGAAATACAATGCCTATGCCTTACTGCTGAGTACGGCATCCTTTGATGCAGAAACGATCGCTCCGCCGGCCGGCAGCAATGCCCGCAATGAAGCGCTGTCTTTCCTGTACGGAGAGATGCACGATATCGAGACCGATCCGAAGATCCTGGAAGTGCTGGAGGTCCTAAAGGACAGTGAAGATCCTGTTCTGGCCAGAAGGGTCGCTCTGGACCGCAGATCCTTACTGGCGACAGCCTGCCTCAGCAAGGAGGAAGTCACGGCTTTCAGCCGGGAACAGCTGGATGCCTTCGATGACTGGCAGATCGCCAAACATGAGAAAGACTATGCCCGTTTTGAACCACATCTCCTGAAACTGATCGAGTTCTCGAAGACCTTCGCAAAGAAAAGGGAACCGGAAAAGGATCCCTATGAAGTCTATCTGGATGATTACGAAGAGGGGATGACCCGGAAGGACTACGATGAATTCTTCGAGCTGATCCGCAAGGAGATCTCTCCCCTGGTCAAGGCCGTAGCGGCCAAGGACGGCTTCATCGACGATTCCTTCCTGCACCGTTACTACGACAAAGAGCGTCAGGCGAAGTTCGGCAAAGCCATCAACGAATTCATGGCCTTCGATCCTTCCTGGGGCTACATGGGCGTCAGCGAACATCCCTTCACCGACGGTCTCTCCCTGAACGATGTGCGGATCACGACCGCCTATGAGGAACATGATGTCTCGCAATCGCTGTACTCCATCGTCCATGAGACCGGACACGCCTACTTCGAACATCAGGTCTCAGCGGAATATGCCGGGACCTCCCTGCATCGGGCGATCTCTTCCGGCATGCATGAAAGCCAGAGCCGATTCCTGGAGAACTACATCGGACGCAGGGAATCCTTCCTGCAGAACCTGTATCCGACCCTGCAGGAACTGTATCCGCAGGAGCTGAAGGACATCGGTCTGCATGAATTCTGGAAAGCCGTCAATGTCTCCCGTCCTTCCCTGATCCGTACGGCAGCCGATGAGCTGACCTACCCCCTGCACATCCTGATCCGCTATGAGATCGAGAAGATGATCTTTGACGGTACGGCCGATCTGCAGCAGCTCAATACGCTCTGGAACCGGAAATATAAGGAATACCTGGGCATCGAAGTCCCGGATGACGGTGTCGGCATCCTGCAGGATGTGCACTGGAGCGGAGCCTCCTTCGGTTACTTCCCGACCTATGCCCTGGGTTCGGCGATCGGCGCGCAGCTATTGACGGCGATGGAGAAGGATCTCGACATCGATGCCCTGCTGCAGGAAGGGAAGTTCACAGCGGTCACCGACTGGCTGAAGGAACACTTCCAGAAGCACGGAGCCCGCTATACCTTCAAGGAAGCGGTAAAACTGGCGACCGGAGAAGAGTTCAGTCCGCACTACTACATCGATTATCTGAAAAAGAAATATACAGCGCTTTACGAACTGTAAACGAAAGACCTCCCGAACGGGAGGTCTTTTTACCAGATCCAGAAGGCAGCTAAGAGGAACAGCAGGCCCAGCGGGATAGCCAGGATCCCGTAGATCCTTTCGGATCCGGGATCGATGCGGAAGTTTTCCGGGTGTTTCGGATCGACGTAGATCCGGTAGGGATCACCTTCCCGATAGGCAGCCGCCAGTCCGCTTGAGACATCATCTTTGGAGATGCCTTCATAGACATCTTCCTCGAGCTCGTAACGGAAACGCAGATAGGAAGCGGCCGCGGCGGTCTTCTTCTCCGGCTTCTGCTCAAAGGTGACGGGACCCAGATATTCACCGCTGACCGGCAGGGAATAGACTTTGGGAGCCCGCAGGGCATTGATCCCGGCATAGAGAAAATAGAGGGCGATCAGCGCAAAGAAGAGCGAAGTCGTAAAGCGGGTCTCGGCAAAGAAGGACAGTGCGCCCAGGGCGATCAGCGCCAGAGCGCGCAGGATCTTGACGATATTCTCCCGGCGCTGGTCCTTGGAGTAGTCCAGGATCGCCAGTACCAGGAGATAAGCGCCGCCGGCAGTCAGAGCTGCGCCGAGATAAGTCAGGATGAATCCGGCTAACGAGAGATAGTATTCCATCAGTTTCCTCCGTACAGTTTCTTCAGATCGGAAGTCCTTCCGATCTTCTTCAGTTCTTTATAGACTTGCTGGAGCTGCTGTTCGTAACGATTCCCGGCAAAGGAAGGGAAGAGGTCGAGATCTCTGATCTCATCGGGCAGATACTGGATGCGGTGGAAGCAGTCTGTCCGTTCATAGGAGTACTGTTCTTCAGGGGCCAGACCGACCGGAGTAAGGCGCAGATAGCGCGGCATCTCGTAAGCGTGGGTCTTTGCCAGTTCCCGGACATGTTCGGCTGCTGCAGAGGCGGTGCGGGACTTGGCGCTGAGACAGAGGTCGATCACGTGTACGCCCAAGGGGATGATCGCTTCCGGGAAGCCGACTTCACGCACTGTGCTGCAGACCGAGGCAGTACGGGCGCAGAGGGCCGGATTGGCCAGGCCGACTTCCTCATAGGCGATGACCTGCAGCCGGCGCAGGATCGCTTCCTCCTCACCGGCCTGAGCCAGCTGGCCCAGGTAGTAGAGAGCAGCATTAGGATCGGAACCGCGGATGCTTTTCTGGAAGGCACTGAGCAGGTCGTAATAGCCGTCTTCGCTGCCGAAGGAACGGGAGTTGCTGACGCGGGTATACTCCTTGACGATCTCTTCGCTGATGAGCCCGTCTTTGGCGTAGACAGCGGAGATCTCAAGGATGTTCAGGGCATAGCGGATGTCTCCGTTCACGGTATCGATGATCCGCTGCAGAGCGCTCTCTTCGATCGTATATTCTCCGTTCAGTCCTTCCGGTGCGGCCAGTGCCCGCTGCAGGGCATCCCGGATATCGGCGGGAGTCAGGGCCTTCAGTTCGATCATATGGGCCCGGCTGCGGATCGCCGGATTGATCGCATGGTAGGGATTGGCGGTCGTGGCCCCTAAGAGGATGACCGAACCGTCTTCCAGATGAGGCAGCAAGAGATCCTGCTTGTCCTTGTTCAGACGGTGGACCTCATCGCAGATGAGGACCAGCGGACCGCTCATCTTCGCTTCGAAGAAGACGGCATCGAGGTCTTTCTTGCTGCCGGTCACGGCATTGAAACTGCGGTAGGGACGGTGCAGTTCTTCGGCGATCACTCTGGCCAGAGTCGTCTTGCCGACGCCCGGAGGACCGAAAAAGATCAGTGAAAAGATCTGCTCATTCTCCACGAGACGGGTGATCAGACCGTCCTTTCCGACCAAGTGCTGCTGGCCGATGATATCCTGCAGTCTGCGCGGGCGCAGACGGAATGCGAGAGGTTCTTTCATGCCCTTATTTTATCGTTTCGTTTGCCGAAAGAAAAGGACGATTCAAGGCACAAAACAGCAGGGGATTTGATAGAATAGATGCGTAAGGGAGGAATTTTCTATGGATAATAATGAACTGCGTAAACACGCAGCCAATGTACGCCAGAAGATCGTGACCATGGTCTATGACGCACAGTCCGGACACCCGGGCGGATCACTGGGTGCTGCCGATATCCTGACGACGCTGTACTTCGAAGAGATGGATATCAATGAAGCCAATCTGAAAACGACGAAGCGTGACCGTTTCGTGCTGTCCAAGGGGCATACATCTCCGGCTCTCTATGCAGTCCTGGATGAGAAAGGTCTGCTGAAGGAAGATCTGAAGAGCTTCCGTCAGCTGGATTCCAATCTGCAGGGACATCCGAATATGAACGAAGTTCCCGGCGTCGATATGTCGACCGGTTCGCTGGGACAGGGCGTCTCTACGGCTGTCGGTATGGCCATCGCCAACAAGCTCGACAAGGTCCCGTACCGGGTCTATGCCCTGGTCGGTGACGGCGAGAGCGAAGAAGGCATCGTCTGGGAAGCAATGATGGCGGCCGCTCATTATCAGCTCGATAATTTCTGCGTGATCTTTGATCAGAACGGCCTGCAGATCGACGGCAACGTTCAGGATGTCATCGGTCCGCTGCCTTTAAAAGAAAAAGCCGAAGCATTCGGCCTGCATGCCGTGGAATGCGACGGTCACGACTATGATGCGATCAAAGCTGCGCTGAAGGAAGCCCGTGAGACCAAGGGCCAGCCGACGGCGATCATTGCCCATACCGTCAAGGGCAAGGGCGTCTCCTTCATGGAGAACAATTACGCCTGGCATGGTTCCGCTCCGAATACCGAGCAGTATGAACAGGCTATGAAAGAACTGAAGGGAGAAGACTAATGGCACAGGAAACAAGAAATGCGTATGGTCAGGAATTAGCGAAACTGATCCAGGAACGCGAAGATATCGTCGTCCTTGATGCCGACCTGACGAAGTCCACCAAGACTGCGGAAGCCAAGAAAGTCTGCCCGGAACGTCATTTCAACGCCGGTATCGCCGAAGCCAACATGATGGGTATGGCTGCCGGTCTGGCTGCTTCCGGTAAGACGGTCTTTGCCTCTTCCTTTGCCGTCTTCGCTGCCGGCAGAGCCTTTGAGATCATCCGTAACTCGATCTGCTACCCGAATCTGAACGTCAAGGTCTGCGCCACGCATGCCGGTCTCTCTGTCGGTGAAGACGGTGCATCCCACCAGTCTATCGAAGATGTCGCGATCATGCGTTCCCTGCCGAACATGTCCGTCTTCGTTCCCTGCGATCAGTATGAAACCAAGGCAGTCATCGACTATGTCGCTGATCTGAAGGGTCCGTGCTATGTCCGTCTGGGACGCGGCAAGGTCGAAGATGTCTTCAATGAAGAGACGGTCTTTGACTTCACCAAGGTCAGAGTCCTGAAGGAAGGCAAGGATGTCGTTCTGTTCGCCATGGGCCTGATGGTCCAGGAAGCCCTGAAAGCTGCTGAAGAACTGGAAAAGGAAGGCATCTCCTGCTCGGTGATCAACGTTTCCTGTCTGAAGCCTCTGGATAAGGAAGGCGTCAAAAAAGCCCTCCAGAGCCATAAGAAAGCCTTCTGTCTGGAAGAACACAACGTGATCGGCGGTCTCTTCTCCGCTGTTGCGGAAACAGCCGTACAGACAGAGTCCTGCCCGGTCTATCCGATCGGTGTCGAAGATACCTTCGGTGAATCCGGCCCGGCGGCCAAGGTGCTGAAGAAATACGGCATCTGTGCAGAACACGTCGTAGAAGTCGTAAAGGCACACTGAAAAACAAGGCGATCGCAATGATCGCCTTTTTAAATGAGTTCGAGATGCCGGAAGGCATTGTAGATGCCGTCTTCCCGGACATCGCTCGTGACATAGTCCGCGCAGGCTTTGACCTCATCAGAGGCATTGCCCATGGCGACGCCGATCCCGGCTTCCTTCAGCATCTCCCGGTCGTTCTGGGAATCGCCGAAGCAGATCGCTTCTTCCAGCCGGAAGCCGCTCTTCTCCAGCATCTCCCGTACGCCGGTCGATTTGTTGAAGGAGGCGGGGTAGGCTTCTGCTGCCTGGGAGCGGGCTTTGACCGTCTGCAGGGAAGGATACTTCTTCATGAAGGAGAAGATCGTTTCGAGATCCCCATGCATGAAGAGATCGAGGGGCATGCCCCATTCTTCGTGGGTGTTACGCAGGAGGGTATCGTCCTTCAGTCCGGTCCGCGTCGCCCCACCGACGAGATAGAAGTCGCAGAAGCGTTCGTACTGGTGATAGACGGCCATGCCCTGGGGGAATTTGCAGGCAAAGGCGATGTCATTCTGCAGGCAGTCGTTCAGGACGCCGAGGAAGTCGGCTTCACTGAAACGATGGACGCTGAGGATCTCGCCCTGCGGGGTGTACTGCATCATGCCGTTGCAGGAGGTGATCGCCCGGGGCTGTACCTCGTCAATGATCCAGGGCAGGATGTAGACTTTGGAACGTCCGGTCGCCAGGAAGAGGGTATGACCGTTCTGACGGGCCAGACGGAGCGCTTCCTTTGTGGAAGCAGGCAGTTCGGCAGCCCGGAAGGGGACCAGGGTGTCATCGATATCGAAGACCAGTGCTGTAGGCTTGCGCATGGCAGTTCCTCCTAAAAGAAAAGCCCGGTAGAGGGCTGGATCATCAATGGCGGAGACAGTGGGATTCGAACCCACGTGCCGGTTTGACCCGACAACTCGATTTCGAGTCGAGCTCGTTATGACCGCTTCGATATATCTCCAACGGAGATTCTATCATACTTCCAGGAAAACCGCTATGACTTTTCTTTCTTTGCGTCGAGGAAACGCTTCAGTTTGCTGAGCGGGTTCTCCCGGTAGTTCAGACCGGCTTCCTGCAGAAAGGCGAGACCTTCCGCATAGGAAGCGGTATCGGCATCGTAAAGTTCGAATTCAAACTCGTAGTCGGTGATCCCCAGATAATGGTTCTCATCGAGGCAGATCTCTCCGCTCTCTCCCTGATACAGATGACGGACCGTCAGCAGATCGCCCAGATAGAGGGGCTCCCTGAGCGCGAACTGCTGCAGCACTTCCTGTACATAGGGATCGGAGAAGTCATCCTCGGGGATCTCTTTCTCGTATTCACGGTGACCGCCGGGGACACGCTCCTTCAGGGTGAAGACCCGTTTTCCGCTGTCCGGGAATTCCCGGATGCGCAGGGCGCAGTGCTCATTGCCCTGATAGTAATGGTTGATCTGGGTCGTGACCGTAAAGTCCCGGAGGGAACAGAGGACATCGAATTCTTCTTTGCTCAGAAGCATCTTTGCTTCCTTCTCGATTCTGGCTTTTGGCATGGTTTCATTATATACTAAGGAAGAAATCCGGAGAACTCATGAAAAAAACGAACCTTTTATACGAATATATGAAACTGCCGATCCGGGTCCTCTGCTTCGGTTTTGTGCTGCTGGCAGTCGGTTTCCTGATCCAGAATGAAAACGTCAATATCTTCTATACCTTCCGCAATACCTATATCCTGATCGCTGCGGAAGTCTGCCGCCGCTGCGGCGAAGCCATCATCAACCTGTGGCCACTCTTTCTGCTGACGAGCCTCGTTGCCAAACGGGCGAACAGCGGGGTGCCGATGGCCATGGCTGTCTTCGGCTTCCTGGTCTTCCAGGTCGTCACGATGATCTTCTCTACGGACAGCTACAGTCCGCAGGCCTATCTCACACTGTTCGGGATCTCCTTTGATGCGACCCGCATCCCGGTCAGCAGCACCGGGATCCACTACCCGCTGAATATCGGACTGCCGGGCATCTTCATCGTTGCCTACATCACCCGCTATGTCTTCGTCCGTTCACGCAACCGCAGTTCCTATTCCCTGCTCAGTTTCCTGAACCAGGATACGGCTGCTTTCCTCTATGAACTGTTCCTCTGTGCTCTGGCCGCCTTCGGCATCACCCTGCTGTATCCGGCCTTCAACAGTTTCCTGCAGCAGCTGATCGAGCGGATCGCTTCCAACATCTCCGATCCCGCCAATATGGCGCTTTACGGTGTCCTGGACCGCGTCCTTTCCGCTCTGGGCATGCCCGATCTGATCCGGGTCCCGTTCTGGTTCACTTCCCTGGGCGGTTCCTATCAGAGCATCGCCGGCGAGAATATCGTCGGGGATGTCGCGATCTGGAACTACTTTACGGAAGCCAGCGGCAGTTTTGCCGGGGCCGGACGTTTCATCACGCCCTATTACTGCCTGAACCTGTTCGTCCTGCCGGCGATCTATATCGGCATGTATGCCAGCATCACCGACCGCAGCGAACTGCAGCGCAGACTGCCTTTCCTGATCGGCGCCCTGATCATCACGGTCCTGGCCGGCAATCCGCTGCCTCTGGAATACCTGCTGATCTTCACTTCGCCTTTGCTGTACGGGGCATATCTGGTGCTGACCGCCGTCCTCTTTGCGGTCCTGCCACTGAGGAACTGCTTCCTGGGCTTCGTCTTTGAAGGCAGCACGACTGCGGCCGCATTGCCCGGATCCTTCCCGGACTACATCATCAACCTGCGCAGTCCGCAGCTCTTCGATACTGTCGTCGGCATCGCCCTGGTCGGGGTGGTCGCTGCTGCCGTAGCCTTTGCGATGACCTTCATCTATTATCGCTGCCTTTCCTATGACCTGCTGGGGACCGGCAAGAAGAAGCAGTTCCTGAGCGATCTTTATGCAGCAGTAGGGGGCATCGACAATATCGAGAGCGCCAGTTCTTCCCTTTTCCGTCTGAACCTGAAGCTGAAGGATCTGGAAGCTGTTTCTTTCTCGCAGATCGGGGAGATCGGCGCCCGCCGTCTGACAGAGACCCGCAGCGGGGTGAGCCTCGATCTTGGTTCTTCCTGCACCCTGCTGGCACTGGCCATCGGCAAAGATATCCGTTCCGTACGCCGGGTCTAGGTATTGACAAAGAGGGAAGATATCCTTTATTATTTGGAGGATATTGCTCTTATATTAGAAAAAGAGGTGGCGCTTAATGAAAAGAACGTATCAACCGAGCAAGCGTAAGCACCAGAATACTGCTGGTTTCCGCGCCCGCATGAAAACTGTAGGCGGTCGGAAGGTCCTGGCCAGACGTCGTGCCAAGGGCAGAAAAGTCTTATCGGCTTAAGAGAGTCACGTCAGTGACTTTTTCTTACTATGCGTAAAGAGTATCGTATCCGGAAGAACGAAGAGTTCGGTGCACTGATCGGGGAGCATCATTCCAGTGCATCTTCCTCCTTCGTCGTCTACCGCCGGAACCGGAAGGAAGCAAAGGCCCGCTTCGGGATCAGCGTCTCCAAAAAGCTGGGAGGAGCCGTGGAAAGGAACCTCATCAAGCGCCAGCTGCGGATGATGATCACGGAGTCCGTTGATTTCGAACAATACCCCTTTGACTGCGTCGTGATCGTACGAAAAGGCTATCTGAAGCAGTCCTATGCAGGGAATAAAAAGGACTTGGAAAAGCTTCTTAAAACAGGTAGAATAGGTTAGTATCTGAAAGGTGACCCTATGAACAAAAAGAAAGTGCTGTTGGTCCTGAGCATTCTCGCTCTGCTGTTCCTGATGAGCGGATGTGCCATCCCGACCGACGAAAACGGACAGTTCATCCGTATCACGGATGATACGACGTTCCAGTACATGATGACCAACGAAGGGATCTTCGCAGCGATCTTCGTCTATCCCTTGTCAAAATTCATCAACTTCATGGTCCCCAGGACCAATGTTGCCGTGGCGATCGCTCTCGTCACCGTAACCATCAACCTGGTCGTGACCCTGCTGACCTGGCGTTCCAACATGGCTACGCAGAAGATGCAGATGATCCAGCCGGAACTGGCCCGGATCCAGAAGAAATACGAAGGCCGTGATGATCAGAACAGCAAGATGCGTCAGGCCCAGGAGATGCAGAATCTCTACAACAAGCATGGCATCAACCCGATGGGCTCGCTGCTGGTCAGCTTCATTCAGTTCCCGATCCTGATCGCCATGTACCATGCGGTACAGCGTTCCGTATATGTCGCAAACGGTTCGGTCTTCGGACTGAGTCTGGCGACTTCTCCGCTGCAGGGCATCTCGGAAGGAAAGTATGGCTATCTGGTCATCTTTGCCCTGATGGTCATCACCCAGCTGATCTCCATGAAGGTCCCGCAGTGGCTTTCCGAAAGAAGAGCGAAGGCAGAAGCCGAGAAGCACTTCCGTCGTTATGAGAAACCGGCCAACCCCAACCAGGCCACGATGTATTTCATGATGGTATTCATCTCCGTCCTGTTGATCTCCTGGCCGACATCGATGTCCTTCTACTATGTGATCTCTTCCCTGACGATGATCCTCAAGAATCTTCTGCTTGACCGCTTCATCAACAAAGAAATGGAGGCCGTCAAGTAATGAAACAGTATACCGGCAAGACTCTGGAAGACGCCCTGCAGGCTGCAGCAAGCGAGAAGGGCTGTCAGAAGGAAGACCTGACCTACAACGTCATCAGCGAAGAAAAACACTTCCTGGGCATCGGCAACAGCGTTACGATCGAAGCCTATGACCGTCAGGATGTCAAAGAGTTCATCTTTGACTACCTCGGTTCCTACTTCACTGATCTGGACCAGGCAGTCTCGATCGAGATCGTACTGCAGGACGACGACACCTACAACGTCATCCTGGATGCCGAAAACAACGCGATCATCATCGGCCGCGGCGGACAGACTCTGCGGGCGATCGCTACCGTCCTGAAAGCTGCCGTCAATACGGAATTCAAGACTTCGCAGCTCAAGAAGTATATCCGTGTGCAGGTCGACGTCAACAACTACCGCGAAGAGCGTTACCGCAAGGTCACGGCGATCGCTAACCGGGTCGCCCGGGAGGTTGCCCGGAGCCATGTCGATGCCGCACTTGATCCGATGCCCAACGATGAACGCAAGGCGATCCATCAGGCGCTGAATGATCAGCCGCATGTCCGTACGGAGTCGGAAGGTGAAGGCGCTCAGCGGCACATCGTGATCCGTTACGTCGAAAAGAAGGAACGGAAGAAGGATAAGAAAGAGAAGGAGGAAGCGTAAGCTTCTTCCTTTTTGTATAATGAGGGGGAAGGATGGGAAATAGATCATGAAAAAGATCCTGAAGACATTTTTACTGCTGTCATGTCTCTTTCTGCTCTGCGGCTGTCTGCGGACGCGCATGGAACTGAATGTCGGGAAGGACGGAAGTGTAGATGCCGCGACAGTCATCCTGCTGTCGGAAGAGGTCCTTGAACAGGGAACTGCCCTGACGGAAGAAGATCTGAAGGAAGCAGCTCAGGAAATGACGGCATCCTACCAGGAACAGGGCGGGGAAGGCACGGTCACGCCCTTGGTCGAGACCTATGATGAGGTACGTTATTTCGGCTTCCGGGTCAGCGGTGTGGAAACGGAACTGAAAGCCGTGAAGGAAGGAAACCGCTGGAAACTGGAGATCCCGGCTGCTTCGACGCTCAGCACGCTCTTCGGCGATACAGGCTACAGTCCGGAAGAACTGCAGCAGATCGTGCAGTCCGGCGCTTCTGCCGAACTGGTCGTCACGATGCCGCGCAATGCCTCATCCAATGTCGGTGTCGTGGAAGGAAAGAAAGTCACGATCGATCTGCTGAACATACCGGAAGGCACAGCTTCCTTCGTCATCACCTGTTCGGCCGGGATACCGCTCTCGACCTGGCTGCTGATCGCAGCAGCGATCCTGCTGGCTGCTTCCTTCTTCTTCCTGAAGAAGAAAAAGAGCCCCTCCGCAGAGCTCCCTGTTGAGAGAGAACTGCCGGCAGAAACACCTGCCGAGGAGACGCCGGAAGCGCCGGCCACGGAGGATACGGAGGAGCCGGAGGAGCCGTCGATCCCACAGTACGGGGAGATGCTGCGCAGCATGCCTCCGACAGAAACGGAAAACGAAGAAACGAAAACAGAATGAAAGAAGTCCCGCAAAGGGGCTTCTTTAGTTCATAAGGAGGATCTCCGCTTCTTCGCTCTGCAGCTCCGGGATCAGTCTTTCTGAGATGCCGGGATCGAGCAGCAGCTGCAGTTTTTCTTCGCCTTCCCGGATCAGGGCCCGCTCGGCAGTCAGACCGCTCTTCTGCAGGATCTCTTCCTGCAGGGCAGGATCGTCGATGTTCCAGAGGGCCGTGGAGAGGGCATCCAGCGTTCCGGCATCCGTGGCGGCGCACAGGGTGATGCCGCGGAAGATATCGCGCGGATATCCGCTTGCGGGATCGAGGATATGATGACGGCGGATCCCTTCTTCGTTGAAGAAGAACTGCTGGTCATCGGCGGAGGTGGAGAGGGCGATATCGTCAGCATAGAGCGCATAGAGCACTTCTCCGCTCTGCGGGGAGCGGACGCCGATATTCCAGTGGATGTCTTCTCCCTCTGCAGTATGGGTGATGATCGAAGAGGAGCCGGCATCGAGCAGGAAGGAAGTGTCATACGGAAGCAGCGCTTCGTGGACTTCCTGCAGGATGTAGCCTTTGCTGAAGGCGCCGAGATCCAGGATGACCCGCTGCCCGCAGCCGGGATACTCGCGGAAGGAGACGGTATCGTTTTCCTGATCAAGCACGATGTAGTCTCTCAACTGATCATAGGGGATGACGCAGGAGAGGCATTCCTGCACTTCCTGTTCATCCGGATCGCTGTTCTCTGCTCCGTTAAAGAGTGGGGACCAGAGGTCGCTGAGCAGACCGACCGTTGGGTTGAAGGCGCCTTCGCTGAGCTCCGCAAGCTCGATGCTGCGCTCCAGCATGGCGATCAGCCGCTCATCCGTCCTGACCGGCCCCTGACCGTAATGATCATTGATCACTTTCAGGTTGTTCAGGAGCGTTCCTTCGCTCTCGTATTCGTGAAAGCGGTCGGCCAGCCGGCTGTATTCCCGCAAAAGCGGATCGGCAGTTGCGATCAGTTCTTCCTTTTTGTCCGGGTCTGCGGTGATGATCCTGACTTCCGTATTCATCAGCAGGACCATCTCCCCGTTCCGGTCGCTCTCCGGCAGAAAGACATGCGTCTCTTTCTGCAGAGACTTTGCCGGGGAACAGGCGAAGAGGAAGAGGAGAAGGATCCAGAACAGTCTTTTCATAGTCCAATTATACAAAAAGAAAAGATGTCCCGGAGGACATCTTTCGGTTCAGCTTATTCCTGCGGTGTTTCCGGTCCTTCCGGTTTCTCGTCGCAGCAGCAGGGTTCTTCGCCCTTTTCCTCGCAGCAGCAGGGTTCTTCCGGCTTCTCTTCGCAGCAGCAGGGCTCTTCCGGCTTTTCTTCGGTCTCTTCGACTTCGATGGTCACGGTCTCTGCTTCCTTGACGGTCTTTTCGCCGTCATCCAGCGCCTTGCGCAGACCTTCCATGGCCTTTTCCGCTACATCGAGGATCGCTTTCTTGGCTCTGTGGATGCTTTCCTGCGTTTCCGGCTTGTTGAAGTAACCGTCGAGGGTCTCTTTGACATTGGTGCCGGCATTCTTGATGGTGTCGACGATACGTTTGACATCTTCGTTCTCCATCAGGTTGTCGAAGGAATCATCGATCTCTTTGGAAGCTTCTTCCAGTTTGGAACGGGTAGCCGGATCATCCTGGAATTCGTGGATCTTGGAGATGGTATAGTCACAGGCAGCAGCGCATTTCGCCTGCACCCGGTCCAGGAACTCATCAACGTTGGCGCTGTTGCCCAGACTGTTCACGGTCTCTTCGACCTTGTTGCCGGCTTCGGTAACGACCTTAACGGTCTTATCCAGGATAGCATCCAGCTTCTGCTGGTCTTCCGGAGAGATGAGAGGTCTTCTTTCAGCTGCAGCTTCTTTGACCTCTTCGATCTTTTCATTCATTTTTTTGATTGCTTCTTCGATTGTCATAAGGTGATTACCTCCTCTTTTTCCATTATATAGTTTTTTCTGAATTTTGCGTGAAATCGGGAAACTTCGCACTCTGTTGGCATTGTAAGTAACTGTCAGGTGTATTTTCAGAAAATACCCTGAAAACTGTTATTTATGTGAAAAAAAGAGTAAAATGAATTTCAGAAGTAGGGAGGCAAGCTATGGGAGTATATGAGCTTTTGGTTTCGAAAGAAGACGCCAGAAAGGGTTCTCCGCTTTGTGAATTCAACGGTTTTCTGGAAGACTATCTGCAGATGCTCGATGAAGAGCATCCGGATCGTGCTGTGCTGAACAGCCTGTTCGAAGCTGACAAGGACCTACACGTGATCGTAAACCTGCAGATGGGGATCTCCAGGGAATCGATCTCGAATCAGATCATCCGCTACAAGGACATCTTCAAACTGGAAGACAAGGCTGTCGTCATTCCGTATGTCCTGTATGCCAAACACGAGGAAGCCGAAAAGGCATTGCTGCTGGTCGGAGAGGACTATATCTACGCCAAGGGCATGTACTATTCTCTGACGGAGCCCTCCAGTGAACTGCAGGCCGTCAAGAACGATATCGTAGCGATGGACAGCAGGGATCCCGCTCTGATCCTGCAGACCTACGAAAAACTGTTTACCCGCCGGGCCGGTCAGATCCAGCGCGAGCTTGATCACCGTCATTTCCGTACCTATGAAGAATCCTACCAGCACGCTCTGGAGCTTTCCGAAGGGATCCGCAATGAACTGGCTGAGAAGCTGAATGCCGGTGAAGACCGTGAAGAACTGATCCGCAGCTGCATCAGCCGCTGGTTCCTGATCAAGAAGTTCGTCTATGTTCAGTTCATGGTCGACAAGAACATCCTGAACACCCAGTTTGAAGGCAACGTCAAGGCCCAGCGCAATCAGGCCAAGCAGAATGCCGACAACATCCGCTTCGTCTCCATCTCCGATATGTGGAGAGGCCGCATAGAAGGTTCGAAGCCGGAAGTGAAGGCAGAACCGGAGATCGAGGAAGAGATCGAAGTCGATCGCTCGCAGCCGGTCGAAGACGTCGTCAGTTCCGTAGCCGGTGTCAATCTGGACGAACCGCTCACGGAAGAGACCGCCGAAGAGAAGCCTGCCGAAGAATAAAGAATACAGACATCCCGCAGCAATGATGCGGGATGTTTTTGTATGCTCGGGAAACGCCTTTTCCGGGTTCGTATATCTTTTTTCCAAGTGCTGTTCCGTGTATAATGAAGACTATGAGAAATAGAAATTCCGGGCTGGGATTATTCCTTCTGTTCTTCTTCCTTTTCGGCGGCGGATTCGGTCTTCTGACCGGTCTGATCGGCCTCTTCTTTGAGATCGGTATCCCGATCCTGATGGGTTACGGGATCTACAAAATGATCAAGGCCATGGCCGACAATATCAAGGAAAAACAGAAGGAAAACCGCATCAACAGCTATCGTGACAGTACCAAGAACTTTTCGAACAGTGAACGTTCCCGTATCGACAGAAAACTCAAGGAGTATTTCCGTGACCACTATTCCTTACCGGTCTACGAAGATATCGCTCTGACAACGCAGAACGGGACCTTTACCGCTGTAGAGAATCTGCTGATCTCCGTAGGAGAGGAGAAGATCCTCTCTCTTTCGGATTTCCGGGCTTACTATCCGGCGATGTACAACAAGATCGTCGATCTGCTGCTGGCCTTCTCCAAACAGAATGAAGAAGTGATGGCAGCGGATGTCAAAACACCGGAGATCAAACAGGAAGACAAGCTTTCCGATGCCCAGAAATACATCGATAAGATCAACGAACTGAATACAGCGATCCCCAACGAAGAAGTCACCAACGGTCTTTACCAGACCTGTGCGCTTCTCAAGAAGATCGATCTGGCGGTCAAGGATGACAAGGACCGTTCAAAGCTGGACAAGCTCTATGATTACTATCTGCCGATCCTGACCGGCATCCTGGAGAACTACCGCAGTCTGCAGCAGGGAACTCCGGATTCCAAGGAATTCAAGGAATCCGAGACTCAGCTGATCAAGACCATCATCCTGATCAACGAAGCGCTGAAGACGATGAACGAACAGCTGCACGAAGCGGACTACATGAACCTTTCGGCAGACATCACGACCCTGCAGTCGCTGCTGAAGAAAGACGGTCTGGTCGATAACGACCCCTTCGGACAGAAGTAGGAGGAAGTATGACCAATAAAGATTTTGATAAGATCTACGATGAACTGGAATCGTTGATGAAACAGTCGGAATCCGTGGAACAGCTGCGGGAGAAAGTCAGCAAGCGTTACGAAGACGGTCCTGTGCTTTCGGATCTCCGGGTCAACAAGCGCAATACCCATATCGTCCGCCGTCCGAGCATCCCGACCAGGGAACAGATCGGCAGCTACAGCGGTCGCTATGAATGTTTCAGCAAGCTGATCAGCTATGTGGATTACGGTGTCGGCAATTCCAGCGAATATGTCGACGGACACGCGGAAGCTTTGAAGAAGTACTACGCGCAGGCTCAGTCCACGCCGAACGACCTGACCCTGATCGAAGCGCGGGTCAACGACGAGATCACCAAGTACAACCATCTCGACAAGAACAACGTCTATGTCAAAGGCTATTATGACGGCCTGTTATATGTCTATCGGGCTTTACGCAAATCGAAAGATCTGATCGTGACCGATATCTATGAGAAACTGCGGAGAGGATTAGGAGAATGAACAAGGAAGATCGCGAGAAACTGCTGGAAGAAACACTGAACAAGCGTCGTCCTTATCAGCAGACCTATCAGGAATCGATGGATATCCTCAAGCAGACTGAGACCGAACTGAACAAGCTCCTGATGGAGAATCAGAAGAACATCATCGATCTCTCCAATGCCAACCATATCTCTCAGAACAACGTCGACCTGGCGACTTTGCAGTCGCAGATCGAGAAAGACTTCAATGTGAAGATCGACACCCCACAGACCGTAGTGGCCGGCAAGGATTCCAAGGAAGTCTTCGATGAGATCGAAAAGGAACTGAAAGAGACCGTCATCGGTCAGGACAAAGCGGTCGAAGAACTGGTCATCGCTTTCCGCCGTCCTTACGTGACCGGTTCCGATCCGACCAAGATCCGCAACTCGATCATCCTGACCGGCACCAACGGTTCCGGCCGTCATCAGCTGATCCATGCGATGGGCAAGGCTCTCAAGGAACATGGTCTGACCGTTTCCGAAGAAGTGATCGAGATCGATATGTCCCGTTATCAGTCTTCTTCGCAGGAAGCGCTCTTCCTGCAGGATATCTATGCTGCCCTGCAGGGCCGCAACCCGATCATCCTGCTGGAGAACTTCGAATCAGCTTCCCCGGTCTACAACCGCATGCTGGCGCAGCTGGTCCTGGAAGGAAGCTGCCTGCTCAACAAGCGTTATGTCTTTGCGAACAATCAGCTGCAGGAAGCTTCGGCAAAGCTGACCAAAGATGCCATCGATCACCTCGACGGCAACAACAAGGTCCTGGTCTTCGTATCGGAAGGCAAGGCTTCCAAACTGCTGGATGTCTTCGGCAAATCCTTCATCGAGAAGATCGATGATCAGATCCGTACATCCCTGCTGGATGAGACATCCTTAAAGGTCATCGTCACCAAGATCCTGCAGGATCTGGTCCAGAAAAGCATCACCCAGCTGGAGATCCTGCTGCATGTCGACAACTCCGTCCATGACTATCTCCTGCAGTGCTACGAACCGGATGACGGTATCGATTCCCTGACTCCGATCGCAGATAAGATCTATAACGAACTGGTCGAACTGGCTCTGCGCCACAACGATATCCGTTCTCTGGATCTGCGTTATGACGGCAAGCTGATCGCCACGGAAGAAGATCAGAAGTATGAACTGAATCTCGGCAGCGACATCGATCAGGAAAGAGCGGAGATCCAGAAAGAACTTGATGAGATCGTCGGGCTGCAGAAGGTCAAGGATTACCTGCTCAGCCTGGAGAACCATGTCAAGGTCTCCCAGCTGCGTAAGAAGAAGGGTCTGAAGGTCGCGGAAGTCTCCAAACACATGATCTTTACCGGCAACCCTGGTACCGGCAAGACGACGATCGCCCGCATCGTTTCCCGGATGATGAAAGCCAGCGGCATCCTGAAACAGGGTCAGCTGGTCGAAGTCACCCGAGCCGATCTGGTCGGCAAGTATGTCGGTCATACCGCTCCCTTAACGATGGATGTCATCGAGAGCGCACTGGGCGGCGTCCTCTTCATCGACGAAGCTTACTCTCTTTACAGAGGCAAGGATGACTCCTTCGGTCTGGAAGCGATCGATACCCTGGTCAAGGCGATGGAAGACCATCGTGATGACCTGATCGTCATCCTGGCCGGTTACGACAAGGAAATGGGTGAATTCCTGACCGCCAATACCGGTCTGAAATCCCGTTTCGCCAATATCATCCACTTCGAGGATTACACCGGCGAGGAACTGATGCTGATCAGTAAGTCCATTGCCAAGGGCAAGGACTACAAGATCGATCCGGAGTGTGAGAAACCGCTGCAGAACTTCTTCACCCTGATGCAGGCAAGGAAGGACGTTACCTCCGGTAACGGCCGTCTGGCTCGGAACATCGTGGAAGATGCCATCCTGCACCAGTCCAAGCGTGTCCTGGAAGATCCGAATGCGGAGTTCGATGTCCTGAAACTGGAGGACTTCGATCTCAACAGCACGGAAGAGATGAAGACCAGCAAGTAAAAGATCATAACAGGGAAGACTGTCGTCTTCCCTGTTTTCTACAGAGAGGAACAGATCATGAAAGTCACGATGCTGGGGACCGGCAATGCCGGTGTAACGAACTGCTACAACACCTGCTGCGTGTTTGAGAAAGACGACAGAAAACTATTAACAGACGGCGGAGGAGGCAATGGGCTCCTGCGCCAGCTGAAAGCGGCCGGGATCCGTCCGCAGGACATTCAGGAGATCTTTGTGACCCACCGTCATCTGGATCATCTCGGCGGGATCTTCTGGATGTTAAGAGTGCTGCTGAGCTCGATGCGTTCGGGGAAGAATACCAGGGAAGTATCCATCTATTCCCATGAGGAAGTCATTCATATCCTCCGGGAAGCAGTACATCTGCTGCTGCCGGAGTGTGAGCATCTGCTGGATAAACAGCTGCATCTCGTTACTGTCACAGACAGAGAGAAGGGGACCCTGCTGGGAGCGCCGGTCACTTATTTTGATATTCATTCCGCGAAGGCCAAACAGTTTGGTTTTGCCATGGAAGGGGAGCAGAAGATCGTCTACTGCGGCGACGAACCGCTGCCGGAAGGCTGTCAGGACCTGGCAAAGGATGCAGACTGGATGTTTCACGAAGCTTTCTGTCTCTATGAAGACAGAGAGAAGTTCCGTCCCTATCCGAAACATCATTCGACCGTAAGGGATGCCTGTGAACTGGCAGAGAAGCTGCAGATAAAAAATCTGGTGCTGTATCATACGGAAGATTCCGATCTTCTGCACCGGAAGGAGCGATATCTCAAAGAAGGAGAACGGTATTATTCAGGAAAGCTGTATGTACCGGAGGATCTTGACAGTATTTCCATAGAGAACTGATCATAGTCTATGAGGACTATCTTCGGGATGGTCTTTTTTGTGCAGAAAGCATTTTCATTTTTATGAGAGTTCATAAATAAGACCAATTGGTTTTATGAAGGGATACCCGATAGTTTTTAAGCAGGGAACAATCCCTGAAGGAAGCGAGGAGATCTCATGCTTATGCATAATTTCCCTTTACAGCCCGTTTTCCGAGATCTCCTTTCCCCTTTCATCCGCCAAACCGTATCCGTTGGATTTCTCCTATAGGCAAACGTCCCTCCTCTGCGGAGGAGGGACACCTCCCCTCATTTCTTTATAAATCGTTATCAGTCCTTTCCACGATTTCCCCTTTCTATTGTCTGATAACGATCTACAAGGAAATAAGGTAAGAGATGAAAAAGAAAAGAGCTGTACTGGCCGGTGAATTTGACCCGATCACAGATTTCGATTATTCGATCATTCAGCGCTGTTCACTTGTCTTTGATGAAGTTGTCCTGTTGCTCGTCAACAATGATCGGCATGCCTTTTTCCTGCCCGGAGAAAGACTGGCCTTCCTGAACGAACTGTCTACCTATTTTCCTAATGTCAGCGTAGACCGCTGTGTGGGAATGGCCGGCAGTTACTGCCAGGAACATGAGATCCCGGTCATCGTCAGAGGATTGCAGAACGTTGCCGAGATGGAAAAGGAAGCGCAGCTGGCTCTGGCTTCCAAACGTCTGTTCCCGGAACTGGAGACCTTCTTTCTGGCAGCGGATCCGTCACATATGTACTGCACTTCCGAGGTGATCAAGGAACTGGCGATGCTGGGAAGCGATTATGAGAACTATCTGCCCGATCCTTTGGCGGAAGACATCCGGGACTGTTTTGATGAACATCTCGTCATCAATAAGTCGCTGGAGGAAATGATATGAAGTGCGCCTGGATCCTGCCGGAAGAGCCTCTGAAAGGTTCCGGAAAGCTCCTGCAGCGTTTGCTTTCCCAGGGTGATGAGATCTATCTGCTGACAGAGGAACAGGAGATCCCGCAGTCTCTGAAAGAAGAGAAGGATCTGCATATCGTTCCCTGTCCGGAGAATATCCCAGCCTTTCTGGCCGGCGAAAAGATCCGGGAAGCGCTCTGTGTCGTCAATAAAGCCAGAGGAATGCTGGAAGAAGTGCAGAGAACAGAAGAGCTGACCGGAGATGCGTCCTGCAGCATAAGGCTGTGTCTGATGAATGGGAATGAATACCGATAAGAAACGAGCGCCCGAGCGCTCGTTATTCATAGGTCTTCCGGAATTCTCCATACAGTTCCTCGTTGATCTCTTTCCAGGTCTCGACCGGAACTTTGTATACCTCCCGGTCATAGGTGAAGAGACCGTTGCATTCTTCTTCGACATCGCTGACCTGGGTGTAGACGCAGGCGCAGAGCCCCTTCGGGATCTGATCCCGGATATCCCGGCGGTAAAGCTCCTGCAGGGCTTTGGACAGTTCTTCGGCAGAAGCGAACTTCTTATAGCCTCCGGCTTTCTTTGCGTCGATGTGCTGCTTCAGGACATAGGCATAGCCGCCGAATTCACTGAGGAAGATCGCTCTTCCTTTTTTGTCCGGTCTCAGCTTATAGGGACGGAAATAGATATGTTTGGAAGCGAAATCCCCGCAGCCCTGATCGAACCAGCCGCTCGCATGGTCGACCGGCCGGGAAGGATCTTTCCTGCGGAAGAAGGCATCGGCTTCTTTGGCTTTGAACTGGCCCCAGCCTTCATTGAAAGGCACGTAGGCGCACAAAGAGACAGTATTGTACAGATGTTCGATCATGCCTTCTGCCTCTTCGTAGTAGGCATCCTGACAGGCTTTCCGCTTTCTGCCGAAGGAAGCCGGATCTTCATCGCTCCGCTTCAGTCCGGCCATGCCCTGCACACTGACCAGCAGGGGATTGGCGAGAGAACCTCCGGAGGGCATATCCTGGAAGACCAGGATGCCGAGTCTGTCGCAGAGCGAATACCAGCGGCGGTTCTCGATCTTGATGTGCTTGCGCAGCATATTGAAGCCGGAAGCTTTCAGCGTCTTCAGTTCTTCCTCCATCGCTTCTTCGCAGGGGAAGGTATAGATCCCGTCGGATATATAACCCTGATCCAATAAGCCTGACAGGAATACCGGCTGATGATTCAGGCAGAAGACTTTCTGTCCTCTGTGTTCTTCAACGGTGAAACAGCGCATGCCGAAGTAGGAAGTGACATGGTCATCGGCCGTATCCAGTTCTACGGTATACAGGAAGGGATCCTCGCAGGTCCAGGGGCGGACATCCGTCAGCTGCAGGTCGATATGCTTTTCAGCGGTGATGAGCTGTGCGACGGTCCTTTCTCCTTCTTTGACGGTGACGGTCACCTTCTGATACGCACCGCAGAGATCCATCGATACCCGGGAATGATCATAGTCGATCATATAGCGGATGTCTTCGACGGCTTCCTTCCCGAGATCCTCCAGCCATACCGGCTGCCAGATCCCGGCAATGGGAGTATAGAAGATCCCGCCGGGCGTTAAAGACTGTTTGCCGTAGGCATAGTCTCCGTGATTGCTGGGATCTTTGACGGCCAGAAGCAGTTCGTTCTCTTCCTGCAGATATCCGCTGATCTCAAAAGAGAAGGGGAGATAGCCGCCCCGATGAGAGCCCAGACAGTGACCATTGAGATAAACGAGAGCAGTCTGATCGACAGCTTCGAAATGCAGGACCGTTCTCTCTTTCTGCGGAGTGTAGGAAAAGTGTTTCCGGTAGTAAAACGTCTCGTCTTCCTGCAGGATATCGCTGACTCCCGAAAGCAGGGACCCGACCGGGAAGGGAACCAGGATCTCCTTCCATTCTGTTCCGGGATCTTCGCTGTCCTTGCAGATCTTGTACTGCCAGGGACCGTTCAGAGAAGTATAGGCGTCCCGGACGAACTGCGGACGGGGATATTCCGGCAGGGGACATTCTTTGTTGACATGAGAAGTATATTTGGAAGGTATCGGCATAGTCGTCCTCCTTTCCTTCATTATAGCCTCTCCGGAACTGTGGTAGAATGTCAGTATGTGGAATGATACGATCTGTGCGATCTCGACAGCTCTGCAGAAAGGAGCGGTCGCGATCGTGAGGATGAGCGGAGAGGAGTCCTTTTCCGTTGCGGAAAAGATCCTCGATCTGCCCAAAGAAAAGATGCAGCCCAACAGCATCCATTACTGTCATGTAAGGGACGGGGAAGAAGTCCTGGATGAAGTCCTGGTCTCCTTTTTCCGTGCTCCGCATTCCTATACGGCCGAAGACATGGTGGAGATCAACTGTCACGGCGGGGTCTATGTCACCAGAAGGGTTCTGTCTCTGTTATTGAAGAAAGGCTGCCGGCCGGCCGAACCCGGCGAATTCACCCGCAGGGCCTATCTCAACGGACGCATCGATCTGAGCGTAGCGGAAGCGGCCAACGACATGATCAATGCCCGCAACCTCCTGCAGGCCAAGAGTGCAGCCAAGGGGCTGGACGGTTCCCTGCAGCGGCTGATCGATCCCTTCCTGCTTCAGATCAGCGACGTACTGGCTCAGATCGAAGTGAATATCGATTACCCGGAGTATACCGACGAGAAGGTGCTGAGCGAGGAAGAAGTCGCTCCGAAAGTACGGGAATGGGTGCAGCGTCTGGAGAAGCTCTCCAAAGAAGCCAGAAGGTTTGCCCGGGTCAAGGACGGCATCGCTACAGCGATCGTCGGCAAGCCCAATGTCGGCAAGAGCTCTTTATTGAATGCGCTGCTGGATCGGGAACGGGCGATCGTGACCGATATCGCCGGTACGACCCGCGATCTGATCGAAGAGACGATCGATCTCGGCAACATCAGTCTGCATCTGATCGATACCGCCGGGATCCGGGAGAGCACCGATGTGATCGAGAAGATCGGCATCGAGCGTTCCCGTCAGGCCATCAAGGAAGCAGATCTGATCCTGCTGGTGCTGGATGCTTCGCATCCGCTGGACGAAGAAGACGAAGAACTGCTGAAACTGACCGAAGGCAAGGATCGTCTGATCCTCTGGAACAAGACCGACCTTCAGCAGCACGAAGACGGGATCCGTATCTCGGCCAAGGAGAAGGATATCCAGGAACTGCTGGATCAGCTGCAGGAGAAATACGAAGCCGATGTATCGCTGGCTGACAGCGACGTCCTGGCCAACGAACGGCAGCTGTCTCTCCTGGAAAAGGCCAAAGAAGAACTGCAGGGCTTCCTGAACGAAGAGGAAGAGATCCCGATCGATCTCAAGAGCGAGCATATCCGGGAGGCCTATGAGGATCTCTGTGAGATCCTGGGGAAGGAATACCGGGAGAGCCTGATCGACCATCTTTTCCGGAACTTCTGTGTAGGAAAGTGATATGCGGATCGATGCCCATTGTCATCTCGGGTCGCGTCAGTTTGATGCCGACCGCGAGGAGGTCGTTAACAGGATGCTGGAGGAGCAGGTAGAGGGGGCGATCCTCATCTGCTGCAACCCCGAAGATCACCGGAAAGCGCTCGAGCTGAAAAGAAAGCATCCCTATTTTAAGATCGCTGTCGGGATCCATCCTCAGGATCTGGAAAGGGATGCCGGAGAGGAACGCCTTCGGCGTTTTCGTGAATCCGTGCTCCGGGAAAGACCGGACATGATCGGCGAGATCGGTCTGGACTACTACTCCCATCCGCATACGAAAGAGAGTCAGCTGCGCTTTTTCCATGCCCAGCTCGCATTAGCGCAGGAGCTGGGACTGCCGGTCGATATCCACAGCCGCAAAGCGGTCAAGGATACGCAGGACATCCTGAAACAATACCATGTGAAGACGATCCTGCACAGTTTCAGCGGGTCTCTTGAGACAGCCAGGGAATATCTGAAAGCAGGCTGTTTTCTTTCCTTTGGGGCCAGCGTGCTGTTTCCCAATGCCAGGAGACCGGAAGAAGTCATCCGGAATGTCCCGGCGGAAAAGATGCTGCTGGAGACCGATGCACCGTATCAGAGTCCGGTAAGGGATCATCGTCATGAACCGTCTGATGTGGTGAATATCTACCGGAAGGTGAGTGAGATCAAGGGTATCCCGCTTCCGCAGCTGGAAGCGATACTGGAAAAGAATTATAAAGACATATTCGGGGAGGAACGAAATGTACTATCCGCAATTCCTGAAGAAAGGACAGACCATCGGGATCTGTGCCCCTTCAGCCGGCACCGGTGAAAAACTGGAACACTATGACCGTGCTCTGGAACAGTTAAGAGCCCAGGGCTTCCATATCAAGGAAAGCAAGTCCGTCCGCAATACCGGGATCACTTCCGCCCGGGCTTCCGTCCGTGCCAGGGAATTCACGGAGATGTTTACGGATCCGGAAGTGGACTTCGTCCTTTCCGCTGCCGGAGGTGATTTCCTGATGGAGATGCTGGAAGGGGTGAAGTGGAACGAAGTCCGCAAACATCCCAAATGGTTCATGGGCATGTCCGATCCCTCGACCCTGCTCTATATCCTGCCGACCGCTTACGATATCGCTTCGCTCTACGGCCACAATGCCGGATCCTTCGACTATGATCCGCTGCCTCTCTCACAGCAGTATGCCCTGTCCTATATGCAGGGCGATCTCGTGAAGGAAGAGTCCTTCCCGGAACACTTCGTCGGCATCGGCAGTGATGATCTGCCGGTCGAAGAGACCTACTGGAAGACTCCGCACGGGGAAGTCGATGTGGAAGGACGGGTCTTAGGCGGCTGTGTCGATGCCCTGCGGGATATCGTCGGCACCGATCTGGATCATACCAAAGAGTTCTTAAAACGTTATGAAGAAGAAGGTGTGATCTGGTTCCTGGACAACTTTGCCCTGTCGGCCGAAGACCTCTACCACTGTCTCTGGCAGATGAAAAAAGCCGGCTGGTTCACAACAGCCAAAGCCGTCCTCTTCGGACGGACCCTGTTTCCTTCGACCCATATCGGTTTCCGTTACCGGCAGGCATTGGAGAAGATCTTCGGAAAGAAGATCCCGCTGATCATGGAGGCAGATGTCGGACATACGACGCCCTGTCTGACCCTGATCAACGGCGGCTATGCCCGGCTGAAAGCTGCAGAAGGCAAGGGCAGCATACAGTTTTATCAGAAATAAAAAGAGCCTGTTCAGCGGAACAGGCTCTTTACTGCATTCAGATAGACGCTGCTGAGCAGGAAGGGCAGGAAGCAGAGGGCCCAGATGATCAGGGTCTCGATCTGCGTCATCCCCGTTCCGGCAAGGAACCAGCTGAAGACCAGCCGCAGGCCCGGCAGGAGGGCGCCGAAGAAGAACACGAGCAGACATTGCCGGATGCCCGGTCTCTCACCGCGGAAGAGATGATCAGCCGCCAGCAGCGCCAGGATGCCGCAGCCGATCAGCAACAGTCCCAGCAGCCGGTCCAGCAGGGTCAGCGGGTAAAACTGCAGATAGAGCTGTTCACAGACCGCTGCAGTCTGTTCGCCCAGGAACGGGCGGACGAAAACGCTTCCCCGGTCCAGCCAGAAGATGCAGCCTAAAGACGCATCCCAGAAGGCCGTGGGGACGAGCAGGACAGCGATGAGTTTTGCCGGCAGCAGCAGCCAGTCTTCCGCTTCTTTCACGTCCCTATTCTATCATCCCTTGGGTATTCTTCCCGCTTTTTCGTATAATAGGACTATGAATGAATATGTACTGATCACCGGTGCCAGCAGCGGTATCGGAAAGGAACTGGCTTATATCTTCGCTTCCCACGGGCATGATCTGTTCCTGACAGCACGCAATGAAGAGCGTCTGCAGCAGCTGAAGGAAGAGATCGAAGGGAAGTATCATGTCGATGTGCTGTACTGTCCGCTGGATCTTTCGGTCAACGGAGCACCGGAAGAACTGTATCAGGAAACGAAACGGCAGGGCCTCGTCATCACCACCCTCATCAACAACGCCGGCTTCGGCGATTACGGACTGTTCAGCGAAGCGGATATCGAGAAGATCACCCAGATGGTCGATCTGAACGTACGTTCTCTGACCCAGTTAACGTCCTATGTCGTAAAGGATATGAAGGAAAGACGGAGAGGGGAGATCCTCAATGTCGGTTCCGTCGCTTCCTTCTTCCCCGGTCCGTATATGGCTGTCTACTATGCCACCAAGGCCTATGTGCTCTCTTTCTCCCGGGCCCTGCGGGAAGAGGTACGTGATGAAGGGATCACGGTCTCCTGTCTCTGTCCGGGACCGACGGCGACTTCTTTCTTTGAAAGAGCCGGAGCGAAGACGGCAACGGTCTTCTCCGGGAACGTTTTTCTGAAAGGAGCCAAAGAGGTGGCACAGTACGGTTACGATCTGCTGAAGGAAGACAGAGCTTACGGCATCCCCGGTCTGGCCTTTACTCTGGGAGTCAAAGCCGTACAGCTGATGCCGGGAGAGCTGGGAGTGAAGACGCTGGCACTGATCCAGGGATTTACCCGACAGAAGAAAGAGAAATAAGGTATAATTGGAAAGCCTGAGGAGGAAAAAACGATGAATGGCTCGATGTTGTTTTATCTGTTGATATTGGCTGCGGTATACATGACCTTCCGGAATTTTCAGATGGTCAGCCGGGGAAAGCACAATAAAGGTTACGTTGACGGAGCGACGGCGATCTTCCGTCATGACGAAGATGCCTATCAGATCATCACGGATTATCTGGCTAAGGAGACTTCCGAGGAACATCTGAACAAGGCCCGTATCCTGAAGCTCTATGTCGATCTGGAAAAGGGCTACGATACCCAGAATACACTGGACAGTTTTGATCCCTCGAAACTGTTCTTCAATAAGAAAGGTGTTCTGGACACCAAGATGGTCGAGATGAACTCGGACAGTTTCATCTGGGCGATCCTGGCTCTGGTCAAGGCCAAAGGTGTCGGCAACGAAGAAGTACTGAATGCGTTCTTTGAGAAGTTCACCCCCTTTGCCGAGGTGATGAACGATCAGATGGAGTATCAGCTGATGAAGAATGTCGTCGATGCCCTGGAAGAGAAGGAAGAGAAGGGGATCCCCTTCTTTAAGGAACTGAACTACGGTACCTATTCCGGTCTTTACTATGACAAGCGTCTGGTCGGTATGTACAAACGGATCGCTGCCTTCTTCTTAAGCGAAGCCGGAGAAGAACTGGATGACTTCCTGAAGGAAGACCTCTCTGCCTTTGCCGAGAGCAGTGTCGGTCATCTGCTGATGTCCGATCTCGGTGTCTGTGAGAAGTATCACGTAGGACCGCCGGTCGAGGAAGAAACACCGGTCGAGGAAACAGAAGAAGCTGCTGAAGCCCTCGAGGCGACGGCCGAAGAAACGATCTCTGCGGAAGCGGAAGAAGAAGCAGCCGAAACCGAAGCAGCCGTCGAAGAGACAGCCGAAGAAGTCACTGAGGAAACAGAAACGAAAGAATGAAGATCTACGCAGGTTTGGGAAATCCCGGAAAGAAATACGAAAAGACCCGGCACAATGCCGGCTTCATGGTGATCGACGAACTCTGCCGCAGATGGAACATGTCTCTCGACAATGAGAAGTTCGAAGCGCTTTACGGCAAGAAGAAGGTCAATGGGGAAGATATCCTGCTGGTCAAACCCCTGACCTATATGAACGATTCCGGCAGGGCCGTACAGCAGCTGATGCATTACTTCAAGGTGGATCTGCAGGATCTGATCGTCATTCATGACGATATGGATCTGCCGGTCGGCAAGATCCGCATCCGTACCAAGGGCAGTTCCGGCGGACAGAAGGGGATGGGTTCGATCATCCGCTGTCTGGGCACTTCGGAACTGAAGAGGATCCGCATCGGTATCGGCAAAGGGGAGAAGGAGGAAGTGATCGACTTCGTCCTGGGACAGATCCCGAAAGAGGACTGGCCGCTCTTTGAGGACAGTGTCCGCAAAGCAGCCGAAGCGCTCGACTTTGCCGCCGTGAATGATTTTTCAGCGGTCATGAACCGCTACAATCCATGAGATATCGCTGGCTCCAGGAGATCTTAGAGGATACTTACCGCGATCAGGAAAAGCTCAGCTTCGCAAGTCTCAGCGAAGAAGCTGCCCGGATCGCTCTTTTGGCTTCCCGGAGAAAAGAGACGCTGATCGTCGTGAAGGAGAACCCCTATCTGGCTGCCCGGCTGAAGGATCAGCTCGCTCCCTATTTCGAAGAAGGAGAAGTCCTGCAGTATCTGCCGGAAGAATCTCTGCGGGCAGAAGCGATCGCCGCTTCCTACGAGAACCGGGCGGACCGGCTCTATGCCCTGCATCAGATCCTGCAGGGGAATCCGAAGATCGTAGTCGTTTCTTCCGGAGGGTTGGTCCGGCACCTGCCGGATCCGCAGGAACTGCGGGAGCTGAGTTTTTCTCTGCGCATCGAGGATACGCTGGACCGGGATGCTCTGGCCGGGAAACTGCAGAAGGCCGGTTACGAACGGGTCAGCCATGTCGAAGTTCCTCTGACCTATGCCGTCAGAGGTTCGATCGTAGACGTCTATTCGATCAACTACGAACTGCCGCTGCGTATCGAATTCTTCGATGACATCATCGATTCCCTGCGTTTCTTCTCACCGCAGGATCAGAAGACCGTCTCTACCTGCAAGGAGGCAGAGATCCTCTTTGCCCGGGATGTCTTCTTTTCCGAAGAAGAAAAGGAAAAGCTGAAAGAAGAGATCAAGGATCCTTCCGGTACGATCGAGATGGATCTCAGCTATATCGACGAAGACGTCTATACCCCGAAACTGTACTGCTATACAGCATTCTTTGGGCGCAGCCATCTGCTGGATTATTTCACGGATCCGCTGGTCTATCTTTCCGACCGGGAAGCCATCAGTGAACACATGCGCTTCCTGCAGGATGATATGATCTCCTATGTACAGGAGAATGCCGAGAACGGCGAACTGCCGCTGCGTTTTTCTCTGTATGGCGATCTGCACCGGGAACTCCTGGGAAAGAAGATCCTGGAAGGTTTTCCCTTCGGCGAGAGCGTTCCGCCGCTGACGGAACTGGATCTGCCCTATGCCCCGTTAGAAGATCTGCTGAAGATCATCGACCGCAGGAGAGAGAACTACAAAGTCATCGCCCTGAGCGGCAGGGAAGCGGAAGAGGCTCTTTCTGTCCTCAATGAGCAGCATATCCCCTACAGTATCCTGCAGGAGCGGCTGCTGCCGGGCATCAATTTCCTCATGGCCGATCTGGCCCAGGGTTACGAGATCAGTTCAGCCGATCTCGTGATCTATACGGCCGGGGAACTGTTCCGGGACCGTCCGCGGCGGGGACGCTATGCGCTGAAGTTTGCGGAAGCGACGGCCCTGAATTCCTATGAGGAACTGAAGAAGGGCGACTATGTCGTTCATAACCAGTACGGCATCGGTCAGTATCTGGGCATCGAACAAAGGGAAGTGAACGGCAGCTGTCAGGATTATCTGCGCATCGTCTATTCCGGCAACGACGTCCTGCTGGTACCGCTCAGCCAGTTCTCACTGGTCCGGAAGTACGTCTCCAAGGAAGGTGTCGTACCCAAGCTTCATAAGCTGGGTTCCAAACAGTGGCAGAAGACACGGGAGAAAGTCGAAGCGGACGTCAGTGATCTGGCCAAACGGCTGGTCGAACTGTATGCCCTGCGGGAGACGAAGAGCGGCTATGCCTTCTCCAAAGACGGCGAACTGCAGAAGAGCTTTGAAGCGGCCTTCCCTTATGAACTGACTGCTGATCAGGAGAAAGCCATCGCTGAAGTCAAGGCCGACATGGAAGAGAAGACTCCGATGGACCGTCTGTTATGCGGAGACGTCGGTTTCGGCAAGACCGAGGTAGCCCTGCGGGCTGCCTTCAAGGCTGCTGTCGATCACAAGCAGTCTGCCTATCTCTGTCCGACCACGATCCTTTCCCTGCAGCACTATAAGACCTTCACGGAGCGTCTGAAGGACTATCCGGTACAGGTAGCCCTGATGAACCGTTTCAACTCTCCGGCGGAACAGAAAGAGATCCTGCAGCGTCTGAAGGAAGGGAAGATCGATATCCTGATCGGGACCCACCGCATCCTGTCCAAAGACGTGGCTTTCCACGATCTGGGCTTACTGATCATCGACGAGGAACAGCGTTTCGGCGTCGAACACAAAGAGAAGATCAAAGAGCTCAAAAACAACATCGATGTCCTCTCGCTTTCGGCGACCCCGATCCCCCGCACCCTGCAGATGTCGCTGGTCGGGATCTACGGACTATCTACGTTGGACACCCCGCCCCGCAACCGTTACCCGATCCAGACCTACGTAGTCGAAAAGAACGAAGGGCTGATCCGGGAAGTGATCATGCGGGAACTGGAACGCAAGGGCCAGGTCTTCTACCTCTATAACGACATCAACCGCATCTACGGGATCGCCAAAAAGATCGGCGAAGAGATCCCCTATGCCCGGGTCGCTGTCGCTCACGGCAAGATGAGCCGGGAGGAGATCGAGGATGTCATGCTGGAGTTTTACCGGGGAGAAGCGAACGTCCTCTTGTGTACGACGATCATCGAGACCGGGATCGATATCCCCAATGCCAATACCATCCTCGTGGAACATGCCGAGAACTTCGGTCTGGCCCAGCTCTACCAGATCAAGGGAAGGGTCGGCAGATCCGACCGTATCGCCTATGCCTATCTGATGATCCCGGAGAAGAAGGCTTTATCCGAAAAGAGCGGGAAGCGTCTTTCCGCGATCAAGGAATTCACGGCTCTGGGTTCCGGCTACAAGATCGCCATGCGCGATCTGGCGATCCGCGGAGCAGGGGATCTGTTGGGAGACAAGCAGTCCGGCTTTATCGACAATGTCGGTCTGGACCTCTATCTGAGCCTCTTACAGGAAGCGATCCGCCGGGAGAGCGGTCAGGAAAGCAAAGAAGAGAAAGAGATCGTCCATGTCTCGGTACCCCTGTCGACCTATATCCCGCCGGAGTTTTCTTCCAACGATTATGATAAACTGGGTGTATACCATCGTCTGGATGAGATCAGTGATCCGGAAGAGCTGAAGGAATACGAGAAACAGCTCAGCGATGAATACGGAAAACTGCCCCGGGAAGTCTCTTCGCTCTTCGACAAGAAGCGGCTGGAGATCCTGGTCGGCCGCAAGGAGATCGAGAGCGTACGGACCGAGAGCGCCGGTTTCATCATCACCCTGTCCAAGAAGGTCTCGGACCGGACGGACGGCTACAAGCTTTTTGCCTACTGCAATAAAGCCTCCAAAGACATCAAAATCAGTTATACTAGGGACAGACTGATCCTGGTGGCACCGAACCGGCGGGAAGAAGTCTACAAACTGATCCGTTTAACGGATGATCTGAAAGAATTAGAGAAACATGAGGATCGATAAGTATCTGAAAGTAGCCAGAGTGCTCAAACGCCGGGCGACCGGCAAGAGCCTGGCGCTGAATGACCGCCTGTACATCAACGGCCGGCATGCGAAAGCCGGAAGTGAAGTCAAGCCCGGCGATATCCTGACCATCGTTTTCGGTCAGCGGGAGCTGAAGATCCGGGTCCTGGCGGTAGCGGACCATGTCCGCAAGGAAGAAGCAGCAGACCTCTTTGAGGTCCTGGAAGAGAAAGTGAGGGATGATCTTGAGCAAGACCAGTAAAAAACCCAATCGGCGAAAGACCGTCTCCAAACTGATCGCGATCGTGCTGATCCTGGCGGCCATCTATCTCTTCATCGGTGTCGGCAGACAGATCTTCGAGACCCTGCAGCTGCGCCGACAGGAAGAAGAAGTGGCCCAGCAGCTGGCCGCCCTGCAGGAAGAGAATGCTGCCCTGAAGGCTCAGAAAAACAAGCTGGAAGACCCCAACTACATCATCACCTATGCCCATGGCGAATATCTCTTCTCCAAGGATGATGAGAAAGTCTTCTATCTGCCTTCACTGAACACACCGGAAGCGACTCCGCAGCCCAGTGAAACTCCGGTCTCCACTCCGGAGGCGACCCCGGAACCAGCAGCAGAAACGACTCCGGAACCCGAGAACTGACGCCGAAAGGCGTTTTTCTTTTGACGAAGGGCAGAGAGATTCCTTAAAATAAAGAAAAGGCTTTCATAAGCAAAGAGGAATACTATGTTTAAGAATCTGACAAAGACCGAACGGGCATGGGTGCTTTACGATGTCGGCAACTCTGCCTTCACCATGCTGGCATGTTCATTGATCCCGATCTGGTTCAAGGATCTGGCGATCGGTACGGCTCCCGGACAGATCACTTCCGACCAGGCTACGGCGTACTACTCGATCTCCATCTCCGTCGTAACGGTCATCGTTGCGATCCTGGGACCGATCTGCGGAGCGATCGCCGACCATAAGGACATGAAGAAGATCTTCTTCACGACCGCTGTTTCGGTAGGTGTCGTCGGCTGCATCCTGAACGGTTTTGCGACCAGCTGGGTCGTCTTCATCGTGATCTATGTCCTGACCCGGATCTTCTATTCAGCATCGCTGACCTTCTATGATTCGATGCTGAACGATGTCACTACGGAAGAAAGGATGGATCAGGTCTCTTCCTACGGCTATGCCTGGGGCTATATCGGCTCCTGCATCCCCTTCATCATAGCGATGGTCGCCTATATCCTCTCCGGCGGTCTGAGCCCGGATCTGATGCTGTTCAGTCCGCAGGTCGGACGGATCATCGGCTACGCCGTCACCGGTGTCTGGTGGTTCTTAGTCACCATGCCGCTGATCAGAAACTACAAACAGTACAACTATGTCGAAGCGGAAAAGCACGAGATCGGCAAGGTCTTTGCCAAGATCGCCGGAACTCTGAAAAAGATCGCTACGCAGGATAAGAAGGTCCTCTTCTTCCTGATCGCTTTCTTCCTCTATATCGACGGTGTCGGAACCATCATCGACAACTGCATCAATATCGGTACCGACCTCGGTCTGCCGACAGTCGGACAGGTCATCTTCCTGCTGGCTACGCAGGTCGTTGCCTTCGGCGGTTCGCTGGTCTTTGCCCGGCTGTCCAGGAAATACGATACGGTCACTCTGATCCTGATCTGTATCTTCGGTTATTTCTGCGTCTGTCTGTATGCCCTGACCCTGAAGACGCTCTTGCACTTTGGCATCCTGGCCTTCGGGGTCGGCTGCTTCCAGGGTTCGATCCAGTCTCTGTCCCGTTCCTACTTCTCAAAGATCATTCCGGCAGAGAATTCCGGTGAATACTTCGGAATCTATGATATCTTCGCCAAGGGCGCTTCCTTCTTAGGATCTGCCGTCATCGCCTGGGTCAAGCTGGCCGGCGGCACCATCAACATCGCCGTAGCTTCTCTGGCGGTCTTCTTTGCCCTGGGTTTCCTCTTCCTGAAACTGGCAGACAGGCAGCCGCTGCAGAATCAGCGCTGATCCCGGAGACCGGCAGAAATGTGCCGGTTTTTTCTTTCTTTTCGCATTGAATCGGGAAGGGGAGTCTGATATAATCGTAGGGCGAATAGTTCACTATTCCTTGCTCTGCACAGGATGCAGGGCCGTTAGACCAGAAGGAGGTAAAACATGAAACAGTACGAAACGATGTACATCGTCAGGTCTGACCTGGATGAAGCTGCCCGCGCTGCTCTGATCGAAGAGATGCACGGCATCATCACGGCTCACGGCGGCACGATCGACAACGTAGACGAATGGGGCATGCGGGACTTTGCGTACCGCATCGACTTCCAGAACAAGGGCTACTATGTCGTTACGACCTATACCGTTGATGTTGACGGCCTGAATGAGTTCGAACGTCTGATGGGCATCAATGCCAATATCGTTCGTTCTCTGACGATCAACCTGGACGAAAAGAAGGGAAAGTAAGATGATCAACCGGGTCATCCTGGTAGGTCGTCTGACCAAGGATGTGGAGGCGCGCAAGACGCAGTCCAATCTGACGGTCGCGTCCTTTACCATTGCCTGTGACCGGCGTTTCAGCCGTGCACAGGGCGATCAGTCCCAACAGACTGCAGACTTCATCAACTGTGTAGCCTGGCGGCAGACAGCCGAATTCCTGGCACAGTATGCCAAGAAAGGCAACCTGCTGGGTGTCGAGGGCCGTATCCAGACCCGCAACTACACCGGCGCTGACGGCAAGAAGGTCTATGTGACCGAAGTCGTCTGTGACAACGTGCAGCTGCTGACACCGAAGAATTCTTCGACGGGTTACAGTGCACCGGCACCGACCTTTACTCCGAGTGCGGAACCTTCCTATACTCCGGATCCGGTCGTGGATGATGATTTCAGCAGTACTCCCTCGCTCGATATCTCGAGTGATGATCTCCCATTCTATTGATAGAAAGGAAAGAATATGGCATTCAGAAAAAGAAGAGTTGGTTTCCGCAAGGTCTGCTACTTCACCAAGAATAAGATCACGTACATCGACTACAAGGATGTTGAACTGCTGAAGCGTTTCATCTCTCCCAACGGAAAGATCACGCCGCGCCGTGTCACCGGCACCAGCGCCAAGTATCAGCGTCAGCTGTCCGTCGCGATCAAGCGTGCGCGTCAGATGGCTCTGCTGCCCTACGTCGCAGACTAAACCGAGATGCCTCCGTTTTACGGAGGCTTTTAATTTGTTATAATAGTGGGTATGAACTCTACCCGTAAACTTACCTACGGTGCGATGCTGCTGGCGCTCCTGGGAGCGTTCATGCTGATCGACCGTTATTTGCTGGCTTTATACTTTGATGAATTCGTTTTTCTGCTGCAGGCGCTGATCATTATCATCTATGCCGCCAAATACACTTTCAAGGACAGCGTCTGGCTCTGCATCGGCATTGCTGCCCTGACCTTCCTCTTCGGCGGAACGACTTCCTGGGTCTACTGCCCGCTGGCCATCATCGGCGGTCTGGCCTATTCCTACGGACTGCTGAAAGACTGGGAAAGAAAGAAACTGCTGCTCGTGACCTTCGTGATCTTCATCGCCGGAGAACTGCTGCTGACGATATTGATCATGCCGCTCTTCGGGATCACCATCGAACAGTCGATCCAGGAGCTGCAGGTCTCGATGGAAACGATCTTTGCCAATACCGGTACGCTGGGTCTGATCAGCAGCGATATGCTGAAGAACCTGATGACGATCTCCTTCGGGCTGGCGATCGTACTGACCGGAGGGATGGAGGCCATGCTGATCCATCTTTCGGCAGTGATCCTCTTAAAACGTTTCCGGATCCGGGAGATCAAGGTCACCCCTTTGAACGAACTGAAGATCTCACCGCTCTATTCCTATCTGGCGATCTTCGGCGTCATCCTGATGTTTTTCCAGGACCGCTTTGCCGACAACCGGCTGCTGTTCCTGACAGTCACCACCTTTTCACTGTGCTGTGCTATCTTTCTGCTGGTGCTGGGCTTCATCTTTGTCAGCCTTTACGGCCGCATCGTGCTCCGCCGCAACATCGTCTTCCTGGTCGTGATCATGCTGCTGTTCCTGCCGGGAGCGATGTATATCCTGATCCTGTTAGGATTCCTCTATGGCAGCGGACCGCTGCGTGATTATCTCGAAACGAAACGAGGTGCTTTATGAAACGACTTCAACGTTTACGGATCTTTTCTCTGTTAGCCTGTATCTCTGTCGGGCTCTTTCTGGCAGCGATGGGCATCTTCCTGAAGTTCGACATCCGCATCGCGACGATCGCCTATCTGGCGATGGCAGTGATCCTGTTTGCGGCATTCTATTTCCATGACATCATCCGTCAGGAGAGCCGCGGGGAAGTGGAAGAGAACCTGGATAAAGGCATCAAGGATGCCCTGAGCGATGCCCGGGTCGGGATCCTCGTCTATAACGAAGATCTGGAGATCACCTGGATGTCTTCGGTGCTGACGGAACGTTCTCATGATCATCTGGGTGAAAGGCTCCTGGCCTGGATCCCGGAGGTCCATACCGTTCTGGAAGGAACGGTCGAGGAAGTGACCGTCATCATCAATGAAGAGAAGTATGCCGTATCCAAAAAGAAGAATGCCAACGTGCTGACCTTCCGCGATATCTCCAAACAGTATGATCTGGAGAAGCGTTTCAAGGAAGATGCCGTCGTCATCGGTATGGTCAACTTTGACAACTACGACGAAGTCTCCGAACTGGAGGATGATCTGGCTTACTTCAACTCCACGCTGCGTCCGACAGTCTATGACTACTTCCGGGCTCATCAGCTGGTCTACAAGACCCTGCGCAACAACCGGGTCTACCTCGTTCTGAATGAAAAGAAATATGTCGAACTGCTGGAAGACCGTTTCAGCGTTCTGAATACCCTGCGCCGGGAGGCAAAGAAGGGGGACATCGAAATGACCCTTTCGATGGCCTTTGCCCGGGGCAGTGAAGATCTGCAGGAACTGGATGCCCTGGCTTCCAACCTGCTGGAGATCGCCCAGACCCGCGGCGGCGACCAGGTCGTTTCCCGCCGGATCGGCGAGGATGCCGTCTTCTACGGAGGCAGCTCCGAAGCCAAGGGCAAACGTTCCAAGGTCCGGGTCCGGGTCTATGCCAATACCCTGAAGGACCTCTTCAGCAAGGCTTCCAACGTCATCATCTGCGGCCATCAGGAAGCGGATGCGGACTGCATCGGCGCCGCTCTCTGCATGTCGGCGATCGCCCGTACCTATGTACCGGAGACCTGCATCATCTCCCGCAGCGGCGGAGTGGAAGCGACGACCGCGGAGATCCTGAAGAATTACAACGAAGAGCTGGAGAAACGCCACGAATTCGTGACGGAAGGGGAAGCCCTGAACCGTCTGCGTGACGATACCCTGGTCATCATGGTCGATCATCACAGCGCCAGCCAGAGCAACGGCTCCAATCTGCTGAAGAAGGCGAAGAAGATCGTGATCATCGATCATCACCGCCGGAAAGCCGATCTGGATACCGATCCGATCCTGGTCTATATCGAAGCAGCTGCTTCTTCGGCCTGTGAGCTCAGCGCCGAATTCCTGCCCTATCTGCTGAAAAAGACTCCGCTTACCAATGTCGAAGCGAATCTGATGTATCTGGGCATGATCATCGATACCAACCATTTCCGGGTCCGTACCGGTGAACGTACTTTTGATGTGGCCCGTCTCCTGAAACAGTACGGCGCCGATCCGGCGGAATGCGAAGAGTGGATCAAGGAGCCCTTCGCTCAGGTCCGGCAGATCAGCCATATCGTACAGGAAGCGAAACTGTACACGCACGGCATCGCCGTGGCTGCGATCGATGATGACGAGGTCTATGCCCGTTCGATCATCTCGCAGGCGTGCGACCGTCTCTTAAGCGTGAAAGAAGTGGCAGCCGGCTTCGTGATCGCCCATATCGGCGAAGAAGAGATGGCGATCTCGGCCCGTTCCGACGGCAGCATCAATGTCCAGCTGATCATGGAAAAGATGAAGGGCGGCGGTCATCTGACCGGTGCCGGTGTACAGCGCAAGGAAGGAACGATCACTTCTCTGCGCGAAGAATTGGAAAAGGCGATCGCAGAATATATCGCCGAGGAGGAAAAAGAGAATGAAAGTCATTCTGCTGAATGATGTGAAGAAAGTAGGGAAGAAGGGACAGACCGTCGAGGTCTCGGACGGTTATGCCCGTAACTTCCTGTTCCGTCAGGGACTGGCGGTCGCAGCCAGCGAACACAGCCTGGATGTCCTGAAGAAAGAGAACGAAGAAGAAGCCGCTCATCAGGCTCAGCTGAAGGCGGAAGCAGAACAGATCGCCGAACAGCTGAAGGAGCTGGAACTGGATTTCAAGGTCAAGGCCAAGAACGGCAAGGTCTTCAATTCGGTCTCCACCAAGCAGCTGGCGGAAGCACTGAAACAGAAAGGGATCACCATCGATAAACGGAAGATCATTGACAAGGATCCGGTCAATACCCTCGGTTACAGCCATGTCCGGGTAGAGCTTTATAAGGACGTGATCGGTACGATCCGGGTCAAACTGGTCGAAGAATAGGAGGCGCCATGACGCAGCGCAGCGTTCCCTTCAGCATTGAAGCCGAGGAATCTCTGCTCGGCAACATCATCATGTACAACGATCCCATGCAGGAAGCGGTCGAAGCCGGTCTGGTCTCCGGAGATTTTTATCTGGACAAACACCGCAAGATCTTTTCCATCATGTATTCGATGTATGAACACAAGGAGAATATCGACTCCACGTCTTTAGCCAGCCGTCTGCGCGACTATGACTATCTGGAAAAAGCCGGCGGTTATGACTATATCCTGCATCTCTTATCAACGACCATATCCCGCTACCACACCAGGGAATACATCCGCATCATCCGCAAGTATTCCCTGGCCCGCCAGCTGATCACTGCCGGCGACAAGATCGCGGAGATGGGCACGGATACCGAGACGGAGATCGGCGATGTCCTGGACAAGGCCGAAAAGACCCTGCTGGACGTGACCCGTTCCCGTACCGTCTCTGACTTCAAAAAGGGCTCGGAGCTTTTCGACCGGACCCTGGCCAAGATCCAGTCCATTCAGGAGAAGGGCGATACCGTGACCGGTCTGCGTTCCTTCTACAGCGATCTGGATGCGAAGACGACCGGTTTCCAGCGCGGTGACCTGATCATCCTGGCAGCCCGTCCTTCGATGGGCAAGACCGCTCTGGCGCTGAATTTTGCCCTGAATGCCGCTCCTGTCGCCATGGGGGCGATCGCGATCTTCTCGCTGGAGATGCCGGCCGAACAGCTGACGACACGTATGCTGTCGGCGAAATCGCGGGTGCCCAGCCAGAAGCTGCAGACCGGCAAACTGGATGACAATGACTGGTCCAACCTGAACTCCGCCGCCCAGGAACTGAAACGGCAGAAGTTCTTTATCGATGATACCTCCGGCATCAAGGTCTCGGAGATGTTTGCGAAGTGCCGCAAACTGAAGAACGAAGAAGATCTTTCCCTGGTCGTCGTGGACTATATCCAATTGATCCAGGGCGCCGGTGACAGCGAATCCCGTCAGCAGGAAGTATCGGAGATCTCCCGCCGTCTGAAGGCCCTGGCCCGTGAACTGGACGTTCCGGTCATTGCCCTCTCCCAGTTATCCCGTTCCGTTGAAAAACGTGAAGACAAGCGTCCGATGCTGTCGGACCTGCGTGAATCCGGAGCTCTGGAACAGGATGCCGATCTGGTCATGTTTATCTATCGTGAAGAATACTACAAGAGGAACGAAGCCGAAAACAACGCTCCGGCACAGAGCCGGGAAGATGTTGAGCTTTCTCTGGCCAAACACCGTAACGGTCCGACCGGGACCATCAAGCTGGCCTTTGAACGGGAGATCGGCTGTTTCTACGGTATTCAGAATAACGGAGGCTATTGATGCGTAAAGGACTCTCGGTCCTGGTGTCGCTGATCCTGGCTGTTGCGGTGGTCGTGATCCTTCCGCAGATCCTGCCGCAGCAGACATCCTATGGGTCAGACTATACGAACGAACAGACTCTTCTGAAACAGAAGATCCTTTCGTATGAAAAAGAACCGAAACAGTACTACAAGCTCTATAACGCCGGAAAACTGGTCGCCGTCATCCATGACTATGACCGTATCCGGGAGGCGATCAATGAAGAATACGAACGCAATTACGCCGAGGATTTCCCGAATCTGACCCTGGATCTGGGAGAAGAGCTGTATATCTCGCGGGAGAACGTCTACTACCGGCCGGAGGATATCGATGAGGAAGTCATCGCTTACCTGCTGGAAGACGATCATCTGGGCGTCAGGGCCCATGCGATCGAGTTCTCCACGAAAGACGGCATCTACGACGTCATCTATGTCCGCGATATGCAGGACTTTCAGGCAGCCCGGGACCGTTTCCTGCTGAACTTCGTTTCTGCCGAATCGCTGGCGGCTTTCCGCAGCAATGCCGATCTCGGGGAACTGACCGACTACGGTTCGATGGATATCGGTCTGAAGATCCAGGAGACGATCACCAGCCGGGAAGCAGTCGCTTCGGCCGATCAGATCCTGATGGACGAAGACAGCATCTATACCTATCTCTGCTACGGCCGCAACGAAGAACGCAAGTACTATACCGTCCAGCAGGGCGATACGCTCTCCGGCGTCGGCAGTTACTTCCGCGATATGTCCGCTTCCCAGATCATGATGCTGAACCCGGGCGTCATCACCTCCGTCGATCAGGTCCTGGAAGAAGGACTGGAACTGAACGTTGCCTACTACACCTCTCCGCTGACGGTCGTGGTCACCAGGGAACGTCTGGCCCAGGAGATGATCTATCCGGATCTGCCGCAGTACATCGAAGATCCCAACCTGTTCGTGGGCGAAGAAGAAGTCATCACTCCCGAGACCAACGGTCTGCGCAACGTCCTGCACGAAGAGACCTGGATCAACGGCGTCCAGCAGGAAGGGGATGTGATCCGTTCTTCCGTCGTGACTCTGGAACCGATCCAGGCGGTGATCCGGGTCGGCACCAAGCCGCAGCCCAATACCGGTACCGGCAACTTCATCTGGCCGATCGACAATGTCTCGATCACCTGCGGCTGGGGCTGTTACTACGGACATACCGGCACCGACCTGCAGAACATGTATAACCGCTACGACAACGTCTATGCTGCCGACAACGGCACGGTCGTCAATGTCAGTTTCGACAATATCGGCGGCAACTGGATCGTGATCGACCACAACAACGGCTACCAGACCTATTACGGTCATCTGAACGTACCGGCTTATCCTTCGGTAGGCGATACTGTGACCCGCGGTCAGATCATCGGTCAGATCGGTATGACCGGTCTGGCGACCGGACCGCACTGTCACTTCGAGATCCGGGTCAACGGAACCCGCATCGATGCCTGTTCGATCATGCCCTGCGATACCGTTCCCTGGAGGTAGGATATGAAAAACAACCGTCTTCTGTACCTTCTTGTGTTTGCTGCATTCATCTGGCTGGCTGTACTGACCTTCCTGCCGCAGGAGCCGGAAACAGCCAACGGAGATGTCTATATCACCAATGAAGTCAGCGGTTTCTCGACCGATCTGACCAAAGTCGCCAAGGAAAAAGAAGCGGCACTGGTCAGCGTAGAGACCCCGGCCGGTCTTTCCAGCGGTCTCTTTTACAGCCGCCGCGGAGAAGAGTCCTACTTCCTCTGCGTATTCAATACCCGTCCGGAAGGAGAGATCGTGCTGCATTTTGCGAACGGCTATTCCCTGCAGGCTTCCCTGAAGGGCTATGACCCCTATACCGGTCTGGCCTTACTGGAAGCAGCCTTTCCTTATGACATCACCCCGATCACGGAAGGAGATACATCCCTGCTGCAGAAAGGGGAGTTCGCTCTGGCTCTGGGCAGTCCGCAGAGCCTGGACTACAGCGGTTCGGCAGCACTCTGCCTCGTGGCAGATCCGGAAGTCAGCATCGAAAGAGAACTGCGCACGGAGAACGGAACGAGTGCCTACTATCTCGATCTGATCGCTCTGAGCACCCGTCTGAACAGTTCTTTCCGCGGCGGTCCCGTCTTCAACATGGGAGGAGAGCTCATCGGCATCGATATCCTCTCTCTGAGCCAGGAAGACATCGCTTATATCCTGCCGGCGGAAGAGACCTTCCTGCTGGCGGAGAAGTTGATGAACGGCGAAGAACGGAAGCTGCTGGGCTTACGCGGCATCTCCGTAGCGGACATGCCTGACTACCAGCGTTCGGCCTACGGGATCGAGCTGAGCCTGCTGAACGGTCTCTACATCCGTGATGTCCTGCCGGGTTCGCCTGCCGAACGGCTGGGCCTGCACACGGAGGATATCCTGCTTGAACTGAACGGAGAAAAGATCGGACAGCGCCGGGATCTTTTGCCGGTCACTTACCGGATGCAGGATGATCTGACCGCACTGGTCCGGCGGGAAGGCGCGGAAGTCCGTCTGAATATCCATCTGGAACCCTTGCCGGCTGAGGAGCCGCCGCAGGAATGATCCGGGTCATCGGGATCGGCAAGGTCAAGGAAGGTCCTTTCCGGGAACTGATCGAAGATTACCGGAAACGGATACAGCCTTATCACCCTCTGAAAGTCGAAGAAGTCAAGGATGAGCCGATCGTCACGAACGACACCGCGGAAGCGATCAAGAAGAGGGAAGGGGACCGTCTGCTGAAGGTCCTGAAAGATGATGAATATGTGATCCTGCTGCATCTGCAGGGGAAGGAGATCTCTTCGGAGAAACTGGCGGAAAAGCTGGAAAGGGATCTTGCGGTCCATTCGAAGCTCTGTTTCGTGATCGCCGGGTCGCTGGGTCCTTCCCGGGAAGTGATCGAGAGAGCGGATGCTTACTGGAAACTTTCGGATCTGACCTTCCTGCATCAGATGACGAAAGTCATCGTACTGGAACAGATCTACCGGGCTTTCAAGATCCTGCATCACGAAAACTACCATAAGTAAGCGCTTGAAAGTGTATAGGCAATACGTTAAAATATTGGCGAATCGGAGGTAAGGCCATGAAAGAAGAAACTGTCAAGATCATCAACAAGACCGGCCTGCACGCCCGGCCGGCAACCATTGCGGTCAGCGCTGCCAACAGATTCGCCTGTGAAGTATTTCTGACCTACGAAGGCAGGACTGTAAATATGAAATCGATCATGAGCGTCATGTCTTTACTGGCTCCGGCGGATGCCGAATTGAAGATCGGCTGCGACGGAGATGATGAGGAAGAAGCACTCGAAGGGATCCTGGAGGTCCTTCGGAAGCAGGAGATCATCGCCTAGAGAGCTGTGCTCTCTTTTTTCTTTATGACGTTACGGGAAGAGATGCAGCGTTATGCCCTGATCCACGATGTCCCTGTCATGCAGGAGGAGGGACAGCTTTTCTTATTGCGGCTGATCCGTGAACAGAAAGTCCGTTCCATCCTGGAACTGGGCACAGCAATCGCTTATACGACACTGGCCATGGCTTCGCAGGATCCTCAGATCCATATCGATACCGTAGAGAGGGATCCGCAGATGGCTGCCCTGGCGGAAGACTATATCCGCCGCAGCAGTCATGCCGCACAGATCACGCTCTACCCCATGGATATCGATGACTTTGTGACAGAGAAGAAATACGACCTGATCCTGGTCGATGCCGCCAAGGCACAGTATCCTGTCTATTTCCGAAGATTTCAGGAGAATCTGCAGGAAGAGGGGCTGTTCGTATTCGACGATATGGTCTTTCACGGGATGATCGAACGCCCGGAACAGCCGAAAAACCGTTCCACCCGCAATCTTTTGCGCAGGATCGCCCGTTTCCGCCGGGAAGCCGCATCTGAAAGCGGTTTTACCTGTGAGTTTTATGATAAAATAGGAGATGGAATCCTTATCATGCGAAGGAGGAAGAAAGATGAAAGTTAAGAATCTGGTCCTTTTCGGCTTCGTACTGTCTGCACTGAATTACCTGACACAGCAGGCAAAGAAGGAAAAGGAAGAGGGGAGAAGTGACTTCGATCTGGACGAACTGGATCTGGACCGCATCCGTTTGGAAGTCGGTGATAAACTGGAGAACATCGTCGGAGAATTCGGCAGTGCTGTTTCTTCGATCGTAAACATCGGCTCGGAAGCTTTCGAACGCTACATCCGGGAAGCTGAGCTTGACGGCGAGGAAGAGATCCGTGAAGAGGACTTCCAGGCCGAGAAAGATCTTGACGATTTCTTTGAAGCCCCCGTTGAGGAAACTCCTGTTGAGGAACCTGCAGAAGAACCTGCAGCTGAAGAACCTGCTGCAGAGGTCCCTGCTGAGGAAGTTCCGGCTGAAGAGATGCCGGAAGTCGAAGAGACTTCGGAACCGGTACTGATCGATGTCCGTCCGGAAGAAGAGATCCCGGTCGAAGAGATGCTGGATGATCTGCGGGAAGTGCTGGGCGAAGAAACGCCGCAGCCCGAAGAGAAACCGGAGGAAACTTTCTATCGCGAACTGAGCGAAGCTGCTGAGACCTTTGAAGAAAAGGATACATTTGCGGAAGAGCGGCCCGTCATCTCGGAAGTCGTCGATCTGCCGCAGGAACCTGCAGAAGAACCGGCAGCGGAAGAAGTACCGGTGGAAGTCTATGAAGAACCGGCTGTTGAAGAGACACCGGAAGAAGCTCTCGTTGAAGAACCGGAGCCGGAGACCGTTCCGGAAGAGGAACCTGCAGAAGAGATCCCGGTCGAAGTCTATGAAGAGCCGGTCGAAGAGCCTGTAGAAGAAATGCCGGAAGTAACGGCTGAAGAGCCCGTTCCGGAAGAAGTTCCTGTCGAAGAACCTGCAGAAGAACCGGTCGCTGAGGAAACGCCGGAAGAGCCGGTCACTGAAGAGGCTCCGGCAGAAGCACCGGTCGAAGAAGCCTTCGATATCGATGCCTTGCTGAAGGAACTCTATGCGCCGGAAGAAGAAGCCGCAGAGATCCCGGTCGAAGGACCTGCGGAAGAAGTCCTGCCGGAAACGCCGGTGGAAGAAGTTCCGGAAGAGGAACCTGCGGAAGAGATCCCGGTCGAGGTCTTTGAGGAACCGGTCGAAGAGCCGGTCGCTGAAGAAACTCCGGAAGAGCCGGAAACGGAAAAGATCCCGGAAGAGTTCTTCGCAGAACCGGAAGTTCCGGCTGAAGAAGCGGCCGTTGCAGAGACTCCGGAAGAAGAGACCAAGCGTCTCGTCGAAGAAGCGAACTCTGCGATCGATGATCTGTTTGCGGATTTCGAAGAGACTCCGGAACCTGCTGAGGAACCGGTCGATGTCTCCGCTTATGTAAGAGACCTGGTCAACGAACTGACCAGAGAAGAGAACGAAGCTGTCGGTGAAGAAGCTCCCGCTGAAGAACCGGCCGTTGAAGAAGCTCCGGTCGAAGAGCCTGCGGAAGAGATCCCGGAAGAACCGGCCGAAGAGCCCGTTCCGGAAGAAGTTCCTGCAGAAGAGCCGGAAGCTCCGGTCCAGCCGGTCCGCACCGCGCAGGATGAGCTCTATGAACGCATCAACGAACTCTATCCGTATCTGTCTCTCGGATTCATCCGTCATGTCTACGATCTGAAGGAAGTGATCGCTGAGGAATACCCGCTGAACAAGCCGGTCATCGTCCTGCACCGCATTCATTTCCGCGATCTGGATGATCTGCGCCAGTTCGTAGAGATCGTCAGCAATCACGGTTACAACGTCAATGTCGATGAAAACAAGATGATCGTTGATATCTTCCGCCGCTATATCAATACCGACGGCAAGATCCTTACCAACATCTTCGAGATCGCGAACCAGGCACGCCTGCTGCGCGGTGACTACGAAGGCTATCGTATCGATGTGATCGAGGAAGAGAACTAAGGTTCTCTTTTCCTCATAATATAGGAGGCTGTTTTGGCAGAAGAAAAGAAAGGCTTCGATATCCCTTCCTTCGTAGAAGATAAGGGGGAGATCGATCTGAACCTGTTTCGTCTGGATGACGAGGAAGAAGAAGTAAAGGAAGTATATGTACCTGCACATGGGCAGAAGAAAGCTCCGGTGCAGGCAGAAGCACCTGCCGCTAAGGCAGAACCGGTCGAAGAGGCGAAAGTCGTCATGACCAGACCGGTGAAGGAAGAAGCGCCGAAAGAAGAGATCCCGGAAGAGCCGGAGGAAGAGGAAGAACCGCCGGTACGCGGCAGAAGACGTCTGCGCACATCATTGCTGGCGATCATCCTGGCGCTGATCATCCTGATCCTGCTGATCCTGGGCGCAACGCTGATCATCGGCCGCCTCAGCGGCGGAGATCAGCCGGCACCGACCCCGGCTCCGACTGCAGAACCGACGCCTGCACCCACTCCGACGCCCACTCCGACTCCGACCCCGGAAGCAACTGCGACCCCGGAACCGACTCCGACTCCGGAAGCGACCGCAACGTCGGAACCCACTGCGGAACCGACTCCGACTCCGACGAGTGAACCCGCTCCGACGTCTGCACCGGTCCAGGGAACGGCCTACAAGCTGACCGGTACGATGAACGTCCGTACCGGACCCGGTCTGAACTACGCGAAGGTCGATCCGGCCAATATCCCGGCTGCTTATCAGTCAGCAGCTGCCGGTTCGGCGATCCGTCTCGGTACGGTGATCGATGTCCTGGAGATCAAGGAAGACGGTTACTCTTACTGGGGCAGGATCGGTACGGATGCCTGGGTCTGTCTGGAAGACGAAGCACAGGCTTACGCCGAGAAACAGTAACACAGGGGCTCTGCAAAGAGTCCTTTCTTTTTGGTTTGCGGGAGCAGGGAAAGATACGTATAATAGAGGGCATGAAAGCCATTGAAACAAAAGATCTGGTCTTTTCCTATGATCAGGAGAACGACGTCCTGAAGGGCGTTACTTTTTCTGTGGAAAAAGGCAGTTATACGACATTGATCGGTCATAACGGATCAGGGAAATCAACGGTCGCCAAGCTGATCGCCGGTCTGCTGGAGGCGAAGTCAGGCACCATCCGGGTCGAAGGGGTTGAGGTGAACCCGGAGAATCTGCCGCAGCTGCGCGATAAGATCGGCATCGTTTTCCAGAATCCGGACAACCAGTTTATCGGCTCGACCGTAAAGGATGATATCGCCTTCGGTCTGGAGAACCATCTGGTCCCGACGGAAGAGATGGATGAGATCATCGAGAAATATGCGAAGATCGTCGATATGTCCGGCTTCCTGGACAGAGAACCGGAGAAGCTCTCCGGCGGACAGAAGCAGCGCGTAGCGATCGCCGGAGTCCTGGCGATGAAACCGGATGTGCTGATCTTCGATGAAGCCACCAGCATGCTGGACCCGCGGGGAAAAGAAGAGATCAAACGGGTCATCCGGGAACTGCACGGTCAGGAATCCCTGACGATCCTTTCGATCACGCACGATATCGAAGAAGCGGCCCTGGCCGATCATGTGATCGTGATGAATGGCGGAAAGGTCTATCTGGAAGGAACTCCGCAGGAGGTCTTCCAGCACGAAAAGGAACTGAAGAAGATCGGTCTGGATATCCCCTTTGCGGAATATGTACGGTCTTTGTTTAAGGAAAGAGGGATCCGGCTGGGATCCGCTACGGTAGAAGGGATGGTGGATGAACTGTGGCAATTACGTTCCGCAAAGTAAGTCACGTTTATTCTCCGGAGATGCCCTATGCCTTCAAGGCTCTGCAGGATATCGATCTCTCGATCTCCGAGAAGAAGATCACTGCCGTCATCGGACATACCGGTTCCGGGAAATCGACGCTGATCCAGCATCTGAATGCCCTGCTGCTGCCCAGCAGCGGCGAGATCGAGATCCTCGATCATACGATAAAAGCCGGTGAGAAAAGCAAGAACCTGAAAGCCCTGCGTTCGCATGTCGGACTGGTCTTTCAGTTCAGTGAATATCAGCTGTTTGAAGAGACCATCCTGAAGGATGTGGCCTTCGGTCCGAAGAACTTCGGCGTCAGCGAAGAAGAAGCACTGCAGAAGGCGAAGAAGGCCCTGAAGATGGTAGAACTGGATGAAAGCTTCTACGAGCGCAGTCCGCTCGATCTTTCGGGCGGTCAGAAACGAAGGGTAGCGATCGCCGGGATCCTGGCCATGGAGCCGGAGATCATCGTCCTCGATGAACCGACAGCGGGTCTCGATCCGCATGGCGCACGGGAGATGATCAAGCTCTTCTCGGACCTGAACAAGAAAGAAGGAAAAACGATCATCATCGTCTGTCATGACAATGAGATCGTTTACCGTTACTGCGATGAGACCGTTCTGATGGATCACGGAGCCGTACTGTATGCCGGAGATACCAAAGAACTCTTTGAAAACAGCGAACTGCGGCAGAAGTACCGTCTGCAGTCTCCCAGCATCCTGGTCCTGCAGGACCTTCTGAGAGAGAAGGGCTTCCATCCGAAGAAGCATTACGCTGATCTGGCGGAACTGGTCAAAGATACCGCCCAGGAGATCCGGAAATGAACAGCATGGTATTCGGTAAATACATTCCGGTCGACAGTGTCCTGCACCGTAACGATCCCCGGGCGAAGATCATCGCCATGTTTATCCTGCTGGTCGCGATCTTCCTTCCGGCTGGCTGGTGGGCTTACCTGCTGTTAGGAGCCGTCCTGCTGCTGGGTCTGGCGCTGTCCAAACTGAAGCTCTCCTTTATCCTGAAGTCGTTCAAGCCGATGATGTTCATGATGTTCTTCCTGCTCATCGTCAACATCCTCAGCGTCCATACCGGTGATCTCTGGCTCACCCTGGGTCCGGTCACCGTCTACAGCGATGCCGTCCTGAATACGCTCTATATCGTTGTTCGCCTGATCCTGATGATCATGCTGACGACGATGCTGACAGCGACCACCAAACCTCTGGAACTGACGCTGGGTCTCGAATACCTGATGAAGCCTCTTCATCGGATCGGAGTCCCAACTCATGAGATCGCGATGATGATCTCGATCGCTCTGCGTTTCATCCCGACCATCATCGAAGAGACGATGCGGATCATGAATGCACAGAAATCCCGCGGTGTCGACTTCGACGAAGGCAAACTGAAGGAAAAGATCATGGCGGTCCTGTCTTTGATCGTTCCGCTCTTTTCGGTCGCTTTCCAGCGGGCAGATGATCTGGCCAACGCCATGGAAGCCAGAGGCTATGTGCCCGGTGCTGAGAGGACGCGCTACAAGAAACTGCAGTATGCCGGTAGGGACTGGTTCCTGCTGCTGTTCTGTCTGGCCGTACTGGCTGCCGTCATCGCCCTGGTGATCCTGCTGTGAAATACAAGTGCACCTGTTCCTATGTAGGAACAGCTTACGAAGGCTTTCAGTCGCAGCCCGGAGGCAATACCATCCAGGATCATATCGAAGCGGCGCTGGCCGTGATCTTTCGCAGCGAGATCCGGATCCTTTCCGCTTCCCGTACCGATCAGGGTGTCCATGCCTTCGCACATGTCTTTCAGTTCATTGCCGAAGAAAGAGATCCTTATAAGCTGAAAGGCAGCATGAATGCCTTATTGCCGCCGGATATCCGGATCCGCAAGGTCGAACCGGTCGCTGATGATTTCCACTGCCGCTACATGGTCAAAGAGAAGACCTATGTCTATCTGATGAACCTTGGAGAATATGACGTCTTCCTGAAAGACCGGGCCTATCAGCACCGCTATCAGGTGGATGTCGAAAAGATGAGGGAAGCGGCTTCCTTCCTGGAAGGGACTCATGATTTCGGTTCCTTCAATACTTCTTCCTATGCGGAACATCCCGATCAGGTCCGTACGATCCGGAAGTTTACGATCGAAGAGAAGAACGGCCGGATAAAGATGACCGTTACCGGTACCGGTTTCCTGCGTCATATGGTCAGGATCATGGCCGGGACGCTGCTGGAAGTGGGCAGAGGCAGAAAGACCCCGGAGGATGTCCTCTACATGCTGGAACATCCCGACAAAACAAAGCGCCGATACAATATCGACGCCTGTGGCTTATATCTGGTGAATATCCGTTACTGACCGCTCTGCGGTCTTTTATTCTACTTCGTACTTCAGTTCTTCTTCGACAGAGAGCACCGGGATCTCTTCCCAGCCGGGATTGTAGGCAAAGAGATCGTCATAGATCCCGTTCAGTTCTTCACCGCCGCAGAAGTAGGCGACCAGGTTGTCGATCGCTTCCGGCGCATCTTTCAGAGCTTTTCGGTAAAGCTTGTCCAGACGCAGATTGGAGTCCTCACAGCGGGGATCGCCTTCCTTGGCCATGACCATATCGTAGAGTCCGGAGACCTTGGGGATACGGGCGACCTGGGCGTAGAGGAGACGCTGAGGCGCCGAAGGGGCCTGCAGCAGTTTCAGCCAGAAGACCATCCCCCTCAGGGTCTTGAGGATCAAGGTGCTGTCGTAGGGGAAGCAGAGCGAGATGATCTCTGCATTCTCTTTGGTAGGATGCAGGTGGCGGGTCAGATCCTGTTTGTAGGCCGGGGTGCGTCCGGCTTTTTCCAGCAGGTAGCGGTCAAATTCCGCTTCGATGCGGCTGTGGCTGACGCCGGTGGCTTTATCCTTGGCTTCGATGTAGCTGTGGCAGGCTCTGTCCAGCAGATAGTGGCAGGCAAAGCCCATCATGTAGGAGAGGTAAGCTTCTTTCTTATCGGTATGCAGGAAGGCTTCCTTGCGATGAGTAAAGAAATCCCGTCCGCTGTGGTCATGGATAGCATTGGAGTAACGATAGACGTCATCTTTCGGGAAGGGATGATGATAGAAGAGGATATCCGGTCCGTGTACGCCGAAATCATAAAGGTCACGGTGTTCATCGATGATACGTTTCAGATCTGCCGGGAGCTGTTCATAGACCTCCTGACCGAAAGAATAGTGTGCATAGGTCGTTGGCATGTGAGGTCCTCCTTGTTTCTATTGTAGCACGCCCGGCAGTGCTTCACCCTTTTCTGTCACCTGTAAAAAGAGTAAAATGGGCTCATGCAGCAGAATAAGATCGTAATCCGAGGCGCCCGTGTCAACAATCTGAAGAATGTCGATATCGATATTCCCCGGGATCAGTTGGTGATCCTGACCGGATTGTCCGGTTCCGGGAAGACCTCCCTGGCTTTTGATACTCTGTATGCCGAAGGCCAAAGACGTTATGTCGAATCGCTGTCGTCCTATGCACGGCAGTTTTTAGGCGGCATTGAGAAACCGGATGTCGACCTGATCGAAGGATTGTCCCCGGCGATCGCGATCGATCAGAAGACCACCAACAACAACCCCCGTTCCACCGTCGGAACGATCACTGAGATCTATGACTATCTGCGACTGCTCTATGCCCGCTGCGGTCAGGCTTTCTGTCCTAATCACGGTCAGCCGATCGAAGCGATGACGGTCTCGGAGATGGTCCGCCGGGTATCTGATTATCCGGAAGGGAGCCGTCTGGAGATACTGGCCAATGCGGTCGTGAACCGCAAGGGGACCTTCAAGGACTACTTTGAGAAACTGCGCCGGGACGGTTATCTGCGCGTCTATGTCGACGGAGAACTGTATCTGCTGGAAGATGTTCCGGAGCTCGACAAAAACAAGCGTCACAATATCGACGTCGTCGTTGACCGGGTGGTACGCCGTCCGGGCATTGAGAGCCGGCTCAATGATTCGCTGGAACTGGCTTTAAAGCTGACGGAAGGGACCTGCGTCATCAAGCAGGGCAATGAACGGACATTGTTCTCCGCCAACCATGCCTGCCCGATCTGCGGCTTTACGGTACCGAAACCGGAACCGCGCTTCTTCTCCTTCAACTCGCCGATCGGCGCCTGTGAGACCTGCAAGGGTCTGGGGGTGACGATGGAAGTGGCCTTCGATCAGCTGATCCCCGATCCTTCCAAGTCGATCGCTGAAGGCGGCATCCGTTACTTCAAGAACACGGTCAATACCGATAACCTGGAGTGGCAGAACTTTCATGCGCTCCTAAAACACTATGACATCGACCTGAACAAGCCCCTTAAGGACTTCAGCAAGCAGGAGATGGATATCATCCTCTATGGTTCCAAAGTCCCGATCCGTTACGAGATCACCTCTTCGGGCGGGATCCACTACGAAAAGAACACCCTGATCGAAGGGGTCAAGACCCTGATCGAGAGACGTTTCGATGAAACGACTTCCGCCATGTCCAAGGAGTACTACCAGTCCTATATGGCCGAATCAGTCTGCCCCAGCTGTCACGGCGCCCGGTTGAACGAGAAGGTCCTGGCGATCCGCATCGGCGGACTGAACATCGACGAATTCACGAAGATGTCGATCGGACAGGCCTACGAATGGCTGCAGAAACTGGAACTGGACGCAAGCCGCAGGGAGATCGCCAGACTGCTGTTAGAGGAGCTCTCTTCCCGCCTGCGCTTCCTGGTCGATGTCGGTCTGGATTATCTCACCCTGGACCGCAATGCCGGTTCGCTTTCCGGCGGGGAAGCCCAGCGTATCCGGCTGGCGACCCAGATCGGTTCCACCCTGACCGGCGTCATCTATGTCCTGGATGAACCTTCCATCGGTCTGCATCAGAAGGACAACCGCAAACTGATCGACACCCTGAAGAGGATGCGCGATCTGGGCAACTCCGTCATCGTCGTCGAACACGACATGGAGACGATGCTGGAGAGCGACTACATCATCGATGTCGGTCCCGGCGCCGGGAAAGACGGCGGCAGGATCATCGCTGCCGGTACGCCGCAGGAAGTCATGGACAACGAGGATTCCCTGACCGGCGCTTACCTTTCCGGCAGGAGAGAGATCCCGGTCCCGCAGAAGCGGCGCAAGGGCAACGGCAAGTCCGTGAAGGTCATCGGCGCCAGCCAGAACAACCTCCGCAACATCGATGTCACCTTCCCCTTAGGCACCTTTACCTGTGTGGCCGGTGTCTCCGGCTCCGGCAAATCCACGCTCGTCAACGAGATCCTGACCAAAGGGGTCATGCAGGCTCTGAACCGGGTAAGGGTCTATCCCGGCAAGCACAAGAAGATCACCGGCCTGCAGAACATCGACAAGATCGTCGCCATCTCGCAGGATCCGATCGGACGCACCCCGCGTTCCAATCCGGCGACCTATACCGGAGTCTTCGATGATATCCGGGCGCTCTTTGCCCTGACTCCGGATGCCCGGGAGAGAGGCTACGACAAGAGCCGTTTCTCCTTCAACGTTCCCGGCGGACGCTGTGAAGCCTGCCAGGGCGACGGGGTAAGGAAGATCTCGATGCTGTTCGTGCCGGATGTCTATGTCGAGTGTGAAGAATGTCATGGCCACCGCTACAACGATGAGACGCTCTCTGTCCGCTACAAGGGCAAGTCCATCTACGATGTACTGAAGATGAGCGTCAAGGAAGCGCTGGAATTCTTCCGCAACGTACCGAAGATCCGCCACAAACTGCAGATCCTCTACGATGTAGGTCTGGGTTATATCGAGCTGGGACAGTCGGCAACGACGCTCTCCGGCGGTGAAGCACAGCGGGTCAAGCTGGCCAGCGAACTGCAGAAGAAGCCGACCGGCAAGACCCTCTTCGTACTGGATGAACCGACCACCGGCTTACATGCCGAAGATGTCTATAAACTCATCAGGATCATTGACCGCATCGTCGACAACGGGGATACGGTACTGGTCATCGAACACAATCTGGATGTCCTGAAGTGTGCCGATCACATCATCGATCTGGGACCGGACGGCGGTGACCGCGGAGGAACTGTCGTTGCCTGCGGTACGCCGGAAGAAGTCGCACAGGTCGAACATTCTTATACCGGCCAGTATCTGAAGCTGGCCCTGGGAGGTTATCGTGCCGGGAAATGAAGAACTGGTCAAAAGAGTCTATGTCTCGGAGCTGAAGGAATACTTCGGCTTTAAGCAGGTCTCCGGCAATGCCGAGAGCCTGAACCGCTGGATCATCGCGCCGGATGTGAACCGGCCCGGTCTGGAACTGACCGGATACCGGGATACGACCGACCTGAAACGGGTCAATATCATCGGCAACAAGGAGACCCAGTATCTGAATACGCTGAGTGATGAGGTGAAGAAGGAACGTTTCGGTTTCGTGACCGATTCCTATACTCCCTGCATCATCATGACCGGCGGCAACAAGACCGAAAAGACCCTGCTGGAAGTGGCCTGGGCCAAGAACTTCCCGATCTTTGAGACGGAATGGAAGTCCTATATGACCGTACAGAACGTCGTGGCTTTCCTGAGCCGGAGACTGGCTCCGGAAACGAGCCTTTACGGGGTCATGATGGATATCTACGGTGTCGGGGTGCTGATCACCGGCAAGAGCGGGATCGGTAAATCGGAACTGGCTCTGGAGCTTTTGCGGCGCGGTCATACCTTCCTGGCTGATGATCTGGTGGAAGTGGCCAGAGTTCAGAACGATCTGATCTGTACGCCGCCGAAGGTGCTGAAAGGCATGCTGGAACTGCGGGGGATCGGCGTCATCGACATCAGTCTGATGTACGGCGCCTCTGCCTGCCTCAACAGCTGCAACCTTGATCTGGTCATCCGCCTGGAAAACTATGAGAGCCGTCACAATGACAACCGTCTGCAGTATGAGGAAGAGAAGATCGAGATCCTCGGTCTGACCCGTCCGCGGGTCGTCCTGCCGGTCACGCCGGCAAGGGCGCTGGGGACGCTCGTCGAAGCAGCCGTCACGAATTATCGTCTGAACCAGAAGGGCTACAACAGTACGGAGGTCTTCAAGAAACGGGTCTGGGACAGCATCCAGGAAAAGAATAAGAAGGGGAGCCTATGAGTTTCTTTCCGAATTCACGGACCTTCCTGCAGATCGGTCCCCTGCATATCCAGTGGTACGCGGTCCTGATCCTTTCCGGTGCCTGTCTGGCTTACTGGATCTCCAAACAGAATGCCCGTAAGCTTCATTACCCGGACAGTGTGATGAGCGACTATTTCATCTATATGCTGTGGTGCGGCGTGATCGGCGCCCGTCTCTGGTATTGTCTCTTCTCCGATCCGCAGTATTACTTCTCGGATCCCTTACGGATCTTAAAGATCTACGAAGGCGGACTGGCGATCCACGGCGGTCTCTTGGCCGGGATCCTTTATTCGATCTTCTACTGCAAGCGGAAAGGACTTTCCTTCCTGCAGTTCGCCGACTGCATCACGCCCAATGTCCTGCTGGCGCAGGCCATCGGCCGCTGGGGAAACTTCGTCAACCAGGAATGCCACGGACAGGAGGTAGCGGAATCCTTCTATGACGGCCCGCTCTTCTTCCTGAAGGAAGGGATGCACATCAACGGTCACTACTATGAACCGATGTTCTTCTATGAGTCCATGGCCAACCTGCTGGGCTTCTTCCTGATCGGCATCATCCTGCGCAAACACCGCAACAAGCGCGGAGATCTGACCTGGGCCTATCTGATGTGGTACGGCCTCGTCCGTTTCTTCATCGAGAGCCGCCGTACCGATGCCCTGCAGTTCGGTCCTTTCAAGGTCGCACAGCTGGCTTCGATCGCCGCCCTCCTGATCGGTCTCTTGGGTTATCTGGGCTTCCTGGAACGCTTCTTCCCAAAGCGGAAGCCGACCGTCCTCTTTGACTTTGACGGCACCCTGGTCGATACCGAACAGCTGATCCTGGATTCTTACCGGAACCTTTTCCGGGCCAGAGGCAGGGAAGCGGAATTCACCCGTGAGAAACAGCTCTCGGTCCTGGGACCGGCTCTCAACGTCAAGATGCAGGAGTTCTTCCCGGAGGAAGATCCGGCGGCCCTGATCAAAGAGTACAGCGACGGACAGCAGCAGATCCTAACCGAAGCGACCGCGATGCCGCATGCTGTGGAGATGCTGAAGGAGCTGCAGCAGCAGGGCTATCAGACCGGTGTGGTCAGCGCCCGTTATACTGACTCGGTCGAGAAGATCGCGAAGCAGTGCGGCCTTTATGAGTTTCTGGGAGGTGTCCTGGGAAGGGACGGCTATCAGAAAGACAAACCGGATCCGGACGGCATCATCACCTTCTTAGACCATTACAAAGCCAACCGCGATGAAGTGATCTACGTGGGGGATTCTCCCAGCGATATCGCTTCCGGCAAAGCCTATGGCGCCTATACCATCGCTTACTGCCGGGGAGATGACCGCTCCGATGCGGTAAAGTCAGCTGCCCCGGATACTACCGTCGAAGATCTCCTGGAGATCCCGGAGCGGATCCGTTCCTACAAAACCTGAAGAAGTCTTCGGACTTCTTTTCTTTCACTCTGAGAAAGCGATATAATGATATGGAGAACTATGGAGGTATCCTATGATCACGATCCTGAATCATCCGCTCATTACTCATAAACTGGCGATCATGCGCAACAAGGAGACCGGTACCAAGGACTTCCGGCAGAACCTCGACGAGATCGCCGGCCTGATGGCTTATGAAGTCTGCCGTGACCTTCCGGTCAAGCCGATCACGGTCGAGACCCCGATGGGCAACTGCGACACCTTTGCCTTAAAGAACGATATCGTACTGATCCCGATCCTGCGCGCCGGTCTGGGCCTGGTCAATGGTATCAACGACCTGATCCCGACCGCAAAAGTCGGTTTCGTCGGTCTGTATCGTGACGAGGAGACCCTGAAGCCGCATGAATACTTTGCGAAATTCCCGGATAATCTGAAGGATGCCGTCAATCTGGTCCTGGATCCGATGCTGGCGACCGGCGGCAGTGCCAATGCAGCGATCGATCTGATCAAGGAACGCGGTGCCCGCAATATCAAACTGGTCTGTCTGGTAGGAGCTCCGGAAGGTGTGGAAGCCGTCGAAAGACGCCATCCCGATGTCGATGTCTATCTGGCAGCGCTGGATTCCCATCTGAACGAAGTCGGTTATATCGTACCGGGTCTCGGCGATGCCGGTGACCGTATTTACGGAACGAAGTAAATGAAAGGAGGGCAACCTCCTTTTCTGTTATACTGAAAGAGGGGAAACAGCCATGATGAGACGGGTGGTATTGTACCTTGAATTTACAATCTAATCGCAACGGTATCGAAAAATGAAAGACACATATCGTTCCTGTACAATGGTGTTTGCGAAGACATCACAGAAAGGAAAGAGTATGTGTCACCATCATCTTACACTGGAAGAACGGGAATTGACCATGAAATATCAGGCTATGGGCTACAGTATCTCCCGTATCGCTATCCTGCTGCACAGAAACAAATCAACGATCTCAAGAGAACTGAAGAGGAATTCCGTCAATGGGATCTATCTTCCTTCTGCCGCTCAGAAAGCCTATCTGAAGCGCCGTAAAGCCTGCCGTCGCCGACATAAACTTGATGATCCTGTTCTTTACCGGTATGTAAAGGACAGATTCCTCCGTGATCAGTGGTCTCCTCAGCAGATAGAGGGAAGGCTCATTCTGGAGAAAGCCGCTTCCCTGATCAGTTATTCGACGATCTACAGAGCCATCTATTCCGGAAGATTCGATGATCATCACCTTTCCCACGGCAGCAGAGGCGTCATCAGGAAACTCCGACGCCGCGGGAAAAGCCGCCATACGAAAGGATATGAAGAGAACAGAGGAAAGATACAGATCTCTTATGAAATAAGCGAAAGACCGCAAGAGGCAGAGGACAGAAGCAGGCTCGGTGACTGGGAAGCCGATACCGTAGCCGGAAAGACCGGAGGATCCTGTCTGGTGACCCTGGTCGACAGGAAAAGCAGATTCCTGGTCGGTGGAAAAGCCTCTCTCAAAAAAGCAGCTCCCGTAAATGAAGTCATGATTGGCGCGCTTGCGGATCAGCCTCTTGAATCGATCACCCCGGATCGAGGAAAGGAATTTGCCAGACATAAAGAAGTAAGTGAAGCTCTTGATCAGGTGAAGTTCTATTTTCCTCTCCCTCATCATCCCTGGCAGCGGGGAAGCAACGAAAACACAAACGGACTCTTACGGGAATACTTCCCCAAGGGAGAGACTCTTGATGACAAGAGTGATGAACTGATCCAGGAGATATTCGACAAGATCAATAAAAGGCCACGCAAATGCCTCGGCTACAGAACACCTTATGAAGTCCATTATTCAACAGAGTTGCGATTGATTTGACAATTCAAG
>JAFWEP010000028.1 GCA_017512885.1 Erysipelotrichaceae bacterium
AAAAGAGCCTCCAAGAAAAAGAAAAGATCCGTGAACGATAAGGCGAAAGACTACCGTTACAGATCGGCGAAGAAGAAATGATCAGAAAAAGGGCTGTCCCTCAGCCGTGTTCAGTCACGGACTTTTCGGACAGCCCCTTTTTTATGCTTTCTTTCTTGTCTTCCGGATAAAGAACAGCAGCGTCAGCAGCAGGAACAGGACCAGCAGGCCCGGGTTCGAAGCACTGCTGTCCCAAAGATGCAGGGGCAGCGGGCTGAAGAAGGCCGAATAGACGCACATTACGATACCGACCGGCAGGCCGGTCAGCAGATAAGCCAGCAGAATACTGGCAAAAGGCGCAGGATCGCTTTTATCGTTTAATGATGTCGGTAGAAGAAGCGTCCGTCCAGGGCAAAGAGTTTCGGCGTGAAGGTGCCGGGCTCGACCTGACTGAGGGCTTTGTCGAGGATGTTCATGCGGGCATCGATGTTGTCGATGAAGTTCAGCATCTCCGCTTCCATCGTTTCCGGACGGACCGGTGAACCGTATTCATATTGTCCGTGATGGCTCAGCACCATATGACGCAGTACCAGCAGTTCCTCGCTGTCTTCGTAGCCCAGTTCCTTCCCGATCTCCAGCAGTCTGCCGGCGGCGATAGAGATATGACCGAGCAGTTTCCCTTCCGTCGTGTATTCGGTCACGACCGGGGAAGAGAGCTCTTCGATCTTGCCCAGATCATGCAGGATGACCCCGGCATAGAGGTAGTCCCGGGAAAGCTGGGGATAGATGTCACAGAGCGCTTCCGCCACCTTCAGCATGCCCGAAACGTGCGTAGCCAGACCGCCCATGAATTCATGATGGATCTTGGAAGCCGCCGGATAGGCATAGAAGTCCTTCTCGTAATACTTCAGCATCGCTGTCACGATCTCGGCGATCTTCACATTGCCGATCCGGGCCACCGCATCATGGATGACCTGACGCAGTTCTTCCTTCGGGACCGGGGACTTGGAGATGAAGTCTTCCTTCTTCAGTTCCTGTTCCATCACCGGCAATACCTTGATGACCTTGGCCTGCAGGTTGTTGCGGTACTTGATGATCTCCAGATCGAAGTTGTAGATCCTGCCGGCTTCCAGCAGTTTCTCTACTTCCGGACGCAGGTCCCAGAGCTTCGCATCGATGGACTTGCTGTCATCCTGCAGGACCAGCGTCATGTACGGCGAACCGCTGTTCGTCGTTCCCTTCAGCAGCGAACTGACCAGCAACGGTGTAGAGATATGTTCGCCTTCTTTAAAATCGATCACTTTCTTCATGATTTCCACTCCATCTCATTCAATGCGGCATAGATCGCTTCCGTCTTATACCCCTTGGATGCCAGGGCATGATAGACACGGTTGCGCAGATCGGTACCGCTGTATTTCCTTTCCAGACGTTTCGCCGCCTTGGCGGCTTCCCGGCTGAGGTTTTCGTTCTCCGAGAACTCCTCCTGACTGAAATCCAGGTCTCTGAGCGCTTCCTGAGCCGTATCCGCGTCGAAACCCTTCGTGATGAGTTTCTGTACGATCATCTTCTTTTTGACCGCCAGCGACTTGTTATGGATCGTATTCTGGATCTTCTCGGCCTGGATCCGGGCCCGGACTTTCTCATCATCCGGATCTGCCTGCAGCAGCTCCTCGATCAGTTCCTGACCGATCCCCTCCGTACGCAGTTTGCGTTCAAACTGTTTCTTCGAGAGTAAGGAAGTCCGGAAGGAATCCATCTTATTCAGGACATAGGTCCGATCATTGAGGATCCCTCTTTCCTGCAGCTTCTGGATGACGGCTTCCTGCTCCTGCGGTTCCAGCTCCCCTTCTTCCTTCAGGAACGTGCGGATCTGCTGCACCGTACGGTCATGGGAAGCGATCTTGCGCAGACAGGCCCGGTAAGCCTTGGCAAAGGCTTCCTTCCGTTTCAGTTCCTGATAGGCCGCTTCCGGCAGACGCTGATCCTTGCGCAAGCCTTCCTCATAGAAAGTATCCAGCGAGACCAGCAGGGTCTCCTCCTCGTTCTCGCCCTTGTGCAGCTTCAGGGCCACATAATCGTTCTTCAGCGAGATCTTCGTGATCGTATAGGAAGCATGGTAGTCTTCGATCGCCTGCAGATAGAGCTTCTCGACCTTCTCGCCGAAGCTGTCCGCATCATACTCCTGGGCTGTGGCCAGGGCTTTCTCCTTCATCTGCTGCAGGGATCTTTCATCCAGCTGCAGCAGGGCTTTTACCTTCTGTGCCAGTTCGTCCTGATCGCGGAAGAAATACCCATTCTCCCCTTCGCTGACCAGATCTTCCAGTACTTCATCATAGCGGGCCAGTACCGGCAGTCCGGTCGCCAGAGCTTCCACATAGGTCATGCCCTGGGTCTCAGAGGTAGAGGCGCTCACAAAGGCGTCTGCAGCCTTGTAGAAGGCCGGAACTTCATCGAAAGGTTTCTTACCGAGGAAGGACACTTTCTCCTGCAGAGCGAGCTCCTGAGCCTTCTGCTGCAGTTCTTCCAGCTGCGGACCGCCGCCGACGATGACCAGCCGGACCGGCAGCTGCTGCTGCACCATCTCTGCCGCCGTATCGATCAATAGATCGATCGACTTCTCTTCGGCGATCCTGCCCACGAACAGCAGCATCTTTTCCTCCTCGCGGATACCGATCTGCTGACGGACCTGCTGGCGCAGCTGTGCATCCCCTTCCGTGGGACGGAAACGCTGCAGTTCCACCCCGGTGGGGATGATATCGATCGGAGTCTTGACCCCGTATCCCTTCAGCATATCCGCCGTCTTGCGGGAAGGAGAGATCAGCCGGATGCAGTCTTCCCCGATCGACTTGGACAGCTTGATGATCACGTTGCGGGCGATCTGTTCGAAGGTCTCGGATTCAATAGGTGTAACGTAATGGGTGTAATCCTCGTAGGTCGTATGGTAGGTGCGCACCAGCGGGATATGCAGCAGATGAGCGGCCATCGAAGCGAAGATGCCGACGCCGAATTCGGTATGGACATGGATCAGATCCAGCTGCAGCTCGCGCAGTTCTTCGAGCATCAGCAGATGCCCGGGAGAAGCGGCTTTATAGCCGTAGAGGCTCTTCAGTTCCAGTCCGGGCAGACGGATGATCCGTCCTTCTTTTTTGACTTTGAAAATACCGGGATAGGTAGACACGACATAGACTTCGTGTCCCCTCTCTTCCAGTTTCTTTCGCAACAATTCTACAGAAGATACCACACCGTTGATATCCGGCAGATAGGTATCCGTAAACAAAGCAATGCGCATTTCGTGCTCCTTCGATCGGGATCTCTCTGTTTTATTATTGTCAGACAAAACGAAAAATCCTCAGGAAATATTCACTTTATTAGGATACCGCTTTCCCCTGCTTTACGCAAACCGCAGGCATAAGAAAAGAGCTGCCGAAGCAGCTCTATGAGACATTACAGGGTAGCCTTCAGTTCGACCAGTTTCTTCCAGCGTCTTTCCGCATCTTCTCTCGTCTTGGCGAAAGCTTCATCGGCAAGTTCCTTGCCTTTCAGCTGGACCAGCTGAGCATAGCGGTTCTCGTTGAGCAGGAAGTCATGGAACAGGTTGAAGTCAGGCTCCTTGGAGTCGATGGTCAGCGGGTGTTCCTTACGCGGATCGTAACGGTAGAGGTTGACATAGCCGCACTTTACCGCTTCGGCCTCTACGCGCTGATGCATGGCCATACCGCCCTTGATGCCGTGTTCCTGACAGGGCGAGTAAGCGATGATGATCGAAGGACCGTCATAGCTCTCGGCTTCCAGCATCGCGTTGATGACCTGCTGCTTGTTGGCGCCCATGGAGACACTGGCCACATAGACCGTGCCATAGGACATCGCCAGCATGCCCAGATCCTTCTTCGCCGTCGCTTTGCCGCCGGCAGCGAACTTCGCGATCGCCGCAGACTGCGTGGACTTGGAGGACTGACCGCCGGTGTTGGAGTAGACCTCGGTATCGAGGACCAGGACGTTGACGTTCAGGTTGTTGGCGAGGACGTGATCGAGTCCGCCGTAACCGATATCGTAAGCCCAGCCGTCGCCGCCGATGATCCAGACAGACTTGCTGACGAGATCCTTCTCGTAATCCAGCAGTTCCTTGACGGCTTCATTCTTGGAGGCCTTGACCGCTTCCAACAGTTCTGCTTTCAGCGCTCTCTGGGCATCGCGGTCATCCTTGACATCCAGCCACTTTCTGAAGACTACACCGCAGTCGCTGTCGAGGTTGTTCTCCATGATGGAGAGGATGCGGGACTGTGCATAGTTGGCAGCGATCGCCATACCGAAGCCGTATTCCGCGTTATCTTCGAACAGCGAGTTCGCCCAGGCCGGACCGTTGCCGTCCTTGTCCTTGACGAACGGGTTCGACGGCGTACTGGAGGAGTAGATCATCGAGCAGCCGGTCGCGTTCGCCATCAGCATATCCTTACCGAAGAGCTGGGTAGCGACCTTGGTGTACGGTGCTTCACCGCAGCCGGGGCAGGCACCGGAGACTTCGAAGTAAGGCATCTGGAACTGAGAACCCTTGACAGTGGTCTTGGGCATCAGATCGGTCTTGTATTCGACTTCCTTGAAGAGGTAATCGGCTAACGGCTGTTCCGGCATCTTTTCATAGAGCGGGACCATCGTCAGGGCCTTATTGCCGCCCTTGCCCGGGCATTCCTGAGCACAGAGACCGCAGCCCATACAGTTGGCCGGAGAGACCTGGATACGGAAGGAGAGACCTTCGAGGCCCTTGCCGATCGGCTTGGCAGTAGCGAATTCCTGCGGAGCAGCCTTGACTTCTTCCTCGTTGACCAGGAACGGACGGATCGTCGCGTGCGGGCAGACGAAGGAGCAGAAGTTACACTGGATACAGTTGTCCGGATTCCAGCTCGGGACATAGGCAGCGATCGCGCGCTTCTCTTCGTAAGCGACGTTGGGCTGCAGCGAACCGTCTTCCAGACCGTACTTCAGGAAGTTGCTGACAGGAATGTCATAGCCATCCAGGGAATTGATGCGGTTGACATGTTCATCCATGTAGGCATTTCCGGTCATCTTGCCCAGACGGTTGTAGCTCAGTTTGGCCCATTCCGGCTTGACCGGGACTTCGACGAGTCCGCTCTTGCCGATATCGATCGCCTTATAGTTCAGTTCGACGACTTCGTCACCCTTGGAACCATAGGACTTCTTGGCCATGTATTTCATCTGTTCGACCGCATCCTTGTAAGGCATGATCTGCTCGTTCAGAGCGAAGAAAGCAGACTGCAGGATGGTGTTGGTGCGGCGGCCCATACCGATATCGTCAGCCAGCTTGGTCGCATCGATGATGTAGAACTTCGCTTCTTTTTCGGCTAACTGGGCCAGCAGACGCTTCGGCAGACGGTCTTCCAGTTCATCAACCGCAGCGGAAGTGTTCAGCAGGAAGGTACCGCCCTTCTTCAGCTGGCGGATCATATCATACTTGAAGCAGTATTCATCCAGCGAGCAGGAGATGAAGTCAGCATCTTCGATATAGTAGATGGAACGGATCGGAGTCGGACCGAAACGCAGATGCGAACGGGTGACGCCGCCGGCCTTCTTGGAGTCATACTGGAAGTAAGCCTGAATGTATTTGTCGGTATTGTCGCCGATGATCTTGATAGAGGACTTGTTGGCGGAGACAGTACCGTCGGAACCCAGACCGAAGAAGAGGCAGGACGTGTAGTCATGCGGCAGCTGATAGTCCGGATCGACCTTCAGCGAAGAATGACGGACATCATCCTCGATACCGATGGTGAACGGATCCAGCATCGTTTCCTTATCCAGTTCATCAAAGACTGCTTTGATCTGGTTCGGAGCCGTGTTGCGGGAAGAAAGACCGTAACGGCCGCCGATGATCTCGATGTCCTTGTGATCCTTCAGAGCGGATACGACATCCAGGTACAGCGGTTCTCTGCCGCCGGATTCCAGCGTACGGTCGAGGACAGCGATCTTGTTGACCGTCTTCGGCAGGACAGCTTCCAGATACTTGACGGAGAACGGACGGTAGAGGTGGACCTTGATCAGACCGACCTTGCGGCCCAGCGAGTTCAGATGATCGACCGTTTCCTTGATGGTCTCAGTAACGGAACCCATCGCAACGATGACATGTTCTGCTTCCGGATCACCGTAGTATGTGAACGGAGCATAGTTCCTTCCGGTATGCTTGGAGATCTCCTGCATGTACTTGTTGACGATATCAGGCATTGCGTCGTAGTAGACGTTCTGCGCTTCTCTGGAGGAGAAGAAGATATCATCACTTTCGGAACCGCCGCGGACGACCGGGTTATTGTGCGGGTTCAGGGCATGGTCCTTGAAACGTTTGACAGCATCCCAGTTGACCAGAGACTTCAGATAGTCATAGTCCATGACTTCGATCTTGTCGATCTCGTGGGAAGTACGGAAACCGTCAAAGAAATGAATGAACGGCAGAGACCCTTCGATCGCAGACAGATGGGCAACACCTGCGAGGTCCATCGCTTCCTGAACGGAATGCGAAGCTAAGAGGCAGATGCCGGTCTGACGGCAGGCATAGATGTCCTGATGGTCACCGAAGATCGAGAGCGAACGTCCGGCGATGGAACGGGCCGCACAGTGGATGACACCGGGCAACAGTTCCCCGGCCCACTTGTAGAGGTTCGGGATCATCAGCAGCAAGCCCTGGGAAGCCGTGAAAGTCGAAGCGAAGGCACCGGCCTGCAGAGCGCCGTGAACGGCACCGGCAGCGCCGCCTTCGGCCTGCATTTCTACGACCTTGACCTTGGAGTCATAAATGTTTTTACGACCCTGCGTGGACCAGGTATCGATGTTTTCCGCCATCGGTGACGAAGGCGTGATCGGATAGATACAGGCTACTTCCGTAAACGCATAAGCAACATGCGCAGCAGCTGTATTACCATCCATCGACATGAATGTTTTTGGCATTAGTTGGAAATCCTCCTATTGTTATTATTATAACAGAAGCGCTGCATGCTGAACATTTCAATTGACAAAAGAGTACCGCAAAAGCGTTCCCGGCATAGAAAAAGCAGGCTGTCATTCAGCCTGCTCGATCACTACCGAATCTTCCTGATCATATTCCCGGAGATTGACCTTGACGATCTCTTCCAGACTGGTCGGAACGTTCTTTCCGACATAATCTGCCCGGATCGGCAGTTCCCGGTGGCCCCGGTCGACCAGGACCATCAGTTCGATCTTGCGGGGACGTCCGAAGGACATGATCCCGTCCATGGCCGCCCGGACCGTACGTCCGCGGAAAAGCACGTCATCACAGAGGATCACGACCTTTTCCCGGACATCGCAGGGAGCTGCCGTCTTCTCCGGTCTCTCCCCTTCCAGATCATCGCGCCAGGGCCGGAAGTCCACGCTGCAGCATTCCACCCTCTCCCCGGCCAGGATCTCGATGTTGCGCTGCAGACGGTGAGCCAGGGTATCGCCGCGGTGGATGACGCCCATCAGGACGACATCTTCGAGGTCTTCATGGTGTTCGATGATCTCGTGCGCGATCCTTTTCAGCGTGCGGGCAACGCCCGCTTCATCCATGATCGTCTTCATCATTCGAACCCGGTGCTGATCGTTACCACGATCGGCGTAGAGACTTTGTACTGGCCGGGCTCATAGGCAGTATTTCCGCCGACAGAGACCGAGATCAGATTGCCTCGGGTATAGTCCTGAGATGTGATGCCGTTGATCTGCACGTTGCTGAAGGCCGAGAGCGTCTGTCTGACGAAAGCCGTGGCATCCTCATAGGAAGTGTTGTGTGAATTCAGATCATCCAGAGACGGGACATAAGCGGTCGCTTCCGTATCCGGTGTCGGGGTCGGTGTAGGAGTGGGTTTTGGCGCAGAAGTCGGCGTCGGTTCCGCAGTCGGCGCCGGTTTTTTGCCTAAGGAGACGGTGACCGTCACGACCGTGCCGTCAGACACTTCCCCGGCTGCCGGATCCTGACGCAGGACTGTGCCTTCCGCTACGCTGTCGCTGTAATCGCCCTTGATCTGCAGAGTGATGTGATCATTGGCGATCTTGCAGCTGGTCGCTTCCCCGCAGGGATCGGCCTTGCCGACATAGTCCGGCAGAGTATACATGACCGGCGCTTCGCCCTGCGAGAGCTTGCAGGAGACGACCGTCGTGGAGCCGTCCAGTGCGGAGGTACAGCCGTACAGCGTACCGGAGTCATACTGCGAAGAGTATTCCTTCGTCGTTTCCAGTTCCAGATGGGCGTTGAGGTTGTTGGCGTTATTGACATAGTCATTGGCTGCCGAAGAGCTCTTGCCCTCGAAGTTCGCCAGATCGACCTCGAAGGGACCGGCGGACAGGCTGTAGGAGATGACCGTATCAGCAGTGAAATCGCCGTCATCGTAGGAATAGACATGGCCTTCCGCGATGACCCGCGAATAGTAACTGACATCCTGTTTCTGGGCTTTGAGGCCTAAGGATTCGATATAGGTCAGGAAATCCGCTTCCGTATCATCCAGATGCTCCGCATTGACGTGGACCTTCTTGTTGGAAGGATCGGGACCTGCTGAGAGATAGACCCGCAGGGTCGAACCGGCAGCGATCGTGGTCTGGGCTTTGGGGCTCGTCGAGATGACGAGACCTTCGGCTACGGTATCAGAGTAGTTGTTGATGAAACTGACATTGATGTTGTTTTCGTTGGCCCAGCTGCGGACGGAAGCCGCATTGTCCTTGTAGAAGTCCTTGACAGAGATACCGACGCCGCTGGAGACGGTGACGGTGATCGAAGCGCCGGGCGAGACTTCCGTTCCTTCCCGGGTGCCCTGATCGACGACCGCGTCGGCCGGCACTGTATCGCTGAAGACGTAGACATACTTGATGTTCATCATGTTGGTGTCTGCCCAGGCTTTGATGTTGGCCAGCGTGTAGTTATGGAAATCCGGGACAGTGATCTTGACGTTCTCGGCGTCTTCACCGGCGGATAAGGTGACGAGTACAGGCGTGTTGCGGCTGACACTGCCGCTGACGTTCATGCCCAGGACGATATCCTTGGGATGTTCCGGATCGAGGGTGTACTCATAGGTCACATCGGAAAAGTAGTTCTGGGTGAACCATTTCTCCAGATCGACCCGGGTCATCCCTTCGGCGATGACCGGAAGTTCGACTTTCTTTTCCGGATCGGCGCCCTGCGAGATGACGATCGCCAGCCGGTCTTCGATGACTTCGCCGGCTTTCGGTGACTGCGAGACCATCATCCCCTTCTCGACCGAATCGGAATACTGGTAGGTGATCTTCAGTTTCTCGGCCGGAAGCCCTTCGTTCTCTGCCCAGGCCTGGATCTCTTCTTCGGTCAGCTGTGAGTAGTCGATCGCTGTCAGCGGATCCGGCTGCAGCATCCGCCAGCCCAGAAAGCCGGCAGCGCCCAATATCACCACCAGCAGGACCACCAGCAGGATATTCAGTTTATTCGAAAAGAAACTCTTCATTGTTTATTCTCCTTCGATATGCAGATAGATACGGGCTGTCTTGGGGCTGGTCTGCAGGGAATACTTCCTGCCGTTGACGCTGACTTCCGGCAGAGTCCGGAAGGAACGGTTGCTGAGAGGCAGGATATCGTAGTATTCACCGCTGCGGATCGTGACGACCAGCTGATGATCGCCGGCTGAGAGATCTTCGATACTGCCGCTAGCCGTAAAGCAGATCCCATTCAGATCATATTTTGACTGCAGGGTCGCCGTATAATCCAGGGCGCAGGCATTGCCCGAAGCAGCGATCTCTTTCATGCCGCCCTTCTCATCGATCAGCCAGAGCTTGTATTCCGCAGAACCGATCTCCGGATAGGCCAGATAATACATCAGCGCATGCGCCTGCAGCTGCAGCTGCAGATCCTTGGAGAGCGTCAGCTTGTCGAAAGCCATCAGCGAGGTACGGGCGCTGGGCTTCTTGACTGCACTGTAATCCAGGGATTTAGCGGCCGCTTCGAGCTCAAAGCGATAGTTGTAGAGCTCGTTGGCGGTCAGGCGGATGCCGAGCCCGTCCTTCTCTGTATAGAGCGAACGGTATTCGACACGGGAATTGCCGAGACTGGCTTCAGCGCTGTAGGAACCGTTGCTGATCCTCAGTTTCAGACCGTAGATGCCCGGCTTCACACCGGAGAGCGATACGCTGCCTTCATAAGCGCTGTAGGTATAATCGACCCCGTCGTTCAGACTGAAACCGTTGTTTTCCAGGGTAGCAGCCGGGAAGACCGTATTCTGCTCCGGATCATCGATCAGATACAGGACCAGCTCGTATTTGACGTCTTCCTTCCTGGTGGCCGGGATGCCCTGCAGGACGCCGGTGCCCTTCAGTTTCAGGCTGCCGGAAGTCAGTTCCAGGGAACGGACCGAGACGACGGAAGTGACATCCTCACTGCCGACCTTTTTGATCTGCAGGGTGAGCTTCTTGTTTGCGACGGTGAAACTGCAGACCTTGCCGTCGACCATCGCCGAAGCGGGCTGCTGCTTGACAGAAGCAACTTCAAAGGAGTCATTGAACTGACCGCGTTCGCTGTATTCCGTCGTGATCTTAAAGGTGTAGGTACCGACATCGAGATCTTTCAGATCGATCTCACCGCTGAAGGTACTGACCCCGTCTTTGGTCTCTGTGCTCAGTTCCTGGGTCACTTCTTTGGGACCGGAAAGGATCAGGGTATTGGTGATCCGGTTGACGTCAGTGACCGGGACATTCTCGGTATAGGCTTTGCCGCTGATCTTCAGGATGCCGTCTTTGATCGTCATGCTGCTGACTTCCGCGACATACTTGCCCGGCCTGACGATCTCATAGGTCAGAGGTGTCAGATCGGCAGTCTTGAGGTAGCCGACGCTGCGGTCAAAGCTGTATTCGCTGGCCGCATTGATGCTGCCGGTCGTAGCTGGTGTGCGGTGGGTCAGCAGTTCGCCCTTGCTGTTCAGACCGTTCGGCAGCTGGACCTTGGTGTAGTTGCCGCTTTCGCCTAACGGGATGACCAGGAAATCTTTCTGGTAACTGCCGCCGTAACCGGTCTTGAAGAGCTCGTTCTTATCGTTGGCTGCAGAATAGACAGAGGCATCAAAGGTCTTGACCAGCGCCATGTCATAGGCTTTGTAGTCGGTCAGCTGTCCGTTGAAATGATTGGCGCTCTTGTCGATACGGTAAGCGATCGCCGCGATCTTCATGCCCCAGTAAGGATCGGAGGCATACTTGACATTGACGCCGGCCGCTTTATTGCCTAAAGACGGACCGAAGAAACGTCCGTCCGTGATATCCAGATAACCGCGCAGGTTGATGCCCATCTGTTCGTTGACACACTGTTCCACCGAGGAGAAGGAAGAAGCACTGTTCGGCGAGGCATCAAAGGCATTCCAGCCGAAAAGATTCTTCCGTTTGACAGCGAAGTTGCTGGTGCCGGAATCCGATTCATGGCAGGCCATCGCATAGACCAGCAGCGCGTTGACGCCGTATTTATTCTGGGCATCGATGAAGGCCTGTGCCTTGCCGGTCAGTACGGAGCGGTCAGCGTATTTCTGCTCTTTCAGATAAGTCTCGATCTGTGCAGCCGTGATCTTCGTCTTGGAACGCAAGGGCAGCCACTGGTAGTAGTTGTATTCCGTGCCGGCGCCCTTTGTCAGAGCCGGATCGGTATAGTAATGGATCCCATCCAGGGAATAGTAGTTCGTTCCGCTCTTGGCAAACGCCGGAGCCGGTCCGATATCGACGGTATATTCCAGACACTGCAGAGAAGAACTCTTCGGATATGCCATATGGTAAGTGAAGCGCAGATCGCTGTAACTGCCGTTCTGGACGACGGAATACGTGTTGCGCTTCATCACGATCCGGTAAGGATCTTCTCCGTAATAGCTGTTCTTGCCGCCCAGCCAGATCGCAATGCCCCTGTCGATATATTTGGAAGGCACCAGATCGGTGTATTCCAGATCGGTATAGCCGTCAAAGCCATTGAGCGTGACATGGATCATGCCCCGCTTGCCGTCCGAAAGGACCAGCGAGGTCTCGTGGTAATACATCTCATAGTAATGGCTGACATAGGTCCGCTTGGTATAGATACTGCGGTCGGAGATATCTTCGTAGATGCTTAATGTCGCATCTCCGCCCCGGCCCGGATAGGCATAGGCATAACCGGAGTTCATGGCCACGATCCTGGTCGGAGAATCGCCGTTGGCGCTTCTCACGACATGGTCGCCGCCCAGTTCCTTCATCTTCTGATTGGCAGAAGCGAAATCGCTGTAGCACTCGACCTTCTTGAAGGAACCGTCATCGTTGATGTAGGAGACTTCGTAGGCGTTGCAGGACATCGGGTAATAGTCTGCCGCCTTGACCGTACGCAGGAAAGGCCCGCTCAGCAGGATAAGCAGGCAGGTCAGGATCTGTACTGTACGGAAGAAGTTCTTACGCATAGGCTCTCCTAATGCAGGGTCGTAGCGACCTCGATGGTCCCGGGGTAGTCGGACAGAGTGATCAGGATCTTTCCTTCATAGGTGATCCCTTCCTCTTCCGGATTGAAGATCTCAAAGAATAAGGCACCGCTCTCCCCTGCCAGCAGGGTCTTGCCGATGACCGACTGATCCCCGCGGCGGGCGCTGGCATAGGTACCGTCCAGAGCTTCAAAGCTTTCTTCATAGCCTTCCGGTACGAATTCCGCTTTAGAGATGACAGCTCCCGTTGCCGGGATATCTCTCGCTTCGATGCGGAAGGTATAGATCTTGATCGTGGCCGGAGTGGTGTACTCCTCTCCGTCACGGGTCATCATATTGCTGGTATAGGCATCGGAGATATAGAAGACATATTCGTCAGCCTTGATCTCTCCGCCGGTCTTGTATTTGAGACCGGAGACTTCCTGTACCTCTCGGTCGAGATCCAGCGAGAAGGTCTTTCCGCTCACGCTGTCGGTGATCGTCAGAGTACCGCTGCTCTTGCGGTAAGGGATGAACAGCGAGACCAGCGCTTCGGATTCGTTGCTGCGGACCGAGTAGACGACATTCTCCCGGCCCAGATAATAAGATTTCTCTTCCAGACGCTTCACATAGGTGGAGACATCCGCAAGGTTGACATCTTCTTCGGTGCTCAGCCGCTCCAGGGCAAAGTCGATGGCTTTGTCATCCTTGAAACGGAAACGGGCGATCGCAAAAGAGAAGTCCAGTTCTTCCGGACGATAGAGCTGATAATCCATCAGATCGATCTGCAGGCTCTCAGCCGGAGTCTCACTGGGCTGTACGCTCGGTGTCGGCGTCGGATCCGGTCTTTCCGGATCTTTCGGCTGCAGGAAACGGACCAATGCAAAAACGCCTGCCACCAGCAATGCCAGGAGAACAGCCAGTATTGCGATCCTGCTCCAACGTACTTTTCTCTTCATAATTGACCTATCAACTAATAATTATATGCGATATATCCGCTTTCAACAAGTTTCCCTAAAGGATCCCTTCCGGATTCTCTTTGGTGAAGCGATAGGAGTCCCGGCACATCTCTTCTACGCCGTAGACTGTGGAGAAGCCCAGCAGTTCCTTCGCCTTGGAAGGATCGGCATAGCAGACCGCGATATCGCCGGGACGGCGCGGGCAGATCTTATAGGGGATCTCGTGTCCGCAGGCCTTTTCATAGGCATGCAGGATCTCCAGAACGGAGTAGCCGTTGCCGGTACCGATGTTGATGACTTCTGCTCCGGTATGGCCTTCCGCATAGGACAGAGCCGCCACATGCGCTCTGGCCAGATCGACGACATGGATGTAGTCACGCACCCCGGTCCCGTCCGGCGTGTCATAGTCATCGCCGAAGACGGAGAGATACGGCAGTTGACCGGTCGCCACCTTGGCGATATATGGCAGCAGGTTGTTGGGGATGCCGTTGGGCATCTCGCCGATCAGTCCCGAAGGATGGGCGCCGATGGGGTTGAAGTAACGTAAGAGGACAGCCGACAGTTCCTGGTCGGCAGCAGCCAGATCGGTCAGGATGCGCTCGTTGAAGAGCTTGGTGGTGCCGTAGGGATTGGTCGTCGTGCCGGTGCCAAATTCTTCCTTCAGCGGAGATTCGAAGTCACCGCCGTAGACGGTCGCTGAAGAGGAGAAGACGATGCGGGAGACCCCGTGTTCCTTCATGGCCCGGTACAGGTTCAAAGAACCGGTGATGTTGTTTTCGTAGTAGACGAGCGGTTTGGCGACCGACTCCCCTACGGCCTTATAGCCGGCAAAGTGGATGACGGCATCGAAATCATTCTCGTCGAAGACCTTCTTCAGGCCTTCCTTGTCCAGCAGATCGACCTGATAAAAAGGCACCCGGACGCCGGTAATGGTCTCCAGACGGTCCAGTACGCCGATCGAGGAATTGTAGAGGTTATCAAGGATGACCGGTTCATGTCCGGCCTGCAGGAGTTCAACGACAGTGTGGGAACCGATGAAGCCGGTCCCTCCGGTTACGAGTACTTTCATATTTTTCCTTTCCAGATGCTAAGGCAGCAAACGCAGTACATCATTAAATGTCACATAGACGAACAGCATGAGCACCAGCGCCGTCGAGAGAGTCATCAGGAAGCTCTGGGCTTTCTCGGACAGCGGCCGGCGGATCAGCGCTTCGATCAGAGTCAGCAGGACTCTTCCGCCGTCCAGGATCGGCAGCGGCAGAAGGTTCATGAAGCCGATATTGATGGAGATCAGGGCCATCATCAGGAAATAACTCGAAGCACCGGCAGCCGCCGCCTGCCCCGTGGCCTGATAGATCCCGACCGGACCGGACATGTTGGAAGTGCCGATCCCGTGCAGGAGCTGACGCAGGCTCATCCAGATGGAACGGACCATGTAGGCGCAATAGTCGAAGGCATAGCCCCAGACATTGCCGAAGTTGATCTTCGCCACTTCGCCCTGCGGTCCGCTGATGCCGATCAGGTAGCGTCCGCTCTCTTCGGAGTATTCCGGTACGATCGAGAAACTCAGCGTCTCTCCGTTCCTTTCGACGGTGAAGAGGACATCCCCTTCTCCTTCGTAGGTCGCCAGATACATGACCAGGTCATCGAAGGAAGAAAGCTTCTGAAGCGAGCCGCCTTCGATCTGCACAGCCGTGATCCGGTCTCCGGCCAGCAGGCCGGCTGCAGCCGCCGGGGTACCGGGACTGACAGCAGCGATCTCCGCCTTCGGAGAGAGCACATAGCCTCCCGAATGGAGCAGGATGAGGGTGATGATCACATAGCCCAATACGAAGTTCATGAAGATCCCCGCCAGCATGATCACGATCCGTTTCCATTTGGCGATGCCGGTCAGGGTCCTTTCCGGCGGGACTTCGACATCGGTCTGGGTCTCCAGCCGGTTGTCCGTGTCTCCGGCCATGGCGACGAAACCGCCGATCGGCAGGGCTCGCAGGGAGTATTCCGTTTCTTTGCCTTTATGGCTGACGATCTTCGGTCCCATTCCGATCGAAAACTCGGAACAGTAGACCCCGAAGGTCTTGGCGGCGATGAGGTGACCTCCTTCATGCAGGATGATGATCACCGATAATAAGACGATAAAGAGGATAAATGTCATAAGGACCTTTCTGTATAACCCTTATTATACGCTTTCCGGGCAGCGTTATTCAAAAAAGACCCCTGAGGGTCTAGTTCCACATCCGGGCTACGGTATCTCTGCCGAAGTTATGGGCAGCGATGATATCTGCTTCATCCGGATCGGAAACGAATTCCATCTTCGAAAGGGCCGCAAAGACCGACTTCTCGATATCCAGGAAGGAGATCTTCTTCTGCAGGAAGAGCGATACCGCTTCGTCATTGGCTCCGTTCAGGACAGCGCCGAAGTTGCCGCCCAGGGGCGCGATGCGCTTCACCGCCTTCAAGAACGGGAAACGGTCATAGTCCATGGCCCGGAACTCCAGTGTCCCGACTTTGGCCAGATCGAGCGATTCCGAGCTGACGCCGGCCGCATGCGAGGGATGCCGCAGGGCATAGAGGATCGGGATCCGCATGTCCGGCAGACCCAGCTGAGCCAGCTGTGCGCCGTCCCGGAACTCGATCAGGGAGTGAACGATGCTCTGGGGATGGATCAGGACATCGATCTGTTCGTAGGGCACATCGAAGAGATAATGGGCTTCCATCACTTCGAAGGCCTTGTTCATCATGGTGGCGGAATCGATGGTGATCTTGGCGCCCATCGACCAGGTAGGATGCTTGAGGGCATCTTCCAGCGTCACGTTCTTCAGCTCCGCTCTCGTCTTATCCCGGAAGGAACCGCCGGAAGCAGTGATGATCAGCCGCTTCAGATCTTCCCGGGGATTGCCCTGCAGGCACTGCCAGATGGCGGAATGTTCGGAATCGATCGGGTAAAGCTTCGTTCCGTACTTCTTCATCTCGCGCCGGATCACTTCGCCGCCGGCGACCAGTGTCTCCTTGTTGGCGAGAGCCAGATCCTTGCCGGAGCGGATCGCGGCCAGGGACGGCAGGAAACCGACGAAACCGACCAGTGCATTGATGACGAGATCAGTGCGCGGCCAGGCGGCCAGTTCGCTCAGTTCTTCGCCGCTGAAGTAACGCAGCTGCGGATGAGCAGCCGCCAGTTCCTCGTCTTTCTCGATTGAATAGACCGCTTCCAGCGAGGGATAGCGTTCGACCAGTTCCCGGAGAAAAGCGGTATTCTTACCGACCGATACCGCCTTCAGACAGAATTCTTCATGATAGAGATCCAGCACCTCCAGGGTCTGGGTCCCGATGGAGCCGCTGGCTCCCAGTAATACGATATTGCTCATAGTCCGAAAAACACTCCTACCGAACCGAAGAAGATCAGACAGAACAGCAGGGAATCGATACGGTCCAGGATCCCGCCGTGTCCGGGGATCAGGGAACCGTAGTCCTTCACTTCATAGTTCCGTTTGATCAGGCTGAAAGACAGATCGCCGATCTGCGAGATGATCGGCAGTGTCAGGGAGAAAAAGAGGATGATCTTCTGATCGAATCCCAGATAGCCCAGAAAATGGGCAAAGAAGTAGGAGAGCAGCGCTCCGCCCAGCCAGCCGCCGATCGCCCCTTCCCAGGTCTTCTTGGGAGAGACGCGGGGATTCAGTTTGTGCTTTCCGATCGCCATGCCGGTGAATAAGGCGAAGATATCACAGCCAAAGGCAGCAATCGCGATATACAGCATGACCAGATAGGAAGAACGCTCATAGATGCGTAATACGCACATGATCGCAAAGGCCAGGATGATCGACATCATGAAGGTCGAAGAGATATCGTCCATCGATATATCTTCAAAGAGGATGCCGAAGAAGAACAGCAGCATGATATAGAACAGAATGATGCCGGTGCTGCGCTGCGGCAGGACGTTGATCGCCGCAATGAAGACCACCATCAGGATATAGATGGCGATATTGAAACGTTTGTTGCGGATGCTGGTGTATTCATAAGAAGCGATCAGAGCCACCGCTGCTACCAGCACCTTCAGCCAGACCCCGCCCAGGATCAGCCCCGGTCCGCAGACCAGGAGGGTCAGGATCGCCCCGATGATACGTTGTTTCATGCGTTCAGTCCTCCGAAACGGCGGTTGCGCCGTTCGTATTCCTGCAGACATTTATCGAATTCGTCTTCATCGAATTCCGGCCAGGCCTTCTCATCGAAGATCAGTTCGCTGTATGCCAGCTGATAGAGCAGGAAATTGCTGATGCGCTCTTCCCCGCTGGTACGGATCAGCAGATCCACATCCGGCATCCCTGCAGTCTGCAGATATGACGAGAACTCCTCTTCGCTGAGCTCGTTCTCTTTCCCGGCCGCCACCTCCGCGGCATAGGCCTTCGCCGCTTCCACGATCTCCCTGCGGGAGCCGTAGTTCAGGGCGAAACAGAGCACCATCCCGGTGTTCTCCTTCGTCCGTTCGATCGCTCCCTGGAAGTACTTCCGGGCTTCTGCCGGGATCTCTTTCAGGGAACCGATCATGGTGACGCGGATGTTCTTTTCCATCAGTTCTTTCAGGTAAGACTCAAAGAAGATCTTCGGAAGAGACATCAGATAACCGACTTCTTCTTTGGGCCGTTTCCAGTTTTCAGTGCTGAAAGCATAAAGCGTAAGATATCTCACGCCCCGCTCATTCGCATGGATCGCGATCCTTCTTACGTTCTTTACGCCTTCATAATGACCGAAAGTCCGGACTTTCCCCTGTTTTTTTGCCCAACGGCCGTTGCCATCCATGATGATGGCAACATGTGCAAGAGAGTTCTCCATCAGATCGTCATGATCTCTTTTTCTTTGGCAGCTCCGATCTCTTCGACCTGTTTGATGTACTTCTTGGTCAGATCATCGACATCTTCCAGCAGGGATTTCTGCAGATCTTCGTCGCTGATCTCCTTATCCTTCTTGATGGCATCGTTCGTATCCCGGCGGATGTTGCGGATCGCCACTTTCGCTTCTTCCGTCATCCTGGAGACATCCTTGCAGTAGTTGCGGCGGGTCTCTTCCGTCAGTTTCGGAACGCTGAGACGGATGACCGAACCGTCGTTCTGCGGCGGCAGGTTCAGCTGTGACATATTGATAGCCGTTTCGATGCCCTTCAGAGAGGTGCGGTCATAAGGTTTGATGACCAGGATCGTACCTTCCTGAACAGTAATGGAAGCGATCTGGTTGAGCGGTGTCATCGCTCCGTAGTAATCGACTTCGATCCCGTTCAGCATCGTCGGGTTGGCCCGGCCGGTACGGACGCGGGTCAGCGAGTTCTCGAAACGTTCACAGGCTTCCATCATTCTTTCTTCGCATAGATCGAGATGTTCCATTATTCTTTTCCTCCATGGATCAGGGTACCGACGGCTTCACCGGCAGCAGCCTTGATGATATTCCCTTCTTCATTCATATCGAAGACGAAGATATTCACACCGTTGTCCCGGCAGAGCCCGGCAGCGGTGGAATCGATCACCTTCAGATCCTTTTCCAGTATAGCATTAAACGTCAGATCCGCATAGCGCACGGCCGTCTCGTCCTTGGCCGGGTCGGCACTGTAGACTCCGTCTACGCCGTTCTTGGCCATCAGGATCGCTTCGGCGCCCAATTCGCAGGCCCGCAGTGCAGCCCCGGAATCAGTCGAGAAATAGGGATTGGCGACACCGCCGCCGAAGACCAGCACTCCGCCCTCTTCCAGGACTTTCAGAGCCAGTTCCCGGTCGAACTTCGTGACCCCGTCGATCTGGAAAGCGCTCATCGCCAGAGCCTTGACGCCGGCCTGCCGCAGAGCGGCCTGCAGAGCCAGGGCATTGATCACCGTCCCCAGCATGCCCATCCGGTCAGCGGTGGAACGGTCGGTTCCCAGCGCGGATAAGGTACGTCCGCGGACGAAGTTTCCTCCGCCGACGACGACGCCGACTTCGGTGCCGTTTGCACGGACCGTTTTGATCTGTTCTGCCAGACGGGCCAGCGTCGGCTGATCCAGCGTATCTCCGTCCGCACCCAGCGCTTCGCCGCTGAGTTTCAGAATAATGCGTTTATACATAAAAGGACCTCCAAAGATTCCTCAAAAATAATAGCAGATTTCCTATCGAAACGAAAGCAGGCAGAAGAAAAGCAGGTCACCCTGCTTTTCGTTTCGGAATGGTTTAGTTGCCCATCTGCTTCGCTACTTCAGCAGCGAAGTCTTCCTGACGCTTTTCGATGCCTTCACCGACCAGGTAACGCAGGAAGCACTTGACTTCTGCACCGGCTTCCTTCAGGACAGCGGCACACTTCTTGTCGGTATCCATGAAGTACGGCTGATCGACTAAGCACATCTCTTCCAGAGACTTGGAGAGACGGCCTTCAACGATCTTTTCCAGGATCTGTTCAGGCTTGTTGGCGTTCTTCGGATCGTTGCGCAGGATCTCGAGCTGGATGCCGCGCTCATGTTCGATGACGTCAGCCGGCATATCGTTGCGGGAAACGAAGGTCGGGTTCATCGAAGCGACCTGCATGGCCATGTAGTGAGCGAGATCATCGTTGCCGCCCTTCATGACGACCAGCGTAGAACTCTTGCCGCCCATGTGCATGTAGGTGCCGAAGCGTTCATCATCACCCTTCTCGACAACAGCGAAACGGCGCAGAACGATCTTTTCACCGATCGTAGCGGTCGCATTGACGAAGAGGTCGTTCAGGGTCTGACCGTCGACCGGCAGAGCCAGAGCCGCTTCATTGTCAGCCGGAGCAGCTGCCAGGATGACCTCGGCAGTCTTATCCAGCAGAGCCAGGAACTGTTCGTTCTTGGCGACGAAGTCGGTCTCGGAGTTGATCTCAACAACGATGGCCTTGTCGCCGTCAACGACGACGCGGCTCAGACCTTCGGCCGCGATGCGGCTGGCCTTCTTGGCAGACTTGGCGATACCCTTCTGGCGGAGCCAGTCGATCGCCTTTTCCATATCGCCGTCACATTCTACAAGAGCGTTCTTGCAGTCCATCATGCCGGCGCCGGACATTTCACGAAGTTCTTTGACCTGTGCAGCAGTAACAGCCATTATGCGTTCTCTCCTTCGCTCTTCGGGGTTTCCGAAGCTTTTTCAGCCTTGTTTTCAGTCGGCAGATCCTTGCGGATGGTCTGGTTCGGAGAAGCCGGAGCGTTGTCCTTGCGGCCTACGAAACGCTTCTCGGAGTTGAAACGGCGCTGACCGTTCTGACCGAAGCGGGCGTTCTGCTGAGCGCGGCGCTCTTCGATGCGCTGACGACGTCTCTTTTCCTGTTCCTCAGCGTGCTTCTCAACGTTGATGATAACGTCAGCCATGGTGATGTCTTCGACATCTTCGCCTTCCTGGTAAGCATCCTGAAGGATACCGCCCTTGGTCTCGACGATGGCATCCGCCAGCAGGGAGACGACGAGTTTGATGGACTTGACCGCATCATCGTTGGCCGGGATCGGGAAATCGACCAGGCCCGGATCGCAGTTGGTATCGCAGAGACCGAAGACCGGGATGCCCAGCTTCCTGGCTTCCGCAACAGCATTGTGGTCTTCCTTCGGATCGACGACGACGACGGCATCCGGAAGCTTCTTCATTTCCTTGATACCGCCTAAGAAGTTGTTCAGACGAGTCGCTTCCTTGCGGATCAGCGCGACTTCCTTCTTCGGGTACAGGTTGATGGTCTCATTGGCTTCCATCTCTTCGATCTCGATCAGGCGCTTGATACGCTTCTGGATCGTACGGAAGTTGGTGAGCGTGCCGCCCAGCCATCTCTGGTTGATGTAGAAGCTTCCGGAACGGAGAGCTTCATCCAGGATGATCTGCTGAGCCTGCTTCTTGGTGCCGACAAAGAGGACCTTACCGCCCTTTTCGGCGATCTCTTTCATCTTGTTGTAGGCAACGTCGAGGTTTTCCTGAGTCTTTTCGAGGTTGATGATGTAGATACCGTTCTTCGCGGTATAGATGAAGGGCTTGCATTTCGGATCCCAGCGTCTGGTCTGATGACCGAAATGTACGCCGTTTTCCAGCAGCTTGCGCATGGAAACTAACTGCATTCTTTTTTTCCTCTCTTTCCGTTAATTCCTCCACTGTTTCAGACGCGACAGACCTTTGCAGGCACGGAAATCACGAATCCACAGTGTGCGTATTGCACAATAGTGCTCATATAGTATAGCAGAAGGCTTTCTCCCTTTACAAGGCGAAAATGCGTTTATAAAGCCTTTTCTCCATAGAAAAAGGCTCTTCAGGAGCCTAGAAGAGATTGAATCCCAGGAAGGAAGCAGTCATCATGATGACCCCTGCCAGCAGTACCCCGCACATGACCGATAAGGTCGTGGACCGGAAGTCCATATCCAGGATCGAAGCGGCCAGCGTACCGGTCCAGGCGCCGGTGCCCGGGAGCGGGATCCCGACGAACAGGAGCAGCGCCAGGAAGAGTCCTCTGCCGGCTTTGGCGGTCAGTTTCTCGCCGCCCTTTCTTCCCTTCTCCAGACAGAAACGGAAGAAGGGACCGATCAGAGGTTTGTCCTGTCCCCATTCCAGGACCTTGCGGGCAAAGAGGTAGATGAAGGGTACCGGCAGCATGTTGCCGATGATACTGATGATATAGGACGGGATGATCGGCAGATGCAGGTACTGGGAATACGGGATGGCTCCGCGCAGTTCGATCAGCGGTACCATCGAAATAAAGAATATCTTCAGATAATCCAGCATATCATTTCCTCACAATACAGGGTCTATCGTAGCATATTCTATAAAAAAGAAACAGGGCTAAGCCTGTTTCTTCTTCTTTTCTACAACAGCGATATGCAGATCATCGAGCTGATCCTGATCGACTCCGGCCGGAGCTTCCGCCATCAGGTCCATCGCGCTCTGCGTCTTCGGGAAGGCCACGACATCCTTGATGTTGTCAGTCTTCGTTATCAGCATCATCAGCCGCTCGAGACCGATGCCGACGCCGCAGTGCGGCGGTGCACCGTATTCAAAGGCTTCCAGGAAGAAGCCGAAGCGTTCCTTCGCCTTCTCCGGCGTGAGTCCCAGTGCTTCAAAGACCTTGGCCTGCATCTCCTGGTTATGGATACGGACCGAACCGGACAGCAGTTCATAGCCGTTCAAGACCAGGTCGTAAGCACGGGAGTAGCAGTTGGCCTTGTCATCGATCAGTTTGTCGATATCTTCATCGCGCGGAGCGGTGAAGGGATGGTGCGCGGATTCGTAACGCTGACGCTCTTCCGACCATTCGTACATCGGGAATTCGGTGATCCAGACGAAGTGGTAGACATCGTCATCGCAGAGGCCCAGCTGATGGCCGAGCTTGTTGCGTAAGGCGCCCAGAGCGACTTCCGCAACTTCCTTCTTGTCGGCTACGAACAGCAGCAGGTCATTCTCCTGCAGGACAAACTCTTCCTTGAGAGCTTCCCCTTCCGCAGCGGAGAGGTACTTGCTGAAGCCGCCGGAGAAAGCACCGCCCTGATACTTCAGGAAAGCGACGCCCTTGGCTTTGTAGATCTTGACGAATTCGGAGAAACCGTCCAGTTCCTTACGGGAGAAGGAACTTCCGCCGTCGACTTTCAGACCCTTGATGACCCCGCCGTTCTGCAGAGCGCTCTGGAAGACCGGGAAAGCTGTTTCCTTGAAGAGATCCTGAACGTTATGCATCGGCATATCGAAGCGCAGATCCGGTTTATCGGAACCGTACTTGTCCATCGCTTCGCGGTACGGCAGACGCGGGAAAGCCGGCAGATCGATGCCCTTGACGTTCTTGAAGACGTGACGCATCGCTCCTTCGACGACCCCGAAGATATCCTCTTCCGAGGCAAAGCTCATCTCGATATCGATCTGGGTGAATTCCGGCTGACGGTCGGCACGCAGATCTTCGTCCCGGAAACAGCGGGCGATCTGGAAGTAACGGTCCATGCCGCCGATCATCAGAAGCTGCTTATAGATCTGCGGAGACTGCGGCAAGGCATAGAAGGAACCTTCATAAAGTCTCGAGGGGACCAGGTAGTCCCGGGCGCCTTCCGGCGTGGACTTGGACAGGATCGGGGTCTCCACTTCCACGAAGTTCTGCGAATGCAGGTATTCACGGAACAGGGTGCAGACCTTATCGCGGGCGATCAGCCGCTGCTGCAGCGGCGAACGGCGCAGATCCAGGTAACGGTAGCGCAGACGGGTATCCTCCAGGGCATCCGTCTCATCGGCAACGATCATCGGGGTGGTCTTGGAGGTGCTCAATACCTTGACCGACTTCGCAGCGATCTCGATCTCGCCGGTAGCCAGTTTATTGTTGGGGTTCTCCTTGAGAGTGACTTCCCCGCTGACCTGCAGGACATATTCGTTGCGGACATCCTTGACGCTGTCCGACATCTCTTCGTTGAAAGTGACCTGCGTGATGCCGTAACGGTCACGCAGATCGATGAAGCAGATCGAGCCGAGATTGCGGCGCTTGGCGACCCAGCCGCAGAGCGAGACGCTCTTGCCGGCATCTTCCTTGCGGAGCTCTCCGCAGGTATGTGTTCTATACATCTTTTTCCTCCCAGGCTTTGTTCAGGAAGTCGACGACTTCCCCGTAAGCCAGTTCCTTCTGTTCCTTGGTGGCAGAGACCCGCATCTGAACGGTCTCTTTCTTTTCTTCGTCTTCGCCGATGATCAGCACATAGGGGGCGCTGACCCGGTCTGCCGACTTGAACTGGGCTTTGATCGAACGGGGCTGGACATTGAGCACCGTACGGTAGCCTTCCGCCCTTAACATCGTCGCCAGTTTTAAGACATAGGGCGAACCGTTGGTCAGATCGATCAGGTAGCAGTCGGTCTCAAACGGTTCTTCCTTCAGCAGTCCTTCCGCCTCCATGGCTAAGAGGATCCTCTCCTCCCCCATCGCAAAGCCGATGCCGGAGAGTTCCGGACCGCCCATCTCCTTCACCAGTTCATCATAGCGGCCGCCCGCAAAGAGCGTGGCCTGCGAACCGGAAGCGGGATTGGTGGAAACGACTTCGAAGACCGTATCGGTATAGTAATCGAGACCTCTGACCAGCTTCTCATCGATCTGGTAAGGGATCTCCAGGGCATCCAGATAAGTCAGGACCTTCTCAAAGTATCCCTTGGATTCCTCGCTCAGGTAGTTGCTGAGCTTCGGGGCATTCTGCACCGCCTCCAGTTCGTGGTCGATCTTGCAGTCCAGGATGCGCAGCGGGTTCTTCTCGTAACGCTTCTGACAGTCCGTGCAGAGTTCATCGAGGTGCGAGGCAAAGTGGCTCCTCAGTGCCTCGGAATAGGCCAGCCGGGAAGCACTGTCGCCCAGGGTATTGATCAGGACCTTGACGCCCTGTAAGCCCAGAGCCTTAATGAAGGAGTAACCTAAGGCGATCACTTCCGCATCGACCAGCGGCGACTTGACCCCGATATTCTCGAGACCCAGCTGAGTAAACTGACGCTGACGTCCTTTCTGGGGACGCTCATGGCGGAACATTTCTTCGATGTAAGCAAGCTTCAGTGGCAGTTCTTCCTTGCCGTAGAGCTTGTTTTCAATGACGGAACGGATGATCCCGGCAGTTCCTTCCGGACGCAGGGTCAGGCGGTCCTTTTCGTTCATGGAGAAGGTAAACATCTCCTTGGTGACCATATCGGAGGTATCGTTCTCCTTCTGAAAGACACCGGCATACTCGATCACCGGCGTTTTCATTAAACGATATCCGTACAGATCCAGGAACAGACGGAAGATCCCTTCCAGTTCCTCGCACTGTGCGAGGCGGGAAGGGAGCTGATCGTAAGTTCCTTTCACAGTCTGATAAGGCATAAGTGCTCCTTTCTATTTGATGACCCGGTCGACCGAAAGCACGCTTTCGATCTTGCGCAGATTGGCCATCAGTGTCTGCAGCTGTTCCGTATCGTCTACGACGATGCGGATCGCTGCCTTGGCGGTAAGATCCTGCTGGTTCAGCACGACGTTGATCGCCAGCATGGTCGCTTTGTATTGGGCAATGACCGTAACGATGTCAGAGACTAAGAAGTTGCGGTCTTTCATATAGATCGAGATATCCGTCTCGTAATGGATGGAGGGATCCTTCTCAGGATTCCATTCCACATCGATCAGCCGGGCCTTCTCGTTTAAGACATTGGGACAGTCTTTGCGGTGGACGCGGATGCCGCTGCCCCGGGTGACGTAGCCGATGATCGGATCGCCGTAGACCGGCTTGCAGCAGGAAGACATCTGCATCTTCATGGAATCGATGCCCTTCACGATGACGTCGGTCTTCGATCCGGCATTACGGCGCTTGTTCTGGTTCTTTTCCAGGATCGGCCGCAGCGTCTCCTCATCGACTTCCTTCTTCTGGGCTTTGACCAGTTTCTCGATGACGGACTGCGTCGTTAAGGACTTGCAGCCGACCGCATACAGCAGATCGTTGTAGTCCTTGACCTGCAGCTGCGGACAGATCTCGGCGACCTTCTTGTGTTCCAGGACCTCTTCGGCATTGAGACCGCGGCGCTTGATGTCGTCATGCAGCATCTTTTCGCCCAGTTTGACGGTCTCTGCCCTTTCCTGTTCCTCTTTCTTGGTCAGGTAGGCCCGGATCTTGTTTTTGGCATTGGAGGTCTTGACGAACTTCAGCCAGTCTTCGGAAGGTCCGCTGTTCTTGTTGGTGCGGATGCTGACGACGTCACCGGTCTTTAAGACGGAGTTCAAGGGCACCAGCACATCGTTGACCAATGCGCCTACCGTCTGATGGCCGACCTCGGTATGGACGCGGTAGGCAAAGTCGATCGGGGTGGAACCGTAAGGCAGGTCGATGACCCTTCCCTTCGGAGTCATGACATAGATGTTCGCATTGAAGATATCGTTGACGATATCGCTCATGTAGCGGTTGGCATCCTTGCTTTCTTCATCTTCCTCGAAGGCTTTCAGCCATTCCAGTTCCTTGACGATATCCTTCTGTTCGTGGTGGGCGCCCTGCCCTTCCTTGTAGGCCCAGTGCGCAGCGATACCGCGTTCGGCGATGCGGTCCATCTCTTCGGTACGGATCTGAACTTCGAAGATCTTGCCGTCGATCCCGATGATCGTCGTATGTAAGGACTGGTACAGGTTGACCTTCGGCATCGCGATATAGTCCTTGAAGCGCCCTGGGATCGGTTTGTAGGTGGCATGGATATAGCCCAGGCACTCGTAGCAGTTCAGCTCGCTCTTGGTGATGACCCTTATCGCCAGGAGATCCAGGATCTCATCGAAACGCTTATGCTTCACTTCCATCTTGCGGTAGATGCTGTAGAGATGCTTGGAACGGCCGAAGATGCGGAACGGGATGTTGTGCTCGGTCAGGATCGAAGAGATCTCCTCGATCATCTTTCTGACCTGCTGATCACGTTCGGATTTCTTATTCTCCACGAGATGGGCGATCTCATGGTATTTGTCGTTGTTCAGGTAGTAGAAGGACAGATCTTCCAGTTCGTTCTTGATCTCCGCAAGACCTAAACGGTGAGCGATCGGGGCATAGACCTCCAGGGTCTCGGTAGCGATCCGTTCCTGTTTCTCACGGGGCTGAAACTGCAGGGTGCGCATGTTGTGGAGACGGTCCACCAGCTTGATCATGATGACCCGGACATCCTTGGCCATCGCAATGAAGATCTTGCGGTGGTTGGCAGCCTGATACTCTTCGCGGTCCTTGAATTTCAGATTGCCGATCTTGGTGACCGCATTGACCAGTGTATAGATCTCATCGCCGAATTCCTTGCGGAAATCCTCGTCGCTGACGTCACAGTCTTCGATGACGTCATGCAGCAGTCCGCCGGCCACGGTCTCGGGATCGGCATTCAGGGTAGCCAGGATATAGGCGACGCTTAAGACATGCGTAAAATAGGGTTCTCCGCTGCGGCGGAACTGACCCTCATGTTTCTCATGCGCATAGTCATAGGCTTTCTGGATCAGCTCCAGTGAATGTTCGTTACGGATGTACGAACGTACCTGCTGATCGAAGATCTCCTTGCTGACAGCTCCCTTATCCTTCATAGGCCCCCTTAGAACAGAAGATCGAAGTTTCCTTCGATCAGTAACTCATGACAGTAAATACGTTATAATCTTTCAGTTTCTCACGGCCGCCCAGATCTGCCAGTTCGATCAGGAAGGCGCAGCCAACGACTTCGCCGCCCATCTGCTGGACCATCTTGATGGTCGCTTCCACGGTACCGCCGGTCGCCAGCAGATCGTCAACGATCAATACCTTCTGACCCGGCTTTACGGAATCGGCATGCATATTCAGGGTATTCGTACCGTATTCCAGCGCATATTCGCAGGAGATCACTTCTCTCGGCAGCTTGTTGGGCTTACGGACCGGTACGAAACCGATATGCAGTTCATAAGCGACCGGGCAGCCGAAAATAAAGCCGCGGGATTCCGGACCGGCGATCACTTCGGCGCCGACTTCTTTCGCAAAATCACTGATCTGTTTGGTGGCAGCGTGGAAAGCTTCCCCATTCTGCATCAGCGGAGTAATGTCCCGGAAAAGGATCCCTTCTGTCGGGAAATCCGGTACAGCAGCGATATAATCCTTGAAATCCATAAAAGCTTCTCCTTTTTGTACCCGTATATTATAGCATTCCCCCTCCTCAATGGAAACTTTTCATGAAAGAAAAAGCGCTTTACAGCGCCTAATCCATGTCTTCGATGCGGAAAGTGACACCCTTCCGATAGTTATTCTTTTCCGGATGTCCGATGAGGTAGGTAAAATAGCGCCGGGCATCCTCAGGATGGAAGGAGATCGCCTCCGCCCCACCCTTCAGGACGAACTTGGGGTACTTGCCCTTGACCAGGAAATGAGAAGTGATCTCCGGATCCTTCAGGGCGAAGAGCGGTTCCCGGAAGCCCTGACCGAAAGGCTGCAGCGCCTCCAGCGATTCCAGATTCTGCTGGGTCAGATCCCGGCTGTCGAGCAGGATGCACTCTTCCTCCTCGTTGATCGTCATCGGTTCCAAAGAAGCGAGATACTCCCGGAAGCCGGCTTCCTCTTCTTCCTTCAGGCTCAGACCGACCGCCAGTTCATGACCGCCGAAGGTCAGGAAGTGTTCGCGGTAAGGATAGAGCGCCTGATAGAGGTCGCCTCCCGGAAGCGAGCGCCCGCTCCCCTTCAGGATGCCGTCCTCTCTCGCAAAGACGAGACAGGCCTTGCGCCGGTCATGGGTCAGTCTGCCGGCAATGATGCCGCAGAGACCTTCCTGATAGCTTTCATCCGCAAACAGCAGGATCTCCCCTTCCGGATACTGCGAAGAGGCATGATCGTACATCTGTGCAGAGAGCGTGCGGCGCAGTTCGTTGACGCTGTCGATCTGGGGGGCAGTCGCCTGGCAGGTCGCTTCATCGGCCAGCAGGTAGTTGACCATCTGGTTGACGTTGGCCTTGCCTTCTAAGCGCGACAAAGCATTGATCTTGGGGATGACCCGGAAAGAGAGGTCATTGACCTGATAGCTGCACTTCTTTCCGTTCAGGCAGTCGATGGCCGGGACCTTCCCTTCCGAAAGGATGCGCAGCGCTTCCTTGATCAGATAGCGGTTGTAGCCGAAGACTTCCACGACATCAGCCAAAGTAGCGATGCCGGCATAAGCCTTCAGTTTCTCATCCTCTTCAAACGTCGAATAAAGCAGATAGGCCAGTCCCGCCGTACAGCAGTCCCGGTAGCCTTCCTTCAGCAGCCTTGGATGCAGGAAACCCAGCACTTCCGGCGCTTCCTGATACTCATGGTGATCCATGATCAGCACCTTGAGACCCAGCTCCTTCGCTTCGGCCAGAGCTTCCTTCGCCGCCACCCCGTTATCGAGACAGAGCAGGGTCGTGAAACCGAAATGGGCCGCCTGCGCGACCATCCGCGGATTCACTCCGTAACCGTCCCTGAAACGGGAAGGAATGTAGTAGTTGACCGGAATGTTCAGTTTCTGCAAGAGGCTCTTCAGGATCGCCGTGGAAGTGATGCCGTCGCAGTCATAATCCCCGACGATGAAGATCTTCTCGTTCTGACAGGAAAGCAGCGCCTTGCGAAAATGCAGCAGGGCTTCCTGCTGCAGATCCGGCTCATAAGCGTCGTTCAGCAGTTCCTCCCGACGCTCATAGAGTCCGTAATGATGTAAGACTTTCTCCTGCAGGGTCTCCCCGGCCGGAGTCAGGTAACGGTATTTCACAGCTCCTGGACCAGGCGCACGAATTCGTGTCCGCGCACTTCAAAGTTCGGGAACTGATCCCAGGAAGCGCACATCGGAGACAGCAGGACGATATCGCCGTCTTCAGCCAGCTTGTGTGCTCGGTCGACCGCTTCCGCCAGATCCTCGACCAGGATGGCATCCGGTACGATCTCCTGCAGCTGGTGCTTGGTGGCTCCGAAGGCGACCAGATGCTTGATGCGTTCACGGTACGGCTTGATGGATTCAAAGCCGGTATGCTTGTCATAGCCGCCGCCCAAGAGGATGACCGGCTTGTTGAAGGCTTTGAGGGCAACGATCGTGGAATCGGGGTTGGTGCCCTTGGAGTCGTTGTAGTAACGGACACCGTCCAGTTCGCGGACGAACTGGATACGGTGTTCGACACCGGCAAAGTTCGAAAGGACGTTGAAGATGCTGTCCTTGGAGACGCCCATCTTATAAGCCATCGCTGCAGCGACCATCGCATTCGATACGTTGTGCATGCCCGGGATGCGCAGGATCTGAGTCGGGAAGAGTTCTTTGCCGAAGAGATAGACGATGCCGTCCTTCAGGCAGAGATCGGCGTCCTGATAGAGCGAATAAGTAACGACCTTGCAGGGCACGTCCTTGGCATACTTGACGCAGTTCTCGTCATCCAGGTTCAGCAGGAACCAGTCGTCATCCTTCTGATTCGCATATACCAGCATCTTCGTCTTATAGTAGTTGTCCAGATCTCCGAAGACATCCAGATGATCCGGAGTCAGATTGGTGCAGACCGATACTTCCGGATGGAAGTTCTTCACGCCTAAGAGCTGAAAAGCAGAGATCTCTACCGCCATCGAGAGCGGTTCTCTGCCGTAATGCAGGACGAGATCGCTTAAGGGAAGACCGATGTTGCCGACCCCGTCATTGCGCTCATCGAGCGTCTTCAGCAGTTCCTTCAGGATCGTAACGGTCGTGGTCTTGCCGTTGGTACCGGTCACGGCACCGTAGCGGTAATTCGCAAAGGACTGGGCAACTTCCAGTTCGTTGTAGAGGAAGTAGCCTTTCTCCTTGAAATAGGAAACGAACGGTACATAGTCCGGGATGCCCGGATTCTTGACGATCATGTCCCACTTCACTTCCTTGAGATGATCCGGATGTCCTTCCGGATAGACCTGAATGCCCAGGGCTTCCAGAGCTTCCTTCTCCGGGATCTCTTTCTTGTCTGTCAGGGTTACTTCCATTCCTTTCGCTGCGCAGAGCTTTGCGACAGCACAGCCGGACAGAGCGGCTCCGATCACTAATACTTTCATCCAAATACTCCTATCAGAAATCCTATAAAGGCACAGCCGAACGAAATGACCCAGAAACTGCTGACGATCCGCTTCTCCGCGATCCCTTTCAGCCGGAAGGCATAATGGATCGGGGTATAGGAGAAGATACGGCGGTGGAAAAGGATCACGCTCGTGAGCTGCAGAACGACACAGAACATCTCCCAGACGAAGACGCCGCCGGCAAAGAAAAGGACGATCTCCTTATGCATGACGACAGCCAGAGCGGCAAAGAGACCGCCTAAGGCCAGAGAACCGGAATCACCCATAAAGATCTTCGCCGGAAAGTGATTGTAGTAGAGATAGCCTAAAAGACCGCCCAGAACGCAGATGATCAGTACGGCCAGATTGAGGTGTCCCTCGCTTAAGGCCAGCAGGATGAAAGGCAGCAAGGCAAAGAAGGAGACACCGGCGCAGAGTCCGTCCATGCCGTCCGTGAAATTGACGGCATTCGCTTCCGCTGCATACATGAAGATCATGAACGGCAGATAGAGCCAGCCGATATTCAGTTCTTTATGCAGGAACGGGAAATAGACCGTATTGGTCATCAGCGGACGGAACAGGAAATAAAGGATAAAGGAGAAGACCAGCTGCATCAGCAGCTTGAGCTTCGGAGACAAGCCGAGGTTGTTGTGGTATTTCAGGATCAGGAAATCATCCAGGAAACCGATCAGACAGTAGGACAGGTAGGAAAGGATGACGAATATCGCTTCCGAACTGCGCAGCATATCCGGTTTGATGACGATCGCGGCAATGACCGGGAAGATCACGAACAGAAGACCGCCCATGATGGGGGTCTTGGCTTTCTGTTTGAATTCTTCCAGGGCATATTCACTGACTTCCTGGTTCATGCCCATCCGCTTTAAGGCGCTGATATAAGAGGGCATCACCAGGTAGACCGCCCCCAGAGACAGGGCGAAGCCCAGTGTCAGCAAGATCATGGTACTCATAAGTAAAGATTGTACTCTCCGTTTCGCTGTGGTTCAAGAGAAGAGATCATTCTTCGTCGGAATCCTCTTCCCAGTCTTCCTCGTAGTATTCGCCATCTTCTTCGTAGCCTTCTTCATAAGGCTCTTCCACGGCAGTATGGATGTCCTGGAAGGTCACCTCGACTTCCTGCCCGTAGGTCAGCAGGGTGCCGGCTTCCGGGGATTGGGAAGTGACGACGCCGTAGCCGTTCAGGGCAAAGGAAAGGTCGCTCATCTTCCAGTAGTCCATGACTTCCTTGCGGGTCCAGCCGCTGAAGTCCGGCAGGGTGATATTGCTGCCGTCGGTCAGCAGGAAGACCTTCTGGTTGGTATAGACGTCCTTCCCCTTCTCCGGGATCTGGGCCCGGACGCGTAATCCGTCCCCGATCGTGATCACATCAAGATCCATCGCTTCCAGGGTCTCTCCGGCTGCGCCGATATTGCTGCCGATGAGGGAAGGCATCTCGTATCTGGTGATGGTGGAGACGCTCTGGGAGTATTCCTCCTTGAGGTTCATCTTGGTCAGCAGGACGACCTTGCGGGTCAGTTCATTGATCGGTCCGGAGTAGGCATGACGGTTGTAGTCATAGGGAGCGATATAGGCAAAGTAGATCATGATCTGGGGATCTTCCGCCGGAAGGCCCATCATGACCGAGGTGATGGCCATATCGGAGTTATAGCCGCCGCCGATGACTGCGATCTCGGAAGTACCGGTCTTGGCTGCGACGTTGACTTCGTCGATGCCGTAGAACTTGGCGGTACCGATCGGATCGGAGACGACCCGGGCCAGAAGCGCCTGCATCTGTTTGGCGGTGGATTCCTTGATCGGGGTGCCGACGACCGTACGCTGGGCCTGATAGACGGTATTGCCTTCCGCATCGACGATATGGTCGATGAAATACGGCTTGACCATCTCGCCGTTGCCGAAGATCGCCGAATAGGCCCTTAGCAGTTGCAGCATGGTCACACTGGAACCCTGACCGAAGGTCAGAGCCAGTTTTTCCGATGCATAGTAGTAGTTCTTGTTGCCGGTGACTTCGGCGATGCCGTCAGTATCGACCGGGGTGAAGAACTGGAAGCGGTTGACGTATTCCTCAAAAGTACGTACTCCGACATAGTCCGTTAATAAGGTACTGGTGGCAACGTTGCTGGAGAGGATCAGACCGTAGTCCAGTTCGATGCTGCCCCAGTTGCGGTAACCGGCATTGTTGATGCAGCCATAGCTGTTGCCGTAGCTGCGGAAAGGCACGTTGTCGTTATAGGCATAGTAGCAGAAAGGCGTCGAGTCGAACATCGCCGTGCCGTCATAAACGCCGGAATCGATGGCCGCCGAATAGATGATGGACTTGAAGACCGAACCGGGCTCATAGGCATACTGCGAACCGTAGTTGTTGTAGTCTTCGATATTGATCAGATTGGGGTCGAAGGAAGGACTCTGGCCGTAAGCCAGCAGCTTGCCGCTGTCGACTTCCATGACCGCTCCCCAGGCCTGGACGCCCTGGTTCTCGGCAAAGGTCGCATCAAAAGCCGTCTCCAGCGCTTCCTGGATCGAGGCATCGATGGTCAGATAGACACTGTTGCCGTCATGCGAGGGCGTGATCTCTTCGTACATGCCGGGCAGGATATAACCGTTCTTGTCGGACTGGTAGATATGTTCGCCGTCGGAACCGGAAAGTTCCGTATCCAGATACTGTTCGACGCCCATCTTGCCGACCAGTTTGCCGTTCTCATCAGACTGGGCAAAACCAACCAGATAGGGAGCGAAGGATTCGCCCAGCGGATAGATGCGCTGGGTAGACTCTTTAAAGCCGATGCCGTGCAGATGGGGATCGGCCTGGATCTTCTCGACAGTCTCCGGAGAAAGGTTCCTTCCGGCCGTTCCCAGCTCGGTCTGGTAGAGATCGGGATTGGAAGTCAGCCGCTCGTAGATCTCGTTGCGGTCCGCGCCCAGGATCTCAGAAAGGACCTGAGCGGTATAGACCGGATCATCGACGTAGGCGATCTCATCCCCTACGCCCTTGCGGGTCTTGCTGAGGAAGCAGATGATGTCGTAGGTCTGCGCATTCTGCGCTACGACCTGTCCGTTGGCATCGTAGATATAGCCTCGCTCACCGTAGATCTTCTCCCGGTTGGTGGAGACGTTTTCAACATAGGAAGTGAGGCTGGTCAGGGAACGCAGATGCACCTTCCCGACAGCGACACAAAAAACGCTGATCGTGCACAGTAAGACCAGGACCAGCGCAAATATATAGATAAATTTCAAAGAGGAATTCTTCTTCATACGGAAATATTATAAACCGCCCTTCCGGCCCAAACAAGAGACAGGAAGGGATTTGCCGCGACCTTTCTGCATTCCGTGAAAGAGCCCGTGCTAACGCAAAAGGCCTCCCTTGCAGGAGGCCAGAATTATCTCAGGCAGTTGAAATGCTTCCGGGGACTATTCCGCCGAAGGCATGCTGATGACGTTCGCTTCGTTCTGCTGCAGACCGGCTTCCGTAGCCAGATTGTAGATACGGTCCTTGTTCTGCAGAGTCTGGATCTCGATCGCCAGACGCTGGTTTTCCGTACGCAGGGATGTGCATTCATTGTTCATGTTCTGAATGCGGATCATCAGCGACGCCTTCGTCTGACGTAAAAACAGGCTGGAGAAGACCGAAAGAATGACCGCCGGGATGATCAGCAAAACCGCAACTGCTTCCAGTCTGATCTTTCTTCTTTTCTTCTCTACGATTCTGGCCATAACCCCTTTACCTCACCTTTCTGATCGCCCGTAAGCGCACACTGTGCGAACGGCTGTTCTCCCCTAGTTCTTTTTCAGATGCCTTCAGCGCTTTTCTGTTCAGCAGCTCGAAGGAAGCTTCTTCGATCTCTTCCGGACGCAGCGGGATCCGTTTGTCGACCTCCACTGTGCTCAGCTCGTGGAAGCGTCTCTTGACCAGACGGTCTTCCAGCGAATGGAAGCTCAGGATCACTGCCCGGCCGCCCACATTGAGCAGTTCCGGCAGATCCTGCAGTACGGTCTCCAGCGAGCCCAGTTCATCGTTGACGGCGATGCGCAGCGCCTGGAAGACCTGTTTGGCCGGGTGTCCTTTTTCCCGTAACACCCGCTGCGGGAGGACGTCTCTGATCAGATCGACCAGTTCCGTCGTCGTTTCGATCGGCCGGTCTTGACGGACCTTGACGATCTTTCTGGCGATCGGGCCGGCGAACTTTTCTTCGCCGTATTCCCGAAAGATGCGGATCAGTTCCTCTTCGGACCATTCGTTGACGATAGTCCGGGCATTGAGCGTCTGGCTTACATCCATTCGCATGTCCAAGGCCGCTTCCCCGCGGTAGGAGAACCCCCGCGAGATATCGTCAAACTGCGGAGAGGAGACACCGAGATCGAGCAGGATCCCGTCTGCCTTCTCCGGCAGGAGATCCTTCATCTCCGCGTAGTTGGCGTGGAAGAGAGTCAGGTTGGGATAATCTTTCAGAGCTTCGCGGCATTCCCGTATCGCCGTTTCATCCAGATCGAAGGCATAGACACGGCCTTTTTTCGCTCTTTCCAGGATCTCCCGGGTATGTCCTCCCCTGCCGAGCGTTCCGTCGACGTACACGCCGTCTTCTTTCACATCCAGATAGGAGAGACATTCCTCTTTCATCACGCTGTAGTGGCTACTCATCGTCCGGTATCTCTTCGAGACCTTCCGCGATCTCTTCAAAGTTTGCACTGGCCTCTGCATAGTAAGCGTTCCAGCGGTCCTTATCCCAGATCTCCACATGATCGTTGACGCCGACAACGACACATTCCTTGTTCAGGCCGGCTTCGCTGGCCAGGTAATCGGGAATATTGATGCGTCCCATCTTGTCCGGGACGCATTCACTCGCTCTGGCAGTCAGGACGTGGAGATACTTACGGGCATTGGTCTTGGTGCTGGGCAGCTTGGAGAGCCGGTGCAGGACTTTTTCCCACTGTTCTGCCGAGTAGATCGTCAGACAACCGTCGTAGCCCTTGGTCAGATAGAAACTGTCATGCAGTTCGTCGCGGAACTTGCTGGGGATGATGATCCGGCCTTTGTTGTCGAGATTGTGCTGATACTCACCGATGAACATTCCCACTTTCCCCCACAAACTGACACTTTCTACCACTATTATGCAAAAAACAGCGTTTGTTGTAAAGAAAAAATGCGGTTTTCCCGCATCTTTTTTTGTAAGCCTTTCCATAAAAAAGGTCCTCCTTCCGGAAGACCGTGTGTATTCAGAAGATCAGCGTCAGCAATACGTAGATCCAGCGTGCGGCAAAGCCGGCACAGAGCCCGCCCAGAGTATGGGCCAGGACCGCCTTGCCGGTCCAGCGCGTGCGCTTCAAAGCCGACATCATCGCCAGATGCGTGCTCAGATAGCCGCTCCAGCACATGCAGATGGCATTGAAGACGGCCAGATCCTGCAGATCGGCATAGCCTTCCCGTAAGAGGTTATTGACCATCGAGAGCGCCGCTCCGGATGAGCCGATGGCGACGATCGGCACTGCCACGCATTCTCCGCTGGAGAAGCCGAAGAGCGCCTCGAGCAGGAAGTCCAGTTTTTCCGCCAGCATCGGCAGCAGCGCGATGCCTTCATAAGGCGCCCCGCTGTAGCCTCCTTCCCCCCGGTCCGTACGTCAGCATCATCACCACCGTGCAGATGACGACGACGCCCGGTATGATGTCGAGACCGAGATCGACGCCGGAACGTCCGCCTTCGGTCAGACAGTTCAGGAAACGCAGAAAGAGCGTGGTCTCCGTCTTCTTCGTGCTCCCTTCCTCTTCCGGCAGATCGAGGACCGCTTCCTGTTCGATCGGGATCTCCTTCTTCGTAAAGAAGATCATCAGCCTCGTCGAGACGACCGCTCCGCAGACCGCCCCCAGGGTCCCGGCGGCTGCCGAGAGCCCGGTCCCGCTGCCGACCACCACCGACTGGCTCAGTACGAAGATCGTCACAATCAGGCCCATTCCGAAGGAGGTCCCAAGGTTGGTCAATGCCGGTACCTGGTATTCTTTGAAGCACTTCAGGAAACGCCGGTCCCGGGCCAAAGAGATGATCGCCGGGTTGTCCGAGAGATAGGTCGTAACGACGCCTAAGGAAGCTGCTCCGGGCATATCGAAAAGCGGGCCCATCAGCGGAGACAGCAGTCTGTCGATCAGCTCGACCACCCCGAACTCCGAAAACAAGGCCGCGATCGCTCCGGCCAGGACAGCGACCGCCATCAGATAGAAACAGGTATCGATCAGCAGCCTATACGCTGTTCCCATCATCGTATTGAACATGTTGCCCAGTCCCATCTTCCCTGCAAACAAGCCAAAAAAGCCCAGAAACAGGGCCAGGAAGCCCAGAGCGGACAGGCTCCGGGAACTGCGTATCTTCTTGTAAAAACTGCCCATATCCAAAGAAAAAGCCTCTCGTGAGGCTTCCTTCCTTACTTATTCGAATTGCAATCCGGGTTCGCACAAGCTCTGTGCGACAGTTTGTATTCTCCGCATACCGGGCACTTGACCAGTGTCGGTGCGCTCAGCTTATAATGCGTTCTGCGCTTTGCGGTACGCGTCTTCGAATTTCTTCTCTGTTGAACAGCCATCCTATTGCTCCTCCTTATCGATCTGCAGATCCCGCAGTGCATCCCAGCGCGGATCACGTCTTTGTCTGCGGGATTCTTCGAACTCCGCTTCCGTCATGACTTTCCAGCCATCTCCACTAGGATACTCTATTTCTCCCTTTTTTACAACCTTAATCGGTACTTCCGGGAGGATGAAAGACAGCAGCAGGTCTTCGATATCCTCGCTCTCTTCCATCAGACAATAGGTCTCCTCATCTTCACTGTCGTTCTTCTCGACATAGGTGACCAGAGCCTCCTCATCGATCTGGAAAGGTACTTCCACATCTTCGAGAGTGACGGCACACGGGCAGATCATGAGACCTCCGCAGCGGACTCTTACCTGCAGGCGGTCCAAGGCGTCGTAAGAGAAACTTACGAGCGCATCGATATCCTGCAAGGCACGCAGATAGGGATACTGCCCGAAGCCAAGTTTTTCGATGCGGTATGTGTAGTCCTTCTGCCCTTCCAGAGCGGTCAAATCCTGTCTTTCGATCTTCATGTGTTCTCCGATGCCTACGTATTATAGGCTACCTGTTCGATTCTTGTCAATTCTTCCGCTATAATAGAAGGCATGAAAAGCTGCGGTATCGTAACGGAATACAATCCTTTCCATAACGGACATATCTATCACATTCAGAAGAGCCGGGAGATGACGGACTGCGAGGTACTGATCGCGGTCATGTCCGGCAATTTCACCCAGCGCGGGGAACCGGCGGTCTGCGACAAATACCAGCGTGCGGAAGCAGCCCTGCGTAACGGCGTCGATATCGTGATCGAGCTTCCCTTCATCTGCGCCGTACAGAACGGTTCGGTCTTCGGGGCGCAGAGCGTTTCTCTGCTGAAGAAAGCCGGCGTCTCCGATATCGTCTTCGGTTCCGAGACCGGCAACCTCGAGGAACTGCAGGAGATCGCCTCCCTGCCGGTCAATGTCGATCATCTGAAGGAAAGGATGCATCAGGGCGAGAGCTATCCCAAAGCCTACGGGCTGTTAGCGGACTACATCTATCCCAACGACCGGCTGGCCGTCTGTTACCTGCGGGCCCTGGAAGGCAGTGAGATCACCCCTCATGCCCTGCCCCGCAGCAACGACTATAACGACACCGCTCTTTCTTCCCTGGCCAGCGCCTCCGCGGTGCGCAAGGCCCTCCTGGAAGGAAGAGACATCTCTGAAGCAACACCGATGGAGATCCCCGATCCGGTCTTCATGAAAGACCTCTACCCCTATCTGCGCCGTCTCCTGCTGCTGCGGAAAAGAGAAACGGTCCAGCAGTACTTCCTGGTCAACGAAGGCATCGAGAAGCTGATGCACGATGCAGCAGACCGTTATGACGATTATGAAGCTTTCTTAAAAGCCTGTGTCAGCAAGCGCTACACCCGCTCCCGCATCCAGCGTACCGCCCTGCAGATCCTCTGCGAGAACAGCAAGGAAGAAGTCAAAGCCCTGGAAGATCCCACCTATCTGCGGGTATTAGGCTTTACCCCCAAAGGACAGGAATATCTGAAAGAGTTCAAGAAGAAAGAAAAGATCATCACCCTCTTCAAGGAGATCCCTCCTTCCTACAAAGTACTGGAGGAGAGAGCGATGCAGCTGTACGCTTCGCTGTATCCGGAAGAAAAAAGAAAAGCTCTCCTGAAGAGAGAGCTGATGGGTCCGATCAGGATCTGAAAAGGCAGTTCAGTGAACTGCCTTTCGTTTATTCTTCAACGACGTTATGGTAGATCTCCTGCACATCTTCTACTTCATCAAGCAGATTCAGCAGACGGTTCCAGAGTTCCTTGTCCTCATCACTGGTCAGGGTGGTGGTCTCGTTCGGGACCATCTTCAGACTGCAGGTCTCGAACTTGACATCCGGGATATTCTGTTCGATGACTTCCTGCGCGCTGTGCAGATCGCCCGGATCGGTGTAGACGGTGGCAAAGCCGTCATCGATCTGAACATCGGCAACGTTGACATCAGCGTTCAGCAGCATCTCCAGCAGGGCATCGGCATCATCATAATTGAATTCCAGGACACCGTAGTTGTTGTAGTTGAAGGATACGCTGCCCTTGACGCCCAACTTGCAGTGGGACTTGTTGAAGCAGGTGTTCATCGAAGCGACCGTACGCTTGACGTTGTCGGTCAGGCAGTCGATGATGATCGTTGCGGCGCCCGGTCCGAAACCTTCGTAACGCAGCGAATCGTAGTTCTCGGTGGAACCGCCCTTCGCCTTTTCGATCGCTCTCTTGATGACATCCGCCGGGACCTGGTTGGCCTTGGCTTCAGCGATCTTCCTCTTCAGTGAGAGGTTCATATCCGGATCCGGAACGCCGGACTTGGCGGCGATATAGAGTTCCTTTCCGTAACGTGAATACAGTTTTGACTTGATAGCTGCCGTTTTTGCCATGGAGGCAGCTCTTACTTCATGTGCTCTTCCCATAATCGTTTCTCCTTAACGTGCCATATTATAGCATAACCCCCAAAAGCCTTTCAACGAAAGACTTAGAGGATCCTGATCCCGCCGGCCTTGCGGATCGCCATCACCGAAGAGGAGCCCTCTCCGCAGAAAGCTTCCATGCCTCTGCAGTAATCTTCGACCATCTCATCGGGAACGATGGCCTGGATCGTACCGGCCAGACCGCCGCCATGCACACGGGTGATGCCGCGTCCCTGCAGCAGTTTCTCGCTCAGAGCGATCGTCAGGGCATAGATCTGATTCTCGGGGTGTTTCAAAGAGAAGGCATTCTGCAGGAAGCGGTAACTGGAGAGACCGCCTTCCTTCATCTGTTCCAGAAGGCTGTCGATATCTCCTCTTTCGATCGCCTCGCGGGCTGCCAAAGCTCTGGCGTCTTCCCCGAAATAATGGATCGCCCGCAGTAAGGCCCGGTCATTGTGCAGTTCTTCCTGCAGCTGCGGCAGTTTCGCATAGAACTCTTCTTCGCTGCATTCGCTGAGGAAGGTCTTTCCCAGGGCCGCAGCGACTTCTTTCATCTCCAGAGGCATCGCTGCGTATTCATCGGAAAGATCACTGTGATCGCTCTTGGAAGCTGTCAGGACCAGGGAATAACCGTGATCGGCAAAGGAGAAGTCATAGCTCCTGACCTGCGGATCGGCAGGATCGGAGAAATCCATGAAGGTGAATCCGCCGCAGGCGATCGCCATCTGATCGAGCAGTCCGCAGGGCTTGCCGAACCAGTGGTTCTCAGCCCGCTGGGAGATCTGGGCCACTTCCTTGGCGGAGATCTTTCCGTCGTTGTAGAAGTGGTTGAAGATCTCGGTGATCAGCACTTCAAAGGAAGCGGAGGAAGAGATCCCCGAACCGGCCCGGACAGCAGAGACGGCACAGCCGTCGAAACCGCCATAGGCATAGCCTCTTTCCTTCAAAGCGCCGGCGATGCCGCGGATCAGGCTCTCGGTACGGTTCTTTTCTCCTTCGTGTACGGAGAGATCGGAAAGATCGACATCCTGCAGATCAAAGCCCAGCGAAGTGAAACGGACGATACCGTCCCCGTTCTTCTTGGCGAAGGCGATCGTATCGATATTGACGCTGGCTCCGATCACGTGGCCGTGCTGATGATCGGTATGGTTGCCGATGATCTCGCTGCGGCCGGGTGCGGAGAACAGGGCATACTCCCCGTCGCCGTAAAGCTCACAGCTCTTCTGCAGCAGTTCACGACAGCGTGTTCTCTCTTTTGCCGGATCGGCGGCCAGTTCTTCTCTGACCAGTTCTTCCCACTGCGGCGTTTCCAGCTGCCGCAGGATCTCTTCTTTCTTCATCGCTCATTCCTTTCCAGACGGTAACGGATATAATGGCGCATCGTCTCTCCTGCCGGAAGGATCGGCTTCCGGTATCTATCGTAGTTGACCGCGTTGGGGGCATACTGACATTCAAAGCAGATCCCGTCCTGCGGTCCGTAGCTGCAGCCGTTCTTCCCCTCGTTCTCTTCCAGCCAGTTGGCCGTATAGACATGCATGCCCGGCAGATCGGAATAGACCGAGAGCTTCAGTTCGCTGCTGCTCAGTTCCGCCCGCAGTCCTTCCGGCTCTCCTTCAAAGACGTAGTTGTGATCGATACCGCGGGCTGCCTTCATATTGGGATGGGGATCCCGGAAGGCTTCGGCGATCTTTCTGGGGGTGCGGAAGTCAAAGGCCGTACCGGCGACCGGCAGGGTCTCTTCCAGTGTCAGGGAATGCTCGTCGAGCAGCGAGATCTCTTCTGCCGGGATCATCAGGGTCTGCCCGAGAACGGTGCGCCCCACGCTGCCCAGCAGATTGAAATAGCTGTGGTTGGTCATGTTCAGGATCGTGTCCTTATCGCTCTGGCCGGCATAGATCCAGGTCAGTTCCCGGCCGTTCAGGAGATAGGCCACACTGTATTCCAGACGTCCGGGGAAACCTTCTTCGCCGTCTTCGGAAACACCGCGGTAAACGATGACGTTCTCCCCTTCTTCGATCGCGTAGTTCTTCCAGGCGAAGTTCTGTTTGCCGCCGTGCAGACAGTTCTCCCCGTCGTTCTTCGGCAGTGAGTATCTTTCTCCGTTAAGAACGAAGGAAGCGCCGCCGATGCGGTTGGCGCAGCGTCCGACGCTGGCGCCGAGATAGGAGTTATGCTGGTCGAGATAGCCTTTTAAAGCCGGAAAGCCCAGGACGATGTCCTTGCCGCTCTCCTTGTCGGTCAGCGACAGCAGCGTCGCTCCCAGGCTCATCGTTTCGACCCGCAGATATTCATTCTCCAGCACGGAAGAGCGTACAGCCTCTCCCTTGTATCTTCCGATGACCGTCATTGCAGAGCCGCCTTTGCCAGCATCGCCGCTCCGACGATGCCCGGTTCTTTCAACTGAGCCAGAACGATCTGTGTATCGCGCATGCCGGGATGGATGAAGCTTTCGTAATACTTCTTCAGCAGCGGGAAGTAAAGCTCTGAAGAATGGACGGCGACACCGCCCCCGATCACGATGATGTCGGGATCGGCGACCAGCGCGATCGATGACAGCAGCCGGGCCAGATCGCAGGACATCGTATCGATGAGCTCCTTGGCCTTTTCGTCTCCGGCCGCTGCAGCCTTAAAGAGTCCTGCCGCATTGCCGTAGCCCAGGGCTTTGGCCTTGCGGTTCAGCGCCGTACCGGAAGCTTCCGTTTCGGCGGAACCGGCATTGAGCTCGCTGATCTTCTCGCGGTGAGGGTCGATGATGATGTTGCCGATCTCGCCGGCATAGCCATGGGCTCCGGAATGGATCTTCCCATTGATGACGAGAGCTCCCCCGATCCCCGTGCTCTGGGTCACGTAATAAACGATCGGGCACCCCTTCCCGGCTCCGGCCAGGGCTTCGCCGATACCGGCGACATTCGCATCGTTCTCCACGAAGACCGGGATGCCGAACTTTCTTTCCAGTCTCTCCGCCAGCGGATAATCCTTGAATCCGGGCAGATTGGTAGCCAGGGTCATCACCCGGCGGCGGGAATCGACCGGTCCCGGGACCCCGATCCCGATGCCTTTGCATTCCTGTAATTCCGCAAAGCCGCTCAGGATCTCTTCAATGTTGCCGGAGACCTTTTCCGGTCCTTCCTGGGCATAGGAAGGAGAATCCGCTTCTTTCAGCACTTCCCCTTCTTCATTGATCAGAGCGATACGGACATTCGTACCGCCCAGATCGATACCGATATACTTGTTCATATTTCTTCCTCCGCGATCACCGCCAGGAGATCGTACTCCCGGTATCCGGTGATCTCACACATGACAAATTCTCCGACCCTTAGACTTCCGGCATCCCGGATCCGGACTTCCGGATCCACCCCTTCCGGAGCAGAGAAGTAAGCCCGTCCGGTACTGATCCCCCGGAAAGGATCGTTCTTTTCCACCAGGACCGGCAGTTTCTGTCCGATGCGGGCAGCGTTCTTTTCTTCGCAGATCGCTTTCTGGGTCTCCATCAGTTCCCGGTATCTTCTTTCCTTGATCTCTTCCTCGACCTGATCGGGCATATCATAGGAAGGCGTATCTTCCTCCCGGGAATAAGTGAAGGCGCCCAAGGAATCAAAACGCTGTTCCCTGATGAACTGCAGGGTCTCCCGGAAGTCTTCTTCCTCTTCTCCCGGGAAGCCGACCATGAAGGTCGTACGTAAGACTTCCTTCCCGCCGAAGATCTCGTGGATCAGAGCGAACTTCTCTCTCAGGAAAGCGGTACTGGTCGGACGGCGCATCGCTTTCAGGATGCGGTCGGAACCGTACTGGACCGGCATATCGAAATACGGCAGCACCCGCCTGCAGGAAGCGACGGTCCGCAAGAGCTCTTCGCTCATCTCATCCGGATAGAGGTAGAGGATCCTGATCCAGGTGAAAGGAAGTTCGTCCAGCTGCTTCAGCAGTTCCCCCAGGGCAAAGTGACCGTAGAGATCTCTTCCGTAGTAGGCGCAGTCCTGGGCGATCAGGTTCAGTTCCTTCACTCCCTCTGCTGCCAGCCCTTTCGCTTCTTCGACCAGTTCCTCGATAGGCCGCGACTGATAGCGTCCGCGGATCAGAGGGATAGCGCAGTAGGCACAGCGATGGTTGCAGCCTTCGGCGATCTTCAGATAGGCAAAGTAGGAAGGAGTCAGCCGGCTGCGTGCGTTGAGATCGGCTGCCGCAAAGTCCAGATGCAGGGTATCCAGCAGGATCTCCTTGATGCGGGGATAGTCATCGATGCGGATGAAGGCATCGACTTCCGGCAGGGCTTCTTTCAGGTCTTCCGCATAGCGCTGCACCAGACAGCCGCTGACGATCAGTTTCTTCAGACGGTCTTTCTTGTATTCCGCCATCTCCAGGATGGTATCGATGGCTTCCTTCTTGGCAGCCTCGATGAAACCGCAGGTATTGATGAAGATCACATCACACTTGGCCGGATCGCTCTCGATCGTAAAACGGCCGTCACGGAAAAGAGACAGCAGATGTTCGCTGTCCACCAGATTCTTGGAACAGCCCAAAGAGATAAAACCAACGTTCATAAACGGATCCTCCGTAATACCTGTACCGCGATACTGCCGGTCAGGATACCGGTCAGCAGAGAAGAGACCAACAGCGTCGGCAGCAGGATGGCGATGCCAGGCTGGGCATAGAGCAGGATGACACACAATAACTGTCCGAGGCTGTGAGCCAGCGCCGACAGGATCGAAGAGAAGAGCACGGAGCTCTTCAGTCTCCTCGTCAGCAACAGACTCAGCGAGGACAGGAAGATCCCGGAAGCCGAGATCCAGAACGGCGCCCCGAAGAGGATCCCCTTCAGCAGGTTCCCCAGCGAGAGCCTCAAGAGATTGACGGTCCACATCTCCTTTACCCCAAAGAGCTGCAGTGTGACCAGAGCCACGATATTGGCCAGTCCCAGCCGGATCCCGAACTGTAAGGGCGGGATAAAGGCTGCCTCGACCAGATTGATCACGATGGCGATCGCTCCCAAAAGACCCAGCAGCGCTGTTTTCCTTGTCTTACTCATCGCTCACTACCACCAGGATCCCGTTGGGCAGACAGATGATCGGAGCGTATGCCTCCGAAGTGATCCAGCCCTGATGTTCGCAGATCTTGTCCGGACAGTCGACATCGACCGCCCGCCAGGCTTTGTCCTTCACTTCCAGATGAAAGAGGCCCCGCTTTCCTTCGATCGTATAGATCCCCTCCTGATCGTCCCTTACCTGCAGCAATACCTTATTCTCCGCATCGCGCACTTCGATCGTGTGCGCCCCGGAGAAGAACGTACGGAATGCGAACAGTCCGCCGATCCCCAGCAGGAACAGAATGAAAACGATCAGAAGTTCCTTCTTCTTCATAATAAACCCATTATAGCAGAAAGTGCAGAGCAGAGACTTTTCCCGAAAGCCTTTCTTCCGTAGAATAAATACATATGAAAAAGATCGTACTGGGGCTCTTTGCGGCGGTAGACGCCGGCAAGACGACGCTCTCCGAGGCTTTCCTGGTCGCCAGCGGCCAGCGCCGGGACGGAGGACGGGTCGACAAAGGAACGGCCCTTTTGGACTATAACGAACAGGAACGAAAGAGAGGCATCACCATCTTCCTCAAGGAAGAGCGCTTTCTTTATCAGGACGTCTCCTTCAACATCCTGGATACCCCCGGTCACCGCGACTTCGCCGAAGAAAGAAGACGGGCCTTGAAAGCAGTCGATGCCGCAGTCTTCCTCTTGTCGGGAAGCGAAACGCTGCCGGCGGCAGCGATCGCCCTCTTCCGGGAACTGCAGGAAGCCCGCATCCCCCTCTTCCTCTTCGTCAACAAGATGGACATCAGTCCCTATGCGAAGGAAGAGATCCTGCGCAGGATCCGGAGCGAACTGAGTCCGCTCTGTTTCCCCCGTGAGGAACTGGCTGAACAGGTCGCTTTGACCGATGAGAAACTGCTGGAGCAGTATCTGGAGAGCGAGACGCTCGATCCGGCCGTCCTGGAGAAAGCGGTCCGGGAGCGTTACTTCTATCCGGTCTTCTTCGGTTCCGCCCTGAAACAGGACGGGATCGAAGCCTTCCTGCAGGAGCTCTCCTGCTATGCCCGGGAGAATAACGATCCGCAGGTATCCGCCTATGTCTACAAAGTCTCCCGTCAGGGAAAGGAACGTCTCCTGCATACCCGCATCTTCTCCGGCACGCTGAACAGCCGCGATCCTTTGGGCGAAGAGAAGATCGCCGAGATCCGTCTCTACAACGGGAAGCAGTATGAGTCCGTGCGCAGTGCCGGACCGGATGAGCTCTGCGTCCTGCGCGGTCCCGAAAACATTGCGGCCGGTACATTCCTGCCCTCTCTGCAGCAGGAGAAACAGGTCTTCCCCCTCTTCCTGCGTTACCGTATCCTCTCGGAGATGGACAGCGGCTACCTCTACGGCCAGCTGAAGCAGCTGGAGGAAGAATTCCCCGATCTCGATGTCCGCTACGATGCCGCCCGCAAGGAACTCAGCGTGAACCTGCAGGGCGAACTGCACGGCGATGTGCTGAAGACGATGCTGAAGGAACGCTGCGGGGCTGAGATCAGCTATACGGAACCGCCCCGCGAGATCCGCGAAAGTCTCAGTGACAGCGTCTACGGTTTTGCCCACTTCGATGTCTTGAAACACTTCGCGGAAGTCACCCTGCAGATCGAACCGCTCCCTGTCGGCAGCGGCCGCGAGATCCGCTGCCTGCCGGTCTCGGCAGCTGCTTCGGTACTGCTTTCGATCCTGCAGGAAGAACCTCCCCGGGGGATCTTCACGGACGGACCGCTGGAAGACGTCAGGATCACCATCCTGAAGATCGAGACCAGTCAGAAACATACGACGGCAGCCGATATCCGGGAAGCGCTGACCCGCGCTCTCTATCAGGCCCAGGAGAAGACCCGTCCCCTCTTCAGCGAACCCTGTGCCTTCTTCCGGCTCTTTACGAAAGCGGAAGATCTGGGAAGCTTACAGAACTATCTGGCCAGAGAGAATATCGCCTTCACCCCGGAAGAGGATCACCTGCTGGCTTCTTCTCCCCTGCCCAAACTGCAGGATCTGCGCCGGGAGCTCTCTGCCCTGCATACCGAACTGGAAGTCTATGACCAGCGTCCGCAGCTCTGCGCCGACCAGCAGGCCGTCTATGCTTCGTATCTGCCGCTCGATCCCGCCGCCCATGTCTCTTCTTCGCTCTATCTGAAGAACGGCAATGTGCTCAGCGTTCCCGGAAGCGAAGTCGAAAAGTATGCCGGGGTCGTCTATGAACGCAGGCAGTCCTCCTACGAGAGCGGACCGATGAAGGTCAGCGAGAAGGAACTGCAGCGGGTCTGGTCCGCTACCTACAAGGAAAAGGAACGCTGGATCGAGAAGGAACAGAAGAAACAGGCCGAGGAAGAAAGACGGGAACTGCAGCTGCAGAAGTCCCGTGAGACCTGCTTCCTGATCGACGGCTATAACCTGTTGTATGCCACCGAAGAGACAGCTTCGCTCGCCCGGCAGGATCTCTTTGCCGCCCGTGAGAAGCTGCTGGACAGGCTCAGCGACATGCAGGGCTACTTCGGGGTACGGATGATCGTCGTCTTCGATGCCTACAAGCGGGACAGTTCCCGCCCGGTCAGCACCGAACGGGAGAACCTCACCGTCGTCTATACCCAGGAAGACCATTCCGCCGACCGTTACATCCAGGAGAACGCCGGAGCGCTGTCCCAGCACTACCGGCTGATCGTCGTCACTTCCGACGCCCTGGTCCAGCTCTCGGTCTTCGGTTCCGCTTCCCTGCGCCTCTCTTCCCGGGAATTCAACGAACGCTACGAACAGTTAAAGAAAAAGATCTCCCTGCCGGAAAAGAAAGCCAACCGGCCTCTGGAAGACCTGCGTGCGATCTTCTACCAGGAAGACGGAGATCAGTAAAAGCCCCCGGTCAGTGACCGAGGGTTTTCTTTACTCTTCTACTTTTTTGCGGGCAGCAGCACGGTAGCGCGCTTTCTTCTCTTCCCGGATCTTGGAGCGGATGAACTCCTGCCGTTCCTTGCGGCGGATGCGTTCGATCGCTTCCTTTTTCTTTTTGCGGTAGTTCGGCTTGACCTTTTCCTTCTTCTTGGTCAGGATCTTTGCCAGTTCCTTCTCCCGTTCATCATTGCGCTTCTTGCGCGGAGCGAAAGGATCCTGCAGATCCCTCCATTCGTTGCCGCGGAAGCTGCGGAAACGGAAGGAGATCCCCTGCTTGCGCAGCGTCTTCAGACTGGCCGTGTCCTTTTCCTGATAGAGAGCGAAGCAGGTGCCTTCCTTGCCGCTCCTTCCGGTACGTCCGGCCCGATGGGTATAGAAAGAAAGATCGCTGGGGAAGCCCAGGGAAACGACATGGGTGATCCCCTCGATATCGATGCCTCTGGCGGCAACGTCGCTGGCCACCACATAACGGTATTCCTGCGAAGCCAGGGCGCGCATCGCCTTCTGACGTTCTCTCGATTCCAGTCCGCCGTGCAAGAGCACTGCCCGGTAGCCGGCTGCCCGCAGCTGATCGTAGACCTCGTTGCATTCCTCGCGGGTATTGCCGAAGATCAGGCAGACATAGGGATCGAAGCCCGGCAGGATCTGCAGCAATGTTTCGCCGTAGCTGCGGTGCTTGCAGGCAATGGCGACGTGCCGGATGCGGGGCGAGAGCTTTTCCGCCTCTTCGATGCGGATGATCTGGGGATTGTTCAGATATTTGCGCACAAAGGGACGCAGCGCTTCCGGGAAGGTCGCCGAGAAACACATGATCTCCGGTTCCTTGACCATATGCGAAAAGACCGCATCGATGTCTTCCAGGAAACCGTACTCTAATGTCATATCCGCTTCGTCCACCACAAAGACCTTGACCTTATCGACCCGGATGACATTGTTCAGGAAGAGGTCCTTGATCCGTCCCGGAGTACCGATGATGATCTGCGGCACATTCTTCAGCTCTTCCCGGCTGCGGACGCTGTCCGTACCGCCGGAAAGCAGCTTGATCCGCAGGGAGGGATAGACTTCCTTCATCAGTTTGGCCGCCCGATGGATCTGGAAAGCCAGTTCCCGGGTCGGAGCCGAGATCACCGCCTGGGTCTCTTCCTTTTCCGGATCGATCCTTTCCATGATCGGGATCAGGAAGGCATGGGTCTTGCCGGTACCGGTCGCAGAGACCGCAATGATATCCTTGTCTTTCGCAGCCATCTCGATGCAGGCTTCCTGGATCTTCGTCAGTTCCCGGAATCCGTTGAGTTCGATAAAACGCTGCGTTTCTTTTTTCAACTGTTGATTCATATTTATCACCTTGTAGAGATTATAGCGGAAAAGCCGGATTTTTCAAAGAAAAAGGACAGCATTGCTGTCCCTTGAACTAGTCGGCCAGGGTCCCCATCGGATCCCAGGGTTCCAGTTCGATCTTCTTTTTCGTCATCGCTGCAGCGATCTTCTTCGGCAGATATTTCTTCTCGACGACAGCCTGATAGACATAACGGTCGAACCATTCATCGGAAGCGACGAAGTAGCCCTTGTTGGCGACATCTTCGCCCCAGCTGTTCTCGATCTTCCACTTGGTGGCTTTCTTGCCGTCCAGATTGACACCGGTGATGACCATCGCATGGTTCATCGCGCTCTGGCAGGCATAGAGAGAATCTTCTTTGGAGATCTCGAAGTTCACCCCGAACAGGGATTCATAATCATAGTTCTCCGGAGCCCAGGTACCGGCCTTGCGGTCACCGAACTTGCCGCAGTCACTGCCGAACCAGACGACCTTGCCGTCTTTCAGCTGGGCGATGACGGCCTTCTTCATCTCTTCGATGGTGACGTTCAGATAGGATACCGGCACACCTACGACGTTGCCCAGGAACTTGACGGTGAACATCTCATTGAAGGGCGTCTCTTCACGCGGAGAGTTGATCAGCGATGCCAGCGAAGAGAAATCCGCATGGACATACTTCTCATAGAAGCTCTTCGGGGTCAGGCCCTTGTCGCAGTGATACTTCTTATCCTTGTCGACATATTCGAAGTCGAAACTCTGCGGCGGTACGCCGAAGCAGGTGCAGAGCATCGAATAGATCTCCTTCAGACAGGTCTCCTTGAGCTTATTGACTTCCTTTTTGTCGGCAGCCTTGCGGACATCGACCGCAAACTTGCGTAAACGGGTATTCATCAGCGAACCCAGCGAACGGGTATGGGAGCTGGCATAGGTCTCCGGCATGACATCCTTCGGGACCAGACCGTACTTTTCGATGACTGCCGTCAGCATATCCCACTGACCGCCGTCGCCGACCGGGAAACGCAGCACCCAGTTCAGGGTACGGTCATCCCAGGGACGGTCCTTCAGTTCGATGACTGCTTCCATGAAGAAGTTCGCCTTCTCCAGCTTGTCGTAGAAAGCGGTATAGTTCTGCGAGAACTCAAAGTTCTCCAGTTTCAGTTCCTTAGCGACCGGTTCCCGTAAGGTATTGAGTCCGGAGAAGATCCAGCAGCGGCCGGACTGCATCTGGTTGGTCGCCGGCAGGGTCTTGATATCGATCGAGAAACGATTCTTCAGCTGCGCATTCTCTTCCTGCACCTTCGCGGCATCCGCGATATCGGTACCGTAAAGGGCTCTGCGGGCAACTTTGGCGACCGGATCCTTGGCATACTCTTTGTCAAACTGCGCTAAGAGGTTCTGTGTGATTTCTTTCGGCATAAGTTTCTCCTTATCTAGAAGAGAATATAGCACAGTTCTTTTTTAAATGAAAGATAAATGCATAGAATATGTAAATGTTTTCTATGCATGTAATAACGATGCATTACGTTGTTATATTAGAGAGGAAGATCGTTGCGCGAGGAACGGCGCACCGTATACAGCGCTGCCGCAAACAGGACCGTCAGATAGACATGAAAGACGGTCAGGGTCCACTCCCCTTCCACAGAGAGCACAAAGTCATAGAAGCCGTGCAGGATGACCGGGATCAGTACGGCCAGCACGAGGGAGAGCAGACTCTTCCCCTGCTGCCCCTGCTTCTGATAGTGCCTGGCTTCGGCATAGAAGGAACCCATATAGATCCCGAAGATGCAGTGTGCCGGAAGCGAGGTGAACGCTCGGGCCACGGCATTGCCGAGACCGTAGGCAAAGACGTAGCGGACGTTCTCCACGGCCGCAAAGCCCATCGAGACGATCACCGCATAGAGGATCCCGTCAAAATAGTAATTGAAATGTTCGCTCTTCCAGCTGCCCAGTTTCAGCGCCAGGAACTTGCAGAGCTCTTCCGATACGGCTACGATCAGGAAATTATCGAGGGCCAGATACAGCGGATCGGAAAACAGTTCGCGACTTCCGCCCATGCCGTAAAACAGCATATTCCCGCCCAGGACTTCCATCCAGTAGACCGGGAACGTTATGGCCATGCCCAGCAGCAACAGTTTCAGCAGCAGCCGGGGAGGTTCCCTGTCCAGCTGATCCAGCTGATAGACCCGCATCAGCAGGAAGATCACCGGGATCAGGGCGGCTGCCAGATAGATCAGATATGTCATAAGATCATTCTACACGAGGTATCAATATCTGTGCAGTGCATATGCTAAAATGAGACTATGAATGTACGCAGAGTCGTGCCCAGCGGTTACTGCAAGGGCGTCGTGAGAGCGATCCGCATCGCTCTCGATGCACGCAGGGATTTCCCGCAGGAACCGGTCTATGTAGCCGGAATGATCGTTCATAACCGCTATGTAGCAGAGGCACTGGAACAGAAAGGGATCATCACCCTGGATGATTCCCGTTCAAAGGAAGAATGGATCAACTCGCTCGATCACGGCGTGCTGATCTTTTCTGCACACGGTATCGCGCAGTATTACAAGGATCTGGCCCGTTCCCGCGGCCTGATCGTGATCGATGCGTCCTGTGAAGATGTGATCGAGACCCAGAAGATCATCACCCGGGAGCTGATGGCCGGCAAGGAGATCTTCTATATCGGCAAGAAAGGTCATCCTGAAGCGGAAGCCGTGCTCTCCCTTTCCGAGCACATCCACCTGCTGGATGATCCCCGGGTCCTGCCCGATGTCGAAGGCGAGATCTTCGTGACCAATCAGACCACGATGTCGATCTTTGAAGTGGCCGGTTTCTCGGAGATGATCCGGATGAAGTATCCCGATGCAGAATTCCAGCAGGAGATCTGTCAGGCGACTTCTTCCCGGCAGCAGGCCCTGCTGCGCTTGTTTGACTGCGATCTGCTCTATGTCGTGGGAGATCCCCGCTCCAACAACTCCAACAAGCTTGCCGAGATCGCTCACAAGGCCGGGATCCCGCTGGTCCGCATGATCGAAGATGTCAGCGGGATACAGGAGGAAGACCTCCATGACCGGAAGAATGTCTGTGTGACGGCCGGAGCCAGTACGCCCCCCTACCTCAGTCAGCAGGTGCTGGACACCATAAAAAAGTATGCCGAGAGCGGCATACTGGAGATCCCGGAAGTCGAGATCGATAAGATCCTTTAAGCGCGGAAACGTTTCAGCAATCCTTTCAGGGAGAATTCCTTCATCCGGAAGACCTGCTGCGGCAGTCTTAACAAGGTAGAGAAAGCCAGATAGACCGCCACCATCAGGATCCCTTCGATCCCGAAACGGAAGAGCAGCAGGATGCGGCTGTCGTAGCTGTGCGGCACGAAGTAGCTGAACAGCGCGACCGGCAGGATGCAGACGATGCTGGAAAGCAGGGTCCGGAAGGCGATCGAAGCGATGCTGCGGATATCGAAAGAGAACTGTTTCTTTAACAGAGCCGTACCTAACACGATGACCAGGATACTGGCCAGCGCCGTGGAATAGATCATGCCGGAATAACCGACGGCCTTGATCAGCACGAAGAAGGTCACGGCTTTTAATATGGCCGAAAGGACCAGGAAAGCGATCGCATTGAGACGGAAACGCAGGGTGATCAGGATCGAAGAGAAGATCGGCGCGACCGTATCGGTGAAAGCGACCAGCGCATAGCGGCGCAAGAGCGAACCGCCCAGCACCACGTTCCGGCTGCCGTACATGATCGCATAGATCTCCGCTGAGAAGACGCCGATGACGAGCACGACCGGGATCAGGATATAGAGCACGGTGCCGAAGATGTCCCGCAGCTGACGGCGCAGCTGTTTGTGGTCCTGTTTCTCATAGGTATCACTGAGATAAGGGACCAGTCCCGCCGAGAAGCCCAGCGAGAGCACCTGCGGGATCGAAGCGATCTTCGAGCAGTTGGTCTGTACGATGCCCAGTACCTGCTTGGCGATCTCGTAATCGATGCCGGTCTTCGTGGCATAGGACAGGAAGAACTTGGCGTTGACCAGCGGTCCCATCGTACCCAGGAAGGAGATGATCACGTAAGGGATGCCCAGAGACAGGATCTCCCGCATGATCTTCTTCGGGGGCTGTGCTCCCCCTTCCTGCTTTGCCGCCTGCTGACGCACATAGCGGCTGTCCCGGCGGGTACTGGCCAGGAAATAAAGGATCGTGACGACGGCGGCCAGCGAAGCAGCCAGGATCGCCATATAGATCGCATAGATGCTTTTGAAGTGCAGCAGTTTGACGAAGAGATAGCCGAGACCGATGATGCCGGTGACTCTGACCAGCTGTTCCAGGACCTGCGATACGGCGTAGATATCGAGCCTCTTGAGGCCCTGATAGAAACCGCGTACCGAAGAGAGATAAGGTACGGTGATGACCGCCAGCAGCAGGATATAGAAGAGATTGGTCAGGGCCGCGATATCTTCCGGCGCTGCCGAGCTTCCCAGCGAGGAGACCGCCAGCGGCCTGGCTCCTAAGAAGAACAGGAAGGCGATCAGGAAGGAGATGCCCATGATGAAGGAAGTACCGAGCTTCCGTACTAAGAGGGCCGTCTTATAGTCTTCCCGGCCTACATACTTGGCGACCAGAGCAGCGATCGCAAAAGGAATGCCGGCCTGACAGATCTTGAGGATCATGTCGTAGTAGGTATAGGTGATGCTGTAGAAAGCCATGTTGCTCTCGCCGGCCAGAGAGTTCAGCGGAACGACATAAAACAGTCCCAGGGCCTTGGAGATAAAGACGCCGAAAGAGCCGGTCAGGGCTCCGGCCAGGAGAGACTGTTTTTTCTTTTCCTCAGTCATTTTCCTCCGATACCGCCAGGTGCAGACGGTAATAAGCACGGGTATTGTTGTTGCGGTCCTTGTTTTCCCACTGGATCAGGACCCTCAGATCCACCTCCGGCTTCTGGGAGACGCCGCTGATCACGAGACCGGAGACATAGCCCTTGTCGGGATTGCTCTGGTTGGGGATCATATGGTATTCGTTCTCTTCAAAGATGCCGACCGAAGCAGCCATCTGATTCGTATAGTCCACTCCGTCCTCACAGGCTAAAGCTTCCATATCGTACAGAGCGATACGGGCATTGTCGATGAAGACGTAATAACGGTAGCCTTCGGTGATCGGTACGATCTCTCCGGAAAGATCAAAAGCATTGGAACTCTCCCGCAGCACCTCCTGGGCCTGCAGAAGTTCCACCAGATCGAGATAACGCTCTTCAGCCGTCATTTTGCGGGCGCTGGAACTGTCGCGCTGACAGCCGCAGAGCAGCAGAAACAACAGCAGAAAACAGCAGAACTTTTTCATGACTCAATTATAAACAGAATAATGGAAAGGGACTAGTCCCTTTCCAGTACGAAGTAATTCTTCTTGCCTTTGCGCAGGATGAAGAGGTTTCCGGCCAATGCCCTGTCAGCACTGAGCAGCAGGTTCGGATCCTTTTCCTTAACGCCGTTCAGAGTGATCGAGGAACCGTTGATCAGTTCTCTCGCTTCCCGCTTGGAGGAGCAGGCGCCGACTTTTAAGAGCGCATCGGAGAGCGTGATCTCTTCATTGAGCGGGAAACGCGGCAGATCGCTGATGCCTTCGCGCAGTTCCTTCTCGCTCAGAGAACGGATATCGCCGCCGAAGAAGGTCTCCGAGATGCGTACGGCGCTCTCGTAGGCTTCCTCTCCGCGTAAGAAGCTGATGACCTCGTGAGCCAGGGCCTTATGGGCCTTGCGCAGATGCGGTTCGTTGCGGTTGGATTCTTCCAGAGCTTCGATCTCTTCTTTGGAAAGGAAGGTCAGGAACTTCAGGTAGTCGATGACTTTGGCATCTTCGGAGTTGATGAAGAACTGGTACATCTCATAAGAGGAAGTCTTCTCCGGAGAGAGCCAGATCGCTTTGCCGTTGGACTTGCCGAACTTGGTGCCGTCGCTCTTGGTCAGCAGAGGCATCGTAAAGGCATAGCACTCGGTATTGTGCTTCTTGCGGATCAGTTCGATCCCGGCAGTGATGTTGCCCCACTGGTCCTGACCGGCACACTGCAGGGTGACCCCTCTCTCTTCGTAGAGGTGCAGGAAATCCAGTGCCTGCAGGATCATGTAGGAGAACTCGGTGTAGGTGATGCCCTGATCGAGACGTCTTCTGACGATGTCCTTGTTCAGCATGTAGTTGATGTTGAAGAACTTGCCGTAGTCGCGCAGGAAATCGATGACCTGGATATCCTTGATCCAGTCGTAGTTGTTGACGACTTCAAAACCGAAGATATCTTCCGCCTGTTTCTTCAGACAGGCGATGTTGTGGTCGACTTCTTCCTTGGTGATCATCGGCCGTTCGGCATCCGGTTTGGGATCGCCGATCATGCCGGTACCGCCTCCGACTAAAAGGATCGGATGGTGTCCGGCTTCCTTCAGACGGCGGGAGATCAGGAACGAGGAGAAGTGTCCGATATGCAGACTGTCTCCGGTCGGATCGGTGCCGATGTAGAAGGTCATGCCGCCGTTGTTGAGTTTTTCGCGCAGGTCCGGTGAACTGACATCCTTGATCAGTCCCCGCCATTCCAGTTCTTCATAGATTCCCATAAGTATTCCTTTCCATAAAAAAGGCAGAACCAAGGTCGCTGCAAAGCGAGGTCCCACCTTCATTTCTTACTCTGCCCTTAACGCGGGATACGTCTTATCTTTGCAATAAGAAACTCCAAGGTGTATTTCCCTTCCCTTCCTGTCCCCTTCTCAGCAGCCAGGGGCTCTCTGTACATTCCGGAACGGTACTCTTCCTTTTCAGCGCTATTTCTTTGTGGTCTGCCGCGGCGTGAAGAGATAGGTCAGACACTTTTCCTTGTCTTCCACCTTTTCATCCTGCAGCATCTTGGTCATCAGCCGCATACCGACAGCACCCAGATCATACGACGGGATCGAGAATGCCGAGATCTTCGGTCTGACCATCGAATTATACTTCGTATCGATCGCACAGACAAGTTCCATGTCTTCCGGAACGCTGATCCCGTTCTCTCTGGCGGCATTGACGACAGCCATTGCCTGCGAGTCACGGTTGACGATCATCAGCTGGTGCCTGTGATCCTTGAAGTATTCGCAGAGGAAGCGGTAGGAAGAACGCGCTTCCCGTGGGATATGCACATAGTTCTCAAAGTTCAGGCCATGGGCCGCAAAGGCTTTCTGAGCCCCTTCCCGCATCTGCCGGGAACTGGCTTCGTTCTTGCGGTCTTCGAGGACAGCGATGTCCTGCAGGCCCTTCTCCAGATATCTCTCGCAGAGCTCGCTGACAGCCTTCTCGGTATCGACATAGACGGAGCAGATCCTTTCCGAGGAGATGCGGTTGCCGATGACGACGATCGGGATGTTGTAGTCGTTGAGCAGGTTGATGGAATCTTCCTTGATCTTGTCGGAATAGATGATGACCCCGTCGACCCGGGACTTGATGATGACGTCGATGATCTTGTCGACATCAGAGATCCCTTCGGTGATCGTATGCAGGATCACGCTGTAGTTGTAGATCTTGGAGACATCCAGCAGACCGTTGATGATCTGTCCGGTATAGGTGAAGCTCGTTTCCGGGACGATCAGACCGATCATGGTCGTCTTCTGCAGAGCTAATCCCTGAGCGATCGCATTGGGCTTATAGCCCAGATGCACGATCGCATCTTCGACCTTCTTGCGGGTAGCAGCTTTGACGACGGAAGAATCGTTGATAACACGGGAAACGGTGGCCAGTGAGACACCGGCTTCCTTGGCTACATCGTAGATCGTTACTCGTTTCATGCGTTATCCTCTCCCGGTCCTTCCGGCGGTGCTTCGGCCGGAGCTTCCGCTTCCGGGGCTTCCTCCGGCGTTTCGACCGTTTCTTCTTTCTTCATCAGGCTGCGCAGCGCTTCTGCTGCCTTATCGGCTGCAGCCAGGACATCGTCCTTGGCTTTGACCAGTTTCTCATCCAGATCCGTCTTTTCCGCCAGTTCGTTCCATTTGACCTTGACGGCGTCCCGCAGGTCAGTGACCTTGTCGATGACCTTGCGGACATTCTCGTTCTCGCCGGCCTTGTCGAGAGTCGTATTGACGGCGCTGCCGACTTTCAGAGCGGTCTCCTTCGTCTTCTCGATGCCGTTCTCGACCGCTTCCCGGACCTGGGGGTTATTCTTCAGTTCGTTCAGTTTGCCCATCGCAAAGTCAGCAGCTTCCTGCGATTTGCTGCGGATGTAGTCCAGGGTCTTTTCCATCTGGACCCTGTCCCTGGTCTCCTGATAGGCACTGACCAGTTTGCCGGAAGTCGTTTCCAGCGTTTCGCTGACCTTGCCGGCGATGGCTTTGGCCTTGGCCGAAAGACGCTCGTCTTCCACTTCATCGGCGGCCCGGGTGATCTCTTCGATCTTCCGCTTCATTTCTTCAACAGTCTCGTTGACGGATCTTTCCAGTTCCTGTCTCTCTTCTTCATTCATGACTATTTTCCTCCGATGATATCTTCCGGACTCGGTTCCTTCGGTTCCGGCGTTTTCTTCAGATTGCGGACCTTGTCGATCACTTCGTCGGTCTTGGCCAGCAGTTCGTCCTTCTTCTCGATCAGGACGTCCTTGTTTTTGTGGAGATAATCCTTGGCATCCCCGATCGCCTTGACACCGGCATCATAACCGCTGTCCACGCCGTGACTGACTTTCACGACCGTATTCAAAGGCTCCTGGATCTTGGTCAGGCTGGTATCGACCAGATCGATGGTCGTATGGGTCTTTTCCAGGGTCCCGCCTACTTTTTTCACGACTTTGATCAGATTGTTCAGCAGCACGATCAGCAGGATCAGAACGATCAGTCCGGCGATCGGCAGCAGCTGTTCAGCCAGAGCTTTGCTGGCAACAATGAAAGCATCCATGATAGGTCCTCACTTTCTCTTCTAAATTGTAACAGATTTGCATTTTTTTACAATGAAATGATTTACATTTCAGAACCAACTACCGAAGATTGCACGTAATATCACCAAAGAAAAAGACAGCCGGAGCTGTCTAGAAGAGTGCTTTGGTCTTTTCGGCCAGATGATAGATGTCCTTGCTGGACATGAAGACGTAGCAGGCGTCCTTTTCCGCAGCCAGAACGGCAGCGCCGGCTTCGTCCTCGCTGAGGACGACCGAACCCGGCAGACGCTCCTGCAGGTAACGGATATCGATATCGACGCCGTCCTGCTTGTCATCGATGGAGGTGAAATCCAGCAGGTAGACCTTGTCGGCCAGGGAGAGCGCAGCCGCGAAATCATCCGCAAAGCGGTAGACCCGGCTGGCCCGGTGCGGCTTGAAGATCGCCACGATCTTTTTGTCCGGGAAACGGTTGCGGGCCGTCTCCAGCGTGACTTTGACCTCAGTCGGATGGTGGGCATAGTCATCGACGAAGACTGCATCGGCGAACTTCTCGACCTTGAAGCGGCGTTTTGGAGTCGCGAACTGCTGGAACGAAAGTTCGATCAGGGCCGGAGCGATCCCCAGCATGGTCGCCAGGGAGATGACCGCCAGGGCATCATAGAGCAGATGCTGCTCCGAGAACGGCAGGCAGTAGTCGCCGACATGGTTCCCCCGGAAAGTGACCTGGAAGTTGCAGCGTTCCGGCTGGGCCTGCAGGTTGACGATGCGGAAATCGTTGTCTTCTCCGAAACCGAAGGAGAAATGGGCACAGGGGATGTTCAGCTTGCGGGCTTCCGGATCGTCTCCGTTAAAGAAGACCGCTTCCTTGACCTGTTCCACAAAGGACTGATAGGCCGAAAGGTAATCCGCCTCATCCTTGAAGTAATCGACATGGTCGATCTCGACATTGGTGATCAATGCATAGGTCGGATGATAGGCCAGGAAATGGCGGCGGAACTCATCCGCTTCGACACAGAGATACTTGCTGTCGGGAGTGATATGCCCTTCTCCGTCACCGATCAGATAGGCCGTCGGGGCATAACGGGAAAAGACATCCCGGGTCATCGTGGTCGTGGTGGTCTTGCCGTGCGAACCGCTGATCGCGATCGAGGTATAGCCTTCCATCAGTTTCCCGAGATATTCATGGTAACGGTAGCAGGTGCAGGTCGGGTTATTGCGGGCAGCGATGACTTCCGGGAAATCCTCCAAGAAGGCATTGCCGATGATGACCGTCATCCCGTCCCGGATATTGGCGGGGTCAAAGGGAACGATCGGGATCTGCCTTTTCAGCAGTTCCTCCTCGGTAAAGAAATGCTTCTCCAGATCGGAACCGGAGACTTCTTCCCCCAGGTCCTTCAACATGCAGGCCAGGGCCGCCATTCCGGTGCCTTTAATGCCGATAAAGAATACCATGCTTACTCCTTGTCGTCCTTGAAGAGCTCGTCAAAGAGCGAGATCTCCTGTGCCGCTACATAGGTCTCGTCATCATGCAGGATCTCGTCCAGACTGTGGTTCTCGAACCCGTCTTCGCGGATCCCCTGCAGCGGCATCTCGCCGGCCGAGAAATGCTGGGTCACGCCCTGGATCGTTTCTTCCTTGGGCAGGACATCAACGGCCGGGGTCTGCGGTCTCTTCGGTTCCGGCCTGACCGGTTCTTCTTCCTTCTGCGGGATCACGCCGTAGAACGGGGAATAGACCGTTCCCAGCACCGACCCGCTGTCCTTCTTGATCTGCGGGGTGTGCAGGACAGGTTCGCCCGTCTTCTCCTTGTCGACATAGCCGAAGATCGGGGAGATCGCCGGCTGGGATTCATAGGGACGGACTTCTTCCTTCTTCTCCGCTTCCTTTTCCTTTTTGGGAGCAGGCTTGCGGACCTGCAGTTCATCGAGATCGATGAAGGAACCGCTGCGTTTCTTTTCCGTTTTCTTCTCTTCCGTCTTCACCGGAGCCGGTCTTGCTTCCTGAACAGGCTGTTTCACCGGTTCCGCCAGAGGTTTCACTTCCTCTAAGGGAGCTTCGACGACGACTTTTCCCTCTTCTTCTTCGGGTTCAAATAACAGATCGATCAGTTTTTTCATGATTTCTATTCTCCAATAATATCTTCTGTCTGTGTTTCGCTCGGCTGCGGGCTCTCGCTCGGTGCCGGAGTCTCTTCACCAATGATCATATCGCTGAGGTTGCCGTTCTTGGGGATGATCGTCTCAAAGAGGTCGACCTGTTTCTTCTCGTAGTCGATCGTGATCTTATCGGAGAAGTCCGCGATCACGTTCTCGCTTTCACAGAGCGCGCTCTTGGCGATCAGCAGGATATGGCGCAGAGCCGTTTCGGCTTCCTCAGGATAACAGTAAGCATAGTAATGAAACTGAGAGGTATAAACGACTAAGAGGATCTCTTTCTCATGCGTATAGGCTTCGATCAGGAAAGGCACGATATTCTCTTCCGCATCGGCATAGACGCCCCGCTTCTGATAGATGCGGTCGCTCTCGGCATAGAAACCGTCCTCCAGCAGGAAGGAGGAAACGTACTGTTCCTGGTTGATGACATCGGCGATATTGATGTTCATCAGGATCGTGATATCTGCATACTGCAGCAGGATGCCGGTGCCGTCGGTAGACAGACGCTGCATATCCGAAGGCAGATAATAGCTGTAATAACGGCTGCGGATATTCGGTCGATGTACGACGCTGTCCTGCTGGAAAGCCAGGATCCGGGCATCGAGCCTCTCTTCCAGTGACGATGAGGAGACAGTGCAGGCGCTCAGCAGCAGGAAAAGCACCACAAAAAAAGTCTTCTTCATGCCTCGATAATAGCACAAAAAGAAGACAGTTTGCAGGCTTAGAGCAGTTTTTCCTGCCGGAACGAGAAATACGCAGCCGGACCGACGATGATGTGATCCAGCAGTTCCATATCCAGATAGAGCGCCCCTTCCTTCAGCCGCAGCGTCAGATCGACATCTGCCTCTGAAGGCGAACAGTGTCCGCTGGGATGGTTGTGGGCAGCCAGCAGGTAGACTGCCCGGTAGAGCAATGCCTTGCGCAGGATCTGCCGGACTGCCACCAAGGAAGCGGTATCGCTGCCCTTGAAGAGCACTTCATAGCGGATAACTTCATAGCGGCAGTTCAGGAAGATGATCAGGAACTGTTCCTGAGCTTCCCCGCCCAGTTGCAGGCGCAGCCAGTCGGCTGCCCGGCCCGGTTCGTTCAGTTTCTCTTTTTCGATCCTGCGCAGTTCCAGCAGCCGCCGGCAGATCTCAAAGACGGTCAGGATCGAGAGAGCCTTGGCTTCCTTGATGCCTTTGACCGCCGTCAGTTCCTCGTAACTCAGCTTCAGCAGTCCGGATAGACCGCCGGAGACCTCCAGGATCTCTTCCGCCAGGGCGAAGACGTTCCCTCCCCGGCCGGCGGAACCCAATAGGATCGCCAGCAGTTCCTCATCGCGCAGAGCGGAGAGACCGCAGCGCTTCGCTTTCTCGCGGGGCAGTTCCTCACTCACAGTGATACCCCTCTTCACGCAGTGCCTGCAGGCTCTTGCGCAGCGAGACATAGTCCCGGAAGTCTTCCGTTTCCTCAAAGACGACCCGACGTCCTTCCAGCGCATACGCTTCCTGCAGCTGGCGCAGGATCTTCTCTTCCCCGCCCGGCGGCAGCGGATAGCTCTCGCGGTAAGAGACGTGACGCAGGAGGTCGCCTTCCGCCTGCAGTTCATAGAGCGAGACCACGTCCTCCCTCTCGCGGTAACAGAGCGCCTGCTGCGGCTTGCAGCCGCTTAACAATAACAGCAGGATCAGACAGCTTCTTTTCAGTTTCTTTTCCAGTGACGAAGACACAGAAGGAAGACGAGCGCTCCGGCCGCATCGATCAGCACATCCTGCCACATCCCGGCCCGGCCGGCCACGAAGAGCTGGTGCAGCTCATCCCCGACCGCATAGAGTACGGCAAACAGGAAGGCATAACGATAGTTCTCCTTCAGCGGGAACTCTTCCAGGAAGGAAGCCGCCAGCAAGGCCAGCACGCCGTATTCCAGGAAATGGGCCAGCTTGCGGATCAGAGTCCCGGCATAAGGCAGGCTCAGGAGACCGACCCGCTGCAGGATCCCGTCGGAAAGCTGCTGCGAGGCAGTGCCGTTCGCGGCCGAAAAGGAATATATAAGGATACACCAGAGGATCAGCAGGATCCCCTTGATCAGTTTTCTGCTGGACATTCGAATTCTACGCTCCTACAATTGAACACATGAAGACGGCGATCGTTGGATTCACCGGCTCCGGTAAAAGCAGTATGGCCAGAGCCATCGCAAAGATCACTTCCGATCCGGTCTTACACCTGGATACCGTCCATTTCACGGCAGACTGGCAGCGCCGGCCGCTGCCGGAGGCCCGGGCCCTGGTCGAAAGCTTCTGTGATCGGGAAGGCTGGATCATCGAAGGCAACTATCAGTCGCTGCAGCTGCAGCGGCGTTTTGCGGAAGCCGACGTGATCCTGTTTCTCAATATTAATCGCTTTCGCTGCTTCCGACAAGCCGTGCACCGGGCCTTCCGCAACCGGGGAAGACAGCGCGAGGATCTCGCCGAAGGCTGTTACGACCGGCTGACCCTCTCCTTCCTGACCTGGATCCTGCTGGGCAGCCGCACGAAGCGCTGGACGCAGTTCTACCGCGATCTGGCGGAGCAGTATCCGCAGAAGTTCGTCGAACTGAAGAGCCCGCAGGAGATGCGCGGCTGGCTCGCTTCACTGCAGCAGGCTCATGATCTCTGAATCTTTGCCGAGCTCTGCCGAAGAGAGTTCTTCATAGCTCTCCTTGGAGACAGCGACAGAGATCTTACCGGCCAGCAGGGCCTTATTGAGGACGGCAACGTCCTTTTCTTTTACTGCCAGCGTAAAGATCTCGATCGCTGCCTTCTTCTCGTTCTCGTAGACCTCTCCTTCCCGGCTGTAGCAGCCGGTGATCCTTGCCCCCTTCAGCAATAATCCGCTGCGGGGCGGATCGTTCACCGTCAGGTAAAGATCGACGGCCATCCCGCTGCGCAGACTGTTGGGATTCACCCGTACCTCACTGACATAGAGGTCGTAGGAAGTCTCCCCTTCCAGCAGTCTGAGGTGGGAGCGGTCCGGCACGGCAGAGACGTCTTCCAGCACGCTGCGGTAGAAGAGGCTGCCGTTCGGCACAGCAGCATTCAGCCGTACGCACTTTCCCTGCAGTTCTTCCGGATCGGTGATCACCTCTTCGTTGAGACAGGCTGCCGGCAGAGGGATCGTTTTGAGATCCTCCTCGCTGAGCAATGTACGCTGACGCAGATAGTGGGCTGCGACCGGGACCGGACGCAGATGCAGGAGGCGCTGCAGACTGAAGGCCATACCGGTCAGAGAAACGATCAGCAGGGCCGTAAATACGATCAGTCTTACTTTTTCCTTCTTCTTCATCTTTCTCCTTTCTGTATCATTGTTTCCGGGAAAAAGCGAAATTCCTACACAAAAAGACTGCCTGGCAGTCTTTTAGCGGATATAGGGAGTCAGTAACTCCCGATATGTCTCTTTTAACTGGTTCACGGAAGCTTCCGAAGGAGAGGTCCCTTCCCAGCTGCCGGTCAGTCCGATATGGTTCTTGCCGAACTCGCCGTTGATGAGCTGGAAGACATCGGGAGTGAGGATGATCACCTCTCCGTCATCTTCCTTGCCCAGGATCGGTTCCAGTTCTGCAAGCACCCGGTCATAGGCCTCGCGGTCACCGCGGATATTGTAGTCGGCGCGGTCGATGTTGATGTAGTAGACGGTCACGCCCAGTTCCATCCCCACTTCATTGAGATAGCGGACGCCCTGCTGGCAGTTGGCGCAGTCGGTATAGCCGAGGTAGAAGACACCGCTGCCGCCTTCCTTGATGAAGTCATAGACATCATAGAGATCGACTTCGCGGAAGCAGTGCTTCGTGGAATTGACACCGCGGTAGCCGCTCATATCGACGTCCCTCGTTGCGATCTCGACCGAGAAGTCCATGTCCGGGACATCGTACTTCCCGCTGCTGCAGCCAAAGAGGAACGCTGCCAGCAGCAGGAGCAGCAGTTTCTTCATAAGCGGCGGACCTCAGCAGTATGGTAGCTCTCTTCGATCCCGCTGAGATCGGCAGTCAGCACATCGGCATCGGAAACGATCTGGGCAGCGGCCACTCCGTAACGGAAAGCTTCTTCCGGCGAAGCGCCGCGCAGGAGTCCGAAGAGGAAACCGGCGACGCAGGTATCGTTGCGTCCGGTCGTCGAACCGCTGTCATTCTGATGCAGGATCCCTTCATAGACCTCTTCATCGTGATACATCAGCCAGCCGTTGTCCTTGCGGCAGATGACGTTGCGGGCTTTCTCCGCCAGCCGTTTCAGTCCCTCGTCCCCGCTCTTGCCGCTGACTTCTTCAGCTTCTTCGAGCGATAGGCGCAGCAGATAGGGATGGAGGTCCAGACACATCTTCGCAAAGGGGGCATCGGTATCGATGATCAGCCGGGTATCTTCCTCCACGAGTTCTTTCAGGACCTCGTGCAGCTGTTCCCGGATCTCTTCCTGAACGTTTCCGGAGAGGACGAAATAATCACCGGGGTAGACCTTCTGCAGGATCAGCCGGAAGCGGGCGAATTCCTCTTCGCTGATGTGCGGTCCCCTGGCATTGACGGAAGTCTCCTGACCGTGTTCGTTCAGTTTGATATTGATGCGGGTCGCTTCCTGAATGCGGGTGAACTGCGGCTGCAGATAGGTGTAAGGAGTCAGACAGGAGAGAAAGTATCCCCTGGAGAAACCGCCCAGGAAACCCAGGGCCGTATTGGGGATATGCAGACCGTTCAGGACGATCGAGACATTGACGCCCTTGCCGCCGGCATCGTAGTGCTCATCGACCGTACGGTTGATCTTTCCCTGCTGCAGATCATCCTCGAGACAGAGGTAATAATCCAGAGATGGATTGCTGGTACATGTATAGATCATAGCCCCATTATAAGAACTTTTCCCCGTGAAAGAAAGGTTTTTACGGTATACTGAGAGACGTGAAGAGTCTGGAAGAATTCTGTTTTCGTTATCTCGGCAATCCCCGTATCGGCTGGCTGCTGGTCTGCAGTTTCCTGATCATTGCGGCCGGGTCTTTTCTTTTGCGGAAGAAGCACTGGGGCAGGATCGTAACGATCACCCTGGTCTATGCCCTCTTTGTCTTCTGTGACCTGGGACACAGTACGGTACCGGAGACTTTCTACCAGAACGATCATCCCGGCGAGCGTATCCTCTTCCGCATCAGCGATGAAGATCCTTCCTTCGAGAAGGTCTATGCCTTCTCGGTAGAGGGCGTCGGGGACGAAACGGAACGTTTCCGAATCTATCCCCAGCAGGCTGAGCTCTCCGTATCGGATGACGGAAAGAACTGGCAGCCCTTATGCACCTTAAGCTGCGAGAGCTATATGAAGTGGGAGATCCAGGAAGTCTCTTCCGCCTCCCGCTATATTCAGCTGAGCTTCCCCACCGCCTCCGGGGTGATCAACGAACTGGGCTTCTACAGCGAAAAGGACGGCTGCTTCCGACAGCTGCAGATCACGGAAGCACCGGAAGGCAGTTATGATCCTGCTGCCCTGATCGACGAAACGGAGAAGATCCCGCTGGATCCCGATTACCGCGATGAGACCTATTTCGATGAGATCTACCATATCCGCAACGCCTATGAGATCGCCAACGATCTGCCCTTCTATGCGGCCGTACATCCCCTCTTAGGCACGAGGCTGATCGCCTTGGGCATCTCCCTCTTTGGGATGAACCCCTTCGCCTTCCGCTTCTTCGGAGCGCTCTGCAGCGTGCTGCTGGTGCCGGTCTTCCGGCTCCTGGCCGGAGAACTGCTGCAGAAGGAGAAATGGGCCGATCTGGCCGCTTTCCTCTTCTGCTGCGACTTCATGCATTATACGACCGGCAGGATCGCGACCCTCGAACCCTTCAGCATCCTCTGGATCCTCCTGATGTGGGTATTCATGTTGAAGTACCGGAAGACGGACTTCCTGACGGAAAGAGACCGTTCCCTGAAGTATCTCTTCCTCAGCGGTCTCACCATGGGCATCGCCTGGGCGACCAAGTGGACGGCATTGTATTCTTCCGTTGCTCTGGCGATCTCTTTCTTCGTCAGTTTCTGCCGCCAGTACAGCGCGCATCCCGAAGACAAAGAACGCCCGCAGAAAGCCCTGCAGCTCTTAGCCTGCTGCGTGCTCTTCTTCGTGATCATCCCGCTCACGATCTATCTCTTCGCTTACTGGAAGATCCGGCTCTATGCAGAGACCCCGCAGACCTTCGGCGCTTACGTGAAACAGGTCATCGACTATACGATCTACGACTTCACCTATCACCGTGATCTGGTCAGTACCCACCCCTATTCCTCCAGATGGTATCAGTGGATCCTCGACCTGCGTCCGATATGGTATTATGTCAAGCGAAGCGAAGAAGGCATGCGTACCATCTCCTGCTTCAACAACCCCCTGATCAACCTCTTCGGTCTCTATACCCTGCTTCACGCCCTGCCCAAACTGAAAAAGAGCGCCGAAGTGCGCATCACCCTGGGCTGCTGGCTCGTATCGATCCTGCCCTGGATCGCGGTCGAGAGAACGACCTTCGCCTACCACTACTACCCCAGCATCCCCTTCCTGATCCTCTTCATCGTTTTGTATTTCGAAGAGAAGGAGAATAACGGAAAGTCAAAAGCAGCCCTGCTCTTCTGCGCCGCCGCGGCCTTCCTGTTCCTGCTGTTCCTGCCGGTCACCGGCGGATTCTATACTCCCAACGAATTCCCGCAGGTCATCCTGCGCTGGCTGCCGAGCTGGTACTTCGGCTAGAAAGAACACTTATGAAACTCAGTAAACTGTTCCCCGATCTCACGATCGCGGAAGATATCGAGATCAGCGGCATCAAGACCAACTCCCGCGAAGTGAAACCCGGAGATCTCTTCCTCTGTACCAAAGGCCTCAATGCCGACCGTCATGACTACCTGCCGGATGCGGTCAAAAACGGCGCTGTCGCTGCCGTCGTTTCCCGTGAGGTCGAGGCCCTGGTCCCGCTGATCTATGTCGAAGACACCAATGCGATCGCTTTGGATCTCTATGAGACCTTCTACGATCATCCCGAACAGGAACTGCAGCTGATCGGCCTGACCGGTACCGACGGCAAGACTTCGACCGCCACCCTCGTCCAGCATCTGCTGGGCGAAGAGAACTGCGGCTACATCGGCACCAACGGCGCTTCCTGCAAGGATTTCCAGGCCGAAGACGTCCACAACACCACCCCGGATATGATGCACCTGCTGAAGTACTTCCGCTCCTTCCGCGATCATGGCTGCCGCTATGCGGCCATGGAAGCCAGCTCCGAAGCCTTCTATCATCACCGTCTGGACAGCCTGCGCTTTGCGGCTGCCGCCTATTCCAACCTCACCAGCGAACATCTCAATACCCACAAGACCCTGGAGAACTACATCGCCTGCAAGCAGCAGCTCTTCCTGCAGAATGACGGTCCTTCGGTGCTGAACCATGATGACGCCCACTATGAGGAGTTCCGTTCCGTTGCAAAGAATGTCGCTACCTACGGCAGAGCGAAAGACAACGACTTACAGATCGTCTCCTACGAGCTCTATGCCGATCATACCGATGTGGTATTCCGCTATGAAGGGAAAGACCATGCCTTCCGTTCCCCCCTCTTAGGCGCCTTCAATGTCGAGAATCTGGCCGAAGCCTTCCTGCTCTGTCTGAAACTGGGCAAGACCATGGAAGAGCTGATCGCAAAACTGCCCGGCGTACATATCTCCGGACGGATGGAAGTGATCGATGAGGGACAGGACTTTGCGGTCATCGTCGACTATGCCCATACCCCCAACGGTGTCACCCGCTTCATGGATTTCGTGAAGTCGCTGCCTCACCACCACATCCTTTCCGTCAGCGGACAGGCCGGGGAACGCGATGCCAGCAAGCGCCGCTTCGTCGGCGAAGCGATCGCCCGCAACAGCGATCATGTCTACTTCACGGCCGAGGATCCCCGCCATGAGGACGTCCGTCAGATCATCGCCATGATGTGCGAAAACATCCCCGATCTCTCCAACTACGAGACCGTCACCGACCGCGGCGAAGCGATCGACAAGGCGATCCGCGAAGCTCAGAAAGACGACATCGTGGTCATCCTCGGCAAGGGTGCGGAAAGCGGCAATATCGTCGGAGATGTGGAAGTTCCGCTCTGCGACACCGAAGCTGCCAGGGATTCCCTGAAAAAGCGTTTAGGTAAGGAATAAGGCTTCACAAAAGCATTATCGTAAAACAATATAAAAAGGACAGCTCTTCAGAACTGTCCTTTTCTTTTTAGGAACGAAGGCTTGCGCCGTACTTCTTGATCAGATCCTGCAGGATCTTCTCAGTCAGCGGATTGACATCCTCGACCTTCAGGGTCCGCTCTTTCGATTCGAAGACGATCGAGAGCGATACCGACTTCTTGCCTTCCGGCAGGAAGCTTCCTTCGTAGACATCGAAGACTTCGGTGGAGACGACGAGGGCTCCGCCGCTCTTCTTGACCGACTTCAGCAGATCATCCGCATTGACATCCTTGTCGACGACGATCGACATATCCCGGCTGATGGACGGGAAGCGGTTCAGGACCGGCGCCTTGACAGAGGCGGGCTTGTTGGAGAGGAGCGTATCCAGGATGACTTCCGCATAGTAGACGTCGCTCAGCTTCCTTTCTGCCGCATAAGCCGGATGGATCTGTCCGAAGACGGCCAGGACCTCATTGCCGAGCTTCAGCACGGCCGAGCGGTAAGGATGCATATGCTTATGATCGAGCGTATTCTCTTCCAGACGGATGCGGGAAGCGTTGTAACCGATGCGGTCGAAGAGATCGTAGAGGATGCCCTTCAGCACATAGTAATCGGCTTTCAGTTCTTCATGACGGATCCGGGAAGCGGAGAGATCTCCGTGCAGGAGGATGCCCAGACGCTCCTGTTGCTTGCCTTCGGCATAGACGACCGAGATCTCGAAGAGGTTCGCATCGTCATTGCCGTGTGTAACGTTATAAGAGAGGCTCTCCAGCATCGAATTCATCAGGGAGGTACGGATATACTTCCGGGCGTCAGAGAGCGGAGAAGCGAGTTTTACGGCCTCCCCCAGCGGATAGAGGCTTTCGTGGGTGTTCTTCTCATCGGTCAGGGTGTAGGAGACTGTCTCATAGAGGCCCTTGTTGATGAGGTCATCACGGATCAGACGGCGCAGCTGCTGGGCCGGAGTCAGGCGGCCGATGGTGGTCGGCAGATCCGGCAGTGTGGACTGCAGATCGTCGAAGTCAGTCAGACGGACGACTTCTTCGTCGAGATCTTCGCGCAGCTTGATGTCCATCGAGCGCCAGCTCGGGATCTCACAGACGATCTCTTCCCCTTCCAGATGGGGCCGGAAGTCCAGACGGCGGAAGACTTCCATCGCCTGTTCCAGGGTGTATTCCTTGCCGATCAGGGCATTCAGGTGAGCCAGCGTCTCTTTGACCTGGTGCGGTTCATAGTTGGAGGAACCGGCAGCGACCGTCTCTTCGAGACCGTCTGCATCAGCATATTCCTTCAGCAGCTGTACGGCCCGGTCCATGGCCTTTTCCTGGGCCAGCGGCTCGAGGCCCTTGGCAAAACGCATGGCTGCTTCGGTCTGCAGACCCAGACGGTTGGCGGTACGGCGGATCTGGGCATGGTCGAAGAGCGCGCTCTCGATCAGGATGGAGGTGGTATCCTCAAGGATCTTGGAGCCGTCGCCGCCCATGATGCCGCCGATCGCGACCGGTTCGCCGGCGGAAGTGATCAGGATATCGCCCTTCTGCATCGCATAGGTGATGCCGTCCAGCGCAGTATAGTCGCCTTCGTAGTCATCGACGACGGTGATGTCGCGCTGCGGATTGGAACGCAGGTCAAAGAAGTGCAGCGGCTGTCCTGTCTCCAGCATGACGTAGTTGCTGATGTCGACGACGTTGTTGATGGACTTGACGCCGTTGGCCCGCAGATGTGCCTTCATCCAGGCAGGAGATTCCTTGAGGACGACGTGGTTCACCACTTTGGCCATGTAGTGCGGGCAGTTTTCGGTATGAGAAGCGACTTTCAGGGAAGTCGGTCCACCCTCCTTTGCAGCACCGCTGAATTTGGGCAGACGGCAGGGGCGATCCAGGATCGCCGCCATCTCCTTGGCCATTCCGAACATGGACAGGCAGTCCGGACGGTTGGCATAGATGGACAGATCGAGGATGGTGTCCTTGTAGCCCAGTTTCTCGAGGATCCCGGTCTCTCCGACTTCGAAGCTGTCAGGAAGTTCCTCGATCCCGTTCTGGGAGGGAGAATCGGCATCCAGCAGTTCTTTCGGAACGCCCAGTTCATACAGCGAACACAGCATGCCGTTGCTTTCGACGCCGCGGATCTTGCTCTTCTTGATGATGCCGCCGGGCAGTTCTGCCCCGTTGGTGGCGACGATGACTTTCAGACCTTCCCGGCAGTTGGGCGCACCGCAGACGATGTCCAGCACTTCCGTGCCGATATCGGTCTTCGTCACATGCAGATGGTCGGAATCGGGATGCGGTACGCATTCCAGGACCTTGCCGACGACGAGGTTGGTGCCCTGACCTAAACGGGTGATCTCTTCTACTTCAAAACCGGCTTTGATCGTTCTGTCGATGATCTCTTCTTCGCTAAGACCGGAGAGATCCACGAAAGAAGACAGCCATTGTAAACTCAGTTTCATATTCGGTCCTCCTAGTTGAAGCTCTTGAATTCCTTCAGGAAGCGGATGTCGTTGTTGTAGAGGTCACGGATATCGGTGATGCCGTACTTCAGCATCGCCACCCGTTCCAGACCTACCCCGAAGGCAAAGCCGGAATACTTCTTCGGATCGATGCCGGCCATCTCCAGGACATGGGGATGGACCATGCCGGAACCGAGGATCTCGATCCAGCCGGTGTGCTTGCAGGTATTGCAGCCCTTGCCGCCGCAGATGTGGCAGGTCATATCGACTTCAAAGGAAGGCTCCGTGAAGGGGAAATAGGAAGGACGGAAGCGGATCCTGGTCCCCTCCTTGAAGAGAGAACTGATCATGAATTCCAGCGTGCCCTTCAGATCAGCAACAGTGACCCCTTCGCCGACGACCAGACCTTCGGCCTGCATGAACTGATGGGAATGGGTCGCATCGTCGTCATCACGGCGATAGACCTTGCCCGGGCAGATCAGCTTGATCGGGGTATGGCCATGCGCTGCTTCCAGCACCCGCATCTGGATCGCCGTCGTATGCGTGCGCAAGAGATGCGTGGGATCGATGTAGAAGCTGTCCTGCATGTCCCGGGCCGGATGATCATGCGGGATGTTGGCTTTCTCGAAGTTGTAGAGATCCAGTTCCAGTTCCGGTCCTTCCGCGATCTCGTAGCCGAGACCGACAAAGCAGTCTTCGATGGTCTTGGTGACCAGACTTAACGGATGACTGGTACCGGTCGACGGGGTATAGGCATTGAGCGTCAGATCGATCTTCTCGCTCTTCAGTTTCTCTTCCAGCAGAGCCCCGGCCAGTTCTTCCTTCTTCTCTTCAAGAGCAGCGGTCACGGCCTGTTTCAGGACGTTGACAGCGGCTCCGAAAGCCGGTTTCTCTTCCTTGGGCAGTTCTTTCATCTGTGCCATCAGAGCCTGGATGCGGCCCTTCTTGGATAACCAGGCCAGACGCAGTTCTTCCAGCGCTTTCTCGCCCTGGACGGCAGCGATCTCTTTCAGCGCTTCGCTTTTCAGTTTCTCGTAGTCTTCCATGTGTCCTCCCTAAATAAAAAACCACGCTTAAGGAACGATTCTTAACCGTGGTACCATCCTCTTTCGGTTTTCACCCTTTTGACCGTTAACGGGGTCATCCGGAGGGGATTAGCCTCGCGCGCGAAGGTGAATGCACCGCGTTCTTTCCCGGGGATTCTCAGCAGACACCCCTTCTCTGTCGAAAGACCGTTCCCGGCTATGTTCCTTCGCTTGATGCTTTACTTATTCATTATAAGCCGAAGCCGGAAAAAGACAAGATGAACTCAAGCCAGCTTCGAGGGAGATCCGGATATTCATCCTTCCTTTGCTGCAGGAAGCTTCAGGAGCTCCCCTACCTGCAGATCGGCTTCCGGCGGATCCCAGTGACAGGTCCCGGAGGAAGGTGTAAAGGTCATCTCGCCGAAACGGATGTCCCCTTCTTCCGGCAGGTAGAGGTCGACGCGTACGAAAGGAAAGCCGGCGGACAGTTTTTCCGCCACCGCGATCATCTCCGTCAGGACGGAAGGTTTCGGGAAGTCTTCCTCAAGCGGCGCCATCGCTCCGGTCGAGAACGGCAGCCGTTTCCAGTCGCGGTCATAGAGCGCCATGTGCGGGTCGTCGAAGCGGCCCTCGTGGACCGCGATGAAGGCAGTCTTCCCCTGGAAGCACCAGAGCTTGTAGTCCGTCAGGGACTTCTCGGGATCGCCAATATACTGTTCGATGATCAGTTTGCGGGGGATGTCGTTATAGTGCAGTTCGTAGCCGTTGCGGAAAGTAAAGTTCTGCCGCAGCCAGTTATTGGCCTTTTTTCTTATCTGTGCCAGATCTTCCTTGTTTTTGTCCCGGATGAGCAGGTTCATACCGGAGCCATGATTCGCCTTCAGTACGAAAGCATCCGGCAGCACATCGAAGTCAATGTCTTCGGCTTTGTCATAGACGCCGAGGAGAGGGATCAGATACTGCTCCCCGATCTTCTCCCTGACCCAGTCCCGGACCCGGTATTTGTCAGCCAGCAGGGTCTTAAGCGGATCGCGGTCATAGATCTTCAGCCACTGGATCTTCTCGTTGAAACTGCGGGGATCTTCCAGATCGAGGATCTTGCCGGTACGGTCCTGATACCACTGCTTCAGGGCATGGGCATACAGCTCCGGATCCAGATGGTTGTAGAGCAGGGTCTCCAGCTTCTTCTCGTTGTTTTCGCTGATCTGCCGGAGCGGATCCAGCTTCTTCAGCTGGTAGGCGACAGGACCGAGATCCTTGATCTTTCTTTCCAGGACATCCAGTTTCTGCAGCTGCGTCTCTACCGTATCCAGACGGTCCAGCTGCTGCTCCAGGGCATCCAGCCGGGACAGCTGCCGGCGCAGTTCATCAAGTTTCTGCAGCTGCGTTTCGAGACCGGCAAAGAGCGCCGCATATTCCTGCAGCAGTGTGTTTTGTCGGTCCAGTGTCTCTGTCAGTTCCGCATTCTCGGCTGACAGCGTATCCAGCCTCTTTTTGACGATGCCGATCTCCCGGTTGAAGGTGCTGACCGGCGGCGGCAGGATCTTTTTCAGAAAGTCCTTGACTGTGCTCATGGCGTGCTCCTGCTTCTTTGTTTCAATACTGCATCTGCTTATCTACATTATTGCCTCAACAAAGCCTTTTTACAATCCACACCTTCTGTAACTAAAAAAGAAAGCTGCCGTGCAGCTTTCCCTGTTATGCCTTTGAGACAAAGAACTTCATCAGTTCCTGCCGGAAGAACGGCGTCCACCAGAGCTTGTAGCCGGCCCGGGTCGGATGGATCGGATCGGCCATGTAGAGGTCATAGGTCGTATCTTCCATCTCCGAGAGATCGATCCCGTTCCAGAGATCGATGATCCCGATCCCCCACTTCTCTTTCGCTTCTTCGAGGATCTTCACCATGGCCCGGTAGTGTTCGCTCTGAAACTTCGTCCCGTTATAAAACATAATTGGACAGTTCCAGGTCGCTTGCGCATAGGCGATGACCGTCTCGATCGCTCCGGCAATGCTCAGCGGGTCATAATCTTTTCCTTCGCTGATCTGCCCCAGGGGCATCTGCAGGCTGCTGTCGTTGGTGGAGAGCTGGCAGATGAAGAGATCCGGGGCAAAGTCCTGCGGGATCGTCTTCATCCGTTTGAGATAGGAAGGTCCCCGCAGATCCTTATCGACCAGGGTCGTTCCGGCCACGGCTTCCTTGTAAGGAATGATCCCGTCTTCCTTCTGCAGATAGTCGCAGAAGGACTCCTTGACGGACTTCGTTCCTTCGGTGACGGAAGAGCCTAAGAAGATGATCCTCTTCCCTTTCAGCGGAGAGTCTTCAAAAGGAACGGTCTCGGCAAGAGAATATGCACGGTCATTGCCCGGCAGAAAGCTCCACTCCCGGCGCATGTGTTCCAGGACTGCCTCCCTTTCAGCCGGAGAAAGCGATTCAAGCGTATGATCAGGCGGCAAAGGTTTACGGATCTGCATGTTTCCTCCTTGAAAAGAAGACCGCTGTCGGACAGCGGTCTATGTGTTTACTTGGCGATCTCGTTGGCCCGGACTTCACGGATGACCGTGACTTTGATCTGACCCGGATAGGTCATCTCATTTTCGATCCGTTCCTTGATCTGACGGGCGATCATGTGTGCCTTGGCATCGTCGACCTTCTCCGGTACGACCATGACCCGGACCTCGCGGCCGGCCTGGATGGCATAGGCCTTTTCGACTCCGTCGTAATCGTTGGCGATCTTTTCCAGACTCTCCAGACGGTTGATGTAGTTTTCGATGCCTTCGTAGCGGGCACCCGGACGGGCTGCGCTCAGGGTATCGGCAGCAGCGACCAGGTAGGAGATGAGGTTGGTCGGTTCGGTATCGCCGTGATGCGATTCGATCGCATTGATGACGGTCTCGTTCTCGCCGTAGCGCTTGGCCAGTTTGGCGCCCAGTTCAACATGGGTGCCGTCCAGCTCGAAGTCGACAGCCTTGCCGATATCGTGCAGGAGTCCGGCTCTCTTGGCCAGCTGCTGGTTGAGACCCAGTTCCGCAGCCATCATTCCGGACAGGAAGGCAACTTCCATGGAATGCTGGAGACCGTTCTGACCGTAGGAATAACGGAACTTCAGACGTCCGACCATCTTGACCAGTTCCTTGTTCATCTTGCCGATCTGCAGTTTGAAGATCGCATCCTGGCCGGCCTTCATGATGGTCTCATCCATCTCTTTGGTGACCTTGCGGACAACGTCTTCGATACGTCCCGGCTGGATCCGGCCGTCTTTGATCAGCGTCTCCAGAGCCTGGCGGGCGATCTCACGGCGGATCGGGTTGAAGCAGGAAACGGTGATCGCTTCCGGCGTATCATCGATGATCAGGTCGACTCCGGTCGCCTGTTCGATGGCCCGGATGTTGCGGCCTTCCCGGCCGATGATGCGTCCCTTCATGTCTTCCGAAGGCAGAGTGACGACGGAGACCGTGCGTTCTGCGGCTTCATCCTGCGAATAACGCTGGATGGCTGTAGCCATGATCTCCTGCGCGTTGCGCTGCGCCTGTTCCCGGGCTTCGTCTTCCTTTTCCCGGATGTAGGCAGCAACTTCGTTCTCCATCTTCTTCTCGACGAGATCCATCAGTTCCTTGCGGGCCTCGTCGCGGGACATGCTGGCAGTCTGTTCGAGGACGGCGATCTGGGAATCGATCCTCTGCTGCAGTTCAGCTTCCATTTTATCCAGCTGAGAAGACTTACGGTCTGCTTCCTTCAGTTTATCATCGAGCTTCCTTTCCTTTTCGGAAATCGAATTCTCACGAAAATTCAGAGAATCTTCCCTGCGCAGCAGTTTGTTTTCAAGATTCTGGACTTCGTTGCGACGGTCCTTGATCTCCTTCTCCGCCTGCAGTTTCAGGTCATAGGCCTGGGTCTTGCCGTCGAGCACAGCCTGCTTGACTGTGTTCTTGGCTTCGATCTCTGCTTCTTCTAGGATCTGTTTCGCTTTCTGTTGATCTCGACTCAATCCTGCCCGGTTCAGCATCAGCATGATCACCACGCCGACTGCCAGACCGAGGATGCCAAATAAAACGGAAGTAAGTGTGTTACCCATAACATTTACCTCCTGTTATTGTTGATGTAGGGGAAAACCCCGTTAAATATTCTACACGATTTTCCTTCTTTTGACCATACAAAAGGGAAGCAATGCTTCCCGCGTTGTCATTCGCCCTTCTGGGAAGGGAACAATTTCTCCCGGATCGCCGCCGTGATCTCTTCATCGATCTCCGGATGCGCCTGCAGATAGGTCCTTACGGCCTGCGAGCCCTGACCGATCTTTTCGCCCTTGTAGGAGAACCAGGCTCCGGCTTTTTCGAGGATGCCGAGCTCAGCTCCCAGCGAGACGACTTCCGAAAGATGAGAGATGCCTTCGCCGTAGTAGATCTCGACCTGGGTGGCCTTGAACGGCGGAGCGACCTTGTTTTTGACGACCTTGACATTGACCTTGTTGCCGATGATGTTGGTGCCGTTCTTGATCGCTTCGCTCTTGCGGACTTCCAGACGGATCGAAGAGTAGAACTTTAAGGCCCGGCCGCCGGTCGTGACTTCCGGATTGCCGTAGATAACGCCGACCTTCTCACGCAGCTGGTTGATGAAGATGGCGGTGCAGTTATTGCCGCTGATGGCGCCGGCCAGCTTGCGCATGGCCTTGCTCATAAGACGGGCATGCAGACCGACGTTGCTGTCGCCCATCTCCCCGTCCAGTTCGGCCTGCGGGACCAGCGCGGCCACAGAGTCGATGACGACGATGTCGATCGCTCCGCTCTTGATCAGGAGCTCCGTGATCTCCAGAGCCTGTTCGCCGGAGTCCGGCTGAGACAGGATCAGTTCGTCGACGTCTACGCCCAAAGCCTTGGCATAGGTCGGATCGATCGCATGTTCGGCATCGATGAAGGCAGCCCGTCCGCCGCCCTTCTGGCACTGGGCGATCGCATGCAGGGCCAGCGTGGTCTTACCGGAGCTTTCCGGACCGTAGATCTCGATGATCCTGCCCCGCGGGAAGCCGCCGACGCCTAAGCAGGCATCGATCGCCAGGGATCCCGAAGAGATCGTATCGACATCTACCGAAGGCCTTTCGCCCAGGCGCATGACGGAACCTTTGCCGTACTGTTTGGTGATCTGTTTCAGCGTTTCATCGAGAAGCTGCTCCCGATTGTCTTTATCTGCCATATAACTATGTCCTCCTGTATTATTGTTTCCGCGAAAAGGCGATTTTCCTACATGGATTCAAAAACAAATTCTTTTACCTGACTGAAATACGAATATCCGCTGACCACGGAGACGAACGCCGCGAACCAGATCAGGATATCCGCTACCGGCAGGCCGTAGAGTTCAAAGGGCAGATTGTTCAGCAGCACGAAGATGATCGCAAACATCTGTAAGACCGTCTTCAGCTTGCCCATCATCCCGGCGGCAATGACCGTACCGTTCTGCGATGCCAGCATCCGGCAGCCGTCGACGATGATGTCCCGGCTCAGCATCAGGAAGACCGGTACGACCGGGATCATCCCCTTCACCGCCAGGAACAGCAGCATCGTATTGACCAGAAGTTTGTCAGCGATCGGATCGCAGAACTTGCCGAAGGTCGTGACCATGTTGCGCTTGCGGGCGATATTGCCGTCCAGGAAGTCCGTAAAGGACGCTAAGGCAAAGATGCCCAGCACGATCAGATTCAGGAGCGGCAGGGAGATGAAACCGACCTCAAAGGAAGGCAGGACGATCCCGAACTGCTGATACGGGAAGAGCCAGACAAGGGCCAGGACCGGCACCAGGATGATGCGGAACAATGTCAGTTTGTTAGGTAAATTCATATTCAGACCTCACGAATCATTATATCATAGACGCTCTTTGCAGGAGCGCTTTCTGCCCAAGAGAAAAGAAGGGATAACCCTTCTTATACCGAACGAATCATAAGCCATGTTCTGTACCTTGCGGTGGCAGTCATTTATCTGCATATCGCTATGCCCCGGGTCCGCTTCCGTTTCGCTTTCCCAGGTTCCCCTACCAAATTTGGGTTTCTCGCTTGCGGGGTTTATCACGTTCCACCCCTTCCGTTTCCGGAAGGATCGTCTCTTTGACACTTTTACAGGCTCCCTCCATAGTTTCCCTTAGGAGTTATGCCAGCCGTCAGGATCGCTCCTGCCTGAACTTATCGTTTCGTTCAGCACAAACACTACGTCCGTCGCAGGACGTGCGAGCATGGACTTTCCTCTGGCTCACGCCAGCGGCTGCCTCATCGTTGGTTTCTTTACTTGCCGAAGACCTCTTCTTCCAGACGGGACACCCGTTTGAGCAGATCGACCGAACTGTAGGATGTGGTATTGGTCAGATCGATCGCCTTCTGTTTGCCCTGTAAGGTCAGGATCTGTTTCCGGGCTTCATCCAGTTCCCGGGTCAGTTCTTCTGCTTTCGCGCTCAGTTCTTCATAACCGGCGGCAAAGGTCTGATAATCTTCCAGAATGACATCAAGAAATTCATCGACTTCCTTCGCAGAATAACCCTTGAAATCCACATTGAAGGTCTTTTCCAGGATCTGTTCCGGGGTCAGGTTCAGTTTTTCCATAAAAGTGATCTCCTTGCCTATGATTCTACGCTTCTTGGGAGGCTTTCGCAAGCCAACTAGAAATTTCACTTTGATATAGATATAATGTGGTGCAGGGCTAAGAATGAAGTATCCGAATTCACGCCGGACCTACGAAAAGACTGCCGTTCACGATACCTCCCGGCGGGGCATGAGTTTCGAGGCAGACATCAACCAGAGCAACCTCAGCTATCTCTCTGAGGATCTGGCCGTCGTGCACAAGAAGCCGACACCGGTCACCATCGTAAAGGTCGATTATCCGCGCCGTTCGGCGGCAAAGATCACCGAAGCCTACTTCAAATTACCCTCTACGACGGATTACAACGGGATCTACAAATCCCGCTATATTGATTTTGAAGCCAAGGAATGCCATGCCGAGCATTCCTTCCCTTTTTCCTCCATCCATCCCCATCAGGTCGAGCATCTGCGGGCTGTCGTCCGCCACGGCGGCATCGCCTTCCTGCTCCTTCGCATGGTGATGTACGGAGAGGATTACCTGATCAAAGCAGAAGACTTCCTGTCCTACTACGACAGCAAGCAGCGCAAATCGCTGCCCTACGAATGGATCAGGGAGAACGGACATCCGATCCCCTTCCGCCTGCAGGCTCCGGTAGATTATTTAAAGGTGCTCGATCAGGTCTACGACTTATAGGAGGACCCTATGACCAAAAAGACCACGGTCAGTAAAAAGAAAAAAAGAAAGATCAACAAACTACACATCTGGGCAGTGATCGTCTCCGTCATCTGTATCTTCGAGATCTGCGGCCTGATCGGCGGCGGCATCTTCGCCATCAGCATGCTGAAGGACAAGCCGGATTTCGACATCAACGATTTCCAGAACCAGCAGTCCTCGGAGATCTACGATGCCAAAGGCAACGTCATTGCCGAACTGGGCATGACCATCCGTGAGAACATCTCCTACGATGAGATGCCCAACGTCCTGATCGATGCCTTCGTGGCGGTCGAAGACTCCCGCTACTTCGAACACAACGGCTTCGACATGGTCCGTTTCACGGCCGCCCTCATCAACAACATCCGTACCCTGAGCTTCTCCCAGGGCGGTTCCACCTTCTCCATGCAGCTGGTCAAGAACACCTACTTCGTGGATGACGAAGCCGGCATCAACGCCCCCAAGAAGGTCAGCCGGAAGGTCCAGGAGATCGCTCTGGCGATGGAACTGGAACGCAACACCAACAAGAAGAACATCTTCGAGCTCTACGTCAACAAGCTAAACTTCGGCGGCGACCGCAACATCCGCGGTGTTGAGAAAGCCGCCGAATACTACTTCGGCAAGAGCGTCAAGGAACTGAACCTCACCGAATCCGCTTTATTAGCCGGGGTCATCAATGCCCCCTACCGCTACAACCCCTTCAACTTCCTGGACAATGCGACTGCCCGCCGCAACACCGTCCTCTACCAGATGCTGAACCACGGCTACATCACCTTCGATGAATACCAGCTGGCGCGCTGTGTCAAGGTCGAAGACCTGCTGGTCTCCGAGGCTGACCGCCGCCGGAGCGGCGAGGGCATCGCCAATCAGGCCTACATCGATGCGGTCATCGCCGAGGTGGCAGAGCTGACCAACCTCGATCCCTATACCACCCCGATGCGGATCTATACCTACATGGATCCGGAGGTACAGGCTCTGGCCGATCAGATCGAAGCCGGCAATGTCGAAGACTTTGAGTGGCCGGATGAGGATATCGAGATCGCTTCCCTCTCCGTCAACAACCATACCGGCGCCATCAATGCGATCGTCGGCGGCCGCAACTATGCGGACGGCGGTGAACTGCTGCTGAACCACGCTACGGCCCAGTTCAAACAGCCCGGTTCCTCCATCAAGCCGATCATCGACTACGCTCCCGCCTTCGAACATCTGGGCTGGGCCACGAGCCACGTGCTGGTCGACAAGCCGATCGTCTACTCCGGCACTTCCGCCGTCATCCACAACTCCAACGGACGCTGGGTCGGGGAAGTCACCCTGCGCGATGCGGTCGGCAATTCGCTGAATACCCCGGCCATCCAGACTCTGGAGCAGGTCATCGCCAATACTTCCGTCAGTGAGATGGTAGCCTACCTCAACGACATGGGCTTCGATCAGGTCACGACCGAGAACTTCAATATCCAGTTCGGTATCGGCGGCGGCGAACTGGCAGTCTCCGTCCAGCAGATGGCCGGAGCACAGGCTGCCCTGATCAATGCCGGTCAGTACATCCCGCCCCACACCATCGAACGCATCGAATACCTCAACGGCCGTGCTCCGACAGTACCGGCCTACACTCCCAAGCAGGCGATCAGCGCTCAGGCCGCCTACCTGATGAGTGACATCCTCTACACCAACGTCTACGGCGGCTATGCCAACCTGATGCAGATCCTGCGCGATGAGTATCCGGTCTATGCCAAGACCGGCACCACCGACTGGGGCACCGATGGCGCTGTCTACGGCATCCCCACCGGTTCCATCAAGGATGCCTGGATGATCGCTTCCACCAATGACTACACCGTGGCTACCTGGCTGGGTTACGAAAAAGCCAGCAGCGACAAACAGTCCTACATCCTGATGGACGTCTATCTCTCCAACATCCAGGGAAAGATCACGAACCTCTTGACCGACAAGAACGTCGAGATGTACGGGGTGCCGGACAAGATCGCCCGGCCCAACGGCATCACCTGGATCGAGCACATCCTGGGCACCTACCCCTATGTCGCCCCGATCGAAGGCATGGATGAACAGTACATCACCAGCGGCATGATCAAGGAAGAGAGCGCCCATCTGGTCTCTCCGGAAAAGATCTCTGTCGATAAGATCGACGAAGCCGGTGCCAAGGCCGAACTGAAGAACGGCGAGAATGCGCTGGACTACGAACTGAGCCTGACCTGGCCGGCCTACCCGGATGCCTCCAAGCTGCAGGTCTCCGACGGCAGCTTGGACATCTCCCTCTACCGCAGCGACGGTTCGGTGATGATCGAGGCCTGGGGCCGCAAGCTCTTCGATTACTCCTGGGTCTTCGGTCCGGTCCGCTACTTCGCCGATATCCAGATCAACCAGAACGAACCGATCCGCATCACCGAAGAGAACACCACCCATACCGAAAAGGTCGAGGTCAAGCCCGGTGATACGATCGAGACCTGCCTCTACTACGCTTACGAGAAGAACCCGGAAGTCCGTTCCGAGAACTCCGCCTGCAGTTCCTACACCCTGCAGGACAGCGCCGTGAACTTCACCCTGCCCGGTCCGGGCATGACCCGCGAACAGCTGGAACAGTATCCGACCTTCGTCAACTACGGCATCCAGCTGAACTTCAACGAATTCGAAGTCGCCTCCTCCAGTGAACTGGGAGCCTACACCTTCGAGCTCACCTACGGCGGCAACACTCAGAAGAAGAATGCCGGCGAAACGATCGAAGGCATCATGCAGAGCGAGCTCTACAACGCCGCTCTGACCGTGAACTTCCCGGTCCTGAAGACCCAGGTCATCACCCTGACCAGCGACCGCAGCGGTACTTTAAACGAAGGCGAAACGATCACCTTCACCGCCGAAGGTCTTGACGGCACCGCCTACTGGCAGATCGATCCCACTTCCAACATCTCCTACGAACAGGGCGAAAACAACGTGAAGATCACGGTCGTCGCACAGGGCGAGGAAGAGATCAGCGTCTCCGTCAAGGTCACCGACAACAACACCGGTCTCTCCCAGCGTTCTTCCTTCAAGATCGCTGCCAAGGCCGCTCCGGAACCGGAGACTCCGGAAGAACCGGAAGCTCCCTCCGAGTAAACAAAAAACGATGGATCACAGTGATCCATCGTTTTCTTTTCCTCTATTTCTCGTTCTTTTCGGTCACGAAGCCGACGATATCGAGGTTGATGTCCTTGCAGTCGACACCGGTCATCCAGAGGATATCCTCATGGATCTTGTCCTGCAGACCGCCGCAGACTTCCGCAACGTTGCAGCCTAAGCGCAGCTTCAGCAGAAGGTTCAGGGTCAGCTGCTGATCGGAAAGCTTGCTGGTGACGTAGTCATTCTCTTTCTTGGCCGGAATGACGTCCTCATTCCGCGATACCTCGATCTGTACGATATTCTTGAAGACATCGCTGCTTAAGGCAGCCGTCCCTTTCGGGGATTCTTTATCGATACGAATATATTCCATGGTTCCCTCCGTTTTTTTCATTATACCATCCTCCTCAGGCCTTTAGGATATTTGTTTTTTAAGCGCCCCTGGACCGACTTTCCGTAGCCGAGGGGAAATCCCCCGTACGTCAGGGAAACATAGCCCTGCGGCCCTGTAAAGGGGATCTCCAGCCCTTTGAGGATCTGTTCGTACTCTTCTTTGCTTACTTCATAGCTCTTCCGGAAATGACCCTGCAGGTCATTGGCCCGGTAGAGACAGTGGGCAGGCAGGAAATTCCCTTTCTGCAGATCGCCGGCATAGATCCCGCTCCTCAGACAGGGCAGGGAGATCTCCGGCAAGGGCGTCCGGGAGAGGAAGATGCGCTCCTTATTGCGGTAGAGATGAAAGTCCTGCAGATCGCTCTCTTCCTTCAGGAAGCGTTCGGCTTCCGGACACTTGTCTTCTTTGCGCAGCGGGAGTTTTTTATAAGGCGTCCCTTCCTTGCGGAAGAGAGCCATGAACTGGCCTTCGCTGCCGTGCTGGAAGGAGAGCTTCCAGCTCTTTTTGCCGTTGGGCAGCGTCTCTGAACAGAGATCAGGATACTTCTCCAGGAAGAAAGAGACGTTCTCTTCGTCTTCCTCCGGAGCGAAGGTACAGGTGCTGTAGAGGATCTGTCCGCCCGGCGCACAGAGCGCATAGGCCGCTTCAAAGATCTCCTGCTGCCTTCTGGCGCACGCTTCGATATTGGCAAGGCTGTATTCCTGCAAGATCCTGTCATCCTTGCGGATCATCCCCTCTCCCGAACAGGGCGCATCAAGGATCACGAGATCGGCGCTCTCCGGCAGCCTGCGGGCGATCTCCTTTGGGGCCAGCGAAGTGACCAGGGCATTGCCGAAACCCATCCGTTCGATGTTGGAGGAGAGGATCTCCGCCCGTTTGTAGCTGATGTCATTGGCCAGGAGGAAGGATCCCTGCGGCAGCCGGCGCAGGAGACCGCAGCTCTTGCCGCCGGGAGCGGCACAGAGATCGGCGGCGAATCGGACTCCCGAAAGATCCGGCAGTTCGGCCGGCAGGGAAGCGCTCGGCTCCTGTCCGTAGAGCAGGCCCAGTTCAAAGGTTGGATGACGGCCTATCTTTTCACAGTGATGGTACCAGGCATGGGGATTGCGGGGGTAAGGTTCGTAGGGGAAATCGCAGAACTTCAGCAGTTCTTCCTCGCTGCCCTTCTGCGTATTCAGAAAGAAACCGTCTCTTGCCGGTTCCTCCAGAGCCTTGAAAAAGGCTTCCTGTTCCTCAGGAAAGTACGCTTTGGCCCGTTCAGTGAAAAGCGCTGACTTCATCGGTCCCCTCCCGGATCTGTTCTTCATCCTGCGCAAGCTGCTGTTTCAGCGCTTCGAGCGACGCGAAACGCCTCTCTCCGCGCAGATAGTGCAGGAAATAGACGCACAGGACTTCCCCGTAGATATCTTCCTCAAAGTCCAGCAGATGGACTTCCAGTGACTTCTTTTTCCCGTCCACGATCGTCGGGTTGTCGCCGAAGTTGATCATCGCCTGATAGAGCTGACCGTGGATCTCGGCGTAACCGCTGTAGACGCCCGGCAGCGGCAGTAACTGCTCAGGATGGTAAGCGATATTGGCCGTCGGGTAGCCCATTTTGCGGCCGTTGCGCAGGCCGCTGACCACTTCTCCCTGCAAGAAGAAGGAGTAGCCCAGCAGGCGGTTGGCTTCTTCGATCTTTCCTTCTGCGAGACAATTGCGGATGCGGGTCGAAGAGATCTTGCCTTCGTCGCTCACTTCTTCGATGCAGCGTACTTCATAATTGCCTGCTGCAAGCGTCTTCGCATCTCCGGCGCCTTTCGCACCGTAATGGAAATCAAAACCGCAGATCAGTGTCTTCAGCTGCAGTTTCTCCAGGATCTTCTGCCGGAAGTCTTCCGGTGAAAGAGAAGCCATCTCTTTCGTGAAATCCAGGATATAGACGAGCTCGATGCCGGCCTTCTCGATCAGCGAGAGACGGGTCGCATAATCCTGGATATGCAGGTGGACCTCTCCGGTCAGCACATCCAGCGGATCGGGATAGAAGGTGATCAAAGCACTCTTCACCCCTTTTTCGGCTGCGGCCTTGACCGCTTCTGCCAGTAAAGCGCGGTGTCCGCGGTGCAGACCGTCGAAGTAGCCGATGCAGGCGCAGCATTCTTCCGCAGCGATCGGCTTTCCCAATGAGAGCGTGATCGTCTTCATCAGAAGAGCCCCCGCAGGGAATGGTACTTCCCGTCTTCTCTTTTCTCGCAGACAGCCAGCGGCGTCTCCCCTTTCTTCAGGAAGACTCTCTCCGCCCCGCAGTCCAGGGACAGGGCCTTGCCGTTGCGGATATCGCGGTCATCTTCGACTTCGACCGTAACGTAACGCTTCTCCAGCAGTTCACAGAGCGAATGCAGGTGATAGTTCCCCTTCCGGACTTCTTCCAGGCTGTCACAGTCCGAAAGCGCCACATCATCGATGCGGCTGCGGCAGAGTGAAGTCAAAGTGCCGATATTGTTGAGTCTGGCCAGGATGTCCTTCATCAGCACCCGGATATAGGTGCCGGAAGAGACTTCTGCCCGGAAACGGATCGTATCCTCACGTAGAGAGAGCAGTTCCAGGGCATAGACGGTGATCTCCCTTACGGGGATCTCAACTTCCTTCCCCTCCCGCTGATATTCGTAGAGCTTCTTTCCCTTGACCTTGATCGCCGAAGTCATCGGCGGTGTCTGAAGGGAAGTGCCTAAAAAGGAAGCGAACACTTCTTTCGCTTCTTCTTCACCGAAGAGCTTGATCTCCTCTTCCCGGATGAGCTTCCCGTCGATATCCAGGGTATCGGTCTCCTGACCCAGTCTGGCTTCCGCAATGTATTCCTTGCGGTCGGTGACCAGGAACTGGTTGGCCTTGGTGGCCTTGTTGAGGAGGATGATCATCACTCCCGTGGCATTGGGATCGAGGGTGCCGGTATGGCCGATGCTGCGGGTCCCGAAGACCGGACGCAGCGCGGCGCAGACGTCAAAAGAGGTCATGCCGGAGGGTTTATCGATATAAAGGACGTTCTTCATGATTTCTTCTTTGCGTAGCACTGATGCAGGACGAGGGCGCTGTAGACCGGCAGCGGCAGTTCTCTGCCCTGCGGGATGGCGATATGGAAGGCTTCCCCTTTTTCGCTGTCAGCCGCTCCGTAAGCTCCCGGCAAGAGGATACTGTAGGGTTCCTGCGGCAGGAAGGAGCTCAGTTCCTCTCCTTCACAGGAATGCAGGACATAGCAGTGCTGCTGCGGGAAAGCGCGGCGGTAGTCGTCCAGGGTGTCGAAAGAGCGGATACGGCAATGGAAGTATGCGCCCATCGAAGCCCGCACACAGCGCGGATCATAGAGATCCGCCGTGCAGCCGATCAGAGCGATATCGTGCTGATCGAAGGAGACCGCACTGCGTAAGCAGGTGCCCAGTCCTCCTTCATCGGCAAAGCCCTTGAGCAGGATGTGACGGCCGGGCTGCAGTTCTTCCTCTTCGATGCGGAAGAGACCGATCGCAAAACAGTTCTCTTTCACCGAGAGATGATGCAGGACGCTGTCATCGACCGTTAAAGGCACATGGTTCTCCTGACAGAGCTTCTTCAGTTCGGCCAGGAAGGCATTGTCATGGGCTCTGGAGGACAGAAAGACCTTCTCCAGCAGAGAAGGACGCTGCCGCAAGGCTTCGATCGTCAGGGACATGCCCAGAGTGTAGGAGAGGCTGTCGCCTTTACTGTATTTCTTCACGTCTTCTTTTATACCAGTTTTCTTTCCAAAAATCATGCCTTACATCAGCGGAGCGACCAGTTTCAGCAGCATCCCCAGGACTTTGTAGCCGATCTTCTCTTTTCCGATGGTATCGATACTGATCTCTTTACACTTTTTCAGAGTCTCTTCAAAGTCCTCTTCGATCTGCGGGATGCAGGAGGTCCGATAGAGGTAGGCAGCGCATTCGAAATGATGATAGAGACTGCGGTAGTCCAGGTTGATGGTGCCGACCACCGCTTTTTCGTCATCGCAGACGAAGACTTTCGCATGGACGAAGCCCGGGGTGTATTCATAGATCTTTACGCCCGCTTCGCTTAAGGAACGGTAATGGGTCTTGGCCAGGGAAAAGGCGCTCTTCTTGTCCGGGATCCCGGGCAGGATGATCTTCACGTCGATGCCCCGTTCGGCTGCGAACTTCAGCGCATTCTCCAGTTCGTTGTCGAGGATCAGGTAAGGGGTCATGATGTGCACATAGCTCCTGGCCCGGTTCAGGATGTCCATGTAGAGGTTCTCGCCGACCTTATCGCTGTCCAGCGGGCAGTCGCCGAAAGGCATCACGAAGCCGTCGGACGCTGCGGAAGAGCGTTCTGTGCAGGCCTTCCATTCCGGGACCTCTTCGGACATGTTCCACATCTGTAGGAACATCAGGGTGAAGCTCGCTGCTGCCTCCCCCTTCAGCATCACCGCGGTATCCTTCCAGTGCCCGAAACGTTCGATATGATTGATGTATTCATCGGCCAGATTGACCCCGCCGGTAAAGGCCGTCTTGCCGTCGATGACCAGGATCTTGCGGTGATCGCGGTAGTTGTAGTGGGAGGAGATGAAAGGCGTCAGGCGGGAGAACGGCTTGCAGCGGATGCCCAGTTCCTCCAGCTTGTCGGCATAATCGGAAGTCAGGGTCGAGATCTCGCACATCCCGTCATACATCACCCGGACATCGACGCCCTGTGCGGCCTTCTCCTTGAGGATCTTCAGGATCGAGCCCCACATCAGCCCTTCGGCAATGATGAAGTATTCCAGGTAGATGAACTTCTCGGCTTTCTGCAGTTCTTCCAGCATGGCTTCAAACTTCTCTTCCCCGCTCGGGAAGTACTTCACGGAAGTATGTTCATAGATCGGGAAACAGCCGCTGCGGTTCAGATAGCGGCAGAGATCGTCCGTTCCGGATCTCTTCAGTTCTTCTTTGGCGAAGGTCTCTTCATCCTGTTTCAGGAGATCGCGGGTCTCTTCGATCATCTCCGCCGTCCTCTTACGGACAGTGCGCTGACCGAGGTTGCTTTGGGTGAAACCTAAAAGGATCGTGGCCGGTACCGGCGCCAGCATGATCAGGAACAGCCAGGTCAGCTTGCCGGTGGCATCCATCATGCAGTTGAAGAGATAGAACACCATCCCTACCGAAAAGAGCCCCTGTGCCAGGGCAAACCATTCGAAATAGCCGGCAAACCAATGGTAAAAGCCGACGATCATCGCCACTTCCAGCAGCAGCAGCAACATCACCAGTGCCGTACGGCTGAAGATCAGCCGCCAGAGCCGGCTCTTGCGGTGCGGGATCAGTTTTACGATATCCTGTTCATTCATAGAGAGACCTCACGCTTTCTATTATGGGGAAGAAAGCGGAAAAACACAAAAAGATCCTTCCGGTCTCCCGGAAGGATCTCTTCCCTGCTCAGCCTTTGCGGCTGCAGGTATAGGCGTTGTCAGCGAAATCGACCAGGACTTCGTGAACGTCCGGATTGGCGATCAGGAAGCGGGCCAGCACGGATTCCACCGCCCGCTGGATGTGCCGCTTCATCGGTCTTGCCCCGTACTGCGGGTCAAAGCCCAGTTCGCAGATCTTCTCCATGGCGGTATCGGTGAATTCCAGTCGGATATCGTTCTTCGACATCCGCTCTTTGAGCTGGTCGATGAACTTCTGAGCGACCTCTTTGATGACCTCTGCGTTCAAAGGTTTAAAGATGATGATCTCATCGATACGGTTGACGAATTCCGGCTTGAAGGTCGCCTTGACGATCGCGTCGTAGGCTTCCTTCTTCTTTTCTTCGTCTTCCATGAAGGCATACTCGCTGCCGAGGTTGCTGGTCATGATGATGATCGTGTTCTTGAAGTCGACGGTGACGCCCTTACTGTCGGTGATCCGGCCGTCATCGAGGATCTGCAGGAGGATGTTGAAGACATCGGGATGAGCCTTCTCGATCTCGTCCAGGAGGACGATCGAATACGGCTTCCTGCGGACTGCTTCGGTCAGCTGTCCGCCTTCCTCATAACCGACATATCCCGGAGGCGCCCCGATCAGCCGGGAGACCGAGAACTTCTCCATGTATTCCGACATATCGATCCTGACGATCTTGTCTTCGTCATCGAAGAGCTGTTCGGCCAGAGCCTTGGCCACTTCGGTCTTGCCGACGCCGGTCGGACCGAGGAAGAGGAAGGAACCGATCGGTCGGTTCTCATCGCCGATCTGGGCCTTATTCCGCAGGATCGCGTCACAGACCAGATCCAGCGCTTCGTGCTGACCCTTGACCCGCTTGGCCAGGATCTCATCCAGCTTCAGCAGTTTCTCTCTTTCTGAAGACATCAGCCGGTTCACTTCGATGTGGGTCCACTTGGAGACGACCTTGGCGATCGCTTCTTCGTCGACGACCTCCTGGATCATCTTCAGCTGTCCTTCTTCGCTCAAAGCAGCGATATGCTTCTGCAGGTCCGGAATGGTCTGATACTGCAGCCGCGCGGCATCTTCATAGCGGGCATCGTTCTGAGCGGCCGTGAAGGCCAGTTTGGCTTTCTCCAGTTCTTCCTTCAGTTTCTTGGATTCTTCCAGTTTCCCCTTCTCCGAGGACCAGCGCTCATAGAGCACATCCTTCTGCTGCTTCAGTTCGCTGAGTTCCTTCCGCAGTTCTTCCAGACGCTTCAGGGCCTTCTCGTCGGTCTCGTTCTTCAGGGAGACCTCTTCGATCTCCAGCTGGCGGATCTTACGGATCAGTTCGTCCAGCGCCTCCGGCATCGAGTCCATCTCGACGCGGATCGCAGCACAGGCTTCATCGATCAGGTCGATGGCCTTGTCCGGCAGGAAACGGTCGGTGATGTAGCGGTCGGAGAGGGTCGCTGCAGCGATGATCGCCTCATCCTTGATCTTGACCCCGTGATGGGATTCGAAACGATCCTTCAGACCGCGCAGGATGCTGACGGTCTCTTCGACGCTCGGTTCATCGACGGTGATCTTCTGGAAACGGCGTTCCAGTGCTTTGTCCTTCTCGATGTACTGACGGTATTCATCAAAGGTGGTGGAACCGATGCATTTCAGTTCGCCCCGCGCCAGCATCGGCTTCAGCAGGTTGGCGGCATCCATGGCCCCTTCCGTCTTGCCGGCGCCGACCAGGTTGTGGATCTCATCGATGAAGAGGATGACCTGCCCGTTCTTTTCCTTGATCTCTTTGAGGACGGCCTTTAAACGTTCCTCGAATTCCCCGCGGTATTTCGCTCCGGCGATCAGAGAACCGATATCGAGCTCGATCAGATCCTTGCCCTGCAGGGAGAGCGGGACATCCCCGTTCATGATCCGCCAGGCCAGACCTTCGACGATCGCGGTCTTGCCGACGCCCGGTTCCCCGATCAGGACCGGGTTGTTCTTGGTCTTACGGGAAAGGATTTCCACCACCCGGCGGATCTCATCATCGCGGCCGATGACCGGATCGATCTTGCCGGCCTTTACATCATCGACCAGATTGCGTCCGTATTTCTCCAATGCATTACGGTTGTTTTCCTGATCTTTGTCCTGGATCGTCATATTCTCACCTCTTTCTTTCGTTTCCGCCTGCAGCAGTTCTTCCTTTCGGTAAGGAACGAGCTTCTGCAGTTCCCTTGCTGCCATACTGTTTCCGAACAGCAGGGCGATGAAGAAGAGATAGGCGGACAGATAGCTGTCTCCCCTCTCCTTCGCCAGTTGCTCGCAGTCCTGGAAGGCTGCATAGACGTCTCTGTTCAGACGGGGCTCTCCGGCCGAACTGCTCACCGGCAGTGCCTTCAAACGTGCGCCGTTCTTCTCCTGCAGCGAGCGTACATCGACCTTGAGACCTTCCAGGAAACGCAGGATGTCTTCATCCTGCAGGAAAGCCGCAAAGAGATGTTCAGCGCAGAGTTCCGGATTCTTCCCGTCCTGCATCAGGCGCAGCGCCTTCATCAGGATCTCCTGCATCTTGTCTGTCATTCTCTCGGGATCCATAGGTACCCTCCTTTAGCACTTTATCCTGTTAAGTGCTAATACATTCTCTTTTTTAAGTAAGGCCGAAGCCTTACTTAAAGGATTTCTTGAATTTTTCGAAGACCGACTCCTTCTTGGGAGTACGGTTGGCCAGCTGTTCATAGAGCTCCTTCTCCTCCCGGCTGATCTTCCTGGGGATCGTGATATCCACGGTCACATACTGATCGCCGTAGGAGCCGCTGCGCAGGTCCTTGACCCCGTAGCCGCGGATCCGCAGCTGCTGACCGGGCTGGGTGCCGGCCGGGACATTCAGTTCGACATCTCCGTTCACGGTCGGGACATCGATACTGCAGCCCAGGGTGGCATCGACTGCCGAGATCGGCACCGAGATGTAGATATTGTTGCCTTCACGGCGGAAGTACTTGTGGGGACGGACATTGATCTCGATGTAGAGGTCGCCGTTGGGTCCGCCGTTGATCCCTCGCTCGCCCTTGCCGCTGATACGGATCTGCTGGCCGCTGGCGATGCCTTCCGGGATCTGGACTTCCACTTCCTCGGTAACGGTCTTGTAGCCGTCGCCGTGGCAGTGCGTGCACTTGTGTTTGACGGTCTTGCCCGAACCGTGGCAGTCCGGACAGACCCCGACCTGCTGCATGATCCCGAAGGCGGTACGGGTCTGCCGCGTGACGCGGCCCGTTCCGTGACAGGTCTTGCAGGTCTCAACATCGGAAGGGTTTTCCGCTCCGCTGCCGTGGCAGTGTTCACAGGTCTTGTCGACCTGCAGCCGGATGACCTTCTCGACGCCGTGTACGGCATCCAGGAAGTCGATATCCATGCGCATCATGCGGGATTCCCCGCGCTGCGGACCACCGGTATCGCGGCTCCTGCCGCCGAAACCGAAGTTGCCGAATCCGCCCATGCCGCCCATGCCGCCCATGAAGGACGAGAAGATATCGCTGATATCGTCCATGTTGGTGAAGCCGGAGAAGCCTCCGTCTCCCGTGCCGTCCATGCCGGCAAAGCCGAACTGGTCGTAGTTGGCTTTCTTCTGAGGATCGCTTAGGACCTCATAAGCCTCATTGATCTCCTTGAAGCGTTCCTCGGCGCCGGGTTCCTTGTTCAGGTCCGGATGGTACTTCTTGGCCAGTTTCCGATAAGCTTTTTTGATCTCGTCTTCACTGGCCCCCTTGGAGAGTCCTAAGACTTCATAGTAATCTCGTTTCTCAGCCATAACGGACCTTTCTAGCGGATCTTTGCCGCAAACGCTTCGAGCCCCTCGCCGCCGCTGATGCGGACGCGGGGAAGAGTTAAGAGATCCATGCCGGGAGCGACCTTGCCGTTCTCGGTGGTGTAGGCCATCTTCGCTCCGGCCGTCTCAATGATCGAGCGGGCATGTTCGTTGACGTCCCCGAAGGGATAGCAGTAGACATAGCCGCCGTCACAGTATTCGAAGGAACGGATCGTATCTTCGACGCCTTCGTCGAAGTCCATGCAGGTCAGTAAGCCTCCATGTCCGTAGGAACAGCCGCCCTGATGGGTCAGGAAGCCGTGAGACTGCATCTCGATGCCGGCTTCACGCATCTCCCAGAGTTCCCAGGGCATCTCTGCCGGCTGCCAGCCGCAGATCAGGAAGAGCGTGGCATTGGTGCCGTACTCCTTCAGCAGCGGATAGGCATAGGTATGTACGGAAGGATCGCCGTCATCGATGGTGATGGTGACGCTCTTTTCCGGGATCAGGGCCCGGCCCTGCAGGAAATAGAGCGTTTCCTTCATGGTCAGTGCGGCGTAGCCGTTGTCCTGCAGATACTGCAGCTGCTCACGGAACTCCTCCTTCTCGAGGTAGTTGCCATCGTCTGGTGAGGACTCGGCAGCATCGTAGAAGAAGTGATACATCAGCACCGGCAGATCTTCTCCGGCTTCTTCGCTGCGGCTCACTTCACTGGTGGCAGTGACTTCGCTCTCCGGCAGATAGAGCAGCCTGTTCTGGAAGAGGACGCCGTAACGGGGATCCTCTTCCGCAGGCAATAAGTAGACATCATAGACCGCTTCGCCGTTGCCCTGATATTGCGCATGACCCTTCTCATCCTCCAGCGTATAGCTTTCGGCAGTGGTCAGGCTCAGGGGCTGCGGCAGCAGGTGGTTCACGATGCGGTAGTAGCGTCCGCTGTCGGAGACCGCCGCGCCGCTGACCAGCAGGTCGGAATCGCGTAAGGCGATCTTATCGCCCTGCGCTTCCTGTGAGAGATCGAGCAGCGCCCCTGCCGGGAAAGACCCGGCCGGGAGCAGTTCTCCGTCCTGCAGACGATAGGCTTCTGTCGTTTCCGTGACCTGGACCTTCTTCCCCAGCAAGGGCGTGACATCGATGGCCGGTGCACTGCTCTCCGTGGGGACAGGAGCTTCCGAAGGCGCATTCTGCGAACAGGCGCAGAGCAGACATAACGACAGCAGCAGGAACAGACGTTTCATGACTTAGTCTTTCGTCTTGAATTCGGCATCGACGACATTGTCATCGTTGTTGGAAGAGGAAGAAGGATTGGGGTTGACGTTCTGAGCGGCGCCCTGCTGCTGGTACATGGCCTGGCTCATGGCCTGAGCGGCCTGTTCCAGCTGTTCCAGCTTGGTCTTTAAGGTGCTGTAGTCGTTCTGATCGACAGCGGTCTGCAGTTCATCGCGCAGTTTCTGGACTTCCGCCTTCTGGGAAGCATCGACGTTGAGGTCTTTGTTGGAGAGGGTCTCATCGATCTGACCGATGAAAGCCAGAGCCTTGTTCTTGAGTTCGGCTTCTTCACGGCGCTGATCGTCTTCGGCCTTGTGTTCCTCAGCTTCACGGACCATCTTGTCGATCTCTTCATCGGTGAGTCCGCTGGAGTTGCTGATGGTGATCTCCTGTTTCTTGCCGGTGGCCTTGTCGGTCGCGGAGACATGGACGATACCGTTGACATCGATGTCGAACTTGACTTCGATCTGCGGGATGCCGCGTCTTGCCGGGGCGATGCCGGTCAGCTGGAAGTTGCCCAGGAGCTTGTTGTCGCGGGCCATCGGACGTTCGCCCTGATAGACCACGATATCGACGGCCGGCTGGTTGTCAGCAGCAGTCGAGAAGACCTGCGATTTGCTGGTCGGGATGGTGGTATTGCGCGGGATCATGACGGTCATGACGTTGCCCAGCGTTTCGATGCCCAGAGACAGCGGAGTGACATCCAGTAAGAGGATATCCTTGACGTCACCGGCCAGGACACCGCCCTGAATGGCTGCGCCCATGGCGACGACTTCATCCGGGTTGACGGAACGGTTCGGTTCCTTGCCCAGTTCACGCTTGACGGCTTCCTGAACGGCCGGCATCCGGGTAGAACCGCCGACTAAGAGGACCTGATCCAGATCGGAAGCGCTCAGGCCGGCATCACGCAGAGCCTGACGGACCGGTTCGACGGTCGCATCGACCAAGTGCTTGGTCATACGGTCGAATTCGGCACGGGTCAGCGTCGCTTCGAGGTGCAGCGGATTGCCGTCCTTCGCCGAGATGAACGGCAGCGAGATACGGGTCTGGACCATGGCGGAGAGGTCTTTCTTGGCCTTCTCGGCAGCTTCCTTCAGACGCTGCAGCGCCATGCGGTCTGTCTTCAGATCGATGCCGTTCTCCTTCTTGAACTGATCGTTGAGCCAGTCGACGACGACGTTGTCGAAGTCATCGCCGCCCAGACGGTTGTTGCCGGCGGTAGCCAGGACTTCGAAGGTGCCGTCTGCCAGATCCAGGATCGAGACATCGAAGGTACCGCCGCCCAGGTCGAAGACCAGGACCTTCTGTTCCTTGTCGGTCTTATCGATACCGAAGGCCAGCGCAGCCGCGGTCGGTTCGTTGATGATACGCTCGACTTCGAGACCGGCGATCTTGCCGGCATCCTTGGTCGCCTGACGCTGGGCATCAGTGAAGTAAGCCGGGACAGTGATGACAGCCTTGTCGACCTTCTCACCGAGGTAGTCCTCGGCATAGCTCTTCATGTACTGCAGGATCATTGCGGAGATCTCCTGCGGGGTGTACTGCTTGCCTTCGACGGTGACTTTCTCGGAGCTGCCCATCAGACGCTTGATGGAACTGACGGAATCCGGATTGGTGACGACCTGCCGCTTGGCAGCATCGCCGACGATCCTTTCGCCGTCCTTGAAGGCGACGACTGACGGAGTGGTGCGGTTTCCTTCCGGATTGGTGATGACTTTGACTTCCTTGCCTTCCATGACAGCTACACAGCTGTTGGTAGTACCTAAATCGATTCCGATGATCTTGCTCATGATTCTTTCCTCTCTTTCTTACTTAAGCGGACACCTTGACCATGGCTGCCCGCAGGATACGGTCTTTCAGCATATAGCCCTTCTGCAGGACCTGCAGGACGATCCCGGGTTCGGTACCTTCCTGTTTCTCGGTCATGATCGCCTGCTGATAAGCGGCATCGAAGGGTTTGCCCAGGCAGTCGATCTCCTGAACGCCTTCCTGCACCAGTGCATTCTTCAGCTGTTCATAGGTCATCTCGACGCCTTTGACATAGGCCTGCGCCTCTTCCGGCGCTTCCTGCGCCAGGGCTCTCTCGAGGTTATCGAGGACCGGCAGCACTTCCAGGGCGAAGCTCTGGATGCGGTACTTGCGGGTCTGTTCGGCCTCGCTGCGCAGACGTTTCTTCATGTTTTCGGTATCGGCATAAGCCAGGGCATAATCGTTTTTGAGCTTGCTGACTTCTGCCTGCAGTTTCTCGATCTCCTGCTGCAGGAGCTCTTCCCTGCTCGGTTCCGGATTCAGATCTTCGACGATCTCTTCTTCCGGGATCGGGGTGACTTCCGCTTCCCCGGCTTTTTCTTCTACATGTTCGTTCTTTTTCATGGTTCCTCTACTTCTCTTCATAGATCTTCTCGATCTGCTGGCCGATGAAATCGAGCAGGCTCATGACCTTGTCGTATTTCATGCGGCTCGGTCCGACGACCATCAGCCGGACTTTGTCTTCCTGTCCGTTGACCCGGATGTCATTGCTGACGACGGCCAGATCATCGACCCAGGCGACTTCCGAGCCCTTGCTGGTCTTTAAAGCCAGCTGTCTCGTACCGGTGTCGGTCAGTTCTCTCCACAATGAGGAATCATTCAGTTTCCCCATGAAGGATTTCAGCCGTTCGATATCGCTGAATTCCGGCTGGTAGATCATGTTGCTGGCGCCGTTGAAGTAGAGCGTATCGCTCGCAAACTTCACGAAGGCTCCGACAAAGGCGTCAAACAGCATCTCATACTGCCGGACATGCTGGACTAAGAGCGGCTTCAGGGACTCCATCTTTTCGGAAAGATCGGATAAGGGCGTGCCCTTCAGACGGTCATTGAGGATATCGGTACACTTCTTGATGTCCTCTACCGAGATCTCTTCCGCAAAGTTGAAGACTTTGTGCTCTGTATGCGCCACATTGGTGATCAGCACACAGACGGCAGAGCGCTTGTCGATCGGGATCAGCTGGATGTGTTCGAGCGACTGTTTCGTCGCATCCGGACCCAGGATCCCGCTGGTCAGGGAAGTCATATCCGAGATGACCTTGCAGGATTCCCGGATCGCTTCCTCGACGTTCATCGACTGGCGGTCGAAGATATTGCTTAAGGCATATTTGACTTCTTCGTCCACTTCTTTTTCAGTCAGGTTCTCGACATAGAAACGGTAACCCTTGTTGGAAGGAACTCTGCCTGCCGAAGTATGCGGCTTCTCCAGATACCCTTCCGCCTCCAGGGCTGCCATCTCGTTACGGATGGTCGCACTGGAATAAGGCAGTCCGTATTTCTCTACCAAAGTCTTGGAACCTACCGGCTGTGCCGTGTCAATGAACTCATCGACGATCGCTTTTAATATCTCGACACGTCTTGCGGTAAGCATTTCTCCACCTCCTTTAGCACTCGCATTTCATGACTGCCATTATAGTACAGCAGAGATTTAGCACTGTCAATAGAGGATTGCTAAAAGGAAGAAAAAAGCCTTTCATTTCTCATTTCCGGAAGAAACCGATATGATAAGGACATGATCCGTTTTGGTGCCTTCGGCAGCATCTGCATCGACCGTTATCAGGATCTCGGCGACTTTCCCGGCGGAGGTCCTTTCAACATGGCCGTCCAGGCAGCGAAACTGGGCGCCTCTGCTTCCTTCCTCGGCCGTATCGGCAGTGATCCGGAAGGCGCGCTCCTGCGTCGGCAGGCCCTGCGCAAAGGCCTCGACAGCCGCTTCCTGAAGCAGCTCTGCGGCTGCACTGCGGTCTCGGAAGTGAGCCTGCAGGGAAAGGAAAGGATCTTCGGAGCCTATCACGAAGGTGTGCTGGCGGACTGGCAGCTGACGTCGGAAGAGCTGGCCTTCCTGAAGACGCAGGACATCGTCGTGACCGACCTCTGGGGTCATCAGGAAGCTTCTCTTCGCGAACTGCGTCCCTTTGTACGGACGGCCTTTGATGCTGCTGACCGGCCGCAGAGCGGGATCGCTCAGAAAGCCCTGCCCCATTGCGACTTCTTCTTCTTTTCTGCCGGAAGCGGGGATCTTCAGGAAGAACTGCGTGCTTATCAGCAGGTCTCTCAGGGCATCGTGACCGCGACCCTGGGCGCAAAAGGCTCGCTGGCTTATGACGGCAGACACTTCCACAGCCAGGGAGCTCTCTTCTGTGAGGAAGTCCGGGATACGATGGGCGCCGGCGACGCCTTCATCGCTTCCTTCCTGCTTCGTTATCTGCAGGAAGGAGAGATCGGCAGCGCTCTGGCTTTCGCCGCCGGAGAAGTCCTGCCCATACTGTCCCATTACGGGGCTCAGGAGGAAAACGCATGAATGAACTGCCACAGTATCTGAAACTGAATACGGCTGCGACGGCGAAGCGGATCGCCGAAGGTCTCGCCCTGCGTCCGCAGATCGAAGCCTTTGCCAAAGAGATCTATGCCGCTCAGCCGAAACAGATCGTCTATATGGGGATCGGCGGCACCTATGCCAGCGCCCTGCAGGTGCTGGCCCATGTGCGCAGCCGGAGCGCCCTGCCCTTTGAAGCGGCCAATGCCGCGGAGTTCCTCTGTGCTGTCGACCGGCGTTACGGTGCAGATACGGTATTCATCTTCTCTTCCGTCTCCGGTACGACGAAAGAAATGATCGCCTTCGTCAATAAAGCCCATGAACTGGGCTCCAGAGTATATGCCTTCATCGATACCCCGGATACGCCGCTGGCCCGGCTCAGCGACCGGGTCATCCTCTCGCCCCGCAACGAACAGCTCAAATTCTTCCTGCTGGCCGATGCCCTGATGCAGCTGCATGGGGACTATCCGGGATATCAGCAGCACTATGAACGGCTGGAGGCTCACCTTCCGCAGGGACTGGCGGATATCGAAAGGAGCGCCGACGGCTTTGCCCGGGACTTTGCCTTACACAAATACGAGCGCCGACGCAAAGATCCCCGTCAGGTCCACTATCTGCTGGCAGCCGGTACGCAGTACGGAGCTGCTTATTCCTGCGGGATGTGCTACTGGGAGGAACAGCTCTGGCTGCCGACCCGGGTCTGTCACTGCGGCGAATTCTTCCATGGCTGTCTGGAGATCATTGAAAAAGACACCCCGGTCCTGTTATTCATGGGTGAAGATGAGCAGCGTCCGCTGGCAGAGCGAGCCCGTCGTTTCCTGCAGGATACGACGGAGGAACTGACGGTGCTGGATTCCGCTGACTGGCCGCTGCCCGGCATCCCGGCGGAAGAGCGCAGCGATCTCTCCCACCACATCACCCGGGCGGTATGCGACCGCATTGATGTCTATCTGGAATACCTCCTCCAGCACCCCCTCGAGACCCGCCGTTACTACCGTAAAAAAGACTATTGATCGCTCAATAGTCTTTTCTTTTAACGTGTTTCGAACTTGATGGTCAGGCTCTGCTTGCCGCAGGTGATCTCGATCGTGGTCTTGCCCGGGGAGACCGGAGTGACATTGCCTTCCTGATCGACCTTGACCACGTTCTCGTCATTGGACTTATAGGTGATCTTGTCAGTGGTATTGGAAGGCTTCACTTCGACTTCCAGGTTCCAGGGCTTGGTGTTCGCATTCGACCAGTAGCTCTTGTATTCGGTGATGATCTCTTCGCAGGGGACCGCCGAAGTGGAAGCGGGCGTTTCGGTTGGCGTCTCTCCGCCTTCTTCAGCAGGAGCTTCCGTCTCCGCCGGCAGATCATCCTTGTCGTAGGTGTTCCAGTTGGACTTGCCTACGGAGTACGTCTGCTCCGGCTTGGAACCGCCGACTGCCGTCTTCAGGATCAGATCGTTCTCGCTCTTCACTTCAAAGAGGACTCTCGTGCTGGCGCTGGTCACGCCCTTCTCCCCGATCGTCAGGGTGACGGTCTTGTCCTTGAAGGTCCAGCTGCCTTTCATCTCATAGAAGCCGTTCTTCGTAAAGTCCTTCATCTGGAAGGTCCCGTCGCTGTTGAAGCTGACGTAGGAGTGTTCCTCACTGCCGTATTCGTTGACCGTATTGTAGTAGGTCTTGCCGGCGATCGCCGATGTATCTTTGGGGACCGATGACTCGCTGCTGTTCTTTCCGCCGCAGCCGTTGAGCAGCAGCAGGCTGATCAGCAGTCCCATGATCATTCTTTTTCTCATATCCATCTACCTCTGAAAATCATATCTACGGAATCCATTGTAGAACTTTTTGCCGCTTACGGCACAAAGATCCTTCATTCACTCTGCTGTACGGCGATCGGATAGCCCCGGCAGAGCTTCTTTGCGGGATCATAACCGAGGATCCGGATCCCGCAGAAGAGTCCCTCCCGGATCTCATCCGGAGGCATCCCCTTCTCGTTCTCTTCTACCAGGAGAGGGATCCTCTCCTTTCCTTCCTGCGTATGCGTGAAGGTCACCAGCAGTCCTTCTTCGCTCTCTTCTCTGCTGCAGAGGATGCCGGAAAGGTAGAAACGCGGACCGAGCCAGTCATCCCGCAGCGGGATCTCACCTAAAGGCAGCAGATAGCGCAGGGCGGTGGAGGCATAGATGCTGGAAAGCACGGAGGGGCCTAACGGACTGTCCGCAAGATCCTTCACCAGCTCCCGCAGCGTTTCGGTCTCCGTGACTTCCGGAGACAGTTCCTGCAGTTCCCGGAACTGGGAAGCGCTCAGAAAGTAACCGTAGCGGAAGTAACAGCGCGGATTCTCCGCTGTCTGCAGACAGGCCTGAAACTTCTTCCGCTCCTGTTTCAAGGCACACAGACAGCGCAGGAGATACTTCTGCACCATCATCTGGGTCGCAACGCTCTTCGGATAGCGGTAATCAGCCAGATGGATATAGTTTGCCGTGAACTGGCTGGCCGGGATCTCTTCCCTGCCGAAAGCGGTATAGAGCACGCCCAGCTTCTGTACGACATTGGCCTTCTGATCGAAACGCTCCTACAGTTCTTCCTTCGTCAGCAGATGACTGCGGTCGACATCGCGGCTGCGCAGGAAGCGGGAAGCATTCCGGTCTTCCGGAACGATCCGGGCATGCAGGAAGAGTTCTCCCTCCCTGTTCTCAAAGCCGGTCAGATCGAAACCGACTGTCCGCCGTTCTCTCAGGCAACGTTTCAGGCTCTCTTCCGGGATCCCGGCTTCCGGCAGGATCCGGGTGAAGTCATTGCGGAAGCTGAAGGAGAGCAGTTCATAGTTCCCTTCCCTTTCCTGCAGTCTTCCGTAACAGCGGTATTTGCGGAAATAGCGTTCGATATCGTCCTTCCCCTCTTCTCCCGGGAAGCCCGGCAGGAAGGACAGGAAACTGGTCAGCGGCAGGACCGAACGCAGATGACTGTTCATATAGACGTCAACGGCTTCTTCGCTGCTCATCCCGTGACGGAAACGTCTCAGCAGTTCCCGCAGTGCCGCATGCGAGACCGGAGTCGCACTGGCGTAGTCCCGATTCGCCTGAAAGCGGTAGACGTTATGGATGTCCAACGTTTCGATGAAAGCAGGCAGATACTGTGGTGCTTTCTTCAGCAGGGCATCGAAGGCCTTCTCCTGGACGTCCTTGACCAGGAAGCCGTACAGCACGACCGGGTCGATCGGGGTCTTTTCCAGTTTATGGAAGAAGCTCTTCGCGTTCTGCGGACAGAAGAACACGCAGCGGCAGAGCGCATACATCTCCAAGAAGCTTCCCTGACGGGGCAGCACCGCCTGCATCTCCCGGCACCAGCTGCGGCTGGCTTCGGCCTTTTCTTCCGGCGAAGGGGCGGAACGTACGTACATCTCTTCGCTGAAAGCCAGGAAACGGGGGAATTCCGCCTGCAAGCCTTCTGCCTTGTGCAGAAGGTCTCTGCGGCGGATGCCTAATTGCTGACGGGTGACGGTCGGAAAGAGCCGGCAGAGCGAATAGAGATAGCTGAAGCGGTCATCCAGCATCGCCGTCATCACCACCTTGCGCAGTTCGCCCGGGACCCTCTCCCCCAGCGGGATCGCTTTGCGGGTGTAGTAAAGGTCATCGTCGGCGACATCGGCGGGGAGATTGCTGTACTTGAGGTCCAGATAGAAAGCGTAGTCGCCTACATCAAAATAGGAAAGATCCAGATACCTTTCCATCGCTTTCTGAAACTCCTCCCGCGAACGCAGCGTCCGCATCAGCCGGATCGAGACCCGGATCAGATAGTTCAGCTGATCACGGTAACCGACGCAAAGGCAGGCCGCCGTCAGCTGGGCCAGCCGTTCGATGTCGATATGAAAACGGTCCAGCCGGGAATCCTGAACATACAGGCCGTCATAAAAAGCCTTGCGCTCTTCGCCGTTCAGAATGTTTTTCGCCAGCCGGTAGCAGACAGCCGCTGCAAAGGGCTGCTTCTCCAGCAGTTTTTCCAACAGGTCCGGGATCTGCGAGGGATCTCTGGCCAGCAGGTATTCGCATAACTGCCGGCTGCGGGTGATCACCTGATAAGGATCCCCTTCCCAGTCGATCAGGGAAAGATAGTTCATCCTTCCGCACTTTCCTTCAGCAGAGCGTGCAGTCCGCTCTCTTCCGCTTCCAGCAGATAGTGGAAACGGTAGTCATCGGAGACGAAGGAGATCATATTGTCATTCTCGATCTGCAGGATGCCCATCTGCATCAGCAGGTTCAGACAGTATTCGCTGTCAGGTGCGGTAAAATGCATCATCTCGCAGATCTCCGCGATCGTACGCAGCGCTTCGATCCGGGTGAACTGGCCCTGCTTCTCGGCCAGTCCCTGCAATAATACCGGAAGATAAGCGGTATTCTCTTCCTTCTTCTCGTCGGCTTCCCGTTCCATCAGCATCTTCAGATAGCTGCCGGTCACATCCTCCGGGATCTTTCCTTCGCTCTCCGCGGCCTGCAGGAAATTCCTCATCTTCAGCGGGGTATTGAGGGTCTGCAGACGGAAGGGATCTTCCTTCGCTGCCTTTTCGATCTCTTCCAGCAGGGCAGGATCCTTGCAGTTGGAGCGGAAGTAGGTCAGCTTGTCCTCCAGAGAGAGTTCAAAGAGATAGAGGCAGCGGGCATCGTGCAGTACCGGCACCTGCGCTTTGGCACTGCGGTCGCTGAGGAAGACCTTCAGCTGCTCATAGCGCAGCACCAGCGCATCCAGCTCGCTGGCAAAAGCCCTCCGCAGAGCGGGATCGAGGATCTCGTTATAGCCGTCCAGAAGCAGCAGCACTTCGCCGTGCTCAAAGAGCGGCCGGATCTCTTCGCTGCGGATGCCCAGCACCCGGGCAGCGGCCGTCTCGATCAGGGGATCGCCCATCTTCAGCGAAGCCAGTTCGAGATAGAGCGGCAGCACCCCTTTCCTCTCGGCCTTATAGGCCTTGCAGAGCAGATACTCAATGCGGCGTAAGGCCATCGTCTTGCCGCTTCCGGCATCGCCGACCAGTTTCAGATACTGCTCCTGCGTCTCCAGCAAATGGTCGACAGTCAGCTTCTCGCTGCTGGGGCCTTTTTCCGCCCACTGTACGTCGAGATAGGTCACCCCGTTCAGATACTGGCGGTAGTCATTCAAACGGCTCTGCACGAAAGCAGAACGGTCCAAGAGGCTCTCGCGCTGTTTCTTCTCATAGATCTCAGCGAACTCATCGCGGTAGCTGTAGGCGATATCGAGATAGCACACCAGCATCGCATCGATGACCGGAGAGAGATCGCGGTGATCCATCTTCAGCATCGATTCATGGGTGTTCTTATTGCGGAAATCGTAGACCCGGAAGTAGCAGCGCTGCAGGGGGTCGGAGAAACTGTTCTCCGTCGCCGACGTCAGACCGATATCCGGCAGTTTGTGGAAGACGTTCTTCAGGAGATCGACGAACTTCTCCTCGTTCTCCGAACCTTCGGAGGTATCGTAGTAGACACTGTTCAGGGTATTGTAGACAGCCTTCAGATAGATCTCGAGATCCGAGAAGTTCTTCATCCGCAGGGCTTTCTTCATATCCCCGGCTTCAGCCATCTCCCGGATATAAGACTCAAAATCACGGTCCGTCACATTGACCGCAAAGAACTGATTCAAAGCCGTGAAGGAACGTTCAAAACGGTTCTCCGGATAGACGTCCTTGATCCGCGGCCAGATCCATTGTTTATAGCTTTCTTCCAACATGGTCCATATCCCCCTGTTTTTTCTTTTATTCTACCAAAGAAAAAGGCTGCCTGAGCAGCCCTTGGTCCTTATTTCCCCGCTACAGCGTAAGCCGGCAGGTCGATCAGCAGATTGTCCCGGACCGTGCAGTTGCCTTCGAGATCCTCATAGACGACCGTCAGGTAGAGACGGTGGTCATCGGCATCATCGGTCGGATTGCCGAAGCAGAGGAAGGCATAGTTCGTGCCTTCGACGAGCTGCGTGCCCAGCTGTGCGACCGGCAGCAGATGGACACCGGTGAAGCCTTCCATGGCCTTCTGCAGAGCGGCTTCGCCTTCTTCGCTCAGCGCTCCTGGCTTGCCGGAAGAAGCGATCTCCCAGCCTTCCAAGAGGTCCTTGCTGTATTCGGCAGTGGTGGCGATATCGGCCGGATCCAGTTCATGGATCGCTACGATCTCGGTATTGCCGCCCTTCTGGGACAGGACAGCCAGACAGAAACGGAAGTCATCGCCGTTTTCGCGGGCTGCCAGATAGGCATAGTCGGTGCCGTCCTTGGTGCCTAATACGCGCACCGGAGTATAGTCCGGCAGTTCCTTGGCGACATTGGCGAAGACTCTCTCTTCGGTATCATCGAGGACGGTGGAGAAGTGCTTGCTGACTTCCCAGGCTCCGACCATCTCTTCCGGCTGCTGTGTTTCGGCGGTAGCAGCAGGCGTATCGGAAGAGCCGTTTCCTTCCGGTTTGACGTTGACGGTCGAAGATGTATTTGTGTTCTGGCATCCTGCCAGCAGCAGGATCGTCAGAGCGATCAGGAATAACTTTTTCATTTTTTCATTGCCTCCTGTCATCAATCTACACTCTTTTGCCCCGTTCGTAAAGTTAGCGCTTTTTTCAGTACGGCCAGGGCGCAGGGCACCCGGCCTTCCAGAAAACAGTAGCTCCCTTCGTATCCGGCTTCTTCAAAGAAACGCTGATAACTGGTAAAAGTGAACTGCCGCTTGAAGTCCGCTCCGGCCTTTCCGACCGCCTGTGAGAAGGAAGAATCCTTCCCCTCTTCGCGGTTCATATAGGTCGGGATGATCAGCTTTCCGCCCGCTTTCGTAACCCGCTCAAGCTCGGCAAGAGCTTTGTATGGCTCTTCCAGCAGATGAAGGACATTGGCCGCTACGACGGTGTCGAAGCTTTCGTCGGGATATTTCAGAGAAGTGATGTCTGCCGCTTCGAAAGTGATGTTGGTGAAGGAAGCGCAGTTCTTCTTCGCCTTCTGCAGCATCTTCTCCGCGTAGTCGGTCGCGGTCAGGGACTTGCATCTCTTCGCGATCACCTCACTCAGCATGCCGGTGCCGCAGGCGCATTCCAGGACGATGTCGTCTTTCCCGATCTCGGCAGCCACCTTCTCCTTCAGCTGCTGATGGACTCTGCGGTTATAGAACTTCACGAAGAGGTCATAGACCGGGGCAATGGTATTCCAGAACATAAAAACTCCTTAAAACAAGGCCGGCAATGCCGGCAGGAGGGCCGCAAAGACCCAGAAGAGCGCCAGCTTCGCCCGTTTTATAAACATCTCCGGCCAGCTCTGTGCATAGGGCGAATCGATGCCGGGCAGCTTCCAGAAAGGATCGAGACCGACCCAGAGCTTATCGATCACGATCCCGTCATAGAGGTTCATGACCTCTAGCAGGAAGAGGCTGTGCAGATAGGCGCTCCGGAAGCTCTGCGGCGCTTCGCCGGCATAGACCAGCAGGAACAGAACCGCTCCCTGCACCGCCACAAAAGGGATCAGGAAGCAAAGGCGCTGCATCTTCAGCTTCTCCGGCGTGGAAAGACCTTTCGCGAAGGCTTCTTCCCGGACCGGCCGGGGATAGAAAAAGAGACCGTTCAGCGCACCCCTGCGGACCTGCAGCCAGACCTGAAAAGTAAACAGCGCACAGAAGAAGAGCGCTTGCGCAGACAGTTTCATGATCTCTCCCGGAAAACGATCTTCACGATCACCATCTTCACCAGCCGATCGCAGAAGCGGATCATCAGCTTATGCAGGAAAGAGACCTCGTGATAGATATCCCGGTAGCCGCGCATGTAGCTGCGGGTGCTGACCGAGCGGAAGTCCGTGCTCCACCCCTTCAGCTCCTGCGGATCCTCCAGCGAGAAGAAGGCATTGACGTCGGTGATCCCCGCCTCCTTGAGCCAGGTCGAGCGCATCATCTTCGCCCCGCGCTGATTGCAGCAGTCGAAGACCAGCACCGCTCCCGGGAACTTCTCAGCCATGGCCGTAAAGATCTTCTTCACTTCTTCTGTGCGGAAGTAGTAGAAGACCCCGGAGGCAAAGAAGACCGCGCCGTTCTCCGCCGGGATCTTATCCATCCAGGAGAGATCGTTCAGATCGCAGGCAATATTCTCTTCCCTCTCAGCTGCCGGCAAGAGCTCATCACGCACCCGGATCACATCCGGCAGATCCAGGTTATAGCCATGGCATTCCCCGTTATCGACCTTGCGGAAAGTATCATCCAGTCCGCAGCCGAGATTGACGACTGCGGCTTTGGGATGATCCTGCAGGTACATCTTCGCTTCAAAAGCCAGATCGTACTGCCGCTGGGCCACTTCCAGTGCTCCGAAGAGCCCGAAGACGCTCTCCATCTTCTTCTGCTTCCCGGAAAAGTCATAGTCCAGAGAAGCGCAGATCCTCTCTGCTTCCGGATCAGAGAACAGCTGGGGAAAGTGTTTCGAGCAGATCATCCTTCCGTAGAGCGGGATGACCAATGTTTCCTGTACGGTATTCTTCTCAATGTGAACTTTCTTCATAGATCTACCTCGTTAGTGTTCTCTAACATTATACCCTTCCCCCGTAAGAAAAGAAGCCCTGCGGCTTCTCTTCCTGATTATCGTTATACGATCATGTACTAGATATCGAGCTTTTCCTGCACAAAACAGGCTTTGACCTCTCCTTCCGTGACCAGCACCGACTCCTGACCGAAGAAGACACAGAGATCCCTGGCGATCTCCCTGATGACCTTCTCATCGGTATCGATCAGGGTCAGGATCAGGGTATTCTCTTCGGTATACTCGCCCGATTCATGGAAGTAGCCGCCCTGAGCGGTGGTAAAGGAGAACGGCACATGGTAGGCATTGCAGACCTTCTTCAGCAGGCCGATATACTTCTCGGTATCGAAACGCTGGAGCTTGCTGACGGAGTCGTTGAGCCCGACATAGATCTTTGTTTCTTTCACTTCTGGCTCCTTCTGGCGATCGTATCGATCAGCCACTGTCCGGTCTGTGAGAAGTCTTCCCGGACATAGTCCTTCGTCTTCAGACAGTCTGCCCGCAAGGCTGCACAGGCCTCCCCGGTCTTGGAAAAGTTCCACATCACATAGGAGATCCCTCTCTCCTCCAGGAAATCGATCCAGAGCTCCGCCTCTTCGATATCCAGCGGGAAACCGCCGGAAGAGGAACAGATCCCGAACTCCGTCACAAAGAGCGGCAGTCCCTTGTTCAGGGCATTCTGAGCCTTGTCCCGCAGGGCTTCTTTATGGGTAGCGGAATAGAAATGCAGGGTATAGAGCAGGTTATCGTACTCTAAGGGATCCTGCGCGGCGATATCGACATCCTGCGACCAGTTGGGAGTGCCGACGATGATCACGCTGTCGGGATCGTTCTCCCGGATGATCGGAATGATCTCTTCGGCATAGGCCCTGATGGTCGGCCAGTCGGTCTTGTTGGGTTCGTTGCAGATCTCGTAAAGGACATGGGTCTCGTCTTTGCAGTCTTCCGAGATCCGGGCAAAGAATTCCTTTGCCTCCTCCTGGTGGATCGTAGGATCGCCGTCTTCCAGGATATGCCAGTCTACGATCACATACATATTGTTCTCTTTGGCATACTGCACCCCGTTTAAGACATCCTGATAGAGCGTTTTCTTATCCCCTCCGGTACAGTAGCCGACAGAACCGACGCCCCAGGTATAGAGCGCCAGACGCATGACGTTGGCTCCCATCGTGGCCGAGATCTCGTGGTAGGTATCGGGATTGGTATACATGTGCGACAGCGAGACGCCGTGGCTCGAGATCCCCCGCAGCATGATCTCCTTGCCGTCTGCACCGCATAACTGCGTACCAACGACCTGCAGGGCGCCGCGGGAAGAAGGACGGTCCTTGCCGTCAAAAGACTTCGTGGAGGAACAGCCGAAGAGGAATATACATAAAAGAAGGACAATGATCTTTTTCATGGAGAATACCTCTGTTTCCACTATAGCACGAAAAAGAGGAAGGTCATCCCTTCCCCTCTTCAGGACTTCGGTACGAAGCGGATCTCCAGTTTCCGGTCCATCGCCTTGGCCAGCCGATGCAGGATGCGGATGCTGGGATTGCGTTCGCCGGACTCGATGCGGCTGATCTCCGACTGCTGGATGCCGGAACGCTTCGCCAGTTCCTTCTGACTGAGTCCGCATTCATCACGGGCATAAGAAAGAGCCTTCATGATCTCAAATTCCGGCTGAAAGTCTTCCCACCCTTTCCGGAATTCAGGATCCTGCATCTTCAACGCGAAATACTCTTCGTAAGTATTCGTCTTCATATCTTTGGAATGAATCCTTTTCATCACGAAAGCTCCTTTCTTTGATACCACTCTTCCCGGTAACGGTTTGCCTTCTCGATCTCTCTGCGAGGAGTCCTGTCCTGCTTTTTGATAAAACCATTCGTCAGACAGGCCTCGTTGTTTTCGGTATGGAAGTACAGAATGCGTGCAATATCAGAACCTAATCTCACGCGTAATTCGAAGATGTGATCATCGAGCTTTTTACTGTAAGGTTCATGCAGCTGATGTCCTCGCATAGCCAGTATTTTGATCGCTCCATGGATCTTGTAGCTCATTTTATGATCTAAAGACTCCAGAAACTCCAGGACCGGCTGCTCACCGTTTTCTCGAGCATAGAACAGTATTTTCATTCATAGTATATGCGTTATTTCTCATTTTTTCAAGATAACGCTGACCTCCTTCAAATAGTTATTACCGAGAGAAGGAGCTTTTCCTACCCAAAAAGAAAAAGACCGGAAGTTTCCTTCCGATCCCTGTGCTTACCAGATCCTTTTCCCGAAATCTTTCCCGCAGTCATGACAATGATATCCCGGATCATTGTCACTGACCAGACAGCCTTTCAGGAGGATCTTCCCCTCCTCGATCTCTTTCTCCAGTTCTTCCGAGAAGGCCGGCAGGCCATAGAGATACTCCCCGACATGGATGCTGCCGCAGTACGGACAGCGCGGCTTCGCCTCTCGGTTATGTACATAGAAGGAGATGACATAAGGCAGTCCGATCAGTTCCATAGGATGGGCACATTCCAGTTCCACCCCCAGTTTTTCGCATTCTTCATGCAGGAGCCGGTCAAAGACCATCGGATCAGCTTCTTCATCACTGCAGCCGTATTTCTGCAGGATCTCATAAGAGGTATATTCCTCTCCCTCTTCGACGCCGCAGAGATACAAAGCACAGTCATTGGCGATCCTGCGGATCTCTTCTTCACGATATACGCCCATAGTTCTCTTTTCTCCTTTCTTTCTGCAGGGCTTCCTGCAGTCTTCCTTCCCGATACAGCCGCCAGATCAGCAGATTAAAGGCATTCTGACTGTGGAAACAGCGTGCCGAATGGGTCCGGATCAGTTTGCACAGAGTGCGGTGACGCTTCAGTTGCAGGTACAGGGGCAGGAGATGCGGGAACACCCGATAGAAAGGTGTCCCGCAGACCCAGACGCTCAGGATGACCGAGAATGCGGCCCTCAGAAGCTTTGCCTCCTACTGGTCGATGCGCTCGACCCAGACCGCCGGGATCGTGATCGTTCCGCCCAGGGTGGACTGATAGGAGAAGAGACCGACCGAGATGCCGTAAACGGTGATGATGTCGTCTTCCAGTACCCGGGAAGTGACGAGGTCCGGCTCATAGCCGCAGAGGATCACGGTATCGTAATTGCTGTTGACGGCCAGCCGGATCTGGATCTCGTCATCCCCTTCGATGACCTGGATGACCTTGCCGCGGAACTTGACCTTCTCGCCCTCGTAATCATCCGGAGTGCGGGCTAACTGATCATAGGTGATCCCGCTCTCATAGCCGGCAGCTTCCTTGGCTGCTTTCTCGGCTTCTTCCGCTTCTTTGCGGGCCTGCTCGGCTTCCTTTTCGGCCTGGATGGTCTTCTCAGCTTCAATGCGGGCGGCTTCGGCTTCCGCTTCGGAGAGTTCTTCGTAGGGAACCATCTTCTCTTTATAGGCGGAATACTCCTTCTGCAGCGATTCGTAATCCTTCTGCAGTTCTTCGTGCTCTGTGAAAAGCGTACTGTACTTCTCTTCCGCCTCACTGCGGGCTTTCTGTGCCTCCTGCAGTTCGCTGGACGAGGTGCTGCTGCATCCTACCAGAAGCAGCAGGACGGAAATGACGATAAGGAATCTTTTCAACGTACGTGCCTCCTTTACACCTACGATAGTAACAGAAGGCCTGTACAAAAAAGGTTCCCGGAAGGAACCTTTACCGACCTTTAATGGATCTTGTCGTGATAGTAGATGGCGATCGGCGTATCAGCCTTGATCCAGTCGCCGCGGGAGCGCTTGTTGTCGCCGTTGACGCTGACGGAAGTGACCCGGTAACGGTTGCGGTCATCGTCCCGGACGATGTCCTTGATGGGTTCGCAGTGGATGTTGGTATAACCGGCATCCCGCAGTTCCTTCTCTACGAAGAAGTACTTTTCCCCTTCCAGGAAGCGGGCCGAACGCGGCAGACGGATCTCTCCGGGATGCAGGGCCTTCAGTTCATCTTCACTCAGTGACTTATAATATCGTAATACGATCTTGGTATCAGGAGTGACCCAGTCCCCTTCCGCAAAGCTGCGGAAGCCGTTGACGTTCACCCCGTAAATGCTGTTGTCTTTGGAGAATAAGGGCCGGTCAGTGGAGCGCTGCAGTTCGATGTTGCGGAAGCCCAGGCCCCGCAGTTCTTCTTCGACCTTTGCGGCGTCCTGTCCCAGTACCCCTCTTTCGTCCCAGGGCAGAGGCAGCTCGTCCGGAAGCATGCCGGCATCGTAGGAGGCAAAGTATTCTTTGGCCCGCTGATAGTTCTCGCTCTTCGCCCATTCGTTGGCTTCATAAGCCCGGACGGCATTGATGGGATGGGAGTTCATGCTGAAGAGTATCGTTTCCAGACCTTTGTTGAAGCTGCTGGATTCGATCAATTCCTTATAGTCCCTAGCCTGATCCATGAAGGCTTCCATGTTGATCGGTTCATGGATGTCCTTGTCGTAACCGGCAAAGCGGGCACAGACCTCCATCATCTTCTCCGGACCGCCGTCGCAGAGGATCGCTGCCCGGTCGGCAGAGAACTCGGAACAGCGCATCCAGTAGGCAAAGGCCGCCTGGATCGGAAAGGTCAGCACCTTGGCCACCGGCAATGCCGCCAGCATGCCGTTTAAGATCATCTGGCCCATCGTATGGTAGAGCACATGATGGCAGGCGATATGTCCGCATTCATGTGCCAGGACGGTCGGGATCAGTTCTTCCGGCAGCACGTCGATCAGGGAAGAAGTGATCACGATGAAAGGCTTCTCGTCTCCCGAGGTATAGGAATTGGGATAGGGATCCAGCTTCAGATAGAGCTCCGGGACCTCGATGCCCAGTTTGGCGCAGATCGGCGGCAGCATGTCATAGTACTTCGGCAGCTGTTCCTTCGAGATCCTGACATTGGTGGACATATTGGCGATCCGGAAGGCTTTCTCGTTCCACATGCTCATAAAGGCCTTTAAGAACTGAGTAAAGCCGGGAATGGACTTCAAAGCCTGCAGAGCGGCTTTGTCGTCATCGTGCAGGAATACGTTCTTGTTGACAGGCATGTTATTTCTCCTTGCTGACCGCGTCGATGGCTACCGCCAGGATGAGCAGATCGGCTTCTTCGCCGTAATCGCAGCGCAGAACGAGCGGAGCGCTCTTACGCTTCTGTTCGACCACGGCCAGAGTCCTTCCGGAACCTCTGTCAAAGATCCGGTAGTCATTATTGCGGGTATCCCCGATCGTGACCCAATCGTTGAAACTGGTCGTAAAGACCCTTTCTTTCTTCTCATTCCGGATAAAGAGATAACGGTCCTGATAGCCCCAGCGTTGGATCTGGATCCCGGTAGTCTTCTTCTTGCCGAAGAAGCCCTTCTTTTCGGTGACCTTGCGCAGAGCAGCGATCTTGCCTTCCAGAGCCGAATAGACACCCAAACAGAACGAACCGTCCGGATCATTCTCCCGCAGGAAGGTATAGGTCTCCTGGTCCAGATTGTCCCGGACCCGGTAGGTATCGCTCTGCGGCAGAGCCGTGATGAAAAGACGGTAGTCTTCCCCTCCCGGACGCGTCCTGTTCAGGACTTCGTTCGCGACCGAGGAAGCCCGGGCCGCTCCCTGTTCCAGTCCCTTGCCGAGACCTTCCCGGCGGACCTGTTCCACCGTGTCCAATATCACGGCTGCCGAGATCTCGGCACCCTCATCCACTTTGTCCTTTATCTTATCGATCAGTTTCATACTTTTATTGTAGAACGTTTTTCGGCTTTTGGATAGAAAACGCTTTCACTGTTCTCTTTTCAACAGATATCCGATATTCTGACGGCTTGCAAAGATCCTTCGGATCCCTGCTGTCTTCTTTTCGTCATCGATCGCATAGATCACCCGATAGTGTCCTGCCGGCATGATATGCAGGGAAGTATCCCTGTGACATGGATACCTTCCGGGAAACATGTCCAGTGTCCGGATGGCGATCCTGATCTTTCGGACCCGCTTTGCAGCAGCATCTTCATCCCCGTATTCCCCGGCGATATAGGAATAGATGCTGCGCAGATCCTCCAAAGCGCTTTTCGTATAAATAACAGAGTACCTTTCGCTCATATGCCGAATTCTTTCTTCAGGATCTCATCCACTTCCTCAGCAGTGTAGGTCTTCTCATGTTCTGCCGACCAGATCCCTTTTTCGATCTCTCTTTCCAGTTCTTCCGGCGTCAGCTCGTCCATGAAGACCGGTCTTTCGTAAAGCCTCATCTCAAAGGGGATCCCCTTCCGGAGGACTACCTGCGAGTAAAACATCTGTACCGCTGCCGAAGGTGATACTCCCAGCTTTGCCAGGATGCTTTCCGCCTTTTCCTTGAGTTCCGAATCGATGCGTGCATAAAGTACCGAAGTCTTTGCCATATTGAGTACCAGCCTTTCACTCATATCCTACCCCTCTGTACTTTCATTCGCAAGTATATGCAAGTATTCATAAATACCTCCCTATATCCTTACAGGAAACCCTGCCCTTCCCGACAGAAAAAAGAAAGACTACAGTGACTGCAGTCTTTCCGTTACAGGCATTCAGAGGTCCCTCAGAGGCTCTTTCTGACCAGTTCAGGGTCGTTGATCGCATTGTCCAGCAAACGGCTCAGAAAGCCGGTATAGCCCTTTCCGGTCGCTTTGGCTTTGGCCAGGGTACTGGGAGAGATGCGTAAGGCGATGACCGGCTTGGCCCGGGCAGCGCGCTGCTTTCGGGCAAGGGCGGCCATCTCGGAGAGCTGTTCTTCGGTAAGCTCCGGGCAGTCTTCATCGAAGACGATCGGACGCCGGGCGGCTTCTTCCAGTTCTCTTATCTGTTCTTCGGTCGGCTGCTGGCCGGGACGTATGACGACCCGAACGATCTTTTCATCCTGCATAATAAACGATCCTTTCTGCTTTCGTTGCCATTCTGGCTGAGATCAGACGGATCTCGCCGTTCCTTCTGGTATAGACTACAAACATGATCTTCTCCGATCTGCCGATCACGATATAACGATCTTCGATCTTACTGTGTTTCTGATCATAGAGATCGATACGCTGACGATCACCGAAAACCAGAGCTGCCGTAGAAAAATCGATGCCATGTTTATGCAGGTTCTGTTTTTCTTTCTCCGGATCCCAGGTTACCGATACATCTTTCGAATCATCATCAGTATAACTTTTCGTAATACTTATTACAATACTGTTCTCTCTTTCCTCCAAGACGGAATTCCTCCTTGATAGATCATTTCCGTCAGAAGCAGCAATTCCTCGCTCTTAACAAAAAAACTCCATGTCTGTACATGGAGTTTCTGATCAGTAAGTCACTTCCAGCAGTTTCTTCTCAACCCTTAACATGACCTCCAGATAGTAGGCATGTTCGGCATCGTTCAGATCCTCTTCCATCGCTTCGAACTTTTCCATCGTTTCCTGATACTGCTGCAGGAAAGAGGTATAGCGCAGCATCATCGTCATATCGGTAGAAGAAGCATCGAAGCTCTTCATGAAGGCGATGTATTCGTCGAAGAAGGCTTCGTAGCTGTCGATCGCTTCCTTGATCTCGGGACGGATGGCAGAGGATGTCTCGTTCTGTTCAACAGGCTCTTCCTCGTTCTTCTGCAGGGACTGGATCACTTTCCGATAGTCTTCCTCATGATCATAGGCTGATTTGTCCGACTGCAGGAAACTGACAGTTACGACATTTCCGTCGCTCGGATTCACGAACATACAGATATGGATCCGAACCAGAATGTCGGAAACCTTTCCCTGAACGATCAATTCATTCATCGTGATCCCGTTGACGGTGATCGTTTCCGACAGTACAACCTCTCCGCCGTCCAGTTTTTTCGAAAAATCTTCAGCAACAGAATCCTTTATATCCAGGAACTCCTCTTCCGTAAACGGCTTCTCAAGTTCCTGCAGTTCGACCTGCAGGAAGGATATCCCTTCCCCGGTCTCGGCATAATAATCATTCTCTTTCTGCTGCCAGTTCGCCGGCACCTGCAGGCTGAAATCCCCTACCGTAACGGTCTGATTGGTTTTCGGATCAAAGTCAGCGGCTGCCTCTTTAGTGCTTACCGGAGTCACTGCAGGAGCCGGAGTCACCGCGGCAGAAGCAGTCTTGCCGGAGCAGGCAGCAAGCAGCAGACAGAGCAGCAATAATACTTTCTTCATCGTCCCTTCCTCCACAGATAGCTCAGGAATCCTACCATTTCCTTCACGGCTTCATTCAGGGAGATCCCCGGATTGGCGACATTGACAGCGACAAACAGGGAGAACAGGATCCCGCAGGACATGGCCAGCGTGCAGAGCAGGATGATCTCGGGGAGTGTAAAAACAGGAGTGTTCATCGTTTCACCTCCCCTTCAGCGTAGAAAAGAAAGGGTATGACATGTCATACCCAAGATCTTTCCAAACTATTTCCTTTTCTTTGCGGCTTCGATGGCCTGCCGGTAATCCTCCGGATCGAGGGGTTCCTTTCCGCTCTGCCAGTCCTCTTCGTTCTCGTAGATCTCTTCCATGGAGATCGGATTCTCATGTCCGCACTTCTGACAGACCCAGACCTCTTTGCGGTCATCGAAGCCTTCCTGTTCATTGAGATAGGCTCCGCACTCATCGCAGTACCAGGCGATGCCGGGGAACCTCTTTTCCAGGTCATCTCCGTCATAGATCGAGTAATACTCTTCGGGATGCAGCAGGTAATCGACCTTGCTGGAGAGCGTCGGATCTTCGCTGCGCTGCTGACGGACCGGGATGAAACTGCTGTCATAGATCCGTAAGAGCCGTCCGCACTGTTCCCGTAAGAGACTTCCTAAGAGCAGCCACAGGAAGGCTCGGTAAAGTCCTTCTTCACTCAACAGAGCGAGCTGATAGGCGGCATTATAGACCAGCTGCTGGTAAGTTTCTTCTTCCAGGGGATAAGGTTCCCTCCGGTCGCTTTCCTGCTCTGCCAGGGCTTCTGTGCCGTCTAAGAAGAGATCCTGCAGAAGGTCACACTGCTCCTCGCTGAGAGCCGCCAGTTTCTTCTTCGTATTCTCCAGCAGCGCAAGCATCTTCGCTTCCTCGCTGACCAGCTCCCGGGCGATCCTTTTCTGGATGTCCTCTCCGCTCAGACGCTCTTTCTCGCCGTTGGATCTCGCCGTACCGACCAGCCGTCCGCAGATCTGAGAGACCCGGGAACTGTCTCCGAGGTAGAGGCTTCCCCTGCTTCGCTGTGCATGGATATGCCGGTCCTGATCGTCATAGCGGGCTGCTTTCTTTTCCGTATCTTCCTCAACAGTGATGATCAGTCCGGGGAACCAGTCCTCCAGGAGATCGAGTTGTCTCGGCAGTCTGTCCCCTTTGACCTGATAATAGAGGCTCAGGATCTTTCCGAGCCGTAATTCGATTTCGTTCATATGTCAGAACTCCTTTCCGTAAAAGGAATCGTTTTTTTCGCGTCACTTCAGGCGGTAGTAGCAGGTGTTCTTTCCGGAACCTTCGCGTTTCAGTACTCCCTCCTGTACCAGTCTGCGCAGAGCACCTTCGACGGAACTCAGACTGAGCGAGGGGCAGAGATCCAGGATATCCTGTTTGACGAATCGGCCGATCAGACCGTTCACAGCTTTGCGGACGGTCTCCGTGGCCGGCAGTCTCTCTTCCACGAGTTCGTAACGGTCATCGAAGTCCCGGTAAGCGGAAAGGATCGTACCCAGAAGGTACTTGATAAAGGGCAGCGGATCATCCTTCCCTTCGTGCCATCCTTGCTGTGAAGCAGACAGAGCCTCATAATAGAGGTCTTTATTCTTAGCGATCTTCGCTTCCAGAGAAATATACCTTCCGATCGGAAAACCGCTGCGGTACAGCAGCAGCGTCGTTAACAGCCGGCTCATCCTGCCGTTTCCGTCGTTGAAGGGATGGATGCAGAGAAAATCATGGATGAAAACAGGGATCAGCAGCAGCGGTTCTGCTTCTCCGCTGCCGATCGCGAAACTGTACTCTTCACAGATCCTGTCCAAAGCTTCCGGGGTCTCAAAAGGAGAGAGCGGTGTAAAGAGGATCCGGCTGTGTCCGTCCAAATAAGTCTCGCTGATGTAGTTCTGTACGTTCTTCGTCTTCCCGCCCATTGGACTGGCAGTATGGGAGAACAGGATCTTATGCAGCTGCAGGATGTAGTTCTTCGTGATCGGGATCACGTCATAGTCTTCGTGAATGAGTGAAAGCACATCGCGGTAGCCGGCGATCTCTTCTTCGCTGCGATTATGCGGTGTCGTCTTTTCCCTGAGCAGCTGACGCAGGCGGGTATTCGTCGTAGAGATGCCTTCGATCGCATTGGACGCCTCTGTGCTCTGGATCCTGGCGATCTCGACCAGTTTCTCCAGTTCTTCCGGTCTCTGCTTCAGACAGATCTCCTGTCTGCCGGCTTCACGGTAGATCGCTGCCAGGAGACGCAGGACTTCACTGTCCCATTTCCTCTCTTTCAGTGCAGTGTAACGAAAGTCTCTCATTCCCTTTGTTCCCTCTTTTTCCCTTTTTTATTAACATGAATTAAGGGAATAATCAAGATATCTCTGATCATTCCCTTATTATTTCTATATATTTAAGGGTACTAAGGATCACAGGGTCTTCGTACGTACCTGAACGAAGGGATAACGCAGCGGCAGATCCTTATCCATCTCCAGCATCATCAAAAGACGGCTCGAACAGCCGGAAGGCTTGTTCGTTCCTCTCTCCCAGGCTTCTACCGTTTTCAGAGATACGCCCATAAACTCCGCAAAAACACGCTGTGTCATGTCTGCAGAGAGACGGATCCTCCGGATATCTGCAGAAGTATATTCTTTGACCGGAACGATCAGCACTGACCTCATCGTCATCTTTGCGTCTGTTCTTTTCCCCTGAGCAGTCTCCAATGCTTCCTGCAGTCCCTGCAGGATGCTTTCGCTGGTTTCATTCTTCTTATCCATTGTGGCCTCCCTCTCTAATATACCCTATTTAATAGGGCTATACAATCAGGATCCTGCCCCCCAATTCAAACAAGACCTGTTTTCCCTTCCTCCCCTCTCTGTTTACAATAAGTGCAGTACATCCTGCCGATGTATAAGAAACTCGCTAAGGATTGTCAACAGAAACTGGCATAGTTATAAATGCGCATTATGAAAATCCGTTCTATATAGGACGGTTTTTATTTCGGGCTGATTGTCAGGCAATTATCTCAATGCTTTACCTGTTCATGCTTAT
>JAFWEP010000001.1 GCA_017512885.1 Erysipelotrichaceae bacterium
AAAGTGGGAGAAACAATGCGTATACCAAGGGAATATGATGGTTAGATCCCATTATTAGTGCTTATAAGGTGCAAAAGTGGTAATCAGAAAATGCATACAATGACAAAGTCGGCCAAAGCCGACTTTGTCAACAGGCTGAGGCGGGATAACATCCCGCCTTCTTTAGATTCAGACTCTTCTGCCGGTATACATGGACCCAGACTTCTTACATCTCGGACAGCTGAATTCGATCTCTCCGTTCCCTCTCGGAAAACGCATCTTCTGTCCGCATGTACAGGTGAAATAGACATACGGATCTGCAGCAGCGGCTTTGCCGCCGGAATGAAAGAGGTCATTCACCTCGTTTACCGCTTTCTGATGTCTCTCTTCTTCCAGTCTCTTTTTCTCCGCTTCGTATGCTTCTTTGGCAGCAGCCGGATCGACCGGCTTCATCCCCTTTGCAAGATACGCATTCCTGCGTTCCAGTTCTTTCTCGATGACCCTTTTCAGGTAGACTGCATCTGATGCCGTAGCAATGTCCATCCTGATCCCGTCGTCAGAATACACACCGTCCAGATTCGTTTCGAACACGTACTGTTTCAATGCATTCAGTACCTGAGCGGAATACTTCGCTGTTCCGTTCTTCAATTCCGCATCATCATAGATCGGGATCGTCCTCCCATCCATGAGCTGACCGTAGATATTCCCTCCGCTGTTGCCAAATAAGGAATGGGTAAACGGTGTAAAGGAAACAAACTTCAGGATCAGATGGCTGAGTGCATTATAGATCGTATCACCGGTCACTCCGGCATAGTTTACTCTTCCGCCATACGTCAGGACGATATAGTCAGAACCGGTCAGTTTTCCGTATCTTTCGTTCCAATACTCGTAATTGTAATGATTCTTTGACTTTACCCAGTTGGTCCTGTACAGAAGGTTGTAAGATTCATCAAAACCGGTATTCATGTCTTACCTCCGAAATATCCGTATCTGTCTGTTTCTGCTACAGTCATTATATCAATGACATACAGCAAAAAGATACTCTCCGATGCTGACCCATAAGAAAGCATCGGTATCGTATTGGTCATCTATGAAAAAACACCGCAGACAGTATGTCCGGCGGTGCTCTAATCTGTGTAATCTTTCCGTACCGGCCGGCTAGACGATATAGACCGTAACCCCAGCTTCTTGTATCTTCTTTACGGCTTCAGCATCTGCTGTTTCATCGGTGATCAGAGTATCGACCTTCTCGATGCTTCCGGCAATAAAGCACTCTTTCTTTCCGATCTTAAATCCTTCGGCGATCACGATCACCTGATCGTTCGTCTGCTCGATCATTTTCTGGGCAGCAGCTGCTTCATCCATTTCGGTCAATGTGATCCCGGTCTCTGCACTGATACTTCGTACACCGAGGATACACTTCCCCGTCAGGGTCCTTTCGACCGTATTCAACATGATCGGTCCGGTCAGAGAGTTCCGCGAAGGATCGACAGTCCCGCCGGTGCTGATCAGAGTGGTCTTCCCTGGGTCCGAATTCAACAGGCGCTGGTTGTTTGTAATGATCGTCAGTTCTTTTGACCGGGCATGATCCAGCAGATAGCGAGCTGTAGCGCTGCTGTTGACCAGAACGCTGTCGCCGTCTTCCAGCAATCCGGCTGCCTTGCTGCAGATCTTTTTCCGGACTTCTGAAGTCTTTTCGGCTACAGGATCCTTCCTTTTTGGATCAGAATGAATATGAGGGAACTCTGCCCCGCCGAAAGTCCTGCGAAGGAGTCCTTTGTTTGCCAATAACACCAGATCGTGGCGGATCGTAGCGGTACTGACTTTCAGAGTCTCTGCCAGTTCTTCGGTCGTTGCCGATCCTTTTTCAAAAAGGATCTTCTGGATCTGGCTGTGTCTTTTTTCGATAACGCTTTTACTGTTTTTCATAGTTCTGCCCTTACGTTTTAATAGTATTATTTTACCTTCATTCGTGCAATCGAAGAATCATTATATTAACAAAATAAAAGTTAAATATACTTTTATATTTACATTTCAAAAGTTTAAAGTTACTATTAAATCGAAAGTAAACAAATTTATACTTTCGTATTAATAGTAAAGGAGAAGACAATGAAGAAATTTACTGCGCTGCTGCTGGTATTTGCTGTATTGCTGACACTGGTTGGGTGCTCCGGCAGTTCTTCCGATGCTGCTCCGGCGAGTTCCGAAACGCCGGCTTCCTCTGATGCTCCGGCTCCTGCCGATGATCACATTACTGATCTGGAGTATTGGGCTAATCTTTCTCCTGAAGATGAGATCTCCTGGAACCCGCCGCACAACTACATGCGGATCGGTATGGTCGTTCCGGACGGTACTCAGGAGTTCTATGTTCAGATGTGTCAGACCGTTGAAGAGATCGTCGGCAAGGAAGGATATGAGCTCTCCTGGGTCGGCGCCGGTGACAGCGAAGCGGCGATCAATGCCGTTGAGACCTGGGTCACGCAGGGTGTAGATGCTCTGATCCTGCTCGTCACGGACACTGCCTGTGAAAACGTTGCGCTGAAAGCCATGCAGCAGGGTGTTCTGGTCGTTCTGGGTTCGGCTACTTTCTCCAGTTACCATGTCTGGTGCAATCAGGATTACTATCAGATCGGTCAGAACATCGCCAAGATGGCTGCTGAGGATATGAAAGAACGCTTCGGAGACGACGCTGCCTATATCGTCATTGGTGCTACTTCTGCGGAATTCCAGACTCAGAAAACGACCGGCATTACTGACGGAATGGATAAATACTATCCGAACGGTACCCGTTATGAAGTCCTCAACAATATCCCCGGCATTCAGGATGATGTAGAAGCTCTTCTTACGCAGCATCCTGAGATCAAGGCAGTCGTTACCTGGCATGCAGTATTCGCACTGAGTTCACTGGCAGCCGTTACTACTCTGAACCGCAACGATCCGAAAGATTTCGCAATCTATGGCTCTCAGATGACTGCACAGTCTCTGCTGGAGATCAAAGACCCGGAAAGCTGCTATATCTCGGACACCTGGATGGGTGATCAGGGCCGTCAGTATGCCAATGTCGTCCTGGATCTGCTGAAGGGCGAAAAGATCCGCCACCATGATCCGGCTCCGGATATCGTCGTCAATGCGGAAAATGCAGAAACATACTACGAGGAATACTACAAGCAGTACGGCGACACTTACAAATACTAAGAGTGCGGCGGGTCGTCCCGCCCTCTCTTAAGGAGGGCATATGAGTTTAGCAAGCAAATACGGTGATAGAGAATTAGTCAAAGGTCTGGGCATCTACAAAGATATGCGCCTGGATGCCATGCCTCCGGAGTACCGTGCCCGTTTCCTTTCCCGTCCGCACGAATTCTTCGTGGATCCGTTCTGTGTGGAAGGAAATCTCTACTTCATTGGTAACCGGGAGATCGGCTGCTATCTGATCGACAGCGGAGACGGTCTGATCGTGATCGATACCGGCTATGAGTTTACAGCCGGGCAGCTGTTCAATTCCATCTGGATGCTGGGCTTCGATCCGCGGAATATCAAACACGTATTCCATACCCACAACCACAATGATCACATCGCTGCGACCAACCTGATCGTGAAGATGTCCGGCGCCAGGACCTACATGAGTGAGGTTGACGGCAAAGCTATGGTCGAATCCATGACAGCCAAGCCCAGCATGCGCTATGCAGCGATCGGAGCTCCTTCGATCAAATTCGTTCCGGACGTCTATACACACGATGAAGAGTCTTTCACTATCGGAAATACCACGATCACCTGTTACGATACTCCCGGTCATTCGCGAGGCTGTCAGTCCTTTGTATTCAATGTAGAAGGACATGACGGAAAGACTTATACCGCCGGTATACACGGAGGTCTGGGCATCCTGAGCCTTCATAAGGAATTCATGGAAGCCGAGGGGTATTATTCCGCCAGAGATGAATTCTTTGCACAGTTAAGAAAGGTCGTCGATCTTCCGGTAGACATCTATCTGGGAAGTCATACTTTGCAGGGGAACATGATGGAGAAACTGGAAAAAAGAAAAGCCGATCCGAATGGTCCCAACCCCTTCATCGACCCCACAGAATGGAAAAAAATGATCAATACAGCCTGGGTACAGGCCATGCAGCTGATCGATGATGAAGAGAACGGCAATACACCGGAATGGCAGAAGAAGATGTATGCCGATATTCTGAAGCAAAGCGGAAACAGCAAATAAAGACCAACTGCTTTTTCATCTTTTTAGATAAAGGAGATCCTTAAGGATCTCCTTTATCTAACTCTGTATTCCAGTTCTTCCGGCAGTTCCAGTACTGTCTTTCCTTCGAATGTCAGTATAAAGCGATCGTCCTCCGAATAAGACCGGCGATAATCATCAAAGACATAACTGCCGACCGGAAAGTCTTCGCCCTGGAAATAGAGCGTGATCTTCTCCGTCAGGACACAATAATCACACTCCGGGACTGTCACCAGCATCTTCCTTCCGGTGAACCGTTTTTTCTTCAGCGTTAGTTTATAGCCCTTCTTCAGCTTACTGACAGAAGCGATACAGTCTTCTCTGTCCTGCATCAGAAACCGCAGGAAGGGACCTGCGTTGCCACGCAGGATCTTTCCCTTATGATCTACCGCGTCTCTTGTCCTGTCCAAAGCATCCCGGATATACCCGGCTACCTGATCATCTCCGTAGTGTTCTTCGTCCATACGTCTCTTCAGGGCATAGTCTGCCTGCAGATAACAGCCGTAGGCCTGCGGCAGATCTCCGTAAACATCCTCATAGACTCCACCCATCCGTAAAGCGACATCCGCAAACTTCTTGTCTTCCCCGTTGCAGAAGTCATTCAGGGCATAGCCATACAGTTCTTCGATGATCTGACGATAGGTCTCCGTACTCTGAACGACCCCCTTCCCGCCTTTGTACATATCGGCCAGTTTATACGTAGACTCATAGAGTTTGTGGATATACCCATAGACAAAGTACGGAAAGGCTTTTTCGTACTCCGGCTTAAAGCCGTTGCAGCGTCCGTAGTAATAGATATAGCCTAACGCATTCGCATAGGTGGGATCCTGACTCAGTTCAAAGGCTTTCTGCAGGCAGTCCCGGCTGACCTGCCAGTCACAGGGATAAAGGGAAGAACCGCCATAGGACAGGAAACCTTTGGCCTTTAAGGCCGTGATGTTATGAAGAGCGATCATCTCTTCCACATACCTGCGGAACAGTACTTTCTCTTCTTCGGAGATCTCTTCCCGGTCTCCTTCTTTCTCATAGATATAGTCGATATAGTCTTCTTTGATGGGGTAAGGGAATTCCCATTCGGTGAAGGGAAGGGGCTTGTTGAAGAGGTAGGAACGGATGACATCCAGGAGGAGGTCGACTTCGATAACCTGTCCGACCTGTGCTTTTTCCGGGAACCGTGCACTTCTCCAGCAAGGCAGATCATCAAAAGCATGCAGGACATAGAGCAGCAGATCTTTATCACTTTCGATCAGGCCCCTTGCACAGTAATCCTCTTCCAGCAGATCATCTGTTCTCAGAACTTCATTCAGCGGGGAAGCCATATCAAAGACCGGAACGAGCCATTCATCCCAGAAACGAAGGAACGGTTCTTCGAACATACTGTCCAGTTTCTCTACGACAGCGATGATATCTTCAGTCGTAAGGTCGTAGGGTTCATAGGTATCGTGTTTGGGATCAGAAGTGAGTTCGGAATAAGGGATCTCATAGCGGGCAAAACGCTGCAGCTGTTCTTTTGAGATATGCATAAATGATCCTTTCCAGAGAATGTACTCGTTAGTAAAAAACTATGTATCGATGATGGGATTGATTCTGAGTAAACTTGGTTTCTACTATAGACATTATATCAACGGACGGTTAGTGAATGAATATCCTCTGTTGCCGGCCCACAAGAGAGTACATACGCAGCACTGCGTGAACTCCCCCGAAGAAAAGCGCCACTCTGACAAAATGTCCAGCGGCGCTTTTTACTACATAGACCGGTTAGTTACTTTCTTCGTTGATGCTCAGCATATCCCCATTCACATTGATCTTTCTCCAGTTCAGTCTCAATGCTTTATCGAATAGTGGTATGGACTGTTCCGTAACCCTCTTAATGCCGCATTGATCTGCAAGGGTATGGTACAAGGACGTTTTTTCAGCAGAAACATTTATCTTCAGCAGTTCATACATGCCGGCAGCTAGTTCTTCTGGTGCAATTGATGCTATTTCTCGTTTTTCTAATTCCCCAGCCGTACGGAATTTGATCGGCCGGTCTTTAATATAAAGGAATCCGTCCTTTCTCACTATTCCATAGCTATGACAATTTACCATTTCTTTCCGGTACTGGTCTTTTACATAACTTGAGACGACTGTTCTATCAAAATAGGCCGAGGTCTTTTTCATCATATATTCTTCAGAAACGGGCGCTTCGACCGAAAGAATATCAAAAACCAATTTGACATAACTCCGATATCTGGGCATATATCCAACCCTCGCTACTCTATATGGTTCAAATATCGTTTTGTTCGGGCTCTCGTTAACTTCATAATTCTTGTCAGATTGTTCGGTATCTGCTGCTCTATTTGTGTCCTTTTGGATCGTAGGACCTGAAGACAAAGCCCTTTCGACTCTATCGAGAAGGTCCTTTTTTGCGTTCTCCTTGTGTTTAAACCAGTCTGTAGACCAAATACGATAGAACTTCCACCCCATTCTCTCCAGCACTTCCTGCCTGAGTCTATCTCTGTCTCTGGCGTTCTTAGAGGAGTGATACGATGCTCCGTCACACTCTACTGCCAAAATGTAGCGTGTATCTTCCTTGTTTCTTAACGCAAGGTCAATCTTGTAACCGGAGCACCCAACTTGAGTATCCACCCGATATCCATTCGACCTCAAAAATTCACATACTTCCATTTCAAAGTCAGAATCGAATTGGTCGAACGGATTAACTGTGATACTTCTTTGCAATGCAGCTTCGCCGTTTTCTGCAAAGTCGAGGTATTCCCTTAACAATCTCGCGCCTTCTGCCGAAGTTCTCGAGAGATCAATATCGTAATAATGCAAAGATGTGACAAGTTGAACATTGATTTTTGCGCGGGTTATGGCTACATTCAGTCTTCGCTCTCCTCCGGCATTATTCAAAGGACCAAACCTGTGGTAAAATACTCCGTTTTGGTCTTTCGCATATGCCGTGCTAAAAATGATCGTATCTCTCTCGTCGCCTTGAACGGTTTCAAGGTTTTTAATAAAGAAAGGCTCTTTTTTCGACTTATTGAAGAAAGATTCGCATTCCGGTTTTTGGATTCTCCTATTTGAGAGTATATTATCGATCATATCCTGCTGCGCAACACTGAACGCAACCACACCCAAACTTCTGTCTGGACAGTGTTTTATATGATCATAAATCAAATCAACGACTCTCTCCGCTTCAACTCGATTTGTACGAGATTTTCTATCAAAAATCCCGTTTACATAAAAGTAAGATATTCCGTTTTCTTCATCCGAAAAATGCGGGGAAGGGAAAGTCAACAATCCGTTATCATAGAAATTTCTATTTGAAAAGGAAATAAGATCTTCGTTCCTGCTTCTATAATGCCAGGACAACCGTCTCTGCGGCATCGATACAGAACAGATATCAAGTATTGATTCAAAATCACCGATATCTTCTATTGCATCGTCATCATATTCAGAACCATCTAAACTGACATTAAAGAAATTGCTGGGCGGCATTTGTTTGGAGTCGCCGACAACAATCAACTGCTCTGCTCTGTAAATAGATCCAATTGCGTCTTGTGGAAAGATCTGAGACGCCTCGTCAAAAATGACAGAATCGAAGTGAATTGCTCCGTTTCCCAAGAACGTGCTTACGCTAAGCGGAGACATAAGGAAGCAAGGTTTGATACGTTGTATCAATTCGCCGATCGTCAACATTAAGTTCCTTACTGTCATTTGCTTTCTTTTTTTCTGTCCTTCTCTCATGAGAATAGACAAAGCACTTCCGGCAGCTGCATATGCAATGTTTGGTCTTGTTTCGGAAAGACGCGACTTGATAATGGCTTTGTTGATCTCAAACTGTTCGCGGTCTGCCTGCTGAAATCTGCGCATTGCGGCATCCTGAATAGCTTTATCAAAAGTTCTGATTGTTTGGTCAGAAAACACTATGTACTGAATCCAGTTTTTATAGAATACCTTCTGGAATACTCTCGGGACGTTTTCTGGGTATATACCCTCCTCAATGATCCGCTCAATAAACGGGATAAGTTCCTGTTCCTTTGCGTTACTCAATAAGTGCCTGAATCCTATCCAATTATCAACTCCATCCGGTTCGGACAGACACTTATCCAGTTTACTAATGACATACTCTATGCTTGATTTATCAAAATCAAGTATGTCTTTTTCAAAGCACTCTGCTATGACGGCTTTTTCTTTGGCTTCTTGTTCAATCAATTCTGATAGTTTCTGATTGAAATCTCTGAAAGCATCCCTTTCACTCTCTAACTGATCATCGTTGATTTTCTCAAAATCCCCAATTTCCAATGCCTTTAGAATATCGCCTAACCTACCGATTTCTTCATTAAACCGCTGCCAATCAGTGGATACGCCTTCGTATTCTTTACTAAAATCCGTTGTAATGATCGTTTCAATACTATCGAATTTTGTTACTAGCTCATGGTACGAATTAAGCTCATCCATCAAGGAAACGGCATCCTGATATGAAATCTTACCGTTATCCTTCTTTATCATCCTGATTTGATTGATAAACGTTTTGTAGTCGCTGTTAAAGAACCGCTTAAACGGGCTGGAGAACTGCACTTTTAATTCTTTTGCATTCTTTTCTGAATCAATATTGAAAATCGATTCATCATAATTCTGAAGAATTCTATCTTTTGCTATAAGGACCTCTTGACCGGTATTAGCTAAATTCTGATAGTTAGAAACATTTTCGAAAAGTTTTGTTTCTTTTAGCATGGAAGAGGATATGTATTTCGATTGCGAAAGCAAGCCAAATAACTCTGACCATTTGGCCACATCATCACGTTTATTTACATACAGATGATATCTATTGTTTATTGCGTTAATAATAAACTTCAGGTCCTTGTAGTAACTCAGCGTGTTTTCAAGTTCGCCTATCAATCTATCTTTTTCTAAAACAGACGAAGGCGTTGCTTTAAAACCATTCCATGGATACAGGTGGTAATCGCTGCCAACTACTTTGGTGTATTCGGTGTATTCTTCCAAAACCAAAAGCGCACGAGAAAGATAATCTGTGTCTTTCTTCTCGATACCACTTATTTGATAGTTGAGATCCTCGGTATTCCTGAGTTTATAGTAATCCTCGTATAATTCAAAAAGGCTTTTATTTATTGGCTGATGTACTTTATGCAATTCTTTCGCATAGGTATCAAGCGTCTTTTGTGCCCCAATCTTCTCATCGATCTTCGTGCTTGCAGTTTTGCTTATACCTGCGGTTCGTGCTGCCGTTAACGATTTGACGAGATTAGCAATTACTTCTTTCTTGTTCGACTTATAGCTGTGTAGCTCAAGGCAAAAATCGTCTATGCCAGCCTGTTTTAACTTATCAAATACAACGTTTAACGCTGCCAGTTTCTCTGATACAAATAAGACCTTTTTCCCTTGCCCAAGAAGTTCAGCAATTATGTTTGTAATTGTTTGGCTTTTTCCAGTACCCGGAGGCCCTTGAAGCACAAAACTCTTACCCGCTCTCGCCATTTCGATCGCTTCAATTTGACTGGAATCGGCATCAACAACATTTAACAGATTTACTATGGGATTAGGATCTCTTTCGAATTCGTCCGAATAGCCATCAAATGTATTATCTTCGATTGGCTCATTCAGAATGCTCAGCACATTCTTGTTTTGAAGAATTGTTTTTTCGTTATCAATGATGTCCCGATACATATTGATTTTAAGAAACGAGAAGATTCCGAGTTTGCACTCGTTGCTGACTTCCCACGCCAACGGTTTAAGAACATCACGAATAGTATTTAAGTAGTTATTCAATCCTGATTGGCTCTCATCATATTCCGGCAGTTTTAAACCTTGTTCTGTTTCAAGTTTGTACTGGAATGTTGGGTTAAGAATCATTTCGTCGAAACTAACCGTCATTTTATACTGTTCGAGTTGAGATTCTCTTTCTAAAGAAACCGGCACCAAAAGAACGGGAGCCTTATAGATGTCATTGGAGTAGCCGCTCTCTTTCCAATGAATAAACCCAAATGCAATATATGCTACGTTAACGCCAGTTTCTTCCAGATGCTCTCTAGCCTTTTTATCGATACCTTTAATCGCGGCATCTGAATCAGTATGTACATTGAACGCAAGAAGAGTCTTTTCGTCCTTTATCTTTCTCTCATACCTTTGCAGATAGTTTTCTTTTGTAACATAGCGCCTTTCTTCTTTTGATATATCATCAAAGTCCAGCTTAGGACTGTAGATATGAAACACCGAAGTTTTATCAAGTTTTGAGAATAGAGTATTTGAATTTGGCAGAAGAATCTCAGCAGATGCAGTTTTACTATCTCTGAAATTGATCAGATTATTACGCTTACCAAAATCAAGCAACTTATTTGCGAGCAATTCTAATTTAGTGTTTTGCATAAGCGGCCTCCGGAATAGTGTGGATCCTTATAAATAATACCATATCGCTAAAACAAGCCTGTTGTGGGCGGCATTTATTCAATCACTCTACGTCAACAATACTTCCTAAGTTTGCGTAGTACTCCACCAGGAATCTCTTTTCTTTTTTTGTGATCTCTTCTTTCTTCTCCTCGGTCAGTTCTCTCCAGAGCACCGGATTGAACGAAAGAATATTGAGATCTTTGGAATAGTAGACGAATCGCTTTCTTTCGAATTTCTCGAAAGGATTGGAGAGGATCGACTGTTTCATCTTTGTCCTGTCATTCAGATATTCACGGTCCAGCACACAGTTTTTCCTGTCCACGGGCAATCCTTTATCCAGTCGGTCGATATAGAACGCACAGTAACGATCGATCAGTTCATCGATATTCACTTCTCCTTCTGTATCCGCCAGCTTCAGCATCGACAACATGAATATCAGTTTGAAGGAGAAAGTCAGTGTATTCTCGTCGATGAAATCTTCAAAGTCCTTCAGGATCGTAGAATCATCATGTTTCCCAAGTTTATGCTCAGTCCGTATTTTTTTACATCTTCTTTCGAGAAGTATGGCACCATCCGGGAACCTATCGGCAGCTGCAATGAGCTGATCGAGTTGTCTTTGCGATACCAGCTCATCAGCGAGGAAGTGCCGATAAACAGTTCTCTGGCTGCCTGTTCCGGAGAAAGATAATCGCCGTATTTTTCTTCAAAGGTATAGATATCGATCTCCTGCATGGCAACTTCTGTTTCACTCAGGCCCAGGATCTCCAGATATTCGCTGTCATTGTTTTTGACGCCCATAAAGTCTGAATACAGCGGAATATGCATCAGCGAGTTGAAGCAGATCGGAACCAGTTTTCCGGCATAGTTATCTACCACGTCGATAACGTAAAGACACTCTTTCCCGTCGTTCTTTCTGACGCCGCGTCCCATCTGCTGCATATACAGGACCTTGGAAAGGGTAGGTCTGGCCATGACCACGACTTCGGTCTGCGGTGAATCCCAGCCTTCTGAGATCAGCTGACAGGAAAGCAGGAACTGGATCTCCTTGTTGGCATACTGTTCCAGGATCTCTTCGTTGTTCTTGTTGGAACCGAAGACAGCCTTTGCCTTGAAACCGGCTTTCGTCATCATCTTCTCCAGCTTCTGTGCGTGTTTGACATTCACGCAGAAAACGATGCCCTGTTTATAGAAATCTTTTCTGGGAGAGAAATACTTCTTCAGTGTCTGAACGATAAGTTCATTCCGCGAATCTACGATCAGCGTCCTTTCCAGGTCGGCGCCGTTATAGTCCTTGCCGTTATAGCGGACCATAGAAAGATCAATATTGGAGATCAGCCGGTAACAACGGATGTTTGCAACGATGTCTTTGTCGATCGCTTCCCGGAGGGTCAGCTGCGTTTTGTACTGTCCGAAGATATCTTCCAGTTTCTTACGGTCCAGTCTCTCCGGTGTTGCGGTCAGGCCCACCAGGTACCTCGGTGTAAAGTACTGCAGTGTCTTTGCACAGTTAGCTGCCTGAGCGTGCTGGGCTTCGTCAAACAGGATATAGTCATACGCTTCCGGGGGCAGTTCATGGCGGCTTAAGAAGGTTCGGTTATATAACTGTACCTTTATATATCCGTGATAATTCATGCGGCTGACGCGATCATTCCAGTCATCCCTGATAGCCTTCGTCGGAACCATGATGAGTGCATTCCGGATCCTGCCTTCATCGAACAGCCTGGTCATATCCTCAATAGCGATCTGCGATTTCCCGGAACCGGTCGGACATACTACCAGCGAGGTATTGATCCCTCTGCTGCGGGCCTCACTCAGTTCTTTCAGGGTATCTTCCTGATGTTCATAAAGGGCGAACGGTCTGCTTGCGCCAATCGTATGCGCATTCAAAAACCGGTTCTTCTCTCCCAGAAAAGAGCGCAGGGTATCAATCGCCTGATCCCGGAACTTCAGATTCTCAAAAGAGAAACGGTAGGTTTTAAAGCCCAGCATCGTTAGCATGTTCTGCTTCTCCAGCTGTCTGCGATAGGCCTTTTCTTTGATGATCTGCGGATGATGATAACGGACGCCGTTCTCTTCTATCGCGTAGTTCCCGTCTTCCGTCTCTACGACATAATCCACGAAGGCATTCCTGCCGTTGTCCAATGAGAGCGAATACTCTTTCTGCAGATAACTCAGAGAATCGTTGCCGTATGCTTCCAGGAAGATATCTTCAAATTCCTTCTCCAGCGGTGTATTGTCTACATGACTTTTGTCAAAGGACCCGCCATTGTCGCTGATCTCTATGTTGTCCAGTTCAACACTGAACCAGCTGTCGAGTTCCTTTTCAATATCCGTATCGTCAGAAACATAGAAACGCATCAGTTCGTCCGCTTTTGCCATCCAGACATTCTGCATCTCACAGTATTTCGAGTATTCAAAAACCCTGTCCGAATCCAGACGGCAGAGATCGTGATCTAGGATCACGTACTTCTTATGGTTTCTGTATACAGAGGAGTAATGTGTTTCGTCGTAATAGTAGTCTTCTACCCACTCATACCCTCTGTTTTCTAACGATCTTCTTTCACTCATCTACTTTTTCGAAGAAATACATTCAGCCATTTTTCTTCACCACGACCAGGACGGACATCGGAGGTAATGCGCTGTTCCAGAACGGTATACCCGCCTACAAACTGCATAAGAACAGAAAACCTTTCTTCGTTCATATCCGTAAAGTATCTCCCGTTTCTATATCCTTCGAATGTTCCGTACTTGAAAGATACATAGAAAACGCCTTCCGGTTTAAGCGCCTGTTTTATACGTTCCAGGATCTCCGGCAGTTCTGCAGAAGGTACGTGCAAAATGGATGCACAGGCAAAAACGCCATCGTACTTCTCACATTCATTCAGTTCATTGAACAGCATCTGCTTTACCGGGATGCCCGTTGTCTCTGTCGCGATCTTTACCATCTCTTCGGAACCGTCGGTCGCTTCGACCTGATAACCTTTCGAGAGGAAATAACGGCTGTCACGTCCGGAACCGCAGCCAAAATCCAGGATCAGTGAACCAGGTTCCAGGTATTTCAAAAAACTGTCCTGGATATCCGTAAAACCGACATCAAGAGTCGTATTTGTAAAAGACTGTGAATGGGAATTGTAGTATTCCAGTGTATTCGTCTCGTTGTCTTTCATATAAACCTCCTGATGCAGCTGATCACTTATAAACTAATTATACGTGTCCGATCCGAAGCGTTGTACCGCTAATCGCCAATATAAATGTCAAACACAAACTTTTTACTTCATACAACAAATATTTTTTGGAATTAACCTGGAGTTCTCCAAAATCGGATAAAACGTGAGATAATTTTGATAGTTATTATCTAATACAAGGTTTATGTACAAAACATAAAGAAACACAAAAGACCTTACAGTGCCTTCAAAAACTTCTCAACAAACCAGTTAATGTTCGAGCATCGCAAAGATATGATTCCCGAAACAATTGATACCGCATCTTAATACCGCCCGAGGTGAAAAAACGGCTGGCAGGTTATTTGGACTGTTAAGTTGATTTAATAGTAATGGATGGGTCGCTGTGAGAAAATGAAGTTAGTCATTTCTCGGCCATCAGGAGGTATATTGATGAACCTGTTTGAAATAGTTGGCGATGACTTTTTCAAACCACTTACAAGCATTTATAGATCGATATATCTTCAGTGCATGAAGATCATTTTTGATTCCTACCGAACAGAATTATCTTACGGTATAGACCGCGAGCTACTGGTTCAGAAACTGACTTATTTCTTTGATGACCTAAATATTCGGGACATCCATTTTGAAGACACCGAGGAAGTATTGACTGATTCCAGGAATAAAGCCAGCACGTTTCTTAGAAAACTGAAAGAGTATGGGTGGGTCGAATACGAGACCGGGCCGGATCAGAGGGCTAAAGTCAATATGCCCACTTATGTCGTAACAATCCTACGGAGCTTCGAAAGCATTGAATCAGGAAAAGAAACCGAGTATCAAAGCGAGATCTCTGCGATCTATTCGCTGCTGACGAATCCAGATCTTCTTCGAAATCCTTATCCCCAGGTCGTGAAGCCTGTTTATGACCGAACGGTAGAACTATTCACTGCCTTAAAGATGCTGAATTCCAGTATTAAAAAGTATATTGATGAGCTTACCGAGGACAAAACGGCCGAGGAAATCATTGCAAACTACTTCACCTATGCCGACAATATCGGTTCTAAAGCCTATCACCGTCTAAATACAAGCGATAACGTATCAAGATTCCGCAACATGATCTTGTCCAAACTCAATGATATAGAAGGAAATCCGGACATCTTCGAGCGTGTGGCCTGGGGTTATCAGACAGTCGAGTCAGAACCGGATCTGGATAGCGCCAAAGACCAGGTAAGAAAAATGATCAATGATATCCTTGATTACTTTAATTCCTACGATGCTCTCGCAGAAGAGATACGCAAGAAGCATAGTCGCTATCTGGGCAACACAGTTCGCCGGGCACGCTTCCTGCTCATGAATACCAACAATACCGAAGGGAAGATCAGTACGATCCTTCGATATATGGCGGATCAGTTGAACAAAGACGAAGAATCTCACCTGGACGAGGACGCTCCGGAAGAGATCTGTTCGCTCTTCAGCATATTCCCGCAAGGATTTATCAGCGAAGAGTCGATCAAATCCATGCCTGTATCTAGAAAGATCACGGATGTGGAAGAGATATTCTCTCCGCTTTCACTGAGCGAAGAAGAAAGGAGAGCAATCAGACTCTCTGCCTACGAAAAGAACAAAAACCGCTTCAGCAAGAAAAACATTACGGCTTTTGTAAACGAACTGCTGAAAGATAAGGATCATGTGCTCGCCTCATCGATCGAGATAAACAGCCGACGTGACATGATCCGCGTGATCTTCATAAGTTTATACGGTCAGGGAAACAGATCGGAATATGAAGTAAAGCAAACCGACATGACCATAAGAAAACAGGGATTCATCTACAATGACTTCGAAATAAGGAGGCGACGTAAATGATGGATGTACAGGATATTTTGGGAAATGTCCCAAAAGACAGATTCCGTTCCGTTATCAACTCACTTTTGAATGAGTGTTTTATCCTCAAGGGAGTTGCGGATACAGCATCTGATTACCGTTTTATCATGGCTAATACAGAAACGTTTGAGACCGTATTGGACCTCCTTGGCTACGATCTGATCGTCCGAGACGATTTGGGAGTCATTACCGTCAATAATCCCGCCGGTACTGGCAGAGTACATTTTTCTAAACTTGAAAGTATCCTGGCTCTGATCCTTCGGCTGCTCTACATCGAAAAAATGAAGGAACTGTCGCAGTCAAAAGAAGTGATCGTTCTTCTGGAAGAGATCTATGAAAAATACGATATGTTGAAACTAGGGAAATTAGGAAAGCTGCAGATGTTGAATTCCCTGCGTTCCTTTAAACGTGTAAACCTTATCCAGAACCTGGATCGTCTCGATACTGGTAATATGGATATCCGTATTCAGATATATCCATCTATCATGCTGGCGCTGACCGCAAGCAGTCTTGACGATGCGTATAAACTGGCGCAGGAAAAACTGAACGAGTTCAGCAAGGGAGGTGAGGACGTTGACGATGCAGACGAACGATCAGATGAAGACATTGACTAAGATCCGTCTGATCAACTGGCACTATTTCACTGACGAGACCATCGATGTCCGCGGTTCAGTTTTGTTCAGCGGGGAAAATGCCTCCGGTAAATCTACGATCCTCGATGCGATCCAGCTGGTCTTAACGACCAACTCTACACGCTTCAATCCTGCGGCAAACGAAAGAAGCAAACGAAAACTAAACGGTTACGTCCGCTGTAAGACCGGCGAAGAGGGAAATACCTACATCCGGAACAGCGGTGCTGTAATCTCTTATGTTGCTCTTGAGTTCTATGAACAAAGCAAGAACAATTATTTCGTGATCGGGGTAAAACTTGATTCACCTGATGTCGAATCCGATATCACCAAGAAATGGTTTACCGTTGAAGGGCCGATGGATTCTTTGTCTTTTATTGTGAACGGAAAACCGGCAATGGACAAAGAGTTTACTCAGAACGGAAGACGAATTCAATTTGAGACCCAGGTCAGCCGAGCAAAGGATAATTTCAAAGTTCGCTTAGGAAGGCTGGACGATAATTTTGAAGAAATGATCATTAAATCCATGGCATTCCGTCCCATGGATAAAGTAAAAGACTTTATCAATAATTTCATCCTTCCGAAGAACGTTATTCGAACAGAAGTGCTGCAGGAAAACATCCGCAATCTGAAAGAGTTGCAGAATCTCATCAATGAAGTTAAAAAACAGATCGCCCAATTACAGGCGATCCTCAGCAAAGCAGACGAGATTGAACAGAAGAACTATGACATTCAGGTGATCGATATCCTGATCAAGATTGCTAGGTTAGAAGATCTGAAGCAGAAGGCGGAGGCGCTGGTACAAAAGATCTCATCTGACCAAACAATACTGGAAAACAACAAAAAGAAGCAGGAAACGCTGGAAGAGTCCTTAAACAGCGCTCACAGCAAGCAGGAGGAAGTTAAATTAGCTCTGCAATCCAGCGAAACCGGTCGGATGATCGATAAACTTAAAGAAAGCGTACGGATCCTTCGTTCAGATCTTTCCAAAGCAGAAAGCGAAGTTAATGCGTTTAAAACACATCTAAGTCATTTTTCCGTCGCTCTTGACAGTATCTCCGCAGACAAAAGATCATTGAACATTCTGCGCTCACTGAACTACACGACGGAAGAAAAATCAAACGAACTGGAGAATATAAAGTCGATATTATCAGACGCAAAAAGGGAAGCTTATAACAATGTTTTTCAACTGAGCGAACGTAAAAACGAGCTAAACAGACAAGCTTCGGAATTGGAGACCAGAGTTGGAGAGCTAAAAAAGAATCGCTTTGTCTATGATGAAAACACTAACGCCTTGTTGAAAGCCATCAACGAAGAATACACCTCAAGACGAATCGATTCTAAAGCCAGAGTTTTTGCAGATCTTCTGGAAATCGAACTACCTGAATGGCAGGATGCCGTAGAAGGGTATCTTAATACTCAGAGGTTCAATATCATCGTGGATCCTGAGTACTACGATATTGCCTCAGAAGTCTATGACCGATTAAGAAAAAAGATACATACGGTCGGTCTGGTCAATACTGGGAAACTGATGAACGAGGAAAACAGCGATGTTTCAGGTACCCTTGCAGAATGTGTGTCTTCTGAAAACAGATTTGCCAGAGCCTACGCAGATTATCTGCTGAGAAGAGTAGTGCGCTGCGACTCAGTCCGCGAACTGAAGAACCACAGCATTGCAATCACAAAGACGTGCATGAAATATCAAGGACATGTCCTCTCAAAGATCAGTGAATCTGTTTATAGAAATCCGTTTATTGGTAAATCAGCTTTACAGATCCAATTGCAGAATGCGGAGAAGGAACTGAGTGATGTGCGCTGTAAACTAGCTGGTATCAGCGAAGAAAAGAAGAAGAACGATTTCGTCATCAATTGCATCGAGCAATGCAATTTTGACCGCGCCGCTTCTTTGATCACTTGCCAGGAAGAAATGCATGACATTAAACAGAGGCTCGCAAAAGAAGAGAGAGATCTGAAAGATGCAGAGAACAATCCAACGTTTATCGATCTCAAACAGAAACTCACTGCCGTTGAAGGTGCGATCGAAACGCTGCAGAATGAAATCAAAGCAGTCATAAAAAGCACAGCAACCAAAGAGGACGAGATCGTCAGAAATCAGAATGATTTAAAGGATAACGAAGAGTCGTTGCGAAATGCACAGTCTGAGATCGATTCGATCGCCGGATCAGCTCACCGGGCATACACCGATGCAACCGCACGCTATCAGGAAAATACGCGAACAAAAGATTCCCAGACCATCATCGATAACTACATGCCCCGCAGACAAACCTTGGTAAACCAAAGGGCCAGGATCAACGACTCTCTTATCGAACTGCAGGCACGTTATAAAGACGGTGATTTCGGCACAGGATTAGAAGTGATCAGCAATTACAGGGATGATTTGAATAAGCTGGAAAGATCAGACCTAGTCTCTTATGAAGACAAACTCGCTACGATCCAGCGTGACTGTGAGATCGAGTTCCGGGAGAACTTCTTAGCGAAGCTAAGGGAAAATATCGAACGTGCGGAAATAATCTTCTCCAGGCTCAACCGCTCACTGAAAGGGATCTACTATGGAGAGGATTCTTATAAATTCGAACTGTCTGCTAACAAGCAGAAACAAAGTCTCTACGACATGATCACATCGGATGTAAATGTTGCCGGAGAGAATCTTTTCTCCTCTTTCTTTGAAGAGAAGTATCACGAAGAGATGGAAGATCTGTTTGCCAAACTGACCGACGAAGATCTTAGCGATGCAAAAACGATCGATGAGTTAACAGACTACCGTTCGTATCTGGATTATGATATTCATGTCATCTCCAAAGAGGGAAGAATTCAGAAGTTTTCAAAGACTTACGCAGAAAAAAGCGGTGGCGAAACACAGACCCCGTATTATGTGGCGATTGCAGCCTCCTTTGCGCAAATGTACAGTGGCAGGGAAACGGCACGTATCATTATGCTTGATGAAGCCTTCAACAATATGGACGAGGATCGTATCGCCAGCATGATGCAGTTCCTAAAAAGCCAGAACTTCCAGGTGATTTTAGCAGCACCCCCTGCTCGCATGGAGATCATCGGTGAATATGTGGATTCTATTTACCTGACCATACGTCACGGCAATACCAGTGTTGTTGAGGAGTATTTCTATGAAGAACTATAGAGAGCAGATACTCAACAGATTGCTTGATAAATACGAATCCAGCAAGAGTTTCATCGGTGCGAATTCGGTGAACCAATCCTTCAAGATCGAACTTTCAAAAGTTTTTCCGGAGTATGCCGATGATTCACACGTCAAAGAGATCCAACAGGTGAATGAAGCGGTGAACGAGCTGGAAAAAGATAGATTTGTCTCCTCTGTATATAGAAGAAACGGTCTTTTGTATGCAGTAAAATTGAACACCGACAGACTGGATGACTGTTACGCAAAACTAAAAAGAAGGCCCAAAAAGGACACGAATGAGCAACTTTTAGCAATTCTTGATAAGTACTGCAAAGGCAGTGATGTCGTGAACACATTCGCTCGCACTCAGATCGAGCGGATCCGGAACAATAAAAAAGTAGAACATTTTAAAGGCGATATAAATGAGTATGAGAGTCTTTTGAAAATTCTCTCCGAAGTTACGAGAGTCGATAAGGAAACCTTTATACGTGATTTTTCGATCCGGGTGCTGGGTGATTCCAAAGCTTTTGAAAAGATCAAAAGCACTGTAGTCTCGGTGCTTGATCAATACGGTGATTTTCCTGATCGAGATGCTATACTGCAGGATCTGAATATCATAAAGAATCCCGGTCATGTATTTCTTAAAGGTAACGGGATCATTCAGATCAAAGGTCAGACTATCGATCTGAATGTCCTTCAGGGAGATATTGCCGTTTCTTCATCTCTCCTTCCGGATATAGAAAAGATCACTGTGACCGGGAAATCCGTTGTAACGATTGAGAACCTGACAACATTCAATTCCTATCGGCCCAGGGATGAGTTTGTCATTTATCTTGGTGGTTATCACAACGCACTGCGCCGGGAGTTCATAAAACTCCTTTATAAGCAGAATCCCGAAGCAGAGTACTACCATTATGGTGATATAGATGCCGGTGGATTCTATATCCTTTTGCATCTACGTGCCAAAACAGGTGTACAGTTTAAACCGCTGCACATGGACGTAACTACCCTCTCAAACAACATGCAGTTTTCAAAACCCCTGACCGAAAACGATATAAAACGTCTCAAAAGCTTTGAACAGAGCGAATTCAAAGAAGTCGTTGCGTATATGCTGAAGAATAACTGCAAACTCGAGCAGGAGGCACTTGATTAGTGCCTTTCATTTTGTTTCCTGTCATACTCCCTTCTCCACTCCCCCAGCAGTTCTTTGGTCTCTTTCCTGTTCGGATGTTTCCAGAAAGCAATCGCATCATCTATCGCATAGGCAAATACATCAGCGTTGTATTCGACCCATTCATAGGGATGATTCTTAAATACCCGGAATACCCTCCAGACTCCATCACTGGTATGCAATCCGATATACAGCGTATCATCATCGAAGGTCATTCCTTCAACAGCTTCCCTCTCGATCATGTCTTCGATCTCTTGAACAGCCTCCCGAAAGATCTCTTCGCCGTTTTCACATTCTTCCAGTCTTACAAATTCTGTCATTGCTTTTCCTCCAGTCTCATACTATCCGGTGTATCTCATCCCTTCCAGCAAGCCCTCTTTCAGCTTTTCTGAGGTTCTTCAAGAGACACTTGTGGTCGTATCCCGGATCTCAATCCCGGCTTAATGTCGTTTTTTTATGCCTGTTTCCCGTTCTATTATCAGATCGTAGAAGAAGCTCTCTTCTGTTTGTGTCAGATAAGAAAGGAGACACCATGAAAACAAAGCTTTGTAAACACTGTCGTTCTGAGATCGACAAGAAAGCAAAAGTCTGTCCTTACTGCGGAAAGAAACAAGGTTCCGGGATCCTGGCCAAGATCGTTGGTTTCTTCCTCATCTTCGTTGGTCTGACTGCTATACTGGGCGGCGGAAACAGCGGAAGCAGCGGGACCACAAAGACCGTAACTGTGCCGAAGGATACTGACTCAAGTGTAAAAGTAACCGTTACTGACTTCAGCGAAATGACCTACGAAGAGATCCAAAAGTGGTCAGAAGAAAACAAGATCGCTGTAGAGATCTCTAATGTGTATTCCAATGATGTTCCGGATGGAGGATTCATCTCTCAAAGCAAGGAAGCAGGCAGCCAGGTCAGTGAAGGCAGCCGCATCACGATCAGTTACTCGCTCGGTGAAGAACCGCCCCAGGAGTACCAGAACGCTTTAAAGAGAGCGCAGCGCTACTCCGACAACATGCACATGTCCCGGGAAAGGATCTACCGTCAGCTGACCTCTGATTATGGTGAGAAATTTGAAAAGGATGCTGCAGAGTGGGCACTGGAACACCTGAATGCAGATTATAAATACAACGCTCTGAAAAAAGCCGAGGATTATTCTTCCATGTACATGTCGAAGAACAGGATCTACAGCCAGCTGGTATCTACCTATGGCGAGAATTTCACGCCGGAAGAGGCACAATATGCGGTAGATAATCTGGAAGCCGATTATTTCAAGAATGCTCTGGAGAAGGCCGAAGATTACTCGAATTCCATGTACATGTCGAAAAAAAGGATCTACGATCAGCTGGTCTCTACCTATGGTGAAGACTTTACACCGGAAGAAGCGCAGTATGCGATAGACAACCTGGAAGCAGACTATTTCAAGAACGCACTGATGACTGCTAAGAACTACCACAGTGCAATGGGCATGTCAGCAAACGAGATCTATAACCAGCTGGTATCTTCTTACGGAGAAGGGTTTACTGCCGAAGAAGCACAGTATGCGATCGACCACCTGAACGACTCCCAGTAACACTGTCCCCTTCCTGCTGCCTTTTGCTGTAATGACTACTTAAACTGTTTTCAAAAAAGACCGCTTCCCGACCATTAAGGCCTAAAGCGGTCTTTTCGTTATTCTGAAACTCAAGCCCCGGTTCATGGAACCTCCCTGCAAGTGCTTTGCCTCTATGATCAGTGTGGATGTCCCTTCCCGAGACAGATCCTGCAGGAAGCCCTGAAAGAAAAGCTTTTGTGATCTGTTTAGCTGCCAAACTGAAATAAAATTCTGAAAAATGCCGTTCTGTGCCCTTTTTCCGTTTTTTATTCCGCTTTTTCCAGAGTGATCTTTACTTCCGCTCCCAACGCTTCCGCCAGTCTCTGCAAAGTCTTCAGGGAGAGGTTTGCGGTGCCTCTTTCGATCCGGGAGATATCCGACTGATCGATCCCGGTCAGTAAGGCCAGCTCTTTCTGCGACAGGTCTTTCTCTGCCCGTAGAGCCTGGACCTGCTCACCCAGTTCACTGTAGGGAGCCGGCTTCCCTTTGTGTACGGTGATCCCTTCTTCGTAGACCGTCTCCGTTTCCAGATCCAGTTCCTCGTTCCAGACGATCCCGTAATAGCCCTGCAGTCTCCCGGAACAGAATAATTCTCTGCTGCGCAGGGCCTTCAGCTGCGGGTATTTCGCAAACAGCACGGCTATGTCATAGCTTTTGGTAAGTCCGTCCTGAAAGCGTACTTCCAGGACTGTGCCCTCTTTGAATCTCAACTGTAATGCTTTGTGGAACATATTCATTTAATGGCGGGAGTTTTCTGTATGTTTCTGTCTCCCACATTTCCTCCGGTTCTTTTTGATACTGTAAGATAAACTCTTTGACCATCACCTTCGCTTTTGCCGGAAACGAACCTTCCATGATCTCCCCGGTTGCAATAAGGAATGGCGCATCATAATCCTGCGTGATCGCATGTACGTGCGGCGGATTGTGTTCCTTGTTTCTTAAGTACATAACGATAATGATTCCGTAGAAATAACTGATTGTTGGCAATTTCGATCCTCCTTCATTATATGGGATATATCCCCTTATGTCCATATATCCCTCATATTATTATTGAAGGGAAACTATGGAATTCCTTACCCTATAGAAAAAGAGCGGATCTCCCTTAACGGATCCCCTCTATAAGCAATACCCATCCCTGCCTCCTGTTCATTGACAGAAAACTTCGCTCGTTCCTATAATTTCAGCAGATGCTCAGGAGGAATGTTTATGACTATCAGAAAGCTTCTTTGCACTGCCTTCTGTCTCCTGCTGGTAAGCTGCAGCAGCGCTTCCGCAGGCAGTGAAACGATATCGCAGACCACTCCGGAACCAACGATTGAAACAACACCGGAACCCACTGTTGTACCGACACCGACACCCACCCCGGAACCGAAGACCTTCCTGGAAGAGGAAGGCATCGTCATTACCCCGCAGGGAAACTTCGACTATACAGCCTGGGCAGAGAAAGGAGAGTTCCCGATGCATGCCAACTGCACCATCACGGAAGAGCCTGCCGAGACCGAAGGATACAAGAAAGTGATCGCCACGGTCACCTATGATGTGACCGATACGACCGGAGGCAGGATCCTGACCCGGGAGTTCCCCTTTGACCGCTATACCGGCCTCTGTTTCGATACGACCAACGAACTTTCCCAGCATCTGGAAGCCGGAGAGAGCCAGCTGATCGAATCCGGACAGACCGTCGTCTATGAAGGTAAAGAATACCAGACTGCCTATACCATAGACCGGGCCAACAACTGGCCGGAACTGATCGCACGTCTGACCGTCGTCTGTCCGGAAGACTATGACGGTACGGTCTTCGTGGTAAGATATGCCGACGAAGAGACCAACGAACTGGATACCGCTCACGACTGGACGCAGCCTGCTACGATCGATGAGCTGCCCTGCTACGATACAGCCGAAGCCTTTTATTTCACCGCTTCCGACAAATAAGCGCTGATCATAACGAAACGAAAGACGGGAGATCTCCCGTCTTTTTGGATCTAACGGATCACGGCGAAGTCTTCGACTTCCTTTCTTGCGGCTGTCTTTACGTCCCCTTCTCTCTTGCCCAAGGCAATGACACTGAGGATCTCTTCTTCCTCCGGAATGTTGAAGACAGCTCGGAGTTTCTCTTCGTCTCTGAGGCCCAGGATCAGGGTATCGTAGCCCTTTTCCTTCGCAGCCAATACAAAGTAGGCATTGTGCAGTCCGGCATCGTAGACGCCCCATTTGTCCCCTAAATGATCGACCGGACCTTCCGGACCGAAACCGGACTGCCCTTTGACATAAGCCGTTACGACATAGACCGCATTCTCGGTAGAACGCTGGTTGAAGGAAGGCAGAGCTTCATAGACTGCCTGAACAGCTTCTTCGCTGACAGCCACATAGTAGCGGGAGGCTTCGTTATTCTTCCAGCTGGGGGCATAGGAAGCCATCTGCAGGATCTCCCGGACATCCTCGGCAGGAATGATGCATTTCTGATATTTCCGTACGCTTCTTCTCTCTTTGATCAGTTCTCTGAATTCCATAAACAGGCTCCCTTCTCTCTGACATCATTATAACTTCAGATCATCCTCCCGGTCGTATTTCACTTATTGCAGGAACATCAAGAAACACGATCATGGAAGGGTTGCTGAAAGATTTATTTTGTATTTCATTCGTAGTTATTTGTATATTGTTTGTATATCAATCGTTAGCATCTGGTATAATCTGAGTGAAAGGAAATAAAGGAAATGGCACAGAAGACAGCAATTTTCAATATGCGGATGGAGTCACAGAAGAAAGCAGAAGCAGAAAAACTCTATCAGACATTAGGTATGACACTCCCGCAGGCTATTAACGTATTTATCTCTCAGTCGCTGCTGGTGGGTGGCCTTCCTTTTGAGGTGAGATTGCCAGTGTATAATCGGGAAACAGAAGCCGCTATGCAGGAAGCACGTGACATCGCTTCCGGAAAGATCTCAGCGAAGACATACAGTTCGGCAGAAGAACTGTTTGCAGAACTGGATCAAGAATGAACCTGAAAACAACTTCACAATTCAGAAAAGACTACAAACGCTGCCGCAGACAAGGCAAGGACATGCGTTTATTGAAAAACGTCATCGATGAACTGCTTACAGGAAAAGTGTTGGATCCCCGTACACATGATCATGCCTTGTCAGGAGATCACATCGGCTTTCGTGAATGTCACATTCAACCGGACTGGCTGCTGATCTACAAGATCGATAAAGGATCTCTGATCCTGACAGCAGTCAGAACGGGTTCACATGCAGATCTCTTAAAACTATGACCGCCGGTGTTGATCGGTTCAGGAGGTACCCATGAGTCAGTCAAAGACCATCAAAGTCACCTGTCCCTTCTGCAAGAAGGAACACGAATTCACTGTCCACCCTTCTCTAAATGTTACTCTCGATCCGGAACTGAAACAGAAGGTCCTGGACCGTTCCCTCTTTTCCTTTACCTGCCCGGACTGTCAGAAAGAGTCTCCGGTCTTCTATCCCTTCCTCTACCACGATATGGAGAAGTCAGTGATGATCCAGTTCTGTGCCAGGGAACAGGTCGAAGGCTATAAGAAGGCCCTGCAGGACAGCTGTGAACAGGCGAAAGACCTGGCCAAAGTCGACATGTTCAAGGATTACCGTTACCGCATCGTGACCGATCTTAATGACCTTAACGAGAAGATCTATCTCTTTGATGCCGGGCTGGATGATCATGTGGTGGAACTGGCCAAGCTGAGCGTCCGTTTCCAGCTGAAGTCTCAGCACAACATCGAGAAGCTCTACTACCAGAAAGACAGGAAAGACGATCTCCTGCTGGTACAGAGCGAAGGAAAGTTCATCGGCACCGTTCCTCTGACCAAAGAACTTTATGAAGCTTATAAGACCTACTACGAAGAAAGAAAAGATACCGAACCCTTCTGTATCGATGAGAACTGGGCGGCTTCACTGATCATGCAGGAACCGGAAGTTCCCAAAGCGTAGAAGTGCTATAATACTTACGGAGGGGCCACCGGTGACGGTCGTCCTCGTAAAGTCAGAGCGATCGTCTAATCTTTGCGAGACTTGTTATGGCGATCGCTTTTCTTTTGTGCCTTCGGTCCAATATGTCTAAAAGCAGTTCCGTGACCGCAGTGACCGCTAACACGATCTCTGTGGTCAAAAGGTATATATCGACCATAAGCATCCCTCCCTCTCGAGAGGACGACCGCCACCGTTTTCCGATGGTCCAATATACTGTTTCCGGGAAAAACGGAAATTCCTACGCTATGCAGACTTTTTCATAAGAAATAACATTCTGCTATACTGACAGAGTATTCAGGAGATACGTATATGAAAACATTGAAGTAAGAAAAGATACCGAGCTCTTCTGCATCGATGAGAACTGGGCAGCTTCGCTGATCATGCAGGAACCGGAAGTTCCCAAAGCGTAGAAGTGCTATAATACTTACGGAGGGACCACCGGTGACGGTCGTCCTCGTTATTCTAAAGCGACCGCTTTTTACTTACGAGGTGTATGGCGATCGCTTTTCTTTTTGTGCCTTCGGTCCAATATGTCTAAAAGCAGTTCTGTGACCATAGTGACCGCTTCTACGATCTCTACGATCAATAAGTATACATCGACCATAAGCATCCCTCCCTTGCGAGAGGACGACCGCCACCGTTTTCCGATGGTCCACTATATTGTTTCCGGGAAAAACGGAAATTCCTATCCTCAGCAGTTGTTTTTCGAAAAGTTTCCCATCTGCTATACTGACAGAGTATTCAGGAGATACGTATATGAAAACATTGAAACTTCTTTTTCTGTCCCTGCTGCTGGTCTTAAGTAGCTGCAGTTCCGCGTCTTCTTCCGCATCGGCAGAACCTGTCACCCCCACTGCGATCATCCCCATCGAGATCACTGTCAAAGACTATGGAACGATGAAAGCAGAACTCTATCCGGAGATCGCTCCTGAGACCGTGGAGAACTTCGTGAACCTGGCCAGGTCCGGCTTCTATGACGGCAACCGTTTCCACCGTATCATCAACGGGTTCATGATCCAGGGCGGCGCGGACCTCAGCGGTACTGTCGCCAACATCCCCGGCGAATTCGCTTCCAACGGTTTTGAAAACGATCTGAAGCATACCACCGGCGTGCTCTCCATGGCCCGGGCCAACGATCCCGACTCCGCTTCCTCCCAGTTCTTCATCATGGTCGGAGATGCGGACTGGCTGGACGGCCAGTATGCGGCTTTCGGCAAGGTCACCGAAGGCATCGAGATCGCTCTGAAGATCGCTGAGGATGCCCGTCCTCTCGACAACAACGGCACCATCGCCGAAGAAGCGATGCCCATCATCGAATCCATCAAAGTCCTGGATTAGTTCAAGGTTGACTTGAACTCTTCTTTTTTCTTTCGGGGAATGCTTTCTGGCAGAAATGCCGGGAAGAGGTATCATAAAGATGCAGGAGGTGGTGTTATGTCCTTAGGAAGCAATATCCTCAAAGCCCGCAAAGATGCCGAAATGACTCAGGAAAAACTGGCCGATGCGGTAGGTGTCAGCTTTCAGGCGGTATCGGCCTGGGAGCGGGATGAATACCTGCCGGATACGGAGAACCTGATCAGGCTGGCAGAAGTCCTTGAAGTCTCTCTGACCCGGCTCGTGGAAGACAAAGCCGCTGACTTTGAGACTACAGATGCCCTCTTCGACTGGAGCCACATGAAGACCTTCGTCAAGACGACAGCCAAGGCCAGGGGAATGGAGAACACTCTGAAGGCACTGCCCTTTGCGGAAATGGCTCACGAAGGAGCCGTCCGCAAGCATTCCAACATTCCTTACATCTATCATCCCCTGAACCTGGCCTGCCATGCGCTGGCGATGGGACTGGAGGAAGATGAACTGATCGCCGCCTGTCTGCTTCACGATGTCGTGGAAGATACGGATTATACGCTTGAAGATCTGCCGGTCAATGACGAAACTAAAAAGCTGGTCGCGCTGATGACCAAGCCAAAGGTCGCTGAGGATCAGAAAGCAGCGATGCTGAAGGAATACTTTGCCGGTCTGGCATCTGACCCCAGAGCCGCTCTCCTGAAGTGTCTTGACCGCTGCAACAACCTCACCACCATGTCCTGGGGAATGGGTCGCAATAAGATCTTCGAATACATCGAAGAGACGGAAGTGTACATCCTGCCTCTGCTGAAGGTGGTCAAAGCCGATCCCCGCTACAACAATGCTGCCTGGTTATTGAAGTACCAGATCTGCAGCATGCTGGATATCTATAAGAGACTGCTGTAGCAGTCTCTTTATATTGTCTCGTTTCGCCGGGGAACGAACGTGATCTTCAGATCCATGTCCATGGCATCAGCCAGTCTCCGCAGGACAGCCACCGAAGGATTGTATTCTCCGTTTTCGATCTTGCTGATGTTTGCCTGCAAGACCCCGGATCTTCCGGATAACTCTTTCTGTGTCATTCCGCTGGCAATACGGGCGTCCAGAAGTGCTTCGATCAATGAAAACTCTGTTTCCAGTGCATCATATTCCTTTTTGAACTCGGAATCTTTCATGAGGTCTTTTTTAAGATCGTTATAATTGCGTTTACTCATTTTTCTGCCTCACTTGTCCTTATATATCATACATAACATATCTTCATGAATACCGTTTTCCCATTGTCATCCTCCTTATTTGCCTTCTGTTATATTCTTTCCGGGAAGTCGGCAGATCCCTGCCCCGATCGTTATTTTTTTCAGAAAGTACTACAATAGAGACATGCTGTCAGTGATCGACCAGTACCGCGGCTTACGCAAAGAACTCTATATCCTCTTTATCGGCAGGATCGTGACCTCCATGGGTTCCATGGTCTGGCCGATGCTGACGATGATCCTGAACCAGAAGATGGGCTGGAATGCCAGCACCATCGCTTTTGTGATGCTGCTCTTCGGCTTCCTGCAGATGCCGATGACCTGGATAGGCGGCAAACTGGCTGATTCCGCCAACAAGCGAAACGTCATCATCACCTTCGATCTCTGCTCCGTGCTCTGTTTCCTGATCGCCGCCTTCCTGCCGATCAGCTTCATTTCCGTCATTTTACTGGGTCTGGCCGGGCTCTTCCAGTCTGTCGAGAATGCCAGCTACGATGCCCTGATCGCCGATATGAGCGCTACCCGGGACCGGGAAAGAGCCTACTCCCTGATGTATCTGGGAGGAAATCTGGGCATGATCCTTTCTCCCGTGATCAGCGGCCTCCTGTTCAAGAACTACCTCTGGCTGGCCTTCCTGATCAGCGGTCTCTCCGTCGGGACTTCGACCCTGCTGATCTACCTCTTCGTCAAGGACATCCACCGTATCGAAGAGAAAGAAGAAACGGCCGTCTACCAGCAGGCCGACGACAATATCAGCACCCTCTCGATCCTGAAAGGAGCGCCTGTCCTCTGTCTCTTCTTAGCCATGTCCCAGCTCTACTGGGCCATCTACAGTCAGTGGAACTACCTGCTGCCTCTGGATATGGCCAAAGTCCACGGAGAGAACGGAGCGGCTGTCTACGGCACCGTCTCTTCCATCAACTGCATCGTGGTCGTGCTCTGTACGCCCTTATTGACGAAGTGGGCTTCAAAACAGAGCCATCCGCAGACCCATCTCTGCGGAGAGATCTTCACGGCAGCCGGCTATCTGGTCTTCCTGCTGTTCCTGGGGCATATCCCCTTCTACTATCTGGCGATGGTGCTCTTCACCTTCGGCGAGATCCTCTGCACCATCATCAACGGACCTTACCTGACCAGCCGGATCCCGGCTTCGCATCGGGGCAGGGTCGTCTCCTTCTCCAACATCCTGGGCTCGATCCTCTACGGCATCCTGGAACTGTCTGTCGGTTTCCTCTATGATCAGAAAGCGGAGTATGCCTGGTATCTGGTGATCGTACTCTGCGTCCTGACCTTCGTGATGGCGGGGATCCTGATAAAGAAAGATCCGGAAGAATATCCGGCACTGTATCGCAAATAAAGATGCTGCGGCATCTTTTTTTGGTAGGAAAATTCCTGATCGACGGAAAGAATAATATAGGAGGTCTGAGACAGATAGCAGTATATTATGAATATTATGGTATTATATGACTACAGAAAGGAGGGTAACGATATGAAGATCTACCCTTCCGCAACGGTCCGTCAGAACTACAATAAAGTCTCTGAAGAATGTAAGAAGACAAAAGAGCCGATCTACCTGACCAAGAACGGAGAAGGGGATCTGGTCGTCATGGATATCGAATCCTTCCACCGGAGAGAGAAGATGCTGGAACTGCGGGAAAAGCTTCTGGCCGCGGAAGAAGACCGTGCTTCCGGTCGAAAGGGGATCGGCATCGAGGAACTCGATGAAAAGCTCGATGCCCTTCTGAAGGAGCTGTAGGATGGCCTATACGATCATCGTCTCCAAAGCCGCCGAAGATATGCTGCTGCAGCATATCGCCTTTCTGGCAAGAATCTCCAAAGAAGCCGCCCGGAAAGAGAAAGAGAAACTGATCACAGCCATCCGTGGACTGGCCGAAGATCCCCTGATCTATCCCTTTCTGGACGAAGAATACCTTCCCCGCAACAAGTACCATAAACGACTGGCCGATAAACGTTATCTCATCCTTTATCAGGTAAAGGATGAGACTGTCTATGTCGATTTTATACTGGATGTCCGCCGGGACTGTTCCTGGCTGGTCCATTGAACGGAGTTCCTATGACAAAGAAATATGACATCCTCTATATCGGTGTCGCCCTGATCGATTCCATCATCCGGGGCTTTGATCCGACCCCGGTCTCCGCTTCCGGTTACCGGGCCGTTTCCGGTTCCCTGCATGTCGGCGGAGAAGCGGTCAACGGTTCGCTGGCTGCTGCCAAACTGGGAAAGAAGACCGCGATCCTCTGTGCTCTGGGACAGGATGAAGCCGGGGATCTGGTCGTCCACCAACTGGAAAGAGAAGGGGTCGATACCTCTCTGATCCGGCGCAGTGAACATCCCACCCCGGTCACGACCATGTTTGTGAGGGAAGACGGTGGAAGACAGTCGATCACCAATCAGGCTCACTTCTACAACTTCCATCCCGAACAGTATCTTACAGAAGATCTGGAGGTCCGGGCTCTGGTCATCGGTTCCCTGTTCCGGGCGCCCTTTGATGATCCGGAGATCATTCAGAAGACCCTGAGTTTTGCCAAAGAAAAAGGCATCCCGGTCTTCTGTGACACCAAGCTGCCCAACTTCCGCCGTCTGTCTTTAGAAGATATCGCCGCTGCTCTGCCGCTGATCGACTGGATCACGCCCAACGAAGATGAAGCCCGCTACTATTCCGGAAAGGAAACACCGGAGGAGATGGCTGAGGTCTTCCGGCAGTACGGGGTAAAGAACGTCATCATCAAGCTGGGAGAGAAGGGCTGTTATTGGAAAGGGGAGACCGGTTCCCTGCGGCTGCCGGCTTTTCCCATCGAAGCTGTCGATGCGACCGGAGCCGGAGATAATTTCCTGGCCGGACTGGTCTCGGAACTGCTGAACGGCAGCAGGATCGAAGAGGCCTTACGCTTTGCGAATGCCTGCGGAGCGATCTGTACGACCGCCGCCGGCTCTTCCGCCGCGTTAAAGGACCGGAAACAGGTACTGGGATTCTTGAAGGAAAACGGTTAAGACAACGGTCAGATAAAACACAGTGAAGAAAGACGGAGAAGGCCTTTTGAACTTTCTCCGTCTTTTTTACCTGCGTTTCCAGACAGCAGATCAGTACCAGTTGTACTTGTAATAAGAGCTCTCGCTGCCCATCAGAAAGCTGTTGATCATCTGGGCATAGCGGGCAGAGGTCGTTTCGATATCCGTATATTCAAACGTGAATCGGGCAGTATCCAGCCACTCATCATCGCCTGACGGAACGGAGCAGACCGCTTCCGTTACCACACCGTCTTCTTTCGTTAAGGTGTATTTACCGTCGATCCCGGAGGGGCCCACCCGGTGCACGGCAGAAGAGAGTGAAACGATGCCGTCTTCATCATATTCAGCCGTATAAGTCCCGCTGAAGCGCAGCCACTGTTTCTCTTCTTCGCCGCCCCAGTTGGCATACATGCCGGTATTCACTGTTTTTACCAGCAGGCCGTTCTGTACAGTGACCGAAACGGAATCTACCTCCTCGGCATGTGACTCAGGATCAGCAGTCCGTTCCTCCCGCAGCACCATCGTGAAGTAGTCGTCACCATTCCCGTACTGGTAGTACAGAGTATTCGTGCGGATCTCGTTCTTTTCATATACATCGTAAACACGGCCGTTCTGATACTCCGTCACCGACAGAAGATCACCGTCTTCATCGATCGTATTTCTTACCGTGGGGACCCCGTCCTCAAACGCATAGGAAAATGCCGTCAGCACATGCCTGTCCGAATCGGTCTCATACAGATCGATCACGGTCGGATAGCCGTTTTCATAGCTGAAGTCCCAGGTCCTGACCGGGGTCCATTCATTCGTTTCAAAGTCGATGCCGTATTCCGTTACCGTTTTGACCAGCCTTGGCTGATCAGCCATCTCTTCTTTCGGAGAACAGGCAGCCAACCCCGGCAGCATCATCAACAAAATCAGGAAAAACAGTTTCTTCATATAATACCTCTTCCGGTTTTAAAAAGCTCCTCTCTGGCCAGGATCTCTTCCTGATACTGACCGCTGTAATCACTTACCCGGTATGTGCGTATCCTCTGACCGCTCATGACCGGCTCCAGGAATCCATAGCGGCAAAGCTCTGCCGACCAGTTGATGACGGTACGATTGCTTACACGCAGGATACGGGCGGTCTCGGCCGGCGCAAAGGAATAGATCCGGTTCTGCAGCAGATAAGCCAGAAACCTTCTTTCTTTCGTGCGCAGATGCGACAGTGCCGTATACAGCGCTTCATCGTCCTTCTGCACGCTGCGCAGGACGGCTGCCGAATACAATTCGACCATATGCAGGAAGTAGGTGATCCAGATCTCCGGATGTGGAGGATCGTTCCTGCCGGAATAATACAGAGCCGGAAGCCCCATCTGCAGAGAATCATAGTATTCCTCCGGATCATAGGCAAAGTATTCATCCAGTGACCCGATCCCCAGGAAACCGTACCCGTATTTCTCCAGCAGATAGCCCGAAAGAAGCCTGGCTGTCCTGCCGTTTCCGTCTTCAAAAGGATGGATCGTGACCATCTGGTAATGAACGACTGCTGCTTTGATCAGGGGGTGGTCATCACTGGTACGGACATACGCGACCAGTTCCTCAAGCAGCTTCGGGACATCGCAGTATTCCGGAGGGATATAGTCGATGTTTCCGGTGTTGCTGTCGTAGACCGCAAAAAGAACACCGGGAGGCATCGGTCCGCGCAGACCGATCTTTTCCTTGGAAGAGCCCTGTACCACTTTCGCCTGTACCTGCAGGATCAGTTCCTTGGAAAAGTCTTCGTTCTTCTTTTCTTCCAGCAGTTCCAGTGCCTGATAATAATTCCGGATCTCCTGCTCCGGTTTCAGAAAGTGACCGTGCGGATCCCTGTTCAGAACTTTTTCGACATCTTCTTCCGAGAGCGGATTGCCTTCGATCCTGTTGGATGCATAGGTGCTCTTGCGGCGGGATATACGCCGCATCCTGTGCACAACGCCCTCAGGAAGATGATGCGTCTGCAGGAGATCACGGTTCTTTTCGATCTTTATGATCCGCCGCAGCAGATCGTTCGATAACGTGATATGGATCATTCGTACCTCTTGTATCCCTATTTTACACTATAATTTCACTATTTCTTCACTATTTCTTCACTATTTGTGTATTTGAAAAGGACGAGATGCTCGTCCTTTTACCTTTCATTGAGATACCGGCAGGCTGCCAATGCGGCACAGGCGCCGTCGGCTACGGCTGTCGTCAGCTGACGGATGGTCTTGCTGCGGCAGTCTCCGGCTACGAAGATGCCCGGAGTCTTCGTCAGGCAGCGTTCATCGCTGTCGAAGTAGCCCCAGTCATTGAGATCGGCCAGACCCTTGAAAGCGTCATTCTCCGGGATCAGTCCGACCGCTTCGAAGACGCCGTCACAGGGATAGAGCGTTTCTTCGCCGCTGGCCTTATCCTTGGCCCTGACTCCGCAGAGCTTGCCGTCCTTCGTCTCGAAGGACAGGATCTGCTGGTTGGCATGTTTCTCGACATTCTCCTTACTGAAGAGCACGTCCTGCAGTCTCGCCTCTCCGGTAAAGAAGGGCAGATCCTGCAGTACCGTCACCTTGTGGCACTTCTCACTCAGCAGGATCGCTTCCTGCAGGGCGGAGTTGCCGCCGCCGATCATCACCACGTCCTTGCCGGCATAGAAATCACCGTCGCAGACTGCACAGAAGGAGATGCCTTCGCCGATCAGATCTTCTTCTCCGTCCAGTCCCAGCACCCGGTGTTTGACGCCGGTCGCCAGGATGACGGTCTTTCCTTCGTAGCTGCTTCCGTATTCGGTCTTTACCGTCTTGACCTCGCCGTCGATGACAGAGGTCACGGTATCGATCTCGAATTCCACACCCTGCGCCACGATCTGCTCAAAGAGCTTATCGGCGATCTCATTGCCGCTGGCGGAAAGGAAGCCCGGGAAGTTCTCGACCTTCGGAGAATGGGTGATCTGCCCGCCGAAGCCTTCCTTCTCCAGGATCAGCACCGACTTGCCGTTACGCAGGGCATAGAGCGCTGCGGTCATGCCGGCGGCACCGCCGCCGACCACGATCACATCGTACATCCTATTTCCTCATCAGCCAGCCCTTGATGTCCGAAACACCGCGGAACTTCTCGAATCCGCCGTCTTTCAGAACGACCAGGGTCGGAGCCTGCTTGACACCGTAGACATCAACGAGTTCTTTCTCTTCGTTGGCATTCAGAGTCGTGTAGTGGACACCGGCTTTGTCCAGCAGGGCTGTTGCCGCCTTGCAGTTGGGGCAGGTCGGGGTCTTGAACAGCAGGATCTCGTCGTTTACCGCGACATCCTCCGCCGGAGCAGCCTTTTCGACATATTCTGCGACCGGAACATCATCGACCGGTGCCGGCAGAGGTCCGGTGTGGGTCAGATGGGAATGACCGATATCGTAGACCTTACGATCCTTGAACTCCTGAGCCTTGCCGTCGTTCCAGTTCTGGACCGGACGGTAGTAACCGGTGATACGGCTGTAGACTTCCGTCTTCTTGCCGCAGATCGGGCAGGTGTACTGTTCACCGGTCAGATAACCGTGATCAGCACAGACCGAGTAGGTCGGAGACATCGTGTAGTAGGGCAGCTTGTAGTTCTCGGCGATCTTGCGCACCAGCGCCGCAGCAGCCTTCCAGTCCGGCAGCTTCTCGCCTAAGAAGGCATGGAAGACGGTACCGGAAGTGTAGAGCGTCTGCAGGTCGTCCTGGATATCCAGAGCGGAGAAGACGTCTTCAGTGTAGCCGACCGGCAGGTGCGAAGAGTTGGTGTAGTAGGGAGTACCGTTCATATTGGCGGTGATGATATCCGGATAGAGCTCCTTGTCATGCTTCGCGAAACGGTAGGTGGTGGATTCGGCCGGGGTGGCTTCCAGGTTGTAGAGGTCGCCGTACTTCTCCTGGTAGTCGGAGAGACGTTCACGCATATGGTTCAGGACATCGCGGGTGAAGCGCTGTACACGCTCATCCGTCAGATCGGCCCGCAGCCACTTCGCATTCAGACCGGCTTCGTTCATACCGATCAGACCGATGGTGGAGAAGTGGTTGTCGAAGGATCCCAGATAACGCTTGGTGTAGGGGTAGAGGCCCTGTTCCAGCAGCTTGGTGATGACCGTACGCTTCGTCTTCAGGGAACGGGCAGAGATATCCATCAGGTTGTCCAGACGCTTGTAGAAGTCAGCTTCATCCTCGGCCAGGTAAGCGATCCGCGGCATATTGATGGTGACGACACCGACGGAACCGGTGGATTCACCGGAACCGAAGAAGCCGCCGGACTTCTTGCGCAGTTCACGCAGGTCAAGACGCAGTCTGCAGCACATGGAACGGACATCGGAGGGTTCCATATCGGAGTTGATGTAGTTGGAGAAGTAGGGGGTACCGTACTTCGCGGTCATCTCGAAGAGGAGTTTGTTGTTTTCCGTCTCGGACCAGTCAAAGTCTCTGGTGATGGAGTAAGTCGGGATCGGGTACTGGAAACCGCGGCCGTTCGCATCGCCTTCGATCATGATCTCGATGAAGGCCTTGTTGACCATGTCCATTTCCTTCTGGCAGTCGCCGTAGGTGAAGTCCATCTCCTTGCCGCCGATGATGGCCGGCAGGTTCTTCAGATCATTCGGGACGGTCCAGTCCAGGGTGATGTTGGAGAAGGGAGCCTGCGTGCCCCAGCGGGAAGGCGTATTGACACCGTAGACGAAAGACTGGACGCACTGTTTGACTTCCTTCTGGGACAGGTTGTCGACCCGGACGAAGGGAGCCAGGTAGGTATCGAAGGAAGAGAATGCCTGTGCACCGGCCCATTCATTCTGCATGATGCCCAGGAAGTTGACCATCTGGTTGCAGAGCGTGGAGAGGTGGTTGGCCGGAGAAGAAGTGATCTTGCCGGGAACCCCGCCCAGACCTTCCTGGATCAGCTGCTTTAAGGACCATCCGGCACAGTATCCCGTCAACATGGACAGGTCGTGGATGTGGATGGCGGCGCTGCGGTGGGCATTGGCGATCTCTTCGTCATAGACTTCGCTCAGCCAGTAGTTGGCAGTGATGGCGCCGGAGTTGGAGAGGATCAGGCCGCCTACGGAGTAGGTAACGGTGGAGTTTTCCTTGACCCGCCAGTCATTGATGCGCAGATAATTGTCGACCAGTTCCTGATAGTTCAGTAAGGCACTGTTGACGTTTCTGACCTTTTCACGCTGTTTACGGTATAAGATATACGCTTTCGCGACATCGGCATAGCCGGATTCGGACAATACTTTTTCGACACTGTCCTGGATGTCTTCGACCGTGATCTTGCCGTCCTTGACCTTCGGTTCAAAGTCCGAAGCGACCCGTAAGGCGATCAGATCGATCACCGACTGATGGTATTCCTTCTGTAAGGCTTCAAAAGCCTTGGTGATCGCTGCGCTGATCTTGTTGATGTTGAAGTCAACGATCTTGCCGTCTCTTTTTACGACCTGGTACATGTTTCTGCCTCCCTTTCCTGCAAAGTGTGTTAGAAAATGCTTCGCGATCACACACGAAACATCTCTGATCATATTCCATGAAGTTCCCAAGCGGTACGATCTCCTGCCGTTCAGGCACCGGAAAACTTCTTACGAACTCACTTTAACACCGCGAAAAAAGCCCCGTCAATAGACATGACCGAAAAATGATTGAAAATTCAACTAATTATTTTCAGCACAATTTCGCTTGTGTTTTTGCCCTTGTTTCTCACAGAAAAGACTGCGTTTCCGCAGTCTCTTTCCTTACTTTTCGAAGTCGAAACCTTTCCAGTAAGGTTCTCCCTTGTATTCCTTCGCTTCTTCCTTACCTTCCAGGACCCGGATGGCACCGGAAGCCAGTGCGATCATCTCAAATTCACCCGGATAGACATAGACCGGAGCGATCCAGCCGATCGCTTCTTTGATATCTGCGACCAGACCGTCATTATGCGCCATGCCGCCGCCGACCAGGATCGCATCGACATCCCCCTTCAGGACAGCCGCCATCGATCCGATATTCTTTTCGACCTGGTAGATCATCGTCTCCCAGACCATCTCCGCATACTTGTTGCCTTCTTCGATCATGGCCACCACATCGAGACCTTCGTTGGTCCCCAGATGACTGACGAAGCCGCCGGTCTTGGTGCAGAGCTTGCGCATCTCATCAGCCGTAACGTGATTCTTTTCCATATAGTTGAGGACTTCCGCGACCGGGATCGAACCGCAGCGGGTAGGAGTCATCGGACCGTCGCCGCCGACGATGTCATTTCCGTCGATCATCCTTCCTTTGCGATGGGCATTGACGGTGATGCCGCCGCCCAGATGGCAGGTGATGTAGTTCTTTTCGGTATACTTCTCTCCCATCTTTTCCGCATGGCGGATGGCCATCTCCTTCAGGTTCAGGGCATGCATATGAGAAGCCCGGTAAAGCCCCTTGATGCCGGTCATCCTGGCCACATCCTGCAGTTCATCGGTATCCGGCGGATTGACGACGAAAGCCCGCTTGCCGTACTTTTCCGCAAACTTGCGGCAGAGCTGGGGACCCAGCTGGGCCGGATGATGGACGCCGTTGGCAGCGATGGTGGCGTGTTCCAGGAGGATGTCGTTGATCTCGTAGGTGCCGCCCTCTACGGACAGCAGGCTGCCGCCCCGGCCGCTGAAGGCATCCACCGCGGAGAGATCGATGTGGGCCTTCTCCAGTTCATTCAGGATCGTCTCCTCGCGGTAGGGGAGCTGATCACTGATAGTGGCATACTCTGCCAGTTTCTCCGCTTCGTGCGGAACGTTGGCGGAGAAGATCTCCTGATCTCCTTCGTAGAGTGCGATCTTGGTAGAGGTGGAACCGGGGTTGATGGTAAATACCTTGTAAGACATGCCTTGTCCTTTCTTTCGGCTTAGCCGTTTATTCCACTCCGCGCAGCTGCGCATCCTCAACATAGGGCAGGATGAGCTGGCGGTAATGCTGCATCTCTTCAGGCAGCGGGGCATGCAGGCCTCCGTAGGGCACAGTATCGCGGTCGGTAAAGGCCTGCAGATAGTAGTGCTTCGCTCCCCGGATCAGTTCACCGATCTCCTTGAAGTCTTCCGCTTCATGCAGTTCATGGACGACGGTGGTACGGAACTCGTAGTCGATGCCGGAGTTCATCAGCAGGGCGATCGTCTCCTTGATCCTATCAAGCTCGACCGTCTTCATCCCGGCCGTCAGGGCATATTTGCGGGGCGAATTCTTGATGTCCATCGCCACGTAGTCGATGAGCTTCTCTTCCAGCAGTTTCTGCACCATCTCCGGATGCAGGCCGTTGGTATCCAGTTTGACCGCAAAGCCCAGCTCCCGGATCTTCTTCATCAGTTCCGGCAGATCCTTATGCAGGCAGGGCTCTCCGCCGGTAAAGGCGACCCCGTCCAGAAGACCGGTCCGCTTCTTTAAGAAGGACAAGAGTTCTTCTTCCTCCATCACCGGCTTCGCAGTGCCGTCGACCAGTTCAAAGTTATGACAGAACGGGCAGCGCATATCGCAGCCGTTCAGAAAGACCGTGCAGGCGACATGTCCCGGAAAATCCAGCAACGTCATCTTCTGCAGTCCGTAGATCTTCATCTTCTATACCTCCCGATAAGCAGCCAGGATGTGCAGATTGCGCACATCTCCGTCCTTGATATGGTCATTGACCGAATAGGCGTGTTTCTCCAGATCGCCGCAGCTGGCGGAAGTCAGACCGCTGTCGATCAGTTCATCGATCACATCGGCCGCGATCCCTTCGATCACCTTCTGCTTCTCTTCCGCCGATCCTTCATTGTCGCTGATGAGCAGGAACTCCAGCAGTTCCGCTTCATAGGACAGCTTCGGCAGAGCGCGCAGAGCCCGGAAGCTCCACTTGTAGTAGGGCTGATAAGTATGGTTCAGCAGGAAGAGCACGTTGAGGCTGCTGCGCACGAACTCATTCACCGCCAGCTGGGCAGCTGCTGTCTCCTGATGCTGCAGACAGCGCGGATAGTTATACTGTCCGGCCTGGGCCATGATCAGCAGGTTCCCGGCCAGCTTCTTCAGAGCGACCGCTTCCGGATAGAAAGAGAGCCGCTCCCGGATCTTCGTCACTTCCCCATAGTTGTCCAGGAAGATCTTCCCGTTCACCGCTTCGGCCAGGGCATATTCCGGTACCTGCAGCCACTGCGTAAGGGTCAGGTAGCCGTCGCTACTGCCGCACTTCTCCTGAAAGAACTCCGCCGTACGCAAGACACCTTTACGGCTGCCGCCGACCGGCGCCAGTAAAGAACGCTTCAGTCCTTTATACTCTTTGGGAAGCTTGCTGTAGGCTCTTTCCAGCAGGAAGGCCTTCCGGCGGTCGACGACTTCCTCTCCCGGCAGGAAGAGACAGAAGCCCGGCTCCATGTCATGGTCGCGCGAGACTTCGTCATCATAGCCGAAACAGTCCGAGCCGCTGCCGCAGATCCCGGCCGCGATATACGGCAAGAGTTCCGGGAACTCCTCCTCCAGCATCTTCCTTCCGTAAAGCTCGAAGTATTCTTCTGCCAGTTCAATTCCGGCCATAGATCTCCTCCGCCCGTTTCTTCAGTTCTTCCGCAAAGAGGAAGTAACCGTAATAGGAAAAGGAAGGGGCACACTTCTCACAGACGAAGGCATAGTAGCCGTTGCGGGGCAGGGAAGGAGTATTCAGGAACTCTTCCGCTCTGTCCAGCAGTCCTTCGATCTTCTTCTCGGCTGCTTCCGCACCCAGCTCCGCGCTGTACAGATCCGCTTCATTGAGACAGGTGATGGCCTGCTCCAGTTCGCCGTGTTCCACTTTCGACATCGTCTGCAGGGCTTTCTCATAATAGGCATGCGCCTCGGCATATCTCCTCAATGAGGTGCAGGTCAGGGCCATATTGTTGTAGAGGCCGCCTAAGAGCGAGGGATCGACATGTGCGGCCTTCTCATAGACTTCCTTGGCCTTTTCGAAGAGGGAGAGCGAACGTTCATCCTTCCCGAAGGCATTGAGGGCTGTGGCGCAGTTGATATAGGTCGTACCGGCCGAAACGTTCTCCGAGAAATCCAGTTCCCTCAGAAGACGCAACGCTTCCTCGATCGAAGCGAAGGCTTTCTCCTTCACACCGGTCTTGCGGTAATGGCCGACCAGTTCGTTGCGGATCAGCAGTTCGCCGCGCTGATCATGACCGATCTTCGCTTCTTCCAGCCAGTACAGCAAATGCCGCTCCGCTCCGGCGTAGTCGCGTTTGCTCATATATTCATCCATCTTCCCGATGATCCTCTGCTGAGGGATCGGGGTGATGTCTTCCTGTTTGGGGGTGCACAGGACACAGGCCGGTTCTTCGTAGTCTTCCTTCTCCAGCCAGCCTTTTTTCTCTTCCATAATTGTTTTCCTTTCGCTTCCCTATCATTATATAACAGCTCTGACCTGCTATAATGGATACGATGAAAGTCCTGCGTATCCTGCTCTGTCTGCTGCTGCTGGCCGGCTGTCAGACAGCAGACAGTTCAGCAGTTCCTGTCTCTGAAGAAACGGCCGAAGAGACCACACCGGGAGGTCTCAGCTTACAGGAAGAGATCGCCCAGATGATGATGGTCTCGGTGGAATCCTGGGGACAGGGCAATAATAAGGTGCTCATTACCGAACTGAATCCGGCTCTGGATGCTTTTCTGCGGGAGATCCCTTTCGGCGGCTATATCCTTTTCGCTTCCAATATCGAAACAAGCGAACAGCTGCTGAAACTGGAAGGACAGCTCCTGGATACCTCCGGAAAGTATCCGCCTCTTTTTGCGATCGATGAAGAAGGCGGAGAGATCACAAGACTCTCGACCGGTCTCAATTTCCCCGGGAATATGGCTCTGGGAGCGCTGGATGATCCTCGGAAGACCCGTGAAGCCTACTCCCTGATCGGTCAGGAGCTGAAGGTATCGAAGATCGATATCGACTTCGCTCCGGTCAGTGATCTCAATACCAATGTGAACTCTTCGATCGGTATCCGCTGCTTCTCCGATGATCCCGACTATACCGCCAAACAGGTCTCGGCAGCCATCCAGGGCCTGCATGATGCCGGTATTCTATCTGCCTTAAAGCATTTCCCGGGTCATGGAGATACCGCGATCGACTCCCATACCGGACTGCCGGTCCTCTATCTGACCGAGGAACAGCTGCTGGAAAGAGAGCTGGTCCCCTTCAAAGCCGGGATCGCTGCCGGCTGCGATATGATCATGACCGCTCACATTCAGTTCCCACTGATCGAAGACACTATCTATCATTCTCCCAAAAGCAATGAAGACCTGACATTGCCGGCGACCTTCTCCGAACATATCCTGCAGGACATCCTGCGCGGAGAACTGGGCTTTGAAGGTCTGATCGTGACCGATGCGCTGAACATGGGCGCCATCGCCAGACACTTCGATCCCTACGAAGCCTGCGTACGGGCCATCGATGCCGGAGCCGACATCCTGCTGATGCCGGCCGCCCTGAACAGCGAAGACGGTCTGCGGGCAGCCCGGGCTCTGGTCAACCAGCTCTATGTCAAGGCGACCTACGACGATGCCTTCCGGGAAAAGATCGATGCCGCCGTGACCCGCATCCTGGCGATGAAGGAAGCGTGTGCGCTGGCCGAAAAGACGATCGATCCGGCAGTAGATGCCGAAGCGGCTGAAGCCTTCCTGACTTCAGAAGAACTGCAGCAGCAGGAGTGGCAGCTCTGCACCGAAGCTGTAACGATCCTGCGCAATAATGACGTCCTGCCTTTCTCCGGCAATAAGAGCACGGTATTGCTTTATCCTTATGCAGAAGAAGAGACCGGCATCCTCAGAAGCCTTGAGCTTTTAAAGGAGAAAGGACTCCTGACCACTGATGTGGAAGCCTATGCGATGGAAGATCTCGATATCGACAGGATCGAAGATTCGATCCGCAGCTGCGATCAGCTGATCCTGATCAGTGAATTCTATTCCGAGGAGGATATCCGCTGGAATGCCTTCCAGCCGCAGGCCTATGAAGAAGTCCTGGCCATCCGCAGGCAGGAAGAAAAACCGGTCACTGTCCTCTCCGCCCATCTGCCCTACGATCTTTCGATCTATGAAGAAGCCGATGTCCTCGCCGCTTCCTACGGCGGCAAGCTGATCCCGGAAGAAGGAAGATCCTGGAACCACAACATCGCTGCCGGACTGGCTGTCCTCTTCGGAGAAGAAGGCGGCAGAGGAAAACTGCCGGTCAGCGTTCCGATCTACTGGTATGATTACTTCCTGGATGAGATCCGTTATCCGCTGGGAAGCAATGATAAACAATAAGGAGGGAGATATCTTATGCAGCAGACTTTAAAACTAGGCTTCGGTCTGATGCGGCTGCCGAGACTTGCCGACGACACCATCGATGTCGAACAGGTCAAAGTCATGGTCGACCGCTTTATCGAAGCCGGAGGCACCTACTTCGATACCGCCTTCATGTATCCGGGCAGTGAAGAAGCCATGAAGAAGGCGCTCGTCGAACGCTATCCCCGTGACAGCTACACCGTTGCCACCAAACTGATGTGCTCCCCGGACATCGACAGCGAAGAGAAGGCCAAACAGGAAGTCCTGACCAGTCTGGAAAGATCGGGAGCCGGCTATTTCGACTACTACCTCCTGCATGCCATCCAGCGCAGCAACGTCCACAAGTACGAAGAGTATCACCTCTGGGATTATGTCAAAGAGTTAAAAGAAAAAGGCATCATCAGACACTACGGTTTCTCCTTCCATGCCGATCCGGTACTGCTGGAAGAACTGCTGCAGAAGCATCCCGATGTGGAATTCGTCCAGCTGCAGATGAACTATGCCGACTGGGAGAACCCCGGTGTCAATTCCCGTCTCAACTATGAGATCTGCCGCAAATACAATAAGCCGGTCGTGGTCATGGAACCGGTCAAGGGCGGTATCCTGGCTGATCCGATCCCGGCTGCCAAAGCCATCTTCGACCGTGAAAACAACGGCATGTCCTATGCTTCCTGGGCTTTACGCTTCATTGCCGAGAAGGAAGGCCTGCTGGCTGTCTTAAGCGGTATGAGCTCCATCGCCCAGATGGAAGACAACCTCAGTTTCATGAAGGACTTCAAGCCCTTAACGGAACACGAAGAGGAGGTCATCAAAGAAGTACAGGCTGCCTATGATGCCAACAAGGCCATCCCCTGCACAGCCTGCCATTACTGCACCAAGGGCTGCCCGATGAACATCCCGATCCCGGAGATCTTCACTGTTGAGAACCGCAAGGAAGGTTCTCCGGAGTTCCGGACCAAGAGAGAATACGTCATCGTCACTCAGGACAGAGGCAAAGCCAGCGACTGCATCCAGTGCGGTCAGTGCGAGAGCGTCTGCCCCCAGCACCTGCCGATCATCGAACTGCTGCAGCAGTGCCGGGCTCTGGAAGGCTGATCTGTCTTTTGGAAAACGTGCTATAATCAGAGTACAAGGGGACCACCGGTGACGGTCGTGCTTCCTCGGTTAACGAAAACGGTCCGCTAACGTTTGGTAGACTGAGAGCGGCCGTTTTTCTTTGAATTCATCATCTGCCAGACTTCAAGAGTCAGAGCCAGTACGGCAACGATCACTCCAAGAAGTGTCGCTGCCAATGTCAATTCATCGAACATAGGCATTCCTTCTTTCAGTATCATCTACTTTAAGAAAGGAAGCACGACCGCCACCCGTCAAGGTGGTCCCTATATCGTTATTGTCGGGATAACGAAGAGATTCCTACCCAAAATGAAAAAGAGTGCCCAGCACCCTTTCCCATCCAGTCCGCAGGCGGCACCGGCCGGTACCTCTGCGGTCTTTTCGTTTCCTTTGTGATCCAGGAACTTCTCCCAGTCCAAAGAGACTTCTCCTTCCTCGGTGACCACTGTCGGGATCCCGATCGCACCTCTCGCTTTGACTTCGTCATAGAGAGGCAGATGATCCCGCAGATGCAGGAATTCCTTCAGATTCCGCAGTGAGCCAAAGATATCCACATACTCATAGGCAACACCGTTCCCGTCATATCCCTTCTTGCAGGCTGCACAGTCCGGGCACATCTCAGTTCCGTATACCTTCAACATTCTCTCGTTCCTCCTGTTTCGATTATTTCATATAGACGGATACGTTTCCACACACACGCTTCCCATCGTTCCTTTATAATAAAAGAAAGATACGGGGTACCGCATATGGAGAAACTGTTGAAATACCGGGCTGACGATCCCTCTGAAGCAGTTTATCGTCTCAATCTCATTACATCCCTCATCCTTATCGCTTTTGGTCTGCTGATCGAAGGATCTCCGCTGAAGTCCTTACAGGAACTCTGGACGGTATGGACCTCTCCGGCGACCCTGGTCACGGACTTCGTGGCTGTCGGCGGCATGGGCGGCGCTTTCCTGAACTGCGGCGGAGTGATGCTGATAAGTGTCCTGTTCATCGGCCTGGCGAAAGCAGAGTGGAACGGTCTGGCTTTTGCGACCTGCTTCATCAATGCCGGTTATGCCCTCTACGGCAAGACGGTCCCCAATATGTTGCCGATCATCCTCGGTTCCTGGCTCTATGCGAAACTCTTAAAGCAACCCTTTAAGACCTCTGTCATCACCGGGCTGGCCATCACCTGCTTAGGACCGTTGATGACCTTTCTGGCCCTGCAGGGACCGGGAGCACTGCCTTTCCGGCTGTTCCTGGCTGTCCTCTTCGGGATCATCGTCGGTTTCCTGGGCCCGCTGTGCGCACCGGTCACCCTGCGTCTGCATAACGGCTTCAACCTCTACAATGCCGGTCTCGCAGCCGGATTCATCGGAATGACCCTGGTCAGTTTCCTGAAGAACTTCGGCATCGAGTTCGCTCCTGTATCGACCTGGACCAATGATCATGATCTGCCTCTCTTCTGTCTGATGCTGGGGATCTGTCTCCTGTACCTCCTGGGCGGTCTGTGGATGAACAAGGGCCTCAAAGGCTATAAGGGGATCATCGAACACAGCGGACGGGGCAGTGATTATGTAAAGATCACCGGACTGCCGGTCGCTATGATCAATATGGGCACCGTAGGCATCATGGTGATCATATATACCTTCCTGGTCGGCGCCCATCTGGCGGGTCCGGTCTGTTCCGGTGTCCTGACCCTGCTGGGCTACGCTGCCTTCGGCAAGAATCCCTATACCGTCATCTGGCTCTGGCTGGGCGTCATCCTGCTTTCCTTCTTCTCGGTCTGGAACCTGAATGATCCGGGCATCCTGCTGGCGGCCTTCTTCATGACCTGCCTCTCTCCGGTCACCGGCGAACTGGGACCGGTCTGGGGTATGCTGGCGGCCATGCTGCACATATCGTTAGTGCAGAACACGGCTGCCGCAGCCGGCTGGATGAACCTCTACAACAACGGTTTTGCTGCCGGTCTTTCCCTGATCGTGGTACTGCCGCTGCAGGAATTCACCGTCAAACTGAAAGAAGTGTGGACAACGAAAGAATGAAAGATCTGCCTCAGGCAGATCTTTTCTTTATATAGAAGATCCCGTAAGCACCCGAGAGGATGCTCAGCAGGTAGATGAACGTCTCCGGCAATTCTCCGTATCTTTCAGCGATCTCATGGAAGACCGGCTGCAGGGTCACGGTATAGGGGGAGATATAGAAGAGATCGATGACTCTTTCCGGCCACAGCTGATGAAAGAGGATATTTGCCAGAAAAGCCAGCAGAGCAAAGCCCAGGAAGATCTTCACCGCTCCCGGAAAACTGTCTCTGCCCATCGTGAAGAAGCCCCAGACTGCCAGGAAGACCAGGATCCCGTGCCAGAGGAAGCTCTGCAGGGTCAGGAAGACCTCCTCCTTCAGCATATCCTCCGGATAGATCAGGGCTGCCAGAGCTGCGATCAGGATGAAGGTCGCGAAGTACGTCTTCACGCTGTCTTTCTCTTTCAGGAAGGGATAGGCCAGACAGAGATATAAGGGTGTGGAGCAGAGCTGCAGCGGAAAGGCTTCCGGATGCGGCTGACCGTCACTGTACAGCAGGAACTGCTTGAAGAGCTCCAGCGACAGCAGGAAGAGCCCGCAGCGGAAGATGATCTCCGTCTGCAGTTTTTCTTCTCTCTTTGCCAGATATCTTCCACCGAAGTAACCAATAAGTAAACATAAAAGAGCAGCACTGCAGTGAAAGATCCCAAACATCTCCGGTCTGGTCATCTTCAGTCCCTGCATACTGCTCCTTTCTTTATCGGTCGATCTCGATACCGAATTCTGCCGGCTGGAAACGCGGACAGACGCTCTCTTTGGTGGTGATGACGGAAGCCGCCAGACGGTTGCCGATGGCACAGGCTTCTTCCATGGACTTGCCATAGGTCAGTCCGATGGTGACGCCGGCAAAGAAGGCATCGCCGGCCCCGGTGGTGTCGATCACATCGACCTTCCAGGCCGGGACATAACCGCTCTCGCCGTTCTCATCAGCATAGACAGCGCCCCACTCTCCTAAGGTGATGACCATCCTGCGGATGCCGGCGCTCTTGATCTTGGCAGGCAGGAAGCTCCGGATCTCTTCCGCCTGATACTGGGTAAAGTCTTCCGAGAAGAACTGTCCGGCTTCCTGCTGGTTGCAGACGAAGCAGCCGATCTTCATAAGCAGGTCTCTTCTTTCGACAGCGATCGACATATTGGAGACGACCCCGTAAACTTCTTTATGATACTTGTCTGCCAGGGCAAAGATCTGCTGCAGCAGTTCGTGTTCCATATCGATCTCGACGACGACGCTGTCGCACTGGGAGATGATCTCGTCTCCGTGCTTCTCCAGCACCTCCGCGATCAGCGAAAGATCCGGCCGGCGGGAGATCGAAGCGGTGACATCGCCGTTGTTGTCGAAGACGGCCAGCCAGGTGCCTAAGGCATCCGGAGCCTTGGCGATATAGTCCGTATTGACCTTATGTTTCTTCAGTTTCTCGATGACATCGATCCCGGTGCCGCTGTCATCCACAACAGATACGAAAGTAGGTCTCAGTTCCACATTGGCGATATCTTCCGCTACATTGCGGCTGACCCCGCCGTGCGTCTGCACGACCCTGCCGACATTCCTTCCGCCCGGTATATACTGTGCTAACGGATATCCCTTGATATCCACGAAGACTGCTCCGAATACTACGATCCCCATAAGTACCTCTTTTCCCTAAAAGTGTACCGAAGTTTCCAGAAAAGAAAAAGAGGCTTTCGCCTCAGATCTCTTCGATATGCGAGATGTAGTCCAGAGAACGCAGTGCCTCAATGATCTCGGTGTGCGTCTTGAACCTTTTCAGTTCCTCGCTCTGGATCGTCAATGCTACCGTGTAGACGCTGAGTCCCGAACGCTGATAGGCCGGATTGGCTTCCAGATCATCGACCCGCATGCCCAGTTCCCGGACCATGGAAACGAATTCCTTCAGGTTGGTCTGAGACTGCAGTTCCAGATGCACCTCAAAATGATTGGAACGGTCCTTCAGATACTTCTCCAGAGCCGGAAGCCGGGAGATGCATACCAACAAGGCGATAAAGGCCAGCACAGCCGGGAAATAGTATCCTCCGCCCAGAGCGATCCCGATCAGAGAACAGCACCATAAAGCCGCCGCTGTCGTCAGACCTTTGATCTGGTTGCGGGAAGAGTAGACCGTGGAATACCCTGCCGTTACCACGGCACCGATCAGCGAAACCGCCGAGAGGACCGGCAGGATCTCCCGGCCGTTCTCCATCAGGATGGTATCGATCAGCATCGCTGTCGTAGACGACAGCGTGATCGCAATAAAGGTGCGCAGACCGGCCGAATGCCGCTTGGAAGCTCTCTCCCAGCCGATCACTGCCGCAAACAGCAAGGCCAGTGCCAGACGGAAACAGATCGAAGCGGCATTGATGCCTGCCGCCCACGTTCCCAGCATACCGGTAATAATATCTTGATAGTTCATCAGTATCTCCTCCTGCGGGACCTTCTGCCCCAATAGGCTTCCATATTCTCTTCCGCCGCTTCGGTAAAGGCTTCTTCGGCCTCCTGCAGCGGATCGCTCTTCGGTGTCATCTCCCGGATCTTACGGATCCTTTCTGCCAGTTCTTCCGCCGGAGTCCGTTTCTCTTCCGGCGTGATCTCTGTGATCTCTTCCAGATCCTGTCCATAGGAACCGGAAAGATAGAGCGACAGTTTGGCACAGGCCGGTCCGATCAGTTCATAGAGCACGGAAGAAGCCAGGATGATCGTATGCAGAGCCTGTCCGCTGCTGCCGCCCAGGGTCCTCGCACCCAGAGCTGCCAGACCGATCGCGACTCCCGCCTGCGGGATCAGAGCCAGACCCAGGTAGTTCCTGACCTTTCGGTCCTTGCCGACGAGTCTGCAGCCCAGCCAGGCGCCTCCGTACTTTCCAACGATACGGAAGAAGAAATAGAGCACTCCCACCAGCAGCAGAGGTGTCGTTCCGGTCTCGGAAGAAGAACGGAACAGAGCGCTCAGGTCAAAGGAAAGACCGGAGCGCACAAAGAACAGCAGCATGATCGGAGGACTGAAGTAGTTCAGCTGTTTGTACAGACGTTCATCATCACTGAGATTGATATAGACCGTGCTCATCAGCATCACACCCAGCAAGGGAGAGATCTCCAGCAGGGAACAGATACCGCAGAAGGCAAAGAGCGTAGCGATGCAGATGATCAGGCGGTTGTCGGTGGAATGCTTGTTCAGCATGAATAACTGCAGGAAAGCGCCGAAGACCCCGCCCAGCAGCAGTGCTGCCAGATTCAGCAGGATCGGTCTAACTAACTGCGGCAGTGAGAACTGCCCGCCGTTCATAACACTTAAAGCTACCGAGACCGCCAGACTGTATTCAATGAGACCGATGACATCATCCAGCGCCACGACCTGCAGCAGAGTATCCACGAAGTCCCCGTGGGCATGGGTCTGTCTTATCGTCATCATCGTGGAAGCCGGGGCTGTTGCCGCTGCCAGAGCAGCCAGCACGATCGAGAAGGGCAGATTCAGATGCAGAACGAAATACATGACCAGGAAGATGATCACGGAAGCCAGAAAAGCTTCCAGGAAGGTGATGATCATTACTCTTGGTCCGTTCTTTTTCAATACTTCAAAACGGAAGTACTCGCCGGTACTGAAAGCGATGAAAGCCAGGGCGATATCCGACAGGAAGTCCATCCCGCCGATGATGCGGGGCGGAATGATATTCAGGACATAGGGACCTAACAGGATGCCGCAGAGGATATAAGCGGTCACATTGGGAAGATGGACCAGTTTGGTCAGACGGGTAAACAGAAAACCGCCAAACAGCATGGTCGCGATCGAGATGATGATCGCCGAAGCCGGCGACATGTCGTGAAGCATAGAAAAAGTCATCATTTCCCTTTAATGTTTAATGATACGAAAAAGGCAGACATCTATCAATCCTTTGGCTGATATTTTCTGACTTCTGCCTTCCGGGAGATCTCTCCCCAGTGCTTCCGCATCAGTTCCTTCCAGTCCTCTTCCTCAATGAGACCGTGGGCACTGAGCAGTTCATAATCCACTTTATAGAAGTAATAAGAGATCTTATCTGAACAGAAACCGTTGCGCAGATAGAATTCCCGGCGCCGCTTCCTCTCTTTCATATTCTCTGCACGCTCATCGATCTTCTCGATATCGACGATGATCCTCTGCTGCGGATATTCCCGGAGGATCTCCTGCAGGATCGCCGAACCGTATCCTTCATCCTGATGATCCTCTTCTACACAGAGATAGCTTAAATAGGAGAGATCCCGGTAATGATAGAGATAGGTCAGCCCGATCCGTTCCTCTCCTTCCAGCCAGACCCGCAGCTCTCTTCCTTCTTCTTCCCGGCTGATCACGGAGAAGGGCATCCTCTCTTCGACAGGAAAGGATCTTTCGTACAGTTCCCGTACTTTCCCTTTCTCCCTGCAGTCTTTATAAGCAATGGATCTCATAGTTCTATACTACCAAAGAAAACAGGTTTTTAAAGGAATAAGGCAAAACTTCTTTCCCATTCTTTATATAATAAAAACAGGAGGTCTCCCCGATGTCCAACAATAATCTGCAGAAAGTGATCACCCTGTTTCAGTACATGTACCGCAACACCGATGAAGAACATCCGGTCAGTATGGCCAGGATCCTGAAGGATATGGAAGAACAGTACGGTCTTTCCTTAAGCGATGAGACCGTCAAGGCCTACTTCCGGGCCATCCGGGAGTATACCGATCTGGATGTCGTGCAGACTCAACGAGGCCGCTATGCGAAGCATTACCTGACCGGCAGACTGTTCCAGAAGGAGGAGTTAAGAGTACTGATCGATGCAGTCAACTCCTCGATGCTGATCAACGAGAAGAACAGCCGCAGTATCAATAAACGTTTACTGTCTTTAGCCAGTGCGGCCGAAGAGAAGACCGTCACAAGGAATGCCTTAGGCATCTCGGCGGCCAAGTCCCTCACCAACAACACCTGGGTCAAGATCTCTGCCATCGAAGAAGCCATCAATAAGAACTGTCAGGTCTCCTTCTGCTACAGCCGCTGGAACAGCGAGAAGAGGCTGGAGAAGGGAAAGGAACATAAAGTTTCTCCTTTCTTCTTCCTCTGGGGCTGTGACCGTTATTATCTCTACTGTTACGAGAACGGCAAGACCAAGACCTTCCGGGTCGATAAGATCGAAAAGATCACACTCTGCGAAGAGAAAAGAGAACATCTCGAGCTGGGCAAACGCTTCAGCGGCCGGCAGATCAACGACTATGTCGCTCAAAGGATCGATATGTTCGACGGGGAAGTCAGGGAATTCACCCTGCTGATCCCGGAGAAGGTGATCGGAGCCTATATCGACCGTTTTGGCAAGGACAATATCACTGTCCTCGGACATCAGGAAGAAGGACTGATGATCTCCTTCCGGGCTGCGGAGAGCGATCTTCTCTTTGGCTGGATCCTGGGGGTAGGGGTAAAGAAGATCCTCTCTCCGGAGTCCTTTCAGGAAAGAGGAAAGGAGATCCTCTGTCGGTGTAAAGACATCCTGTAATACAAAACAAGGCCTGAATACCGGTGAGCATTTCATTAAGAGTAAAAGAAAACCCCCTGATCTCGGGGGTTTTCTTCAGCTTTAATCTGTGACGATTAGAAACGAGCTTCGTCACCGTGAGCCGGCTCATAGAATTCAGCCGGTTCCGGATCAGCGTGACGAGTTTCGATCTCGTTACGGATTCTTTCCTGGAAGGTAGCTTCCGGACCCTGCGGATCCTTCTTCAGGCATTCGCAGTATTCTTCGGTGGTCATCATCTTGATACCGATGTTCTTCATATCGAACAGGTTAGCCTGATGAACTTCCGGAGTCTTAGCATTGGTAGCGTCGGTCAGAACGATGACTTCGTAGTCCAGGGAGTTAGCATCCCAGACAGTGCCACGAATGCAGTTCGGGGTCTGAACGCCAGTCAGGATGACCTGCTTGACGCCGAGACGACGGAGGATCAGATCCAGTTCAGTGTGGAAGAAAGCGGACCAACGCTGTTTGACAACGCTGTATTCGCCAGCGATCGGACGAACGCCTTCCAGTTCATAAGCGCCGGGTTCAGCGATGGTGCAGCCATGGAATCCCTTGCTCTTGAAAGCATCGTAACGAGTGATTTCGCAGTCGGAACCGTCAGCACGGTAGTAACGGAAGACATGGAAAACCGGGATGTTGTTGACTTCCTTGTTGACTTCGCGGGTAGCAGCCAGAGCCTTTTCGATGAAGGGTTCAGCTTCGAGACCGCAGTCTACACGGAACGGAGCGCCGACCAGGTTAAAGTCGTTCTGCTGGTCGATGATGATGAATGCATTTCTTGCCATAGAATTTATTCCACCTTTCTATACATTTAATCTAACACCCCTAAAAATGAAAGTCAACGGAAACACCGACGGCTTTTGTAAAAAAATCATAACGCTTTCATTCATCATTATGTAATAGCGGAAATCCGCGTTGTTATCGTATTTTTTCACATTCCTGACACATAGCGATTTGTTCATGAACAGGAGAAACTCAGCTATTGATCAAGGTTTCCGGAACGGTGCATAAACTCTGTGCAAAACTGCACGAAATTGCAAGCGATCTATGTCAATAAGATAGTTATCCACACCTAATTTATTGGTGGAAAACTTCGGTAGATTCTGTTTTTCCACATTCTATTTCATTGGTTTTCCACATCTGTGCAGAAGCGTGGAAAAGTAGGAATAAACGCATTGTAAAGGGATTTTACCCGCTTGATAACCAGAGTGGCCGATGTTGATACTCTGTTTTTATCCACATTTATCCACAGTGGAAAGTACTGTGTATATCTTTTCCACCTTTTTATCCACAACTTTCAAGATGTGGAAAACTGTGGAAAACTCTCAGATAGCCTGTATTATCGCTATCTATGCAGATTTCTCCACTGTTTATAAGTCTCCCGGGCCCATTTTTCCACATAGAAATCGAATTTTGGCTTTGATAAAATGAATCTGTACTTTAAGGGATACCACTATGACAACACTCGACTTTTATTTGAATGATGTATGGAAGAAAACGCTGGACGGGGTCTACAGTTCCCGACAGATCAGCGAATCCATGTTCAATGATTATCTGTTGTCGACCAGGCTGACTTCACTGGATGATGAATATGCATACATCCTCTGCCCGACCTACATCCACTTCACGATCGTCGATCAATACCGCGAGGTCGTGGAATTCTATCTGGAACAGGTCTTAGGAAAACATCTTCTCCTGAAGATCCAGCAACAAAGTCTCCTGGACGCACAGAAGGAAACGGTCACCCCGGTTCCTTCTTTTGCCAATCGTTTTATCCGTACTGATTTCTCTGACCAATACTCCTTTACGAATTTTGTTGTCGGACGTTCCAATGCCCAGGCACAGGTCGCTTCCTTAGCGGTCGCCGTCAATCCCGGACTGGTCTATAACCCTTTATTCATCTACGGAAACTCCGGTCTGGGCAAGACCCATCTGCTGCTGGCCATCGGCAACAAGATCCGGGAAGTCTTTCCTGCGAAGAAGATCGCCTATATCTCCGGTCCGGATTTCGTAGAAGGTGTCTACCATTCCATTAAGGAAAAGAAGATCGAAGAGTTCAAACTGAGCTTCCAGGAACTGGATGTGCTGCTGATCGATGATATTCAGTTCATCGCCGGCAAGGAAAAGACCCATGAAGTCTTCTTCTCGGTCTTCAATGATCTGGTCAACAACCGCAAACAGATCTGTCTGACCGCAGACCGGACGCCTTCTCAGATCAAAGGTCTGGAAGACAGGATCATCTCCCGTTTCAATCAGGGATTGAACGTCAATATCGAAGCGCCGGAATATGAGACCTGCGTCAAAATCCTGGAAACGAAGATCTCCAACAACATCCAGAACCCCAATATCAGCGAAGATGTCATCTCTTATATCGCTACAAACTTTAATAAGGATGTCCGACAGCTGGAAGGGGCTCTGACCAGACTGCTGTTCTATGCGATCAATTTCGCACCGGAGAAGGAGATCATCACTCTGGATGTGGCGGTAGCTGCCTTCCAGGACACCAATCTCAAGGACTCCAGCAAGGAGATCACGATCGAACGCATCAAGCGGGCGGTCGGAGATTACTACGGTCTGACTGTGAACCAGCTGAATTCCAAGACGAGGACGAAGAATATCGCCATGGCCCGTCATATCGCCATGTATCTCTGCCGGAAGATGCTGGATGCGCCTTACAAGGATATCGGTGTCTCCTTTGGCAACCGTGACCATTCTACGGTCATCAATGCCTGCGACAAAGTAGAGAAGAATATGAAGGGCTCCGCTGTCTACCAGCAGGTCCTGCGCGATCTGGAATCAAGGATCTAGACATCTCCACAGTTTCTCCACACTCATTTTCCAACATCAAAAAAAGGCTTCATAAAGCCTTCTGCAACACTTATCCACATTATCCACAGCCTTAATAATAATAAAAATACTTTAAGAATAAACAAAGAAAAGAAAACGGAGGCCTTATGAATTTCACGATCTCAACGAGCCGCTTGCAGAAAGCGATCAACCTGGTCAGCAGGTGCATCTCCAGTACAACGCCCTTGCCGTCGTTGTCCGGGATCCTGCTGACAGCGAAAGATAACGAACTGACTCTCACTGCTTCAGATTCCAGCATCTCCATCCGTACCGTTATCGATGCGAATGATGAGAAGAACCAGCTGACGATCGAAGAAGAAGGAAAGATCCTGATCAACGCCCATACCCTGGGTCAGATCATTCAGAAGATGCCGACAGCGATCACTTCCTTAGAAGTCATCGACGGCAATCTGATCGAAGTGAAGTCCGGCAAGGCTCAGGTCAAGATCAACGGCATGGATCCGGAGACCTATCCTTTGATCGCCTTCGATACCAATTCTCCTTCCTTCCCTTTAAAGGCCGCCGTCATTCAGGATATCATCGCTTCTGTCGCTTTCTCGGTCAGTACCGATGAGACCCGTCCGGCTCTGACCGGCGTCAATCTGAAGGCTGACGGCGAACAGCTGAACTGTGCAGCGACTGATACCCATCGTCTGGCGACCAAGACGATGACGATCGAAGGCGGAGATCAGCATTTCGATATCGTCATCCCGGCCAAGCATCTGGACAAGGTCGGCGCTTCCATCGGCGACAGCCAGGATCTGGAAGTCTCCATCGACTCCCAGAAGATCACTTTCGCCTTCGACGGCACTTTGATCGCTGCCCGTCTGATCGATGACGCCTTCCCGACGATCTCCCATCTGCTGCCGAATGCCTATACCCAGACGATGCGGATCTCTTCCAAAGAGCTCTCTGCGGCTATCGACCGTGCTTCGATCTTCCGTTCGGAAGGCAAGAATATCATCAAGCTGACGATGAACGGCTCCAGTGTCAATATCTCCGCTCTGGCCAGAGAAGTCGGTTCTTCCCGGGAGACCATCGATATCGTCGCCTATGAAGGAGAACCTTTAACAGTATCCTGTTCCGGCAAGTATCTCTATGATGCGATCCGGGCGCTGAAAGTGCCGGAAGTGCTGCTCTGCTTCAATGGGGCGGTCCGTCCGATCATCATCAAGGATCCTGATGATGATTCCCTGATCATGTACGTATCTCCGGTACGTTTCTACGAGTAAAAATTCATTCAAGGCATTTCTGGGCGGTTTTCCGCCCTTTTTTCTTTTTTACGTATTCCTGTACCTGTCCTGTCTTCGGAGGCTCTGACTGGCATTTATGAGAGAAAAATGTTATTATAATAAGGATGAAAGAAGTAATTGTTCAGATCAACAGTGACTACATCACCCTGGGTCAGCTGCTGAAAAAAGAAGATCTGATCCAGACCGGCGGAGAAGCCAAATTCTACCTCCATTCCCAGGAAGTCCTGGTGAACGGAGAGAAGGAAGACCGGAGAGGACGGAAGTTATATTCCGGAGATGTCGTCACTGCAGAAGGACAGGATTATAAAATCTTATGATCCTGAATGAGCTGCATCTGCGGGATTTTCGTAACTACGAAAAACTGGATCTGACATTGCATCCGGAACTGAATATCCTGATCGGTCCCAACGGAGCCGGAAAGACCAACATCCTGGAAAGCCTGCTGGTCCTCTCCAATACCCGTTCCTTCCGTTGTGACCATGATCGGGAGATGATCCGGAAAGATGCTGAATATGCCCGTATCGAAGCAGCTTCAAATGACGAAAGATTTCGTGTATTGATCCAAAAGAGCGGCAAGTCTCTTTTTTATAACGGAGAAAATGTCCGGAAGAGCTCTGATTACATTGGAAAACTGAACGTGATCCTCTTTAAACCGGATGATCTGTTCCTCTTCGATACCTCACCGAAAGAACGCCGTTCGGTACTGGATGTCGAGATCGGCAAGGTCTCGAAGAACTATCTGAAACAGCTGCTGGAGTATCACCGTCTGCTGCAGGACAAGAATGCCCTGCTGAAGCAGGAAGTGATCAATGAGGCCCTGCTGGATATCACCGAAGAAGTGATGCTGCAGCGGATCCTGGCGATCGACAGGGAACGGGAAGAGTTCTTCCTCTTCCTGAATGAGAAGATCGCCGATGCCTACAAGCAGTTAGCCGGTACGGAAGAAGAAGTCAGTATCGTCTACAAGACCTGCTGCGACGGAACGGAAGAAGATATCCGCACGCATTTCCGAAAGAACCGGGAACGGGAGAAGATCTTAGGCTTTGCCCTCTATGGTCCGCACAAGGAAGATTATTCCTTCCAGTTCGAACATTTCCCGGCATCCTCCTATGCCTCACAGGGACAGAAGAGGATGATCATGATCGCCTTCAAGTACAGTCTCTATGAATACATTCATGAGAAGACGAAGCGAAGGCCGCTGGTCCTGCTGGACGATGTGCTGTCCGAACTGGATCAGAAGAACCGGGAAAGACTGTTTGCCTTATTGCCCCGGGCGCAGACGATCCTGACAGGCACTGACCTGCAGGGGATCGATCTGTCCCGTGAACATCGTATATTTCAAGTCAGAGAAGGAGAAGTGTTATGAAGCCTGTTAGGGAACATGAAGGATACACCTCAGAAGATATTCAGGTCCTGGAAGGTCTGGAAGCAGTACGTCTGCGTCCCGGTATGTATATCGGTACGACTTCTTCCAAAGGTCTGCATCACCTGGTCTGGGAGATCGTCGACAACTCGATCGATGAAGCTTTAGCCGGTTTTGCGACTAAGATCACGATCACAGTCGATGATCAGGAAGTTGTAACGGTCGAAGATGATGGACGCGGTATGCCGGTCGGGATCCATGAAAAGACCGGGATCTCTGCGGTAGAAACGATCTTTACGGTCCTGCATGCCGGCGGTAAGTTCGGCGGCGGTGCCTATAAGGTATCCGGCGGTCTGCACGGTGTCGGCGCTTCGGTCGTCAATGCGCTGTCTTCCTGGCTGGAAGTACGGGTCTTCCGTGACGGCAAGATCTACTATGTCCGCTTTGAGAACGGCGGTCATACGGTAGAACCGCTGAAGGTCATCGGAGAATGTGATCCGTCTCATACCGGTTCTCAGGTGCGTTTCAAAGCCGATCCGGCGATCTTCAAGGAAGGTACGACCTATGACTATCACACCCTCTTTGAACGTTTCCGTCAGATCGCTTTCCTGAATAAAGGGATCCGCATCGATTTCCATTATTTAAAGGATGAAAGCAAGTCTCATACCTTCCTCTACGAAGGAGGTCTGCGGGAATATATCGAATTCCTGAACAAGGAAAAGACCGTCCTGCATCCGGAGATCCTTTACTGTGATGAAGTAGATAAAGATACCAACATCTCGGTCGAGATCGCCATGCAGTACAATGACAGCTACAATCCGATGGTCTATTCCTTCTGCAACAACATCAATACCAATGAGGGCGGTACCCATGAAGAAGGCTTTGCCCTGGCCATCAACCGTGTCATCAACAAGTATGCCCGGGACAACGACTTCCTGAAGAAGGATGAAGAGAACCTGACAACGGAAGACCTGAAGGAAGGTCTGGTCGCGCTGATCTCCATCAAACATCCGGATCCCCAGTATGAAGGACAGACCAAGGGGAAGTTGGGCAATGCGGAAGTCCGTAAGATCGTCTCTACGATCTACGGCGAGTATCTGAGTCGTTTCCTGCTGGAACATCCGGCAGATGCCAAGATCATCATCGACAAGGCGATCGGCGCTTCCAAGGCCCGTATCGCAGCTAAGAAGGCCAGAGAGATGACCCGCCGCAAGAACGTGCTGGAGATCTCTTCGCTGCCCGGCAAGCTGGTCGACTGTTCCTCCAAGGATGCCTCGATCTCTGAGATCTACATCGTCGAGGGTAACTCCGCCGGCGGTTCTGCCAAGATGGGAAGAGATGCCAAGTTCCAGGCTATCCTGCCGTTGCGGGGCAAGATCCTGAACGTAGAAAAGGCCCGTCAGCAGCGTATCTTCGACAATGCCGAGATCCGTTCCATGATCACGGCCTTCGGCTGCGGTTTCGGAGATGAGATCGATCTCTCCAAGCTGCGTTACCACAAGATCGTTATCATGACCGATGCCGATGTCGACGGTGCACATATCTGCACACTGATGCTGACGTTCCTGTACCGCTTCCTGAAGCCGGTCGTTGAAGGCGGTTACGTCTACATCGCGATGCCGCCGCTCTACAAGCTCTTCCGCGGTCAGCGTACCCTGAAGTACTGCTACACCGATGAAGAACTGGAAGAGGCCAAGGAAGAGTTCTCCGGAGAGAAGTATGACATCCAGCGTTACAAAGGTCTGGGTGAGATGGATCCGGAACAGCTCTGGGAAACGACACTGGATCCCAATGTCCGTACTTTAAAGAAAGTCACCATTCAGGATGCGATGGATGCCGATCAGGTCTTCAGCATGCTGATGGGGGATGATGTCGATCCGCGCCGCAACTTCATTATCGAAAACGCACACTTCGCAAAGAATCTGGATATTTAAAGAGGAGGGTCTATGGCTGATATCAACGATGATAAGTACAACGAAGACGAAAGTCTGTACTTCAACCACGGAAAGATCACGGACATCAATATCAGTAATGAGATGCGTGACAACTTCCTCTCTTACTCCATGTCGGTCATCATCGACCGTGCGCTGCCGGACATCAAGGACGGTCTGAAACCGGTCCACCGCCGTGTTCTCTGGGCGATGTATTCGATCGGCAATACACCGGATAAACCGCATATCAAGTCCGCCAACATCGTCGGTGAAGTTCTGGGTAAGTACCATCCGCACGGTGATACCGCTGCCTACGATACGATGGTCCGTATGGCTCAGGACTTCTCCTACCGCTATCCGCTGGTAGACGGTCACGGCAACTTCGGTTCCGTCGATGGTGATGAAGCGGCTGCCATGCGTTATACCGAAGCCAGGATGTCCAAGATCTCCCTGGAGATGGTCCAGGATATCCGTAAGGAAACGATCGACTGGAAGGACAACTATGATGCCCGTTTCAAGGAACCGGTGGTCATGCCTTCCCGTTTCCCGAATCTGCTGGTCAACGGTTCGATGGGTATTGCGGTCGGTATGGCCACCAACATGCCGCCGCACAACCTGAATGAAGCGATCGATGCGATCATTGCCACCATCGATGATCCGGAGATCAGCGTTGTCGAACTGATGGACAAATACATCTCCGGTCCGGACTTCCCGACCGGCGGATATATCATCGGACGTTCCGGCATCCGCAAAGCTTATGAGACCGGAAGAGGTTCGATCATCTGCCGTTCCAGGATCGATGTCGAAGAGATGAAGAACGGCAAGAAACGGCTGATCGTACGGGAGATCCCGTATCTGGTCAACAAGGCGATGCTGGTAGAAAAGATCGCTTCGCTGGTCCGCGACAAGGTCATCGACGGCATTACCTCGCTGGTCGATGAAAGTAACCGTAACGGTATCCGCATCGTCATGGAAGTCCGTAAGGATGTACAGGTCGATGTCCTGCTGAATCAGCTCTATCGTCTGACCCAGCTGCAGACCAACTACGGCGTCAACAACAACGTCCTGGTCGACAACCGGCCGATGCTGCTGCCGTTGAAGGAGATCATCCGTTACTACATCGAACATCAGATCGAAGTCATCGAGCGCCGCACCCGCTTTGACCTCAACAAGGCCCAGGAACGGGCACATCTCCTGGAAGGTCTGAAGATCGCCGTCGACAATATCGATGAAGTCGTTCATACGATCCGTTCCGCCAAAGACAATGACGAAGCGATGAAGAACCTGATGGAACGCTTCGGTCTGGATGAAGTACAGGCCAAGGCGATCCTGGAGATGCAGCTGCGCCGTCTGACCGGTCTCGAAAGAGAGAAGATCGTCAACGAACTGAATGAGCTGTATGTCACGATCGATGATCTGAAGGATATCCTGAACAATCACGGACGGGTATTGGAGATCATCAAGAACGAACTGACCGTGATCAAGGAAAAATACGGTGACAAACGCCGTACTGAGATCCTGGAAGGCGAATACAGCATGGAAGATGAAGAGCTCATTCCGGAAGGCGGAGTCATCATCTCCATGACCAAGAACGGCTACATCAAACGTCTGCCGATCGATACCTACCGGGCGCAGAACCGCGGCGGACGCGGCATCAAGGGCCTCGGTCTGAATGAAGATGATGATGTGGAACAGAATGTAGCGATGTCTACCCATGACTTCCTGCTGCTGTTCTCCAACCGCGGACGGGTCTTCCGGATCAAGGGCTACGAGATCCCGGAAGCTTCCCGCAATGCGAAAGGCCTGCCGCTGATCAACCTGCTGAAGCTGGATAAGGACGAAAAGATCAAAACCCTGGTCGTCATCCAGCGTGACAAGGAGATCGCCGGTTATCTCTTCTTCGTTACGATGAACGGTCTCTGCAAGCGAGTTCCGGCGGAAGAGTTCGAATCGATCCGTCAGAACGGCAAGATCGCCATCTCACTGAAGGATGATGATGAACTGGTCGCTGTCCTGCCCACCAGCGGGGAAGATGAGATCATCATGGGTGCTTCCAACGGCAAAGCTGTCCGTTTCAATGAGAATGATGTCCGTCCGATGGGACGTACCGCTTCGGGTGTCAAGGGTATGAATGTCGATGGTTCAAGGATCATCGGTGTCTGCACCAACCGCGAAGGACAGAACATTCTGGTCGTCTCCCGCCATGGTTACGGCAAACAGACGCCGATCGCCGACTACCGTATGACGAGCCGCGGCGCCAAGGGCGTCAAGACCATCAACATCAACGAAAAGAACGGTGATCTGGTCGCACTGAAAGCTGTACGCGGCGACGAAGACTGCCTGATCATGGCCAGTGACGGTGTCGTGATCCGCTTCTCGCTGGAGGATGTCTCCATGCAGGGCCGGGCCACGCAGGGCGTCCGTCTGATCAAACCTACCGAAGGCGCTTATGTCTCTTCGATCACCATCCTGGATCCGCTGATGGCTCCGGAGGAAGAAGAAAAAGAGCCGGAACAGGAAACGTCGGAAGAATAAACGATGTTTCACGTGAAACATTGAAAGACCGCTGTCACTCCAATAGGTGGCAGCGGTTTTCTTGTGGTAGAATAGGGATACTGAATGATCGGAGGAAATTACTATGATCGATATTCGTCTGATTCGGGAAGAGCCCGATGTCGTACGCGAAAATATCCGTAAGAAATTCCAGGAAGAAAAGCTTCCTTTAGTGGATGAGATCATCGCTCTGGATCTCCGTTACCGTGAGATGCGGAAGAAGGGCGATGACCTGCGCAGCGAGCGCAACAAGGCTTCCAAGGAGATCGGCGGTCTGATGAAGGCCGGCAAGAAGGAAGAAGCCGAAGCCAAAAAGGCAGAAGTCGCCAAGATCGGTGATGAGATCACGGCGACCGGTGAAGAAGAAAAGAAGCTGGAAGAAGTCATCCGTCAGAAGATGATGATCATCCCGAACATCATCGACCCGTCGGTCCCGATCGGCAAGGATGACTCGCAGAACGTTGAGATCCAGAAATACGGTGAACCGGCTGTTCCGGCTTATGAAGTCCCGCACCATGCGGACATCCTGGACAGACTGGACGGTCTGGACAAGGAGTCTGCCGGACGTACTTCCGGTGAGGGCTTCTATTACCTGAAAGGGGATATCGCCCGTCTGCATGAGGCCATGCTGGCATATGCGCGCGACTTCATGATCAATAAGGGCTTCACCTATTTCATCCCGCCCTTCATGATCCGACACGATGTCGTTGACGGCGTCATGTCTTTCGCAGAGATGGATGCCATGATGTACAAGATCGAAGGGGAAGACCTCTTCCTGATCGGTACTTCCGAACATTCCATGATCGGCCGCTTCAAGGGCCAGCTGATCCCGGAGAAGGAACTGCCGCAGGCTCTTACTGCGTATTCTCCCTGCTTCCGCAAGGAAGGCGGCAGCCATGGTCTGGAAGAGAGAGGCCTCTACCGTGTCCATCAGTTCGAGAAACAGGAGATGGTCGTCCTCTGCAAGCCGGAAGAATCCATGGAATGGTATGACAAGATGTGGTCCTACACTGTAGAGTACTTCCGCAGTCTGGACATCCCGGTCCGTACGCTGGAATGCTGCAGCGGCGATCTGGCAGACCTGAAAGTCAAATCCTGTGACGTCGAAGCCTGGTCTCCGCGTCAGAAGAAATACTTCGAAGTCGGCTCCTGCTCCACCCTGGGCGATGCACAGGCCAGACGTCTGCAGATCCGGGCCAAGGGTGAGAACGGCAACTACTTCGTTCACACTCTGAACAACACCGTGGTTGCTACACCGCGCGGTCTGATCGCTCTGCTCGAAAACAACTACAATGAAGACGGCAGCGTGACCGTTCCGGAAGTCCTGCGTCCGTACATGGGCGGCACGGCGCTGATCACCCCGAAGAAATAAACGAAAGAGGAGGAAACGCCTCTTTTCCGAAGGAGGGACTATGTTGGAAGGATTCTATCAGGCAGATACAGTGCTGGAGACAGAAAGACTGCTCCTGCGTCCCATGCAGGAAGAAGACCGGAGCGCTCTCTTCCGCAACATCAATAATGACCGGGAAGTGCTCCGCTACTATCTGGACCGTTATCTGGAGAAGGAAGAGGATCTGGATCTGAAGCCGCTGATCGAATGGTGTCAGAAGGCGAAGCGTTATTGCTTTGCGATCGTCCGGAAAGACAGCGGGGAAGTGATCGGGATGATGAATCAGTGCAGCGGACCGGATAAATACTTCCGGAATGTGGAAGTCGGTTATGCGATCGGCCGGAAGTACTGGGATCAGGGTTATGTCAGTGAAGCTTTGCCGGTCTTCATCGATCTGCTCTTCCGAAAAGGCATCCACAAGGTGACAGCTTCCGCCATGAAGGAGAATGCTGCCAGTATCCGGGTGATGCAGAAAAGCGGTATGACTTATGAATGTACGAAAAAGGAAGAAGTCTTCTACCGTGACCGCTACTGGGATCTGGAGGTCTTCTCAGTCATCAATGATGTTTCACGTGAAACATCACACTGAGGAAGACAGACGGAGGTTGCCTCCGGAGGCAAAATAGTGTATTATCTTTCTTGGTACAACAGCCACGCTCTAATTTGGTCAGGTCCGGAAGGAAGCAGCCATACGAACCTCTGACTGTGTGTACCTTTTTTCATAGGGGACAGTATGGAACAGGATCATTACTACATGGAGCTGGCTCTGGAAGAAGCCAGACTGGCCTATCAGGAAGACGAAGTACCGATCGGGGCAGTGATCGTCCGCAACGGAGAAGTCCTGGCCAGAGACCACAACCGCAAGGAACGGGATCAGAATGCGATGCATCATGCGGAAGTCATGGTCATCCAGGAAGCGGTCCGGAAGCTGGGCACCTGGCATCTGGAGGACTGTGATCTTTATGTGACCCTGGAACCCTGTCTGATGTGCACCGGCGCCCTGATCAACTCCCGTATCCGCCGCATCATCTTTGCGGCCAGAGATCCGAAAGGAGGGGCCATCCTCAGCAGTCTGCTGCTGTCGGAAGTCAGGAATCTGAACCACCATCCGGAGATCGCGGAAGGTATCTGCAAAGACGAATCTTCCCGTTTATTGAAGGATTATTTCAAGGAAAAACGCAAGAACAAATAACGACGGAAATCGTTCAATAAAGCCTTAAGGAAGAGGAAACTCTTCCTTTTCTATCCATGGTATAATAGTAAGAAGGACAAGCTATGGCATACAAAGTACTTTATCGGATCTATCGTCCCCGCCGCTTCGAAGAAGTCGTGGGACAGAATGCGATCGTCAAAACATTACGAAATGCGATCCTGCGTGACCGGATCGCCAATGCATACCTCTTCTGCGGACCCCGCGGTACCGGCAAGACCAGTGTGGCGAAGATCTTCGCCAACGCCGTCAACTGCACGAACTTCCAGGGCGAGCCCTGCGGGAGCTGCCCCAGCTGTCAGGCAGCCCTGAACGGCACCCATCCGGATATCGTGGAATTCGATGCGGCCAGCCATTCCAAGGTAGAGAACATCCGTGAGATCTTATCTCAGGTCAGTTTCCTGCCTTCGACCGGACGCTACAAAGTCTATATCATCGACGAGGTGCACATGCTGTCACCGGCTGCTTCCAATGCCTTATTAAAGACGCTGGAAGAACCGCCGGCCCATGTGATCTTCATCCTGGCGACGACGGATCCGCAGAAAGTGCTGCCGACCATCCAGTCCCGCTGCCAGCGCTACGATTTCGGCAAGATCGATAACGTAACGATCGTCCGCCGTATGGAAGAGATCCTGCAGAAAGAGGGGACTCCCTATGAGAAGTCTGCTCTGGAGCTGATCGCTACGCTCTGCGACGGCGGAATGCGGGATGCCCTGACCACCCTGGAGCAGTGCCTTTCCTACAGCGAAGGGGAACTGCGTCTGAGCGATGTCAAGGAGATCTACGGTCTGGCGACCGCTGAGGAACAGATCGAACTGCTGCGCTATGCGCATCAGGGACGCATCAGGGAAGCAGTCGTCTGTCTGCGCCGGATGTACGAAAGCGGCATCGATATTGCCCGTCTGAGTGCAGATCTGCTGAACGTGCTGAAAGAAGCGCTGATCTACGCCGACAGCCCGGACGGCAAACTGCTGAAACTGTTAAAACCGACCGAAGCTCAGGAGATCCTGCGCATCGCTCCGCTGAGAGCCTTGCTCAGGGATGCTGATCTGTTTGCGGATGTACTGACCAAACGCGGTCAGAATCTGGATCTCTATTCCTATCTGGAACTGGCTGTCCTGAAGATCGCTTCCGGCAAAATGCCGGCAGAGGCAAATGTACAGCCTGTGGCTGTGCCGGAAAAGCCGCTGCAGCCGGAAAGAAAGACTGTCGTAACCGTGCAGGCAGAGCCTGCCGTGGAAGTGAAAAAAGAAGAACTTCCCGTACAGCAGGAAGAGCCGGTCAACGAAAGTCCGGTCATTGAAGAAGAGATGATCCCGGAAGCAGCGGAGATCCCGGAACCGGAATATCCGGAACCGGAAGAAGAAATCCCTGCAGAGCTGCCGGAAGAAGAGCCGCTGCCTGATCTCGATCTTTCGGAAGTCACTTACAGTGATGAAGAACTGGCGGATATGCTGCTGACCGCCACCAAAGAAGCGAAGAAGGATGACGAACAGAAGATCTATTCGATCCTGGATGAGTTCGCCTATGATCCGCCGAATGCCCGCTTCTATGCAGCTCTGAAAGATACGACGATCTTCGGCAGCAGTGAGGATTTCGTCCTGTTCCGGGCCGGATCCTTTGCCCGCATGCAGATCAATGACGGAGAATTCAACCGGGAACTGTATTTCTTCCTGAAGCACCGTCTGCAGGTCGATAAGATGTGCTATGCGGTAGAAGATGCCGAAATGTGGGACAGGATCGTTCCGCTGTATAAAACAGCAGCCATAGAAGGAAAAACACCGGCTTTCCGGGTGGAACGCTACAGCGAATCACCGGCGGAGACCGTAAAGGAAATGACCCCGGAAGGGAAACTGAAGGATCTCTTCGGAGATCTGGTAAAGATGGAGGATAACTGATGAACTTTGATCTGGAACAACTGATGGCTCAGGCCCAGAAACTGCAGCAGAAGATGGAAGAAATGTCCAGTGAGATGAAGGACAAGGAATATATCGGTTCTGCCAACAATCATCTCATTGAAGTGACCGTGACCGGTGCGATGGAGACGAAAGCGGTAAAGATCGATCCCTCTCTGTTCACCCCGGAAGACCGGGAAGCCGTGGAAGAGATGCTGGTCATCGCTTTCAATGATGCCATGGCGCAGATCAATCAGGATTCCGAGAAGGGCCTCTCTGCCCTGGGACTTCCGCGCTGATGTTTCCCGACGCTTTTGAAAAAGTAGCTGCTGCTCTGCAGAGGCTGCCGGGCGTCGGTGCCAAGACCGCTCAGCGCTATGTCTTTTCCCTGATGCAGATGGGGGACGAGGTGAAGGATGTCGCCGAAAGCATCGCTGCCCTCGCCAAGCTGCATCGCTGTCCGCACTGCGGTTTCCTGACTGACGAGGAACTCTGTTCCTTCTGTAAGGACAAGGACCGCGATCCGACCCGGATCATGGTCGTTGCCTATGATCAGGATGTCGCGGCGATCGAAAAGACGAACGGCTACAAAGGCCTTTACCATGTTCTGAACGGCGTGATCTCTTCTGCCAAGGGCATCTATCCGGAAGAACTGAATATGGACACGCTGTTTGACCGCTTGGATGGCGTCCATGAAGTGATCATCGCTACGCCTTTTACGATGGACGGTGAAATGACGGCTCTGTATCTGGACCGCCTGTTAAAAGATAAAGAGGTAGAAGTCACGAGACTGGCCCACGGTCTGCCGATGGGCGCCAGTCTGGACTATGCCGATGAGTTTACTCTGCTGCAGGCTCTGGATCATCGCCGCAGTCTGGAGGAAGAAAAATGATCGAAACACTCTTCAAAGCTTACGAGGAAAACGACCACTTACGGAATGTGATCCTCCCTTTGACCTTGGGAGTCAAAAGGATCGTTTTCTTTTCCCGTAAACCTTATGAAGAGAAGTCCTATGCCCCGGCGAAAGCTCTGTATGACAGATACCTGCATACTGAGATCCGCTTTGTGGTGCTTGATGATAAGAATGAACGGCAGCAGGTCTGTGAGATCTTCAAAGAGTATCCGGATGCTGCCGTAGACATGTCCGGAAGCCGGTATATCTTACTGCTGCTGTTTGCGGAAGCGGTACACCATCAGCTCCCGGTCTTTTACTTTGATGCGGAAGAGAATATCGTCAAGGAATACCATCGTCAGGACTATTCCCCGCTGAAACCTTTCCAGCTCAGTATCGAAGAGATCGTCTCCCTGTCGGGAGGAAGGATCATCCAGCATATCCACAGTGAACCGGATCCGAAGGAGAGATCCATCAACAATCTGATCCTGAAGACAGTGGAAAGCTGCTACAAAGACTATGACCAGTTCATCTCTTCGATCACGACGGTCGACCGTCTCTATCAGAACAGCAAGCATACTTCCGCGACCTGTCATCTGGATAAGGAAACTCTGGACCGATTAAAGAAAGTCCCGCTCAACAAAAAGTTTCAGGAACTGGGCTTATATCATCTGAAAGGCAATACCCTGACCTTCCGCAGCAGCCGCATCCGGACGCTCTTCGATGTGACCGGCTCCTGGCTGGAATCCTATCTGTTTATCAAGCTGCAGCGTTCCGGCCGCTTCGATGATGTGAAGATGTCAGTCGTGATCGATTTCTCCGATCAGGGGGCAAAGTATCCGGTCACCTGCGAGATCGATCTGCTGGCTGCCAAGGACAATCATCTGGTCTTCATCTCCTGCAAGTCCAACAAGGTCGACAACGTAGCCCTCAACGAGATCGCTCTGCACCGTCTGACCTTCGGCAATGAGCTTTCGGCTGCGGCCGTAGCGACCGCTGTCGATCTGCCTTCCCGTTCCCCGGCCATCGCTGCCAAGGCAGAAGAGCTTGACGTTTTTATTCTGGACCGGGAGACGCTGGATGATGGCTGGGATCGGGAACTGGAACGGCTGCTGAAGGAAAAGTTCTCCGTACTGTAAAGGGGGAAATATGGCCAGTATCGCTTATATCACAGACGGACATATGTTGGAACTGCACCGGCTGGACAGACGCCGCACCATCAACTTCTGGCGCCCCTCTGCCTCTGTCAACTTCCGCGACTTCGGCAAGGGCGACCTGCTGTTCTTTCTGGTGAAAGACAAAGCCTATACTTACCGGGGAGAGAAGGGCATCATCGGCTACGGCAGGGCTGCCTCCTTTCATTCCGGCAGTGTAGACACGATGTGGAAGAACTACGGGGTCGCCAACGGCTATGAGACCAAGGATGCCTTTAAGAAGGCCCTCTGCCGGGTGACCAGGGACCACAGTCTGCCGGAAAAGATCTCCGGAATCATTCTGGAGGACGTCATCTTCTTCCAGATGCCGATCTATCTCTCCGAAGCCGGCATGAAGATCCGCAGCAATACCGAGAGCTACCTCTATCTGGAAGAGGATGTACCGCTGAAACTGCTGGAATTCGGCCGCGACCGTCAGGATCTCTGGTCGGAGACCGACGGTTTCCAGAAACATATCGATGAGGAACAGCTGCGCTACAGCCTGTATTCCGCTTTATCCACAGTGACCGAACCGGAATTCCCGGAAAGCACCCGCCGCACCCTGCACCGCTGCTGCAACAATTATCTTCGGAACCATCCGGAAGCATCTTTCGTGCAGAAGAGCACGATCGAACTGTATACTTTGGAAGAAGACCGTCTGCAGATCCTCTTCCCCCGCAGCCGCAAGGTCGATGACCGGCTGTGGTACGGACAGGCTCTGCTGTTGAAGAAAGAGATCGAGAAACATTTCCCGTATGAGGCAAAGATCACTTTCTCTTTCCTGAACGAAGACGGCACTCTCACGGAATGTGAGCTATAAGGGGGAACCATGAACGAGATCGTATTGAACAACGGCATCACCATCCCGCAGTTAGGTCTGGGCGTCTTCCGGGTCAAGGACGGCGAAGAAGCCTACAACGCCGTACGCTATGCCCTGGATGCAGGATATCGGCACATCGATACCGCAGCTGCCTATAAGAACGAAGAGAGCGTCGGCAGAGCCATCAGAGACAGCGGCATCGCCCGCGAAGACATCTTCGTGACCACCAAGCTCTGGACCGATGATGTCCGGGCCGGAAGGGCCAAGGAAGCCTACAAAGAGAGCCTGCAGAAATTAGGCATGAACTACGTTGACCTCTATCTGATCCACTGGCCGGCTGTCGGTTACGAAAAGGCCTGGAAGGATCTGGAAGACATGTATCTGGAAGGACAGATGCGGGCGATCGGTGTATCGAACTTCCATGCCCATCATCTCGCTGACATTCTGCCCACCGCCAGAGTCCTGCCGGCTATGGACCAGGTCGAATCCAGTCCCAGCTTCACCAACAGCGAACTGCTGGCCCATATCCGCAGTCTGAACATCCAGCCGGAAGCCTGGAGCCCCTTCGGAGGATCTCTGGACAAGAACGTCCTGAAGGATGAGAACCTGCTGCAGCTGGCAGCCAAATACGGCAAGAGCACCGCTCAGGTCGTCCTGCGCTGGCATATCCAGCAGGGAAATGTGGTCATCCCGAAGTCCATCCATAAGGAACGCATTGAAGAGAACCTGCAGGTCTTCGACTTCAGTCTGTCTGACGAAGACGTCGCCCTGATCTCTTCCTTCAACAAGGATATCCGGGCCGGATCCAATCCTGATACCTTCAACTTCTAAAGAAAAACAGGCACCCAAGGGGTGCCTATATACTTTAAGTAACTGTTATTTAAATACGAAGTAGGGTTCGATCTCCAGATGGATCTCTTCGGCCAGAGTCCGGGAATATTCGATGATCCTCTCGACGATCTCTGACGGGACCTTCATCATCAGCAGATTCAGCCGCAGGTGGTAATCCGAGAAGTATTCAAAGCTGCAGTTCAGTTTCCCGTTAAAGAAATCTGTATTGGTGAACCAGGAATGTCCTTTGATGGCAGAGGAGATCAGTGCTCTCTCGTCATTCTCTTCATCATAGAAGAGATGTTCATCATCCGGGAAGACAACATTCATCAGGTTGAAGTTCCGGGCGATCTCGATATCGTCCTTACCGAATTCGTAATAGAAACGGAAGACCTTCTCATCTTCATGGAAGACATCGACCAGCAGGCGGGAGATCACCGCATACTTCAGTAAAGTACGTTCCTTCGCTTCCTCCGGCATCCGTTCATCAACGATCTGCCGCAGTTTCTGCAGGATCTCGACATAGATCTCGCCGGCCATCGAAGCCTTGGAAGAAAAGTAATAGGAAAAAGAACCGGGAGAAGTCTTCATCTCCTGTGACAGATGGGCATAAGTCGTTGCGGTGTAGCCGTTGCGATAGAATGAACGTTTCGCTGCTTCCAGGATCTTTTCCCGGGTCGTCATCCTTCTCTTCATACTCTTCATCATAGCAGAAAACAGAGGATAATTCTTTAATCGGGAACCTTTTTACGTTATTATTGAATCAAGAATAAGAGGGTAGTAAACATGAGTGAAAAAGACGAAAAACAAACTGAAGCGATCAGCCTGACCCTGGAAGCTGAACCGCTTACGGAAGAAGCTCAGGAACAGATCGAACTGGCTGTACCGGAAGAGGAAGTCAAAGAAGAAGCGATCAACCCTGCTTTTAATGATGCCAATCTGACGGAAGCCGAAAAGAAGATGGTCGATGACTTCGCCAAGAAGATCGATATCACCAACACCACTACGATCCTGCAGTACGGCGCCAATGCCCAGTCCAAGGTCGCAGACTTCTCCGAGAATGCCTTAAAGAGCGTCAAGACGCAGGACCTCGGCGACATCGGTGATATGATGACCGAACTGGTCGGACAGCTGAAGGGCTTTGAAGTCCAGAAGGAAGACAACTTCTTCGAGAAGATCTTCAAGAAGGGCAGCAACAAGGTCACCGCTATGCAGGCCCGCTATGATGATGCCGAAAAGAACGTCGAGAAGATCGCCAAGGTCCTGGAGAACCATCAGGTCACCTTATTGAAGGACATCGCCCTGCTGGATCAGCTCTACGAAAAGAACCAGACCAACATCAAGGAAGTCTCCATGTATATCCTGGCCGGTCAGAAGAGACTGCAGGAGATCAAGGAGACCGAACTGGTCGAACTGGTCGAAAAAGCCAAGAAGTCCGGAACTCCGGAAGATGCTCAGGCCGTCAATGACCTGAACAATGCGATCAATCGTTTCGAAAAGAAGCTGCATGACCTGGAACTGACCCACATGGTATCCCTGCAGATGGCTCCGCAGATCCGTCTGGTCCAGAACAACGATACCCTGATGTCGGAAAAGATCCAGTCCACCCTGGTCAACACCATCCCGCTCTGGAAGTCGCAGATGCTGATCGCATTAGGCGTCCATCATTCGCAGGAAGCGATCGAAGCCCAGAATGCGGTCACTGAGATGACCAACCAGATGCTGAAGCAGAATGCCGAGAACCTGCACATGGCTACGGTACAGACGGCAGAAGCATCCGAGAGAGGCATCGTCGATCTGGAGACGCTCACCGAGACCAACAAGAAACTGATCGATACGCTGGAAGAGGTTTCCCGTATCCAGAAGGAAGGCCGCGAAAAGAGAGCCGAAGCCCAGAGAGAACTGCGCAAGATGGAGATCGAACTGGCAGACAAGCTCTCTACCGTTCACGACGACATCCTGCCCAAGAAGTAAGAGACAAAGGAGGCTGCAGAGCCTCCTTTAAAAAGAAAAGAAATTAGCACTCAACACTTGACAGTGCTAAAGAAAAGAACTATAACGATAGTGTAAAGAGAATCAGAGAAGATCCTGGCATAGAATCCAAACCCTCCATTCCCCTTACTGATACATAGTTCATCTGTTGAACATGAAGAAAGTAAAGGAGGTATGAAACTATGTTGACACCGAAATTATTTACTGAGGATTTATTTGATGACTGGTTCGGACTGGACCGTGAGATGGAAGATCTGAACTGTAAGATCTACGGCAAGCGTGCACAGCGCGAGATGCTGACGGATATCCGTGAACACGAAGATCACTACGAACTGGAGATCGATCTGCCGGGCTTCCATAAGGAAGACATCCAGGTGGAACTGGAGAACGGTTATCTGACCGTTACCGCCACCAAAGGCCATGAACAGGAAGAAAAGAATAAGGAAGGCAAGATGGTCCGTCAGGAACGTTACTCCGGTACCATGAGCCGTTCCTTCTACGTGGGCGAAGAGCTGAAGAGCGAAGAGATCCACGGCAAGTACGAAGGCGGTGTGCTGACCCTGAACATCCCGAAGAAAACACAGAAGCTGGAAAAGAAGGATACCATCCTGATCGAAGGCTGAGGAGGACCCGAAAGGGTCTTTTTCTTTGGGATGTAAACCGACATGTTACATTCTGAACAGGAGAATTTCTTGTGAGGGCCGTCCTTTCTTCATAGAATGAAGACGAAAGAAGGAAAGAACGATGAACGAAATGGGAAACAAGATCGCCCGGAAACGTAAAGATCTGGGCATGACACAGAGCGACTTTGCCGAAGAATTATCGGTGACCCGCCAGACTGTCAGCCGCTGGGAAGCCGGCACGGTCTATCCGGATATCGAGAAGATCAATGATATCGCTTCGATCCTGGGCGTCAGCTGCGACTATCTGCTGAAAGACGGTGTGACCGAAGAAGAGACTCCGGTCCTGACCGGGGTCAGCCGCCTGCTGCAGGAGCTGACCGGGAAGACCGTCCGGCTGAACTTCTTTGAGGATGAAGCAGATTACGATCTGTTCAATACAGACTGTAAGATCCTGGGGTTCTCCGGCAACTGGATGAAGGTCGAAGCAGAGACCAAGAAAGGGAAGATCGAGAAACTGATCCCGGTCTCTTCCGTCCTGTCGGTGGAGGTAAAATGATGCAGTATCTGGGATTTGTGTTCGGTATCTTCGGACTGATGGCCTATCTTGAACTCTCGGAAATGAAGAAACGGGTCAGCAGTCTCGAAGAAGAACTGACGAAACTGAAAGGAACTTCCTACCATGAAGATCGTACTTCGCTCCTGCAGGCGGCCCGTTCCTATATCGGGGAAAAGGTCAGGATCGAACTGAAGGAAGATCACGGAGACGTTGATATCATCAATTACGGCAATACGAAGCATGGCTCGATCGTTATCCAGGAAGCGGATGATACCTGGCTGAAGATCACCATAGAGTCCCCGAGAGGCCGGAAAGAAAAACTGATCCGGATGGAATCCATCGAACGGATCACTCTGATCAAAGAATAAAGATCCCGAATAAGGGATCTTTTCTAACGGATATAGGTGACCTTGTTGCCGGTGCGGGGCAGGGGCTTCCTCTCCGGCAGGCCGTCCTCAGTATCGGGATAGCCCACTACCAGCGAGGCATAGATCCTTTCCTCTTCCTGCAGACCGAAGGAAGCGAAGATCCGCCGGATCTCTTCGTTCTCATTGAGCCAGTGCAGCTGATTGATGTAGCAGGAGCCAAGATCGAGATCGTTGGCCCTTACCAGCATATTCTCTACGGCTGCCACGCAGTCAGCCATATGGTTGTCGTAGTCCCTGCGGTTGGCGGTCACGATCAGCACCGGAGCGCCGTAAGTGAAATGATAATTCCCGGCTTTGGACCGGGTGATCGAAGAGACCTTGGAACGGTACATCCCTTCCGTGATCTCCATCCGGGCAAACTGTTCCTGTACGGTCTTTTCCAGCCGGGCCAGGACTTCCGGATCGCTGATCACGACGAAATGCGTCAGCTGCGAGTTGCCGCCGCTGGGGGCGTAGCGTCCGGCTTCGATGACTTCCTCGACAAGCTCCTGCGGCAGCGCTTTTTTGAGATAGCGGCGGGTGCTGCGCCGGCTGAGGATCGCCTCTTTCGTGTTCATGCCTTCTCCGCCCGCATGACCTTGCCCAGTTCTTCCTCAACGTCCGCTCTTCGCTTATAAGAAGGATCCTTGATCAGCCTGCCGCGGGCCACGACGTACTTCGGCTGTTTCAGGGCAGTCAGATCCTGCAGCGGATCGTTCTCTACGATCAGCAAGTCCGCTTCCTTGCCTTCTTCCACCGAACCGGTGATCTGATCGATGCCGGCCAGCTGCGCATTGCGCAGGGTAGCAGTATACAGAGCGAAGCGGGCAGAGACCCCGACATATTTCTCAAACCAGTACAGTTCGCGCCAGAAGTCATACTGACTGATCCAGGGGCAGCCGACATCATTGCCCAGACCTACCGGGATGCCGTTGGCCAGGGCAGCCTTGCTGCAGTCGCGGATGCCTTCAAAGACGACCTGTCCGTTATACTGTTCGACTTCCGAGGCATTGGAGATCTTCCGGTCAAAGAAGGCGTAGGGGATGGCCGGGGAGAGGGTCGTGATCAGGAAGGCCTTCTTTTCTTTAAAGAGCGAGATGATCTCCTCGTCCGGAGCGGCTCCGTGTTCGATGGAATCGACACCGCAGCGTAAGGCCGTGCGCACCCCTTCCGGAGATTCCACATGGGCCGCGACCTTGAAGCCCAGACGATGGGCTTCTTCACAGACGGCCTCGATCATCTCCGGCTCCATCTTCATCTCGCCGGGTTCGCCCTTGACCTTCGCATCCATGACCCCGCCGGTGATCATCAGTTTGATGAGATCGGCTTTCTGCGCCCACAGATGCATGACCTGATCCAGCGCTTCTTCCTTATTGTGACAGGTTCGGGCGACCGAACCGGCCATATGTCCATGCGGTACGGAGATGCCTTCGTTGGCGGCCAGGATGCGCGGACCGAGCAGTTTTCCCTGAGCGATCTTATCGCGTACCTTCGTATCGAGATCCTTCAGACCTCCGACCGTCCGGATGGTGGTGACCCCGCTCAGCAGTTCCAGCTTCGCATAGTGAGCCACGAGCTTCTCCGCTACGGCAGCGGAGACCGGATTGGAGAAGATGGTCTTCACCAGTTTTTCGTTGTCGCGCTGTTTCTTCTGCGGTTTGCCGTTGCCGGCCAGATGGACATGCATATTGATGAGACCGGGCAGCAGGAAAGCTCCCTTCAGATCGATCCGTTCGCAGTCTGTCGGCAATTGTTCAGGATCACAGATCGCTTTGATCTGTTTTCCGTCTATGAGAACGGCTTTTCCGCTCTGCGGTTCCATATTCTCGGTACCATCGAGGATGATCCCGTTTACGAAAGCATACATAACTTGTACCTCCTCCTTCATTCTAAGGCAAAAGAAAAGAACGGCAAGCCGTTCATTTGTCTTCTTTCTTTTCCTGAAGTTCTTTCTGTTTTTCCTTTTCCATCAGGATCCCTTCAATGATCCCCAGGATGCGGTACTGATCTTTCTCATCCAGTGTTTTAAATGCCTGCAGTAACCTGTTGTCGATCTCTTCCATAACCTTCACCTACATAATTATATCACTGCTCCTGTAAGATATTCACGCAGAAATGCTTGAAGAACTCTGGGAATTGCCCTAAACTGTAAGTAAATAAATCACATTGGAGTGCCGTTATGGAAGAAAAGAATGAGTTTATAAGACACCGGAATGCCCAGGCACGCGGCGCTATGAAAGATCGGATCCTGGAGATCAGGAAATACAATCACATGAAACAGGAAGAATTCGCAGCTGTTCTGGGCATCAACCGCGCTTCCGTTTCTTATATGGAAAGCGGGAAGAACGATCCCTCAGCCACTACCTTCCGTCTGATCTGTATGAAGTTTCATATCCGTGAGGAATGGCTGCGTACGGGAGAAGGAGAGATGATGAGCGGTCCGGGAGATCTGCTGATGGACAAACTGGCAGCGGAGTATGACCTGACGCCCTTACAGAGAAGGATCACCGAGAACTTCCTGCGTCTTTCTTCGGAAGACCGGGAAGATCTGCTGCAGAAGATCGAAGAGATCTTCTTACACTAAGGAGGACTATGAAAGGCATCATATTTGATCTGGACGGTACCCTGCTGGATACCGGCAACGACCTGACCCGTTCCGTCAACCAGGTCCTGGAAGACTATGGCTATCCCCTGACGGACCGGGAGACGACCCTGAAGAGACTGGGGCACGGCTTCGCTTATCTGATCGCACACTCGCTGCCGGAGGAGACACCGGAGGATATCCGCTTTGAGGCCCTGGAGAAGTTCGTCTACTACTACGACATCGGCTATATGGAAGAGACCGTTCCCTATCCCGGGATCCCCGAACTGCTGCAGAGACTGCAGGAAGAAGGCTATGCCCTGGCTATCAACTCCAACAAGGCTGACCACTATACCAAAGAACTGATCCGTTACTATTTCCCGGAGATCTCCTTCAAGGCTGTCTTCGGGATGCGGGAAGGCGTCCCCGGCAAACCGGATCCGCATACCGTCAATGAGATCCTGCAGATCATGGACCTGAAGGCGGAAGAAGTGCTCTATGTCGGAGACAGCGGCACCGATACGCAGACCGCGAAGAATGCCGGCTGCCCCTTCCTGGGCGTGACCTGGGGCTTCCGCAGCGAGGAACAGCTGAAGGAAGCCGGGACGGAAAGCTTTGCGAGAGAAGCCGAAGATATCCATAAACGGGTAAGGGAGGATGCATGAAGGAGATCTTTCACCGCACCAGCATCCGACGTTATCTCGATAAAGAGATCGAAGAAGAAAAGATCGAACGGCTGCTGAAGGCTGCGATGCAGGCGCCTTCGGCGGCCAACCAGCAGCCCTGGGAGTTCACCGTCGTCACCAATAAGGACGTGCTGAAAGAACTGGCAAAGGTATCGCCCTATGCAGGCATGCTGGAGGGGGCCGCGGCGGGTATCGCCGTACTGGCCCGCAAGGACTGCCGTATCCCGGGCTATGCCTATATCGACTGCAGCATCGCTTCCGAGAACCTGTGGCTGGAAGCCGATCATCTGGGACTGGGGGCGGTCATGCTGGGGATCGCACCGATCGAAGAACGGATGCAGAAAGCCGCCGAGATCCTGCAATTGCCTGCAGATCTCGAAGTCTTTGCCCTCTTTGCCCTCGGTTATCCGGCGGAAGAGAGAAAGCAGCAGGATCGTTATGACCCGGCCCGCGTGCACTATGTGAGGTAAACATGGACTTAAAGGGAGTTATGGAACAGCAGGTATTCGCCGTGGTCGGCAATACCACCGATCCGGAGAAATATGCCTGTAAGATCAAAAACGCCCTCCTGCAGAACGGCTATACTGCCTATGGCGTATCCAGGGAACTGAAGGAACTCAATGAAGTACCGGAGGAGATCGATGTGATCGATCTCTGTATCCATCCGGCCTTCGGCATCGAATTAATGAAAGTCTGCAGGCGCAGCTTTAAGATGATCGTGATCCAGCCCGGAGCAGAGAGCGAAGAACTGCTGCAGTATCTGGAGCAGCAGCACTATCCCTACATGCAGGGCTGTCTGCTGGTAGGGCTCAGTCTGTACAAAGGAGCGAAGATCGCCTGAGGGCGGTCTTCTTGCGTTTTCGGAAAAGAAGCCTATAATAGGAGAAACGCAACAGGAGGTATATAAAATGAAGAATATTGCTGCATTTTTTGATATAGACGGAACGATCTACCGGGAAGGTCTGATCACCGAGGTGTTCAAGAAGATGGTCACCCATGAGATCATCTCCGGCGACCGCTGGTACGATGAAGTCCGTCCGGCCTTCATGGCCTGGGACAGACGGCAGGGAGACTACGACGTCTATCTGGAGAAGATGGTCGATATCTTCCGGGAGACCCTGAAGGACATCCCCAGCGAACATATCAACTTCATCGCCAAGAAGGTCATCGAACAGAAGGGCGACCGGGTCTATCAGTTCACCCGCGGTGAGATCGAGAGACACCAGGCGGCCGGCCATAAGGTCATCGCGATCTCCGGTTCCCCGGATGCCTTAGTCAAAGAAATGGCTCAGAAGTATCATTTCGATGACTGGAGAGGCACGATCTATGAGACCGATGAGAAGGGCATCTATACCGGTACTTACGTACCGATGTGGGATGCGGTCTCCAAGAAGAAAGCTTTGCTGGAACTGGCGGGACAGTATGATCTGGATCTGAGCGAGTGCTACAGCTACGGCGACACCAACGGGGATCTGACCATGTTTCTGAATACCGGCCATCCGACAGCGATCAACCCGACCCGGGAACTGCTGGGGAATATCGTAAAGGATAAAGAACTGCTGGAAAGGATCAGGGTCATCGTAGAACGCAAGGATGTCATCTACAATATCGATCCCAAACATCTGAATATCCTGTAAGAGGGCGAAAGTCCTCTTTTTTCATAGCTCCTGCCTGATCATCTTTCAGCCATTCATCACCGTGTATCCGTAAAATAAAGAAAAAGGGGGAAACTGTATGTATCGTACCGAATGCATCAAAGCTGATGACTTCAAACCTGCCCGTTTCGAATCTGACGGAGAGATCGAACTGAAAGGAAAGAAGATCCCTTATCATACTGTCAGTGAAGACAACGTCTTCTATAACGATGAAGGGAAAGCGATCGGCTCGATCTTTTCCTATTCGTATTTCCGAACCGATGTCAAAGATACCAAAGACCGTCCGGTCATCTTTGCCTATAACGGCGGTCCCGGCAGTTCTTCCATGTATGTCCATGCCGGCTTCCTGGGAGCCAGAAGGATCACGTACGGAGAACCGGACCGTCCTTCTTCCTTCGGTCCTTATGAAGTGATCGACAATCCCAACTGTCTGCTGGATGTGGCAGACCTGGTCCTGGTCGATCCGGTCGGCACCGGTTACGGCATGCTGCTGATGGATGAGGAAGAGGGGAAGAAGACCTTCTTAGGCATCGAAGAGGATGCCGAAGCCCTGCTGGTGTTCATCGAAGGCTGGTTGCGCAGATACGGAAGGATGCTGTCGCCGAAGTATCTGGTCGGGGAGAGCTACGGCTGCACCCGCTCCGCTACAGCGGCCGGTCTGGCTGCTTCCGGCAGCGACAACCGCAGTTTCGGTTTTGCCTTTGACGGCATCGTCATGATCGGCAATACCGTGACTGTCGGGGAATACTTCGGCAGAGAGCTGTATGTCGAACCTTCGGTCATCGGTTTCCCGACCTATGCCGGTGTCAACTGGTTCCACAACAGACCTTCTGAACAGTCCGTCGAAGACTTCGTCATGGAGGCGAAGGCTTTTGCGGAAGATGAATATGCCCCGGCTCTTTTCAAAGGCAGCCGGCTGGAGGAAGAAAAGAAGGAATACATTCTGGAAAAAGTCTCCTACTATACCGGTGTCTCCCGGGAGTATCTGCTGAAGAACGATCTGAAGATCGATGACAGCAGCTACCGCAGTGAAGTGCTGAAGGCCAAAGGAAAAGCGGTCTCCCGCTATGACGGCAGAGTGACCCGTCCCCTGCTGGATCCGCCGATCAAGGAAGAGAAGGAAGGAGCCTGGGATGATGCAACGGCTGACCGCTATGATCCTTACTTCTATCAGGCTGTCACCGGCGATCTTTTGCCCGGTCTCGGCGTAAAGCTCGATCGCAGCTACGTTTCCTCTTCCCGTTACTGGCAGAACTGGAACCGGGAAGTCAAGAAAGGCAATACGGCGGAACAGCTGCGCAAGGCGATGGACAGAAGACCGGGCATGCGCACCTTCTTCGCCAACGGCTGGTATGATCTCTGCACCGAATTCGGCTATGTCTGGCATACCCTGGACCATGCGCATCTGCCGATGGATCGGGTGTACTGGAAAGGCTATCCTTCCGGACACATGATCTACATCGGAGAAGACAACGTCAGGGAACTGACGGAGGATATCCGGAAGTTCATCCTCGGGAAAGACCCCACGAAATAAACCATGAAGGACGGCCGTTACATCGGCGTTGACGGCTGCCGGGGAGGCTGGATCGCTGCGGTCCTCGATCAGGGAAAACTGCATCCGCAGCGCTTTGCCTCGCTGGAAGAACTGATCGATCATTATCCGGAATTCGATGCTTTCCTGATCGATATGGCAGTAGGGTTAGTCGATGATCAGACGAAGCATCGTCCGGAAGCAGCTGCCAGGAAAGAACTGAAGGGCCGTTCTTCGGCCCTCTTTCCGATCCCCTGCCGGCAGGCCGTCTATGTGCAGGGAGAGGCCGCACAGAAAGAAACGAATAAAGCGGTGCTGGGCAAAAGCCTGCCCAAGCAGACGCTCAATATCCTTCCTAAGATCCGGGAGGTGGATCTCTTTCTGGAGGAACATCCCCGCTATCGGGAGCGTATCCTGGAAAGCCATCCGGAACTGGACTTCCAGCGTCTGAAGGGCGGATCTCTCCTGTATAAAAAGAAAGACCCGGAAGGTCTGCAGGAAAGGGTAAAGATCCTGCAGGAATACCTGCCGGATCTTTCACTATCGTTTTCTGAACAGAAAGCGAAAGAACTGCACTGCCAGACAGACGATCTGCTGGATGCGCTGTGTCTCTCGGTAACGGCAGCACTGTATGCCGAGGGATATTGTGAAACGATACCGGAGGTCCCGGAGAAAGACGAAAGAGGACTGGATATGAAACTGACTGTACCGGTAAAGAAGAAGGTGGCTGTCGTTACCGGCGGAGCGCACGGGATCGGCAAATGCATCGCCGATGCCTTCCGTCGGCAATATGTCCGGGTCTATGTGATCGATAAAACGGAAGGGGATCATTATGTCGGTGATATCGCGGATAAGAGTACTCTGGAAGACTTCGTTCAGGAAGTGCTGAAGGAGAACGACGGCATCGACTATCTCATCAACAACGCTCCTCCGCTGATGAAAGGCATCGGGGAATGCAGCTATGAAGAGTTTCAGTATGCCCTCTCGGTCGGAGTTACAGCGCCGTTTTATCTGGCCGAGCTGTTCGCTCCGTATTTCCGGGAGGGATCATCGATCATCAATATCTCTTCTTCCCGGGATCGGATGAGCCAGCCGCAGACCGAAAGCTATACCGCTGCCAAAGGCGGGATCCGCGCCTTGACTCATGCCCTGGCCATGAGTTTTGCCGGTAGAGTGAGGGTCAACTCGGTCTCTCCGGGCTGGATCGATGTGGAAGGGACGGACTATGAGGGACCTGATGTCCTGCAGCAGCCGGCCGGCAGGGTCGGAAAGCCGGAAGATATCGCAGAACTGGTGCTTTTCCTCTGTTCGGAGAAGGCCGGATTTATTACCGGGGAAAACATTTGTGTAGACGGAGGCATGACCCGGCAGATGATCTACCATGGGGATCATGGCTGGAACTATATACCGCAATGAAGAAACTATTTCTGATCCTGCTGCTTCTGCTGGCAGGCTGCACGGCAGAAGCCAGGGAAACGATACAGGAACAGGAGGAAGAAGTGAAAACGATCTATCTGGCCGGAGGCTGTTTCTGGGGCGTCCAGAAGTTCTTTGATCAGTTCAAGGGTGTGATCCGTACCGAAGCCGGCTATGCGAACGGTCCGGAAGGAGCAGTCAGCTATCAGGAAGTGTGTCTGGGCAGCGGTCATGCCGAGGCGGTCCGCATCGATTATGACGAGAATGAGATCGCTCTGAAGGAACTGCTGAGCTATTACTTTCAGGTCATTGACCCGCTGTCTGTCAACCAGCAGGGCAATGACCGCGGCATCCAGTACCGCACCGGCATCTACTATACAGAAGAGTCACAATTGCCGGAGATCGAAGAGGTCTGGCAGGCAGAAGCAGAGAAGGTCGGCGGGGAACTGGCAGTGGAACTGCTGCCGTTAACGAACTTTACTCCTGCCGAAGCCTATCATCAGAAATATCTCGAGAAGAATCCCGGCGGTTACTGTCACATCCCGGCAGAGATGTTTCAGCTGGAAGAGGAGAGAGAATCTCCCTCCGAACTGCGGGAGAGGATCGGTGATCTGGCATTTGAAGTGACGCAGAATGCCGCGACCGAAGTCGGGTTCACCGGAGAGTATGACGATTTCTTTGAGAAGGGGCTCTATGTGGACATCGTCAGCGGAGAGCCGCTCTTCTCCTCGGAAGACAAATATGATTCCGGCTGCGGCTGGCCGGCTTTCACGAGACCGCTCAGTGAGGACAGCGTAAAAGAGTTCCGCGACCTCTCCTACGGTATGATCCGTACGGAAGTAAGATCGGCGGAAGCTGATTCACATCTGGGACATGTCTTTACGGACGGTCCGCGGGAGTCGGGAGGTCTGCGCTACTGCATCAACTCAGCAGCCCTGCGCTTCATTCCTTATGAGGAACTGGAAACAGAAGGCTACGGAGAGTATAAGAAACTGTTTGGAGAGTAAAAGATCCCCTCGGCTGAGGGGATCATTTCTCCTTATTCAGGAAGTACTCTTTGTTTCTTTCCAGACGGTCAAGCTCCCAGAACAGCTGCGAAGACAGGTAGGACAGCTGGGTGAGCTGTTTGTCGATCCTGGAATATTGCTTGTCGATCCGCCGGTATTCCTGATCGATCTTATTGATCTCTTTTGTCGCTTCGGCACGTTCGCTTTCAGCGACGCGCAGCCGGGCAGCCGCGATGTCTTTTGCGTTTGCGGCATCCTGTGCTTTCTGCTTCATTATTTCAAGGATCCTGTTTACTTTTTCGGACCGGCCTGTTTTGTAGTCGGCTTCATCGACGGCAAACCTATACTCGTCCTGCCGATGATCCTGAATATACGTTGCCATTTCAAACTCTTCCTTTGCCTGTTCGACTTTGTCATCCAGACGCTGCTTTTCTTCGCCGAGCTTTTCGACTTCCTGCTTCCGGCGCTCCAGCAGTTCATTGCGTTCGGCATCGAACTTCGCCTGCTCGGCTTTCAGCCCTTCGATCTCTTTTTCCAGTTCTGCGTATTTTGCCTTGCCTGCTTCCAGGTCATGCACCGTCAGCGATGTGAGGCCGAGCTGTTTCAGCACGCGTTCTTCCAACATATCATTTCCCCCTCTTATCCTGCCTTCTGAAATACCGTCAGGCATTTGACCACTCCCATTATAACAAGACTCCTCCGCACAGCGCCGCAACTTCCGGACAGAAAAAGCAGCCCGACTGTAATGTGGGGCTGCTGTTCTCTTTGTTTGCGGGGACTTAGAAAGCCCAGTGGCCTTTGCGGAAGATCGGTACGACCTTGCCGTCGGCGGTCGCGGCATCAATATCGAGGCCTTCGTAGCCGATCATGAAGTCAACGTGGATCATCGAATCGTTGATGCCGAGTTCGCGGCATTCGTCGAGGGTCTTGTGTTCAAAGTCCTTGATCGTATCGGCGAAGCCCATGCCCAAGGCCAGATGGCAGGCGGCATTCTCATCGAAGAGGGTGTTGTAGAAGAGGAGACCGGATTCCGAGATCGGGGAATCGACCGGGACCAGTGCGCATTCGCCAAGGTAGGAAGCGCCCTCATCCATGGAGATCATCTGTTCCAGCAGTTCCTGGTTCTTCGCGGCCTTGACTTCTACGGCCTTGCCGTTCTCGAAACGGACGGAGAAGTCTTCGATCAGCTGACCCTGATAGGAGAGCGGCTTGGTGGCATAGACGATGCCTTCGGCTTTGCCGCGCATCGGGGAGATGAAGCATTCTTCGGTCGGGATGTTGGGGTTGAAGAAGACGTTTTTCAGGCTCATCTCTCCTCCGCCCTTGAAGATGGCTTCCGGGATCATGCCGACCCTGAGGTCCGTGCCGTTGTCACCCTTGTAGCGCAGTTCCGTGATGCCCAGAGAGTTCAGGTAAGCGCAGCGCTCTTCGAGATCCTTATCGTGTGCCTCCCAGGCAGCGACCGGATCTTCGGTGACCCGGGAAGTGAAGAGGATGGCTTCCCACAGTTTCTCGATGGCCTTGCCTTTGGGCAGTTCCGGGAAGAGCTTCTTCGCCCAGGCAGCGCCCGGGACCGCGGCGATGCACCACTGATACTTGTTTTCCATCTGATCGCGGTAGGGCTTAAGGATCGGATAGCTCTTCTGGCGGGCAGCAGCGACTTTCTTCTGGTTGATGCCCTTTAATCCGTCCGGATCCTCGGAATCGAGATAGATGCGGCAGGGCAGGGTATCGACATAGTGCTGCATGCGGGCTTTTTCCCATTCCTCGACTTTGGCCATCGTGGTGACGGACTGGTGGCGGACATGCAGCTTGCTCAGAGGCTGGTAGCTGAATTCGACAGTGACCTTGCGGGCACCGGCTTTGTAGCATTCATCGACCAGCAGTTCCACGAATCTCGGCTGATCGAGATCGCAGTTGATCAGGACATCCTGTCCTTTCTGAATGTTGACGCCGGTCCTGGCAATGAGACGGGCGTATTTGCGTAAGATCGTCTGTTTCATAGTTTCTCCTTCCGATCATTGATCGTCTTCTTTGGTGAGATAAGCACGGCAGGGAGCGCCGTCAGCGCCGCCGAGGTTCAGCGGCAGGGCATGCAGGGTATAGACGCCTTCCGGGACCTGTCCGAGCCGGATGCCTTCAAGAAGAACGATCTCTTCCTTCAGCAGGATCAGGTGGACTTCCATCGGGGCGTCCACCGGACCGACGGTCTGGGATTCATTTCCGAACAGTCTGATGCCGGCTTCAGCGAAGACTTCCGCGCCTTCCTTTGTCAGGACCGCTTTTCCTTTGATCAGGATCCGGTTTGCGGAGCGGGGATCTGCCTCAAGAGCGGTCTGCAGGATGCGGACGGCATCCTCTGCCATTATCTCGCCGCTGTGTTCTGCCACATAGGCGTAGCCGATAAATCTTTCCGGATCGACCTGATCGATCGTCCTGCCGTCTTTGTAGAAATGATACGGCGCGTCGACATGCGTCCCGTTGTGGGCGCACATCGAGAAGGCGGTCAGGTTGTATTCCGCTCCGCTGTTCATATCGGAAAGGATCTCCCGCTTGGGAGCGGGATCGCCCGGGAATACGACGCAGCCGAAGACTTCCTGCGAGATGTCATAGATCTTCATGGGTCTCTCCTCCTGCAGTTCCAGTATTCAGTATACCTGTCGGATCGCTTCCTGACAAAGCCGCCGGAAAAGAAAAGGGAGTTCCTTCCGGAACTCCCGCCAAAGAGGTCAGAAGAACAGGGAACATGCGATCAGCATCTGCCCTGCATAATACAGAGACAGGTTGGTGATGCGCAGTGAGAACTTTGAGGTACCGGAGAAGGTATTGAAGATCAGCACGATGTCGGAAGCGGTAAAGAGGATCGCTCCCAGGGCATAGATGAAGGCCCGCTTTGAAGGCGTAAAGACGGCGATGCCGATGGCGATGGCGGTCATGATGAAGACTGCACCGAGATAGAAGATCCCGAAGATCTTAAAGGCCTTCTTGACTTCCATTGTCTTGAAGATGTAGGCCAGCAGAGCTGCTGCCAGCAGGGCACCGGCTATGGCACAGGGCCAGACCCAGACGTGTCTCGCCTGCGGCAGCAGAGCCAGCAGGTAGATGATGTGTCCGATCAGGAAGGCCAATATCCCGGCCAGGAAGATCTTCTGTCCCTGTTTGGGGAAGACGAAGCGCAGGTTCAGCAGGATATCCCCGATCATGCCGAAGAGGAGACCGAGGAAGAACTGCTTATTGAAGGCATGGTTGACCCGGGTAAAGGCGATATAGCCGATGATCACGAACATCAGCGAAGCCAGTCCCTTGAGGATATCGGCCGTCAGATACTTCTCATCGTGTTCCGCTTTGATGAAAAGAGCCTGCAGGATACAGCCTGCAACGATCAGGATATAGATCATTGGTCTCGTGGTTTTCACCTCTGTTACTTACAGTATAACAGAGATGTAAGGATAAAGAAAAAGGCCCTCCCCGCTCAGGAGGGTCTTACAAGGTTTAGATATTGCCCTTGTTGAAGGGGACGAAGCACTTCTTCGGGATGATGCAGTGGATGCCCTTGACATCATCGACGACCTGGGTGACAGCGAAGTCACCGGCTACGCTCAGCAGGACATAGGCTTCGGAACGGCTGAGGCCCTTGTTGTTGACGAGGAAGTCGATGGCTTCCAGGGCACACTTGTTCATGGCTTTGCCGAGATCTCTGTCGAGACCGTGGACAGCGTAGTATTCCGGAGTTTCCAGGACCGGGTTCTCGTTCAGTTTGAGACCTTCACCGGCCTTGTGCAGGATCAGCTGCAGGGTCGCATTGACGGAACCTTCAATGGCAGTACCGCAGAGTTCGGCATCGCCTTCCGTGAAGTGGGAGTCACCGGCGCCGAAGAGCGCGCCCTTGACCTGTACCGGGTAGAACATGGAGGTACCCGGAACGAAGTGACGGTTGTCCATGTTGCCGCCGAATTCTCCCGGAGGAATGGTGTTGATGCGGCCGCTCTCGCCCGGAGCGACGCCGGCAGTACCGAAGTGCAGACGCAGCGGGACGTAGACATTCTTCAGGGTATCCTTGTATTCGACCTTCTCACGCGGCATGATGCGTCCGGGAACGTCGCAGAGCAGCGGGTAGTCATAGGAAGTAACGACCTTGGCTAAGCCGCTCTCCATATCGGCATACCAGAGGTTCGTTCTCTCGGTCTTGCCGAATTCTTCATACAGAGCGCCCCAGTTGGCTTCGAAGGTCACACCGTAAGGAACGCGCGGGACCATGTTCAGGACCTTGACTTCCAGGACATCGCCGGGCTCAGCGCCTTCGACATAGATCGGTCCGGTAATGATGTGGACACCGGGCTTTCTCTCTTCTTCCGGAATGGAATCGTAGACGGCTCTGACGCCTTCATCGAAGACATAGTCCGGGAAGTCACCGGCATGGTGGGTCAGCGATTCCAGCATGACGATATCGCCGGATTCTACGGTCAGGACCGGTTCGCGCTTGTTGTCGAAGTAACCCCAGACACAGGTTTCGGGCGTAGCTTTCAGTTCATAGTATTTAGGCATGTTTTCCTCCTTTTACAGGCCTGAGCCGATAAACGGCAGGCACTTGCAGACAGCACCTAAGATCGTAGTACAGACAGCCATCGACATCGTATTGCCGATCATCGGGTGCAGGCCCTTCGGCAGTTTGGATGTGATGTAAGCAGCAAGCGGCGGAGCAATGACACCGCCCAAGACGGCGACCAGCAGGGTAATGACGATGTTGCCGTTGCAGATGCCGGCAATGCCCGGAACGATCGTAACGACCGGTAAGAAGGTCGGATAGAATCCCTTCTCCCATTCATGGTAGTACAGGAAGACACCGACAGCGGAAGAAACGATCTGCGCGCAGATGACGATGGGCAGGAAATTGTTGCCGTAGTAGATGGAAGCCGGGTTGATGATCCAGTCGATCAGTACGCCCAGCAGCATCAGTCCGGAGGCCCATTCGTTGCCGTAGAACTGCGCTTCCGTGAAGTCCGCGAGGACGCGTCTTACGAACCAGGTCGGTTTCTGTAAGTCTTCGGCCGGTCCGGCTTCCCCGTACTGTTTCCCCCAGAGACCGGGATTATCGGAGTAGAAGTCGGTCTTCTTTTCAATAAAGGGCAGGACACGGCAGGCTTCCAGAACGATGATACCTAAGATGGACATCGTAAAGACGTTGGCGGCTACGACCGGCAGACCGGCCGGAGAAAGGACATACTTGTTGATAACGGAACCTAAGGGAGTGGCCAGCACACCGGTCAGGACCGCGCCGGTCAATACGTTGATCAGGGAGGGTCCGTATTCCAGGATCACGATGACCGGTACAGATACGAAGGGGATGAAAGTCGGGATCCAGCCCATGTTGGTGGAATCCAGTAAGGGGGTGTACAGCAGATCGGAAATGATCAGCGAGAGGATCTGCGCAGCGAACACCCAGGGGAAGATCTTGTAGGTATAGGCGATCACGAAGCCGCCGGAGCGTTTCTTCCGGGAATTCAGGGTATAGGCGATGAAAGCACCGACGACGAGTCCGAGACCGGCAAAGAGGCTGGCGTAGAACTGGGCATTGGTGAAGTCCTGTACGAACCAGATCAGCTTGTAGAACAGTGAATGGCCGGCTTCTGCCGATACGGTGGAGTAGGGCAGGAAGTCAGGGTTTACGTGAGGCACAAAAGACATGAACACGTAGGCGATGACCGCGATCACAAGGGTCAGCAGGAATCCTTTAAAAGGAAGCGGTGTTCTTTTTGTGCTGTCCTGTTCCATGATGGTATCCTCCTTTCTTGCGGAAAACAGAGACATGAATTCATGTGAATAAACGGAACGTTCTTGATTCTATTGTAGGAATACCTTAAGGCCTGTGGTATGGTCAAAGTAACTGAAAGAAGTACTGATTTTTGGGCAGAATGTTTGTGACATTAGGGTAGTATGTTAATAAGGAGGAGACCATGAAATGGAATACATACCTGATCCGGGAGGAACTGAAGGACATCCTGATCGCCGATCATATCCGCAGCAAGCCCGACCGGGCAGTCCTGCAGCGGATCCGGATCTGTCCGCAGCTTCCGGAAGAGACGGAGAAAGACACCCTGTATGTGACGACGGCGGAAGCTCTGAAGTCCAAAAAGGGAGTTGGAGCTTTCATCTGCCCGGGAATGACGGAAAGCAGACCGGCAGGGGATCTGCTCTGTGTAAGGGAAGAGCTATCGCTCTATGAGATCTACAACCGTCTGGAAGAAGTGATCTCCCGCTATGAAGAGTGGGAGCGTTCCCTGCAGGAAGTGATCGCTCTGCATCTGCCGGCCAGGGAGCTCTTTGTGCGGAGCGCTTCCGTCATCCATAATGCGATGCTGGCGGCGAACGAAGAGTTCGGCTTCCTTTTCTTTCATAACCCCACCGATCAGAATGTCTACAAAGAGAGTCCGGTCTTTGCCCCGCATATCGAGAAGGTGACACTGGGCAATACCGGTATGAAGGACCTGCTGCAGGATGCGGACTTCGTCAAGACCCTGAATTCCCGGCGGCCGATCTATTATCCCGGTTCTTCGCGAAGAAGGAAGAAACTGATCCAGAACATCTTCATGCGGGATTCTTTGGTCGCCCGGCTGATCATCGACGGAGTGGATGCGGATATCACCGAGAAGGATATCCTGCTGATCCAGATCCTGGCCGAGTATCTTTCCCGTTCCATCAGCGAAAGCAATGTCGCCCTGACCAATCAGCCGAAGGATATCGAGGATCTGCTGCGTTCTTTCTTCGATCAGAGCTATGAGAACCGCAACCGTTACCTGCGCATCCTTACCCGCTATCACTGGAGCGATGAAGATACCTATCTCTGCATATCGCTCTCTTCCGATAAGATCGCCAACCGGGACAATGTCCTGAACATCTTCTCCCTGAACCTCTGCCACAACATCCGCGAAGCCTACTTTGTCCGCAACAACGATGAATCGATCTCGATCGTCATCGATCTGACCCGCAACCAGTATTCTGTCGAAAAGATCGCCGAGATCTGTACCGGTACGGCAGCTTCTCTGAACATGTATTACGGGATCAGCCGCAGCTGCCGCAGCATCTATGACCTGCATTATGCCTGGCGGCAGTCCCTGTTTGCGGTCAGGATCGCCCGGCGACAGGAGAAACGGCTGGTCTACTTTGATGACTGTCAGCTGGAGTATTATCTTTCGGAATTCTTCCGGGAGAATACCGCCGATATGGCAATGCCGGACGGACTGCAGCGCTTGCTGAAATACGACGAAGAGAACGATACCCAGCTGGTACGCTGTCTGAGCGTATTCCTGGAGAATCAGGGGAACTATGCGGAAAGCGCCCGCAAGCTCTATATGCACCGCAATACCCTGCTCTACCAGGTCGAGAAGATCAGGGAGGTCAGCGAGATGGATCTGGATTCTCCCAATACGAGGATCGTACTGCAGATCGCTTTGAAGGCTATGGAATACGGAAGGGTCTGATCTTTACAGAACGTAAAACAAAATCCGCTCCTGAAAAACAAAGTGTAAAAAGAGAAAAAGAGAAGGTCGGTTTTCGAAGGGACAGTCCTTTCCGGGAGCACCTTCTTTTTTTATGATGAAGCCACAAGGGCACAGCGCGCGTGCCTGAACCACAAGCTGATATCAATACATTAAGAAAGGGAGAAATCATGAAATCATTCATTCAGAGTGACGCATTCAAGAACCTTACCCGTTACGTCACTACGCTCTATGCGATCCTGTTCCTGGTGAATGTCTTCGTCAAGAGCAATGTCCTGACCTGGGCAACAGCGATCCTGCTGCTGGTCATCTACTTCCTGGGCTTCTGCATCATGAACAAGACCAACCGTCTGGTCATCGGGATCCTGGCGGTCCTCGGTGCAGCCCTGCTCGTCTTCTACAAGGTCGATACAGCCGGCTGGCTGGCGGCGATCCGCAAGAATGCCAGCACCATCGCCCTGATCTACTTCGCTTCGATCCTGTCCATGCCGTTCTTCTACAAGCCTTATCAGGCGGAACTGAAGAACGTCTGTGAAAAGTATATCCCCTCTCCGACGATCTTCCTGATCCTGTCCGGCATCGTCGCCTTCTTCTTAGGCTTCTACATGTCCATGGCTGCGATCCCGGTCATCTACGCTCTGCTGGGTGACATCTCCAAGGAATACAAGTGCCACCGGGCCTTCCTGATGACGATCTGTGCCGGCAATGCCCTGATCATTGCGGCTGCGCCTTCTACCGGCGCCGGCGTCGCGCTTCCGGCTTACGGTCTCTCTTATACCGAAATGTTCCGGGTCGGTTTCCCGCTGGCGATCCTGCTGACAGTCATTGCTGCTGTCGTCAATGCCACGACGGCCAAAAAAGAAGGTGCCATCAACCGCGAAAAGAACACTTCCATCCAGGTCAAATGGTCCAATATCGGCATGCTGGTATTCATCTTCCTGCTTCTGACCGGCCTGATCCTCTGCATCGATAACTTTACCAGCATCAACGTCCTTGCCGGAGTGTCTCTGCTGGCGCTGCCCTTCGCGCTGATCTTTGCGCTCGTTCAGGGCAAGATGGATGTCTTTAAGAAGAGGCTGTCCGGTTACTGGGATAAGGGCATGCTGAAGAATCCGAACACGATGACGATCCTCGGTATCGGCGGTTTCGTCGGGGAAGGTCTGAAGAGAGTCGGCGCCATCAATGCCTTCTTCCAGTTCCTGGCTTCCCAGAGCTCCATCGCGCTGATCCTGCCGCTGCTGATCATGCTGATCGCCGTCCTGACTTCCATCATCGGTGTTCATCCGGCTGCCATGGGCGCTACCTTAGCAGCGATCGTCAAACCGGAACTGCTGGGTGTAACTCCGGTCTGCGCAGCGATGATCGTCCTCCTGGGCTGGTCCATCTCGCTGGCAGCTTCCCCGTTCTCGGCTGTTACCAATCTGACTTCGGCACAGTCCTCGGAAAACATCTGGAGTTTTACAGCCGGCAAGTCCGTCAAATGGGTCGCTGTCTGTCTGGTCGTCGCGACTGTACTGATCGATATCCTCGTCGTCTTAGGAATTTAAGGAGAAAAATATGGCTTTCACGTTTGATCCCAAGTGCTATCCCTATCCCTCTCAGAAGACGGTATCCTATGCCAAAAACGGCATGGTCACTACCACCAACCAGCTGGCTGCGCAGGTCGGTATCGACATCCTGAAGAAGGGCGGCAACGCTGTCGATGCAGCAGTCGCCACGATGATCACCACTACCGTCGTAGAACCGTCCATGAACTCGGCCGGTTCCGACAACTTCGCCATCGTCTGGATGAAAGACAAGATGTACGGCATGAACTCTTCCGGTCCTTCCGCTAAGGGTCTCTCCGTGGAGAAACTGAAGGCTGACGGCTTCGAGAAGATGCCGGTCCTGGGCTGGCATGCCGTCAATATCCCCGGCGCTCCGGCAGGCTGGAAAGCGCTGTCTGACCGTTTCGGCAACCTGCCCTTCAAGGATCTCTTCGAATATGCGATCCGCTATGCGGAAGAAGGTTTCCCGGTCACTCCGCAGATCAGCACCGACTGGGAAGGCAACTCCAACCTGTTCCGACGCTGCAAGGAAGGCCCGAAGACCGAAGGACATCCGCTGACCGGTCTCGATGAACAGTCCGCCAAGCCCTTCTTCGATATCTACTGCCCGAACGGAAAAGCTCCGAAGGCCGGCGATCTGTTTAAGAATCCCGACTATGCCAAGACCCTGCGCCGCATTGCGGAGACCGGTGCGGAAGACTTCTACCACGGCGAGACCGCTCATGCGATGGTCGACTTCAACAATGCCTGCGGCGGTTACTGGTCGATGGAAGATCTGGAGGAATATCAGGTCCAGTGGGTCGATCCGATCCATGTCAACTACCGTGGCTATGATGTCTGGGAGATCCCGCCGAACGGCAATGGCATCTCTCTCCTGATGGCTTTGAACATCCTCAAGGGATTTGAACTTCCGGAGAACGAAAAGGAATGTGCACGTACCTATCACCTGCTGTTTGAATGCATGAAGCTCGCTTACATGGATTCCAAGACCTATGTCACCGATCCGCGTTACATGACCGTTACGCCGGAGATGATGATGGACGAAGGTTATGCTGCCAAGCGCCGTGCGCTGATCGACCTGAACAAGGCCATCGTACCGGCACCGGGCAGACCGGATGACGGCGGCACTGTCTACTGCGCAACGGCCGACAAGGACGGCAACATGGTATCCATGATCCAGTCCAACTTCAACGCCTTCGGTTCCGGTATCGCAATCCCCGGCTGCGGCTTCGCCATGAACAACCGCGGACGTCAGTTCTCCTTCAACCCGGCCGAAGCCAACGTTCTGGTCGGCGGCAAGAAGAGCTTCCATACCATCATTCCGGGCTTCCTGACCAAGGACGGCAAGGCTGTCGGTCCCTTCGGCTGTGTTGGCGGCTTCATTCAGCCGCAGGGCCAGCTGACCATGCTGACGAACATGATCGACTTCCATATGAACCCGCAGGCAGCTCTGGACAGTCCGCGCTGGTTCTGGGAAGAAGGCAAACGTATCGCTGTGGAAAAGGATCTGCCGGAACATATCTATGATCAGCTCTCCCGGATGGGCCATGACCTGGTCAGAGGCAACTACAAGCCCAACATGGGCCGCGGACAGATCATCCTCAGAGATCCGGAGACCGGAGTCCTCTGCGGTGCCTGCGACAAGCGTGCCGACGGTGTACCGGCTGTGTACTAACAGTTATTCCCCTTTCTATAGCTGAAAAGAAGAGCCCAATAGATATGCTCTATTGGGCTTTCTTTTGGAGAAAAACATATGTTAAAGAATAAGACTTACCAGTTCAGCGCCCGTTTCTTTACGATCTTCCTGATCGTGACCTTCCTGCTGAACGAGTTCCTGAAGAACGCCATGCTGAAGAACGTGGTGACGGTACTGACTTTGGTCATGTTCCTGATCGGTTACCTGATCATGAACCGCATGAACAAGATCGTCTGCGGCATCCTCTTCGCAGTCGGCGCCTTCCTGCTCTTCCGCTACCAGGCGAGCTGGCCGGAATGGCAGGCTGCGATCTTAAAAGGTCTCTCCACGATGGTCCTGCTGGCCTTTGCCGCGATCCTTTCGATGCCGTTCTTCTATAAGCCCTATCAGGCCGAACTGAAGAACCTCTGCGCCCGCTATGTCCGGTCCCCGGGGATCTTCTTATTGGTCACGCTCTTTATCTCCTTCCTCCTGGGCTTCTATATGTCGGTGGCAGCGATCCCGCTGATCTACTCTCTGCTCTGTGATGCCGCCAGGGAATACAAATGTCACAAGGCCTTCGTAATGGCGGTCTGCGCCAGCAACTCCCTGGCCATGATGTGTGCGCCTTCGGTATCGGCCGGGGTCGTTCCGGCAGCGACCGGCATCTCCTATTCACAGATGTTCACCTATGGCGGCATCGGGGCGATCATCCTTCTTTTCGTGAGCGGCGTCGTCTTCAACGGCTATGCGAAGAAGGAAGGAGCGGTCAAGAAAGAAGCAGTCAATGTGGAAGTGGATAAGAAGACCCTGGTCATGATGATCGCTCTCTTTGCGATCCTGATCGGCCTGATCCTCTGCATCGACAACTTCACCAATATCTCCCTGCTGGCCGGGATCTCCCTGCTGGCGCTGCCCTTTGCCTTTGTCTTCGCGCTGCTGCAGGGCAAGATCGATGTCTTCAAGGAGAGGATGAAGGGCTACTGGGACAAGACGATGCTGACCAATCCCAATGTCCTGGCGATCACCGGCATCTGCTGCTTTGCCGGGGAAGGGCTCCGCAGGGCGGAATCGATCAGGACCGTCCTGGGCTTCTTCAGTGCGAATCAATCGCTGTATCTGCTGTTCCCGCTGATCATCATTGCCGTGGGCGTGCTGATCTCGATCATCGGTGTCCATCCCCATGCCGTCGGTGCGCTCTTCGCCAGCATCCTCACCGCTGATCTGCTGCGTACCAACCCCCTGGGTCTCTCCATGATCATCCTGGTCGCCTGGTCAGTCGGTCTGGCCGCTACGCCGTTCGGCGCTACTGCCAATATGGCTTCTGCAGCCTGTGGCTTGGAAGTCACTGAGTTTACGGCCAAAGCCAACTGGAAATGGTCGGCAGCGATGATCGTTGCCGGAGCTCTGCTCTGCGATTTCTTTACTCTCTTCTTCTAAGGCGCTGGGGCGCCTTTTTCTGTCTCTTTTCCTTTGACAGAGTGTATAATTTAACCATAGAAAAAATGGACAAAGAGGTAATTTATGCGATCCCTGTATTCCGTAGCAGAGATCCAGGCCCTGCGGGTCTTCCGCAGCGAATGTGAGATCATTGCGGACAGTGAAGCGCTGGCCCGGACTGTCAGCTGGGCAATGCGTATCGTGCCGCAGGACCTTGATCAGCGTTTTATCAACGGCGGAGAATTCTTCTTCATCTCTTCCGAACACTTCAACAACCGGTGGCCGGATAAGAAAGTCATTTCATCTCTGGTCGCATCGAATGCATCCGGTCTGTGTATCGAGAACGGCATCATCTATCATCAGTTATCAGAGGAAGGAAGGAAACTGGCAGAGGAGATGCATTTCCCGATCATCATCGTCAACAAGGTCCTGAACAGCTCCTCTCTGATCACGGAGATCAATCAGGAGATCCTGGGCTCCCGGGGAGATGAAGCACAGCGCGAACAAGCAGAGACGTACTACCGCAAGCTGAAGGAGATGGAACTGGGTTCGGATATCATCGATTTCCTGCAGTATACGGCCGGTTTCCTGAATGTGAACTGCGGTTACTGGCATATCCTGTCCGAACCGCTCTGCACCGGTCCGGAGGATATCCGTGCCACGCTGGGAGACAGACGGGAAGAACTGATGGAACTGGATGAAAAGGAAGTCTGGCAGAACGACAGAGCGGCTTTCTGCAGCATTCAGGTCCTCTCGGAACCCTATGCCTTCGTCTATCTCTTAAAAGATAGGGAACTGAACGATTTCGATCTGCTGATCCTGAAGAGGCTGACGGCCTTTTTGCGGACCCGGGTCGTCAGCCGCTTTATCAGCCGCCTGCAGCAGCAGCACTCCCGCGATTCGCAATGGGTGCGTTTCTGGCTGGAAGGGAAACTGAGCTACCGACTGATCCTGGATCATCTGCGCAAGAGCGGCATCGAAAAGACGGAAGGTTTCGTGGTCGGCGTTGTGCCGCTGCCCAGAGGCCGCAGCTACAGTTATGATTATCGGCGGAGCTATGAGGAAGACCACCGTATCGTTTCTGATGCGATCCTGCAGGCTTCGATCCTGATGTTCCGGGCTTTCCGGGCGCAGGGCTTCACTTCTCTGCAGCACATCGAGAGCGGGGAAAAGAGCCTCCTCTGGCATATCTATATCGCTCCGGAGGGGATGACCGACTGGAAAGAACGCTATCAGAAAGCTGTTGACAGTCTGAATGAGAACGTAGAGTTCCTGAAGGATGATCCGGATCTGCATATGTCCTTGGCTGCCTGCACGAAACGCAGTGAAGTTCCGCTGGCGGCTGCCAATGCGCAGTACTGCCGCGATCTGTCGCTGGACGTAAAGAAGAAAGCCATTGCCTATGAGGATCTGCATCTGCTGAAGGCAGCCGAAGCCCTGAACCGGGATCAGCGGCTGGAAAGGTTCATCGAGGAAGAACTGGGAGAACTGCTGGACCCGGAGAACGAAGAACTGCTGGAGACACTGCGCTGTTACTTCCGCTGCAACTGTAAGAAGAATAAGGCAGCTGAAGAACTCTTCGTGGTCAGACAGACCCTGTATGCCCGCTTAGAGAAGATCGAGGAGATCCTGGGCAAGGATTACGATCGGGGACAAAGAAGAGTGGCGCTGGAATTAGCCCTCTACGGCATGCGTTTCAATGAAGACTGAGAAGGCCTGCAGAAGCAGGTCTTTTCTATCTCTTGACAAAATCGTTCATTGATAATACACTTGGTACAGATAGTACAGTTAATACAGTACTGGAAAGGAGTTATCCTTGATGAACCTCCATGCGAATGATCTCCTCAGAGGAGCGATGTTTTTGTATAGCCTGTATTTCGTCACGATGGGTGTACTGCCTTTACTGAAAGGAAGGAAGAAGATCCCGCACAATGAAGAGAAGGCGCACTTTGTGGTATTGATCGCTGCCCGCAATGAAGAAAAAGTGATCGGTGCCCTGCTGGAAAGCCTGCAGATGCAGGAATATGACAAAGAGAAATATGATGTCTTCGTCCTGCCCAATCACTGCACGGACACTACGGCGGAGATCGCCAAGAGCTACGGCGCAGAGGTGATGAACTGTCCGGAGAGCGTGACCGGCAAGGGGGATGTCCTGAAGTTTGCCTTTGCCCAGCTGCAGCACCGCAAAGAGATCGACGCCTATGTGATCTTCGATGCCGACAATGTAGCCGATCCGCAGTTCCTGTCTGCCATGAACGATGCGTATCAGAACGGCGCGGAAGCTGCCCAGGGCTGCCGCCGGGGCAAGAATGCCTCGGACAGCTGGGTCAGCAGCAGTTATGAGATGTTCTACAGCATTCAGAATACTTTCTTTAACTCCGCCCGTACAAATGCGGGGCTGAGCGCTTCCCTGAACGGTACCGGCTGGATGGTACGCAAGGAACTGATCGATGCGGAAGGTTTCCCAACAGAGACACTGACCGAAGATATCGAGTATACGGCGATCTGTGCCCTCAACGCACACCCGATCGTTTTCGTGAAGGATGCGGTCACCTACGACGAATACCCGACCGAGATCGCTGCTTCCTGCCGGCAGCGCCTGCGCTGGACCTTCGGCGATCTTTCCTGCATGAAGCGCTATACCGGAAGGCTCTTATACACTTCGGCCTGGGACAGTTCCCTGTCCTGTCTGGATATGGCTCTGATCTATCTTTCACCTCTCTTCCAGACCGTATCGCTGGGGATGGGGATCGTGCCGGTGCTGCTGCTGGTTGGCAACGGCAGAGCAAACTCTGCATCGTCCTTCCTCTTACGCACGGCCTGTACCTCTTCGCTGGTATCGATCGCGATCGCGCTCTTTGCCTGTCTCTATATGCGTACTTCGCTGCGGAAGAACTGGAAGGGCTTATTGACTTTCCCGCTGTTCATGGCGACCTGGTTCCCCATCACTCTGGTCTGTTTCTTCAAGCGGCGCTGTGCCTGGAAACCGATCGTACATCAGCGCGCCCTGACCTTGAAAGAGATCCGCAAGGATCAGAAAGGGTATCTATGAAAAAGTTCATAATGATCATCCTGGGAACAGTGATCTGTTTCCCCATCATCTTCTTCCTGCTTCCGGAGATATGGAGGGAGTGGAAGAGATAAGCAGTATAAAAAGAGGATCAGTTGATATAGCCCCTGTCAAGTAGACAGTCGAAATATCTAAAACGAATGCCATAACTAAGCCAGTGTAAATACCGGCTTAGTTTTTTATATTGTCGTTGTATTGGTTTGATTCTGAAGTGTATGTATGCGATCCCAGTATTTGATGATCCTGTTGTTTTTCGGGATCGGATAATTGAGAGGTGTTTCCGCGTTCAGCGCTTCTTTTCTGACTTCGCCGGCAGTCTTTCCCTTGAACCGGTGCTGAGGGTATTCACGGATATAGTAATCAAAAGCTCCGTATATGGCTTTCTCCATCTCTTCATAGGAACCGATATCCGGAAAAAGCACATCGATCAGATCTTTCAGTATCCCCTGAAAGCCTTCCATCGGTCCGTTGTCGATACATCTGGATACCCTGGACATGGATTGTGTCATCCCCAGACTTTCCAGTGTTGTCCGGAATACTTTTCTTGTGTACTGAAATCCTCTGTCGGAGTGGAAGAGCGGGGCGGCAGAGGGATTGTCTTTGACCGCATTCTCCAGTGTCTGATTGACCAGCGCCACATCATTGTGCCTGCTGAGGGCGATCCCTACCGGATAACGGTCATAGAGATCGATGATCGTTGAGATGAATATCTTATTGTTTGAGCCGGGTATCTTCTTTTCGGTGATATCCGTACACCATTTCTCGTTTGGTCTGTCTGCGTGGAAGTCTCTGTTCAGGATGTTTTCCGCCACTTCCTCAGGATCAGAGTGTTTCCAGGAAGAGCGGACATATCTCGGTCTTCGGGAACGGATATTATGGATACACATGAGACGGTAGACTCTTTTGTGGTTGACTCTTCTCTCACCGTCTTTCAGATGATGATTGATATGATCTGTCATCGCAAGCTTTCCGAACAGGCTGTGATTACTTTCGGCGACAGAGCGGATCTTTTCGAGCAGGATCTGATTGTCCTGGTCTCTTTTTGAAGGTCTGCGGTTCTTCCGTTTGTAATAGGAGGCGCGGGATACTTTAAAGAGTTCACAGATCCAGAGGATCCCCCAGTCTTTGTGTTCGTCGATCAGCTGATAGAGATTCTCCTTATTGGCTTTCTTTACTGCGATCCGTTTTTCTTTCGGAAGTCCTGAAACCACCTCCTTTCGAATTCGTCCGCTTTTTTTAACAGTTCGTTCTCTCTTTCCTTCATCAGAAGCTCATGTTCAAGCTGTTTGATGCGGCGCTGTGCTTTCTCAAGCTCACTCAGCTCTTCTTCCTTTTTGCGTATGCCGCGCTTATCCTTCAGGCCTTCTTCACCATTGCCTTTATAATTGCGGACCCATTGGTAGACCTGGGAATAACTGCAGCCGTATTTCAGCGCAGTTCCTTTGTAATCCAGCTGATGATCAAGACAGTAAAGCACGATCTCTTTTCTCTCTTCGATCGTGGTTTTCTTTCGCGTAGCCATATAGACCTCCGGACGGGGATCATAATCCCGCAGTTCTCTATGACTATTGTACCTGGAAACCCAGTTTCTTATCTGCTCAAGGGAACGGATCCTGTATTTCACAGAGAGATCATTCAGTGACCCTGCTCCGGAAAGATACTCTTCCACGACCTTCGTCTTGAATTCTTTGGAGTAGGAGGAATTCACGGCAGTTTCCTTCAGGATATCCGGACCGTTGGCCTGATACATTTTTGCCCAGTGCCAGACCTTAGCTTTCCCGCGTTTTCCCATCGAAAGCTCTTCTGCTATCACTGAGGCACTCTTATGGCCGGAGAGATAATCTTCACAGGCTTTTAATTTCTGTTCAAATGTATATTTCGCTTTTCTTCCCATAAAAAAGTCCCACCTCCGTGGGCAACGCTTTGGATATTTGCGTTGTCTACTTTAGTGGGACTATATCA
>JAFWEP010000029.1 GCA_017512885.1 Erysipelotrichaceae bacterium
CGGTACGATGGACGGCGCCAACGTGGAGATGTACGAACAAGTCGGTCCGGAGAACATCTACATTTTTGGACGCAGCTCGGAAGAAGTTATCCGCTCCTATGAACGGAAAGACTACCATTCCTATGACTGGTACCAGAAAGATCCTGCACTGAAGAAAGCCGCTGACTTCCTGATCTCTCCGGCAATGTATGCGCACGGTGACGAAGACAGTCTCCGTCATCTGTACAACGAACTTGTACACAGAGACTGGTTCATGACCTTCCCGGATTTTGAGGACTATTGCCTCACAAAGAAAAGAATGCTGGAAGACTACAAGGACAAGGAGAACTGGGGCAGAAAGATGCTCGTAAATATCTCCAAAGCAGGCTTCTTCTCCTCAGACAGAACGATCCGCCAGTACAACGAAGACATCTGGAAATTATAAAACTGGCAGAATGAACTGCCCCAGTAAAATGGGACACTCATAAAAAGGTCTTCTCAGAAAGGTATGATCTTCTGTATTCCATAGGAGTCATACCTTTTAGTTTTCTCTGAGGACGTTCGTAATTGTAGAAAAAGATGTATCTCTCTATCAGCCGGATAAGTTCTTCGTTCGTCTTCGGCAGATCTATAAGTTCCAGGCATTCGCTTTTGAGATGTCCGAAGAAGTTCTCACAGCAGGCATTGTCATAGCGGTTAGCTTTCCGGGAATGCGATACCGTGATGCCGTACTCATCCAGATAACGGATGTATTCTATGTTTGTATACTGAAAGCCCCGATCGGAATGAAGGAGACAGAAGGAGGTGCTGTCCCAGTTTTCTCCGATCGCTTTACAGACATTATCCATCACCAGTTTCAGATCATTAAATCGGGAGATCTGATAGGCTATAATGGAATTGTCATAAAGGTCCTTGATCACGGAAAGATACATACGGCCTTCCTGACAGTATACGTAACTGACATCTGTCACGAGCTTTTGCAGAGGGCGCGAAGCAAAGAAGTTACGGGCGAGGAAGTTATTGCAGACGATCCTCGCTTTTTCATCAGGATCTTCCTTCGTACAGCAGCGATACTTCTTTTTCCTTATCGGAGAGGAGAGTCCCAGTATCTTCATATACTTATAGACGGTCTTATCGTTATAGATGACGCCGTATCTTCTTATGATCTCGTCCCGGATATACCGGTAACCCTTCTTTGTCTCATAGAAGATCTCTTCGATCATATCGGCCAGTGTATGGTCGAAGGAATACCTGATCGGCCTTCCCGGTTTATTCCAGCGGTAGTATCCGCTTGCTGATACCTTCAGATACCGGCAGAGCTTCTTGATCGGATAGACCTCCTTCAGATCATAGATGATCATATACTTCAGTGCTCTCTGTAACTTTTCCGGAGAGCCCTCGCTTTTTTTAATACAGCGTTCTCCATCTTCAGATGTTCGATCTGTTCATCCTTGGAGAGTTCATCGATATTCACTTTCTTCGGTCTGCCTTTCTGGACACCGTCTTTCTTTCCGAGTTTTCTTCCGTCCTGCTTCAGCAGTTCGGGATCCTGCTTATAGAGTTTCGTCCAGTTGAGCAGCTGTGACTTGGAGTGAAGGCCGAGTTTTCTTGAAGCGATCGTTACTCCGCCTATTTCCCCGGAGAGATACTTCTCTACTGCTTCCTTCTTGAATTCAGGTGAATACTGATTATTCGGTTTACCTGCCATATAAAAAATGGCGCATACCGGCAATAATTTTGGGAAGTTATTTTAATCGTGAAGTTATCTGTGCGAAGCGATGCAATCGATCTCTACTTTTGCGTCTTTTGCCAAGCGCGTGCATTCGAATGCAGAACGCGCAGGATAGGGTTCTTCCAATTCCTGAAGATAGGCTTCATTCATTTCCCCAAAGCGGGAAAAATCGGTGATCATGACCGTTACCTTAACGATCTCATTTGGTTGAAAACCGGCTTTTCGTAACTGTTCTTTCAAATTCTGCAAGCAGACCTTTGTCTGTTCGCCAACAGATTCCGGGATGTTTCCGTTTTTGTCGACTGGCAACTGACCAGATACATAAACGGTATTTCCGTTAACGATATAGGGTGAAAAGGGTGTAATTGCTTTTTGTGACATGATGATCTCCTTATCCTTCTTTATTTCAGTATATTGTTCATATTTCGATAAGAAAATCGAAAGAATGTTAAGTGAAAGTTAAGTGTTACTACAATTCTTTTGTGTGAGTTTTTCGATAGCGAATTTAACAAATGCTTTTGTTGCAGGGCTTGCCTCTTTATAAGACGGCAACAACAATCCCAGCGTAATGTACTGTGGAGGATCGATAGGCAGATAAACGGCGTTCGATCGGAAATCTTTTAAAATCAATTCATTCATCAATGTTGTGCCGAGACCGATCTCTGCCATTTTTAATGCAGAAAAGTTTTCTTTTGTAATATACGTGATCTTTGGTTTGACGCCACTCTCTTCGAGCATCAACAATATATCGATATCCTTTCCTCCAACCGGAACGATAACATCTTCCTTTTCAAACTGATGAATCGGATAAACGCCATCATTAACGAAAGCGTGGTTTTGTGAAACTATTGCTACCATCGCATCATCATATAATGGATACCAGTCATATTCACCATCTTTTAAATGGTTCGTCGCGAAACCAATGTCTGCTGTTTTATTGTTCAACTGTTCGATCACTTCCTGATAAACGCCTTCCGTGACCTGAACGTTAACACCGGGATGCATTTTCTTGAACTCCAGGATTAGTTCCGGCAGCCAATGCGTGGCAATACTGAAATAGGAAGCAATACTGACGGTACCTGTCAGCAGATTGTTGATCTCATCCCTGGTTTGATAGATGAATTCTTCCTGCTTTAGAAAATTACGCACTGGCACCAGCAGTTTTTTTGCCGCTTTCCGTCAATTGCGCGCCGTTTCTGCTGCGCTTAAATAATTTCAGTTCAAGTTCTTCCTCCAACGCAGAAACAAGCTGGCTGACACCGGAGGTTGTGTAGTTTAATCGTTCTGCTGCTTTTGAAAAACTGCCCGTTTCCGCCGCAAACAGAAAAGCCTTGCATCTTGCTGTTTCCATAAGTCTCTCCTATTAAGTATTACTTAAATTATACTTAATAATATAAATATTTACTATATAAAAACGAAGAGCTATTCTAAAACTACCAAAGATCTAAGTCGACAAAGATCCCCACACATGTAGATTCAAAAGTATCTTGATGGATAAGAAGTTTTTCTTATACGAAAAACGAGGAGGAAACTTGCTGACAACTGCATCATGTGAATTCCCATTACTTGAGAAATGGAAGAGTCTCTGTAGCAAAAACCTGATCTTAGAAATATTCGATGCTGTTTTATCCGGATATGCCCAGATCGCTTTCAATGACAACAGTTTCTCCGGTTTGCTGGTGATCCTGGCGACATATTATGGTTCCCCAGTACAGGCTACAATTTCACTCTGGACAACGCTGATCGCAACGATAACCGCGATGCTGATTGGCGTAAACCGGGGTTTGATACGCTGCGGACTGTACGGATTCAGCGCTGCTCTGACGGGTCTGGCAATTCCGCTGACCATCTTCCCGGGTTGTCCGATCAACGCGTCTATGTTGCTGATCGCGGCTCTGGCTGGTGTCATGAACGTCCTGTTAACTGCGGCATTATCGGAAATATTCGGTAAATGGAATGTATCTGCACTTTCCCTTCCGTACTGTTTCACCTTACTGATCCTGATTCCGGGAAGCCTGCTGTTCGGCAATCTGTCTGTAACGCGCAGTGCTCCGACCCTGTTTGCTCTTACCCGAGAGGCCGGTTCCTGGACGTTCGCAGAATTTATGACTGCGAGTTTGAACGGACTTGCCCAAGTTCTCTGGGTAGAAAAACCGCTGAGTGGAATCCTTTATCTGGCAGCGCTGGCGCTGGCGTCTCGGATAGATGTTATTACTTCTCTCGTTGGGGCGCTTGTTGGAACTGCAACGGCGATCGGTCTCGGCTTGCCGAAAGACGCCATCCTGATTGGTCTCTACGGTTACAACGCAGTATTGCTGATGAAAGTAATGACCCGTGGATTTAAACTATCCGGCCGCAGTCTTGTCTTGGCAATCTGTCTGGCGGCACTGACGGTCCCGGTTGCCTGCGGATGCAAGGTCATTCTCGCACCCCTGGGTATGGGAACCTTTGCGGCTTTCCCTTACGACATCATTTGTATCGTAGTCTTTATTGGTCGAAGCAAATTCGCAAATCTAACCTATGTTCCCGGAAAGTACTGGGGTGTCCCAGAAACCATTCAATCTCTAACCGCAGAGGAATTAAAAGATTATCAATAAAACGCACAACTTAAGGAGGAAAAAATGCGTACTGTAGAAGAAACAAAAACCTTGATCGACTGTGGCTTAGGAAAAGAGCCCTGTGATCTCTGCCTGGAAAACCTAAAGCTTGTTAACGTCAACTCCAAAGAAGTTTATGAATCAAAGATCTATATCAAAGGAAAACGTATTGTCTCTATTGATGGAGACAGTGGATTGGAGGCAAAAGAGACAGTTGACTGTCAGGGAATGTATGCTGTACCGGGATTCATTGATTCCCATATGCACTTCTCTTCATCGATGATCAATCCAGAGGCAATGGCACAGGCTATCGTTCCGCAGGGGACAACTACTTTATGTGCAGACTTCATGGAGATTTCCAATGTTACCGGTTGTAAAGTTGTCGATGTTATGCTGGAGAATGCGGATAAGCTTCCTTATCACCTGATGATCGAAGTACCTACCCGTGTTCCGACAGCGCCCGGTTTGGAGACTACTGGCAATATTATCGATGTCGGTGAGACACAGGAACTGCTGAAGTATGATCGAACCGTATCGCTTGGTGAAATCGCTCCAGCGAAGATCCTGCAGTACACAGACGACAACATCGAAAAGATTGTCTCGGCTCTGAACGACGGCAAGATTGTGAACGGCCATGCGATCGGCTGCGACTACAAACAGCTGAATATCTATGCTTCTGCCGGTGTTACCGATGATCATGAGTGTGTCACCTTTGAGGAAGCATGGAACCGTTTGAAAGTAGGTATGTATGTCTTTATCCGCGAAGGTTCTACCGAGAGAAACGAACCGATGTTCGTTACGGAGATCCTGAAGAGAGGCGGCAGTTTTGAAAACACCTGCTTCTGTACCGATGATAAGTTGGTCGTTGACATCGAAAACGAGGGTCATATCAACCATAACGTCAACCTGGCGATCAAACTCGGTGTCGATCCAATCACAGCGATTTCCATCGCTTCTGTCAATGCTGCCAAGCATTTCCGTATGAACGAAGATATCGGTTCGATCGCTCCTGGTCGTTATGCGGATATCCTGTTATGTCCATCTATTGAAGAGATCCATCCACAGATCGTTTATGTCAAGGGTCAGAAGGTCTTCGAAAAGGATGTTATGCCCGTACAGCCGATCGAACATGTTTATCCAGAATGGATCCGTGATACCGTAAAACTTGTACGTCCGATTACTCCGGAAGTATTCCAGGTCAAAGCACCGGAAGGAAAGGAAGAAGTGAAGGTTCGCATCCCGGTATGTGTCGATGGTCAGATCATCAATACCGCCGGAACAGCAACATTAAAAGTTGAGGATGGTCTCGTCCAGAGAGATCCTTCGCAGGATATCATGAAGTTCGCAATTGTCGAGCGTTACGGTAAGAACGGGAATGTGGGTGTCTATTTCGTTCAGAACTTTACATTGAAGAAAGGCGCTCTTGCCTATTCCATGTCGCATAACCATCAAAATATCTGTGTGATTGGCGAGAATGATGAAGATATGGCAATCGCTGTAAACTGCATCAAAGAGATGAATGGAGGTCTGGTTACCGTCCTTGATGGCAAGGTTCTATCCAAGATGCCGCTGACTATCGGTGGTTTGATCTCTGAAGCGTTGGATGCGCAAACGATCGTTGATCAGTTAACAGTGATGAACGAAACTGCAAAGCAGACTGGCTGCACACTCCCGGCTCCGTTTATGACACTGTCCTTCATCGCTCACCCGGCCGTTCCGGATCTGGCTCCAACAGATATGGGCTTGGTCGATGTTGCAACACAAAGATTTGTTCCCCTTTTCGTTGAAGAATAGACAGAAGCAGCGGCAGTTCATCTGCCGCTGCATTCCTTTAAATGGATTATGAAAAAGAATAAAGGACCTCTTTATATAGTGATTGCTGCACTGCTGTGGAGTACGGGTGGTTTTCTTGCGAAGTTGATTCCTTGGAATGCCTTCAGTATCGGTATTATACGCGGCAGCATAGCAGCGTTCGTACAGCTGCTTTATCGTCGAAAATTCTTTAAAATCACAAAACCGATCCTGCTGACAGCACTTTGTTACTTCGGTGTAACGACACTGTTCATGTTGGCGAATAAAATGACATCTGCCGGTTCCGCCATTGTTTTGCAGCACACATCTCCATTGTATGTCGCATTGTTTTCTTACCTATTTCTAAAGAAAAAGCCATCAAAACACCAGTTGTTTTGCGGTGTGGCAATCTTTACAGGTGTTCTCTTATCCATGCTTGGCAGTATGTCTTCTGCCTCTGGAAACAATCCGGTGCTTGGTAATCTCCTCGCCTTGCTGAGCGGTGTTTTCTATGCTGGTGTATTTTTTACCAGCCGCCTTCCCGGCAGTGACGCTCTGGCTTCGACAATCCTCGGCAATAGTTTTTATCTGGTATGTTCTCCGTTCTTGTTGATGGATAATGCATTCATGCACCCAGCGGCCGGCAGCTCTCAGATGGTTATTTGGGCAGCAGCTTTGTTTTTGGGCTTTTTCCAATTGGGTGTTGCCTATATCTTTTTCTCAGAAGGCATTAAAACAACCGATTCGTTACAAGCCAGTTTTATCGCAACGTTGGAACCGGTTTTGAATCCAATCCTGGCATTCTTTATTCTTGGAGAGAGAATGGATATGCTGTCCATTTGTGGAAGTGTGTTGGTCATTGGCTCAATTATCCTGAATAACTATTTCTCTGAAGAGGCATCGTGATTCTTCGCTGAAAAAAAGGGTCAAATCGTGTAGGGCAGGACATTCTCCGCTACACTTCTTTATTTTTTCAGATAAAAAAGTGAGATAAAATACTAGAGGAATGTTAAACAACGAAACGGAGGTCCCCATGAAAAAGGGGTATCCTAAATCTTTGGTGGAAAACCAACGGATTGATTTAGGATATCTTTTTATTTGAAATACCTGTTTGAATTAAATATTTGGTGGAATTTCAGGATATCGCGTCAAAGCACGATGCACCCTTTTGAATTAGATTTCTGGTGGAAAATCATTCTCGTGCTGAAATCGGCACGCAAATAAAAACGGGACGAATCGTCCCGAATTCATTATTCATTTTCCGGATTATCCGGTATTAGTTCACCTGTTTCAGGATCGACCGTGTATCCTTCTCTTTCATAGGCATACAGGTCATCGTCCTCGAAGGTGATGTTTTCATTCATTTCCTCGTATGAAGCTTCCTCATTGTCTACGCTGTCAAAGCGGAATACAGGTCCATAATCCGGTACCAGCGGTCCATATTCAACCATATTGGATGCGGCCAGCTTTTCAAGGTTTGCTTTGCGATACAGTGTTCTTGCACGAAGGATCTCGAATGAATATCCTCTGCCTCGCAGATTGTTTTCTCGAATGATTCTGTTTGTGCACTCTGTGTATCCGTTTGTAATGGCTATAGGGCAATCCCAGTAGGCAAATACTTGCGTGTAGAAGTTATGCACTGTCTTTGCCAGCTGCCTGAACTTATCAAATATCTTATCTTCCGGAATGCTTTCTTCCCATTTTCTGAACGCTTCCTGGGCATTTTCTTTTGAATACGGATTCTCATCATAAATGTTGTAGAAATCTTCCTTTAGATCGTAAGCCACAGCCATCTGATGATGTTTTTCATCGTTTCGGCAGAGTTTTATCTTTTCCGCTTCTTCCGTCGTAAGATTCCTCAATCGTGTTCTTAAGGTATACGCCAAGCCACGCTTTGTTTTGATACGTTCCTTGCTGGTCATATCTTTTGAAGTTCCTTACGGACAGAATCAACGGCTTCGTTGGCTTTCATTGTTACGTGGAAATGATCCACTGCCCATTGGGCATTCGGCATTGTTGTTCCGATTGCCTTCTGGAAAGGACGGTACATATCAGAACACACCCATCAGAGGCTGGATCAATTACTTCCGGATATGTGATATGAAGACAGTATTGAAGAAATTGGATAGTTGGCTGAGAGCTCGAATTCGGATGTGCATTTGGAAGCAGTGGAAGACGCCGCAGAAAAGAGAATGGGGCTTGAAGAAACTCGGAATGAAACCATTCTGGGCACATGTGAACGCAAATAGCCGAAAAAGGATCATGGCAATCGCCACCAGCGGTATCATGAGCCATACTGTAACCAATGAAGTCCTCAAATTGAAAGGTCTGCTTTCGATGGCAGACCATTACCAGTCAGTACATAGTTATTAAATTTCGAACCGCCGTATACCGAACGGTACGTACGGTGGTGTGAGAGGTCAGAACTAAGGAAAAGGAGGAATCTTTTCACTTAGTTCCTCCTACTCGATTTACTTCATAGATCATGAACTGCCCCAGCCGGTGCAGAAACACCAGGTGATCGGTCCGGAAGACATTGATCTCCTTGCGGGGGAACTGGGTATTCTTGCGGTCCGCATCCGGGATCAGGTAGATATTGTCCGGAGCCAGCGATTCTTCGAGACAAGCGGCCGGTTCCTTGGTGCCGAGGTTCCCGTACAGGAACATATCCAGATACTTGTGATAGGTCAGAGAGGGGATCAGGAAGCGTTCGGCATCATTGTCCAGGACATAGACATCGTGTCCCTCACTCTGTGCCTGCGCGATATAGGCCGTGACTTCCTTCATCTCGGCATCGTCTTCCTCCTTGAGCCAGATCACTCCCAGATGCGGGTATTCGCTGCGCACCGTATCTTTCAGATTGTTGGGAGTATGGACGAAGAGGATGTGACCGGCGGCCAGCAGGGAGCCGATGAGGCAGGCCAGCGAGAGGACTTTCAGCACTTTCCCGGTCAGCGGGAAGCGTCCCAGTTTTTCTTTCAGCAGCGCTGCCAGCGGGAAGAGGCAGGTCAGGATGCCGATGGCGCTCGTCAGCATGTGGAAGTCATTGGCCATGGGGATGATGTTGCTGAAGCCGAAGAAGCCGTAGAGGAAGAAACTTCCTTCGATCAGGGCGAACTGTCTGTAGTTCTCCTTACGGTACAGGAAGAGACTGCTGACAAAGGAGAGGACCAGCACGGCCGGCAGCAGGATGCCGAAGATGAAATTGCCGGTGTTGTCATTCATGAAGTAAGTGTAGGAATAACGGGCACTGAAGGAAGAGATGCCGAAGAAGCACATATCCAGGAAATCCTGAAAAGTCCCGCTGATCAAGAGATAGAGCAGAAAGAGGATGCAGGGCAGGGCAGCGCCCAGAGCCCGCAGGAAGAAATAAGTCAGTTTCTTCTGTTTCTTATCGATCGCTAAGAGCACGGCGGAAAGGCAGGAAGCCAGAGCGATGAAAGCACCGAAGGTCTGCTTGCAGAGCAGAGCGATCCCGCCCAGGATACCGCTGAAGAAGAGCAGCAGGGGATCGACACTCTTCTGCTGATAGAGGCAGAGATCGATGAAGATCAGAAGCAGCTGTAAGAAGATGATCGCATCGCTGTATTCGAAGAAGAGATTGTAGAGGAAGAAGAAGATCACGGTCAGTCCTAAAAGGACGCCGAGGAAACGGGGCAGATCCAGTTTCCGGACGATCTTGGTGATCAGGAAGGCGATCCCGGCAAAGAGGAGCGCTCCGTTGACCCGGATCACGGAAAGCGCATGTCCGAACAGGCGCAGACTGATACTGTTGACGAAGGCGGCGAAGGGCGTCTGCAGCAGATTGAAATCGCGGTAGGGCAGATCCCCGACGGCCATCCGCAGGGCAAAGCCGTAGTTCCAGATCTCATCATAATTGCCGGCCGTACGGAAGATCGCCGGCGGCAGGACAACGATCAGAAAAAACAGGAAGGTATAGAGGTCTTCGTGCTTTTTCAGAAAGGTCAGGAGTTTCATATCTCTCAGTTTAACGCAAAGACGGAAAAGAGGGAACGGGAAGCCACGCAGAGGGTGAGGATGGTATAATATCTTTATGAAACTTCTGGGTGTCTATGTGACCAATGCAGCTCTGGCGGTGGATCGGCCTTTTTCTTATATCTATGAAGAGGAAGTGCCGCTCTATACCCGCATCGAAGTGCCTTTTGCCGGAAAGAAGAACGCCGGTCTGGTGGTCAGCTGTGAAGAACTTTCCGAAAGCATTGAAGAAGCGCAGCAGCGTCTGGGTTTTAAACTGCTGAAAGCCGGCCGTCGGATCGATGAAGAGCCGGTCCTGAATGAGGAACTCTTCGCTCTGGCGAAATGGATGGCCTATACGACGCTCTCTCCGCTGATCAGCTGTCTGAATGTGATGCTGCCGAAAGTACTGCGGACGAGCGTCAAAGAGACGCATGCCAGGATGATCAGCAGAATCCGCAAACTGCCTTTGAAGAGTGAACTGACGAAGCGTCAGAAAGAAGTCTATGAACTGCTGCAGGACGGCATGCCGGCAGCAGAAGCCCGGAAGATCTCCGTCTCTGTCATCAGCAAGCTCCTCTTCGCCGGAGCGATCGAGCTTTACGAAGAAGAAGCCCGTTATCAGAGCGAGACTTCGCTGATCCGGGAGGAAGCTTTCCTGCCTCTGCATCCCGATCAGGAAAAAGCCTATCGGCAGGTCTTACAGAGCGAGAAAGATCTCTTCTATCTCTTCGGCATCACCGGTTCCGGCAAGACCGAAGTCTATCTGCACCTGGCCAGAGAAGTGCTGAAGCAGGGGAAGCAGGTACTGATCCTGGTGCCGGAGATCGCACTGACTCCGCAGATGATCTCCCGGGTCAGGGAACGCTTCAACAACGTCGCCTTCTATCATTCAGAACTCAATCCCCAGCAGCGCTATGAACAGTATCAGCGGGTCCGGCAGCAGGAAACGCCGATCGTGGTCGGCACCCGTTCCAGTGTCTTCCTGCCTTTCAGCGACCTCGGTCTGATCATCATGGACGAAGAGAACGACAGTTCCTACAAACAGGACAACGTACCCTGCTACGATACCCGTAAGGTGGTGATCCGCAGAGCCAAGGCCTTCGGAGCCAAGGCGCTCTTTGCGAGCGCTACGCCTTCGCTGGACGCCTTTGCCCGGGCCCAGCGGGGAGACTATGAACTGCTGCAGCTGCCCCGCCGGATCAACGAGAGCCTGCCGCAGGTGCATATCATCGACCTCAACAAGGAGATCCGTTCCCGTTCTTCCTATATCCTTTCCCGTCCTCTGCAGGAAGCGCTCAGAGAGAGACTGGAGAAAGGAGAGCAGTCCATCATCCTGCTGAACCGCCGAGGCTACGCACCGATCGTCAAATGCGGCAGCTGTTCGGCGACGCTGATGTGTCAGGACTGCGATACCGCCCTGAACTATCACAAGGATGAGGGGATCCTGAAGTGCCATCAGTGCGGCAGGATCTACCGATTGCCGGAACGCTGCCCGAAGTGCGGCCAGAAGAGTCTCGTCTTCTACGGTTTCGGCACAAAACGCGTCGAAGAGGAACTCAAGACCCTGCTTCCGCAGGCCAGAGTGGCCCGGATGGATGCCGATAATACCCGGAAGAAGGGATCTCATCAAACGATATTAGAGGATTTTGCCTCCGGAAAGACCGATATCCTGGTCGGTACCCAGATGATCGCCAAGGGACTGGATTTTCCGAAGGTGACGCTGGTCGGGATATTGAACGCCGATGCCGGATTGATGCATCAGGACTACAATGCCTCCAAGATGACCTTCGATCTGCTGATGCAGGCAGCCGGACGTTCCGGCCGGGCGGAGGAAACGGGAGAGGTCTATATCCAGGCCTTCAATCCCGATCACTATGTCTTAAAAGCCGTACAGCAGCAGGATTATCTCCTGTTCTACAATACCGAGATGAACTATCGCCGGAAGGCGGATTATCCGCCTTACCGTCATTTCCTTGCTCTATTCCTCTCCGATGAGGACGAAGGACGTCTGGCCGATGCCGTAGCCTGGTTCGAAGAAGCCTGCCGGGAACTTCCTTACAAACACTACCGTCCCTTTACCCTGAACCGCATCTCCGGCAGACACCGGGTACGGATCCTCTTCGTAGACCGGGATCTGATCGGCATGCTGAAGGGACTGCATGAACTGATCGACCGTTATATTGCCGCCGGGAAGCATTCTTCCCTGAAAGCGGATATCGACCCCTTATATATGGAGTAACTATGTCAAGACAAAGAGAGATCGCCTATTCGATCCTGCAGGAGACCCTGAAGGGAGAGAAATACGCCAATCTGCAGATGCAGAAAGAACTGCAGCAGCTGCCTTTCCGGCAGCGTCCTTTCGTGACTGAACTGGTCAACGGCGTCTTACGCAATTATCTGTGGCTGCAGTATCAGTTCACAGATCTGCTGAAGAAAGAACCGCGGGAGGATCTGAAGATCCTGCTCTGCATGGCTTTCTATGAACGTTTCGTGCTGAAAGAAAAGGACTATGCCCTGAACAACGAGTATGTCTCGATGGCCTCGGAGAAGGAGAAGGGCTTCGTCAATGCCCTGCTCAGAAAGAGGACAGCAGAACGGGAACTGCCTTTGGATTCACTGGAGAACAGAGCCGTGAAGGCTTCTCTGCCGCTCTGGATCGTCAGGCTCTGGCAGAAGCAGTTCAGTGAAGAAGAGTTCGCTTTCCTGCTGGAAGACTGTGGGAAGATCCCGCCGCTGACCTACCGCCGCAATCCCCGCAAGGCCTCCAAAGAAGATCTGGAGGCGCTGGGAGCGGTCTTTGAAGATGACTATGCCTTTACCTGCAAGGAGAATCTATTGGGCAGCGAGGCCTTCAAAAACGGTTGGTGCTACGTGCAGGACCGCAACGCGATGAAGATCGCGGAGATGCTGGAACTGCAGGAAGAGAGCACGCTGCTCGATGTCTGCTCCGCTCCGGGTGCCAAGTTCTTCAACTGTCTGGAGACAGTCAGGCCTGAAAACGCCTACAGCAATGATGCCAATCCCCTGCGGGAGGATCTGGTGCGGAAGAAGGCGAAACAGCTGGGGATCGAAGGAGCACACTATCTCAGTCACGACGGAAGGAAACTCCCGGAAGTGCTGGACAGAGAGTTTGACCGTATCCTGCTCGATGCGCCCTGTTCCGGTCTCGGTGTTTTAAAGAGAAAGCCGGATCTGCGCTACCGGCTGCAGCCTTCCGATCTCGATGATCTGCAGAAGCTGCAGAAGGAACTGTTAGAAGGAGTCTCACCTCTGCTGAAAGAAGGCGGGATCCTGCTTTACAGCACCTGTACCCTGAACCGCAAGGAGAATGAGAAACAGATCGCTTCCTTCCTGCAGGCACATCCGGAATATGTACTGCTGGAAGAAAAACGTTTCCTCTATGAAGAGGGGGATCACTTCTATTGCGCGAAATTACAGAAAAGAGAAGTATAATAGGACATATGAATCCATTGATCTATGACAAGAGCTTTGAAGAACTGCAGGACTGGCTGAAAGAGAACGGCGAGAAGCCTTTCCATGCCAAGCAGATCTTCCGCTGGCTCTATGAAAAACGTGTATATGATTTCCGGGAGATGAGCGATCTCTCGGTCTCCCTGCGGGAAAAACTGCAGCAGAGTTTTGCACTGCAGCTGCCCGAGGAAGCTGACCGTCAGACCTCTGTCGACGGCACCGTCAAACACCTCTACCGTCTGCAGGACGGACAGATGGTGGAGAGCGTGCTGATGGTCTTTGACTATGGTTACAGTGCCTGTTTGAGCACCCAGGTCGGCTGCAACATGGGCTGCACCTTCTGCGCCAGCGGACTGCTGAAGAAACAGCGCGACCTTACGGCCGGCGAGATCGTCCAGCAGGCTCTTTCGATCCAGAAGGATCTGGATCAGGAAGGGGAGCGTCTGGGCAATCTGGTGCTGATGGGCACCGGCGAGCCTTTCGATAACTACGACAACGTGATGAAGGCTCTTTCGATCCTGAACCATCCCTTCGGGCTGGCGATCGGAGCCAGACACATCTCGATCTCTACCTGCGGCTTAGTGCCGAAGATCCGCCGTTTTGCCAGGGAGGGGGTCCAGTACAACCTGGCCATCTCCTTACACGCCAGCAACGATGAACTGCGTTCCCGGCTGATGCCGATCGACCGTGCTTATCCTTTATCGGAACTGATGAGCGCACTGGATGAATATGCTGAGACCAACAGCCGCCGGCTGACTTTCGAATATCTGCTGTTAGACGGCGTCAACGATCAGGAACAGAATGCCGATGAGCTGAAAGAGCTTTTAAAGGGACGCAATGCCTATATCAATCTGATCCCTTACAATACCGTCAAAGAGAAAGACTATAAGTCCAGTTCCGCCAAACGGACCCTGGCTTTCTACGATATGCTGAAGAAGAGAGGAGTAGCCGTGACTCTGCGTCAGAAGAAGGGCGACGATATCGATGCCGCCTGCGGACAGTTACGGGCAAACCACGGACTATGAGATATGCAGGAATAACCGATACCGGGCTGGTCCGGAAAAACAACCAGGATGCCTATATCAATCTGACCAATACCAACGGGGATCTGCTGGTGCTGGTCTGTGACGGGGTCGGCGGCAATAAAGCCGGTGAAGTGGCTTCGGCGGAGGTCATCGCACATTTTGCGGAGCATTTCCCGCCGACGGCTGCTTTCCAGAACGATCAGGAAGTCCGCACCTGGCTGCAGTATCATCTGCAGCTCGCCAACAAGCACATCTATGACATGGGCAATGCGAATCAGGAATACGAAGGCATGGGCACGACCGTGACCGGGCTCCTTTTCTGTTCGCAGGGCGTCTATTCCCTGAATGTCGGCGACAGCCGCTGTTACGGCATCAGGGACGGGAAACTGATCCAGCTGACCCAGGATGATTCGCTGGTCGCGGAGATGGTCCGTCTGGGTGAGATCACTTACGAAGAGAGCCTGACCCATCCCAAGCGTCACTATGTGACAAGGGCGATCGGGATCTGGGAGAATGTCGAATCCCGGGTCGTTCCGGCGGAAGAAATGGATCAGTATCTGGTCTGCAGCGACGGGCTCTACGGCTACGTCAGTGACGAAGAGATGCTGCAGGTGATCCTGTCAGAACAGACGCTCAGCGAGAAGGTCATCGCCTTAAAAGATGCAGCACTGCAGAAAGGAGGATACGACAACATTACGCTTGTCCTCTTGGATCGCCATGGCTGAAATGATCGGAAAAAGATATCAGATCCTGAAGCTGATCGGGCAGGGCGGAATGGCAGATGTCTTCCTGGCGATGGATACGATCCTGAACCGGGAAGTCGCCGTCAAGGTCCTGCACGGCGATCTGGCTTCGGATCCTTCGGCGCTGGAACGCTTCCGTCGGGAAGCCGGCGCCTCTACGAGCCTCTCCCATCCCAATATCGTAGATATCTACGATGTCGGAGATGAAGGCGGCAGACACTATATCGTGATGGAGTATGTCAAGGGACACACCCTGAAGCAGCTGATCCAGAAGAGGGGACCGCTGCCGGTACGGGAATCGGTCTGGCTGATGAAACAGCTGGTCGCAGCCGTTCAGGAAGCGCACCGCAACGGTATCATCCACCGCGATATCAAATCCCAGAACGTATTGATCAAAGCGGACGGTACGGTCAAACTGTCCGATTTCGGCATTGCCTTAGCCAATGATGCGATGCAGCTGACCTCCAAGGATGCGGTACTGGGCTCTGTGCACTATCTGGCGCCGGAATGCGCCAAGGGCAAGGGAGCCAGCGTTCAGAGCGATATCTATTCCTTAGGCATCGTTTTCTTTGAAGTCCTTTCCGGGGATGTGCCCTTCAAGGGCGATCAGCCGATCAAGATCGCCATGCAGCATATCCGCGATGAGATCCCTTCGCTCTGCGCCAAGGATCCGGCGATCCCGCAGGCTGTCGAGAATATCATCAACAAGGCTACTGCCAAGGATCCGGCGCAGCGCTACAAGAGCGCCGGTGAGATGCTGAAGGACCTCGAGGTCTGTCTCGATCCTTCCCATGCCCGTGATCAGGCGACACGTTTCGTGAAGCCGGTCAAAGATACGGAAGAGGAGAGACCGAAGAAGAAAAAGAAGCAGGAGGAAGGCCGCGACGGCTTCTACGGCTTCCTGATCGCTGCGATCTCGGTGATCTCGGTGCTGCTGGTACTGCTGATCCTCTTTATCAGCGGGGTCATCGGTTCCAAGCAGAAGTATGTGGAAGTGCCCGATCTCTTCGGACTCTCCGTCATCGAAGCAGATGACAAGCTGGATGAACTCGGGCTCAGCGTCGACTACTCCAACATCACCCGTGAGATGACCGATGATACGGAAGCCGGCCGGATCATCTCCTATACCCCGGAGATGGGCACGGAAGTCGAGAAGGGCAGCCGCATCAATGTCGTCGTCTCCGAAGGCATCTATGCCGTGATGGAAGACTATATCGGACAGAATATCGAGATGGTAAGAGAGAAGCTGGCCGGCAGCAATATCGTGATCGAAGAGAAAGCGCTCGACGAGGGCGGAGAACCGGGCATCATCCTGACCCAGGAAGGCATCCGTCCCAAAGAGAAATACAATCCCAATATCGTCAACTATATGACGCTCGGCTATACCGATTATCCGACGATCCTGATCCCCTTCGGAACACTGGGCCGCAATGTCGATACCGTTACCCAGGAACTGGCCGGACAGGGCTTCCGGGTCACTCCGGTCCAAGTCGAGAAGTCCTCGCTCAGCGAAAAGGAGATCGGCTACGGCGCCGGCAACGTGATCCGCATCCTCCCGGAGGAAGGAACTTCCTACCGTCAGGAAGGGGAAGCGGCGATCGTTCTCTACTGGTTTGCGGAAGGAGAGTAAGATGTATACTGCACCCTCGATACTGTCGCTTGACTATACAAAGTTCGCGGAACAGGTCGCTGAACTGAACGAATGTGCCGACTGGCTGCATTTCGATGTCATGGACGGACATTTCGTCCCCAACCTGACCTTCGGTCCCGATATCCTGAAAGCCTTCTGCCGCACCTCGCCGTTGTTCAAGGACGTGCATCTGATGGTCAGTGATCCGGCTTTCTTCACTCCGGTCTTTGCGAAAGCCGGTGCGGAAGGGATCACCTTCCATTACGAAGCTGTTGAAGAAGCGAAACAGAGCGAACTGATCGAAGCGATCCATGAACTGGGCTGCAAGGCCGGGATCTCGATCAAGCCGGGTACGGAGCCGGAAGTACTGGAAGCGGTCCTGGACAAAGTCGATCTGGTGCTGGTGATGTCGGTTGAACCCGGTTTCGGCGGACAGTCCTTCATCCCGTCTTCCTACGACAAGATCCGCAAACTGGCGAAGCGGCGCAAAGAGAAAGGGTACTCCTACCTGATCGAAGTGGATGGCGGCGTCAGCGATCAGAATGCCGCAGAACTGCTGAAGTGCGGCTGTGACGTACTGGTCGCCGGTTCCTATGTCTTCAAGGGAAATATAAAAGAGAGAGTAGCCTCTCTCCGTCAGGAATAAAAGAAAATGACATGGATCTCCATGTCATTCTTTTTGTCTTACTGAGCTTTGGACTGTGCTTTGAGCGTTCTTAACGCGCGGGTGGAAATGCGTACTTTCGTAGGCTTACCGTCGACCATCAGCGTGACCTTCTGCAGGTTGACATTCCATTTGCGACGCGTAGCACGTAAGGAATGGGAACGGTTGTTACCGGACATCGGACCCTTACCGGTGATCTCGCATACTCTAGACATTCGTAATTACCCCCTTTCAAAGTCGATTTGCTTTACTAATTTACCATAATAGGTAGGACAATGCAAGAAGAACTTACATGTGCGTTTTTTTCTCTGCGTAGTCTATTATATACAAAATTATGTTAAAATGAGAACAGTTTTGGAGAGATAAAAGATGAAGCAGATATATGCCGCATTACAGATCAGTGAAGAGGAAGTACGTCTGCTGGTCGGTGAATATTTCAACACCCGTTTCAACATCATCAAATTGGAGAAAGTTCCCTGCAAAGGCGTCACCAATTTTCGGATCAGCGATCGTGATGAAGTGAAACGGGCTGTTAAAGAAGCCTGTGAGAATGCCTCCCGGATGATCGGGGCAAGGATCGAGCAGGTCATCCTGATCCTGCCCAGTCTGAAGGTCAAGCGTTATCCTCTGAAGGTCAATATGGAGACCCGCAGCGGATACCTGACCAAAGAGGATGCCGGAGATGCGATCAGCGAAGCGCTGCGTTCCAGCGTAGACCGCGAGCTGATCATCATCAATGCCGTCCCGATCCGTTATACCGTGAACGGGATCTCCTCCCGGAGACTTCCCGAGAAGGAAGTCTGCAGTACTTTCTCCGTAGATGTCGATCTGCTCTGCGGGGAGAAGGAAGCCGCTTACGACTATGTCGAGATGGTCTATGAATGCGGGCTGAAGGTCATGGACATCTGTCTGGATTCCTATGCCACCGGCAAGGAAGCGGCGCTGTTCGAACAGACCCTGAACCAGAACATGATCCTGATCGACGCCGGCAAGAGCGTGACCACGCTCTCCCTGCTGTCCAAGGGCAAACTGGTCAGCTGCGAAGCGCTGAAGGAAGGTCTGGGAAAGACCTTCGCCGCCGCCGCCGAGAAGTACGGGATCCCGCTGTCTTCCTCGGAACGTCTGGCCAAGTACAACTGTTCCTACGGTAAGGAGTATTCTCAGGATGCGATCTTCGCCTGGAACAACACCCGGGAGAATCTGACCCTGAACGAAGGAGAGCTCTCCGCCTGTGTGCGGCCGGCTCTTGAAGAATACATCGGCAAACTGGTCACGACCTGTCAGCCGATCCTGGACAGCGGTCCGGCTTCGATCACTGTCGTCGGAGACGGCGCGGAGATGGATGCCTTCTGCCGGCTGCTCGAAGAGAAGAGCACTGTTGCGGTACGGGCCTATTTCCCGGAGACGATCGGTGTCCGTGATTCCAATCTGACAGCACTTTACGGATCCTTCTTCGTCTACCGCGATATGAATGAGATCCGGGGGAATGAAAAATCCAGTATCGATCTCTATGAATTAGAAAATGTCATCAGCCGGAAAACGGATGATGCGGAAGCAGAAACGCTCACCAGCAAGATCAGGAGCCTGTTCGAGATGAGCAGAAAGAAAGAGGAGGAAGAGTAAATGAGCGAGCAGTTCGATTTCAAGACGAATGCCAAGATCAAGGTATTCGGTATCGGCGGAGGCGGATGCAACGCCGTCAACCGCATGGTCAACGATGGAGTCAAAGGTGTTGATTTCTATGTATGCAATACCGATGTGCAGAGCCTGAACTCTTCACAGTGCGAGAAGCGGATCATCCTGGGCAAGCAGACCACCAAGGGTCTGGGTGCCGGATCCAATCCGGAGATCGGCAAGAAGGCCGCTCTGGAATCCGAAGAAGAGATCAAGGAAGCCATCGCCGGCGCCGATATGGTCTTCATCACGGCCGGCATGGGCGGCGGCACCGGCACCGGTGCTGCTCCGGTCTTTGCGAAACTGGCCAAGGAGACAGGTGCACTGACCGTCGGCATCGTGACCAAGCCTTTCTCTTTTGAAGGACGCAAGCGTATGGACCAGGCCAATGTCGGCCTGGAACAGCTGAAAGAATTCGTCGATTCCCTGATCATCGTTTCCAACAACCAGCTGCTCAGCGTGATCGGCAAGATCCCGATGCAGGATGCCTTCCGGGAAGGCGACAAGATCCTGCGTCAGGGCGTACAGACCATCACCGACCTGATCGCTGTCCCGGCCTTCATTAACCTGGACTTCGCGGATATCCGTACGGTCATGGCCGGCAAGGGCACTGCCCTCATCGGTATCGGTATGGCCCAGGGCGAAAACAAGGCCAAGGAAGCCGCAGCCAAGGCGATCCAGTCTCCGCTGCTCGAAGCGCAGATCTCCGGTGCCAAGTCGGCGATCGTCAACGTCACCGGCGGCCCGAACATTACGATCTATGACTCTTCGATCGCTGTGGACTATATCCGGGAAGCGGCCGGCAATGATATCGAGATCATCTACGGTGTTGCGATCAACGATGACATCGGCGAAAACATCATCGTAACCGTCATTGCCACCGGCTTCGATCTGCCGGATCATCCCACACAGACCAAGACGGTCGTGGCTCAGAAGAACGTCGAAGCGAACGATGCGCTGAAGAAGGACAGCAGCGTCTCGCAGGAACAGGAAGACGATATTCCCGCTTTCTTCAAATCCCGCTGAAAGAACAGGACCGCCTAGGGCGGTCCTTTATTTAAAAGGAGATACTTATGCGTTATATCATGGCTCTGGATGCCGGAACCACCAGCAACCGCTGCATCCTCTTCGATGAAGAGGGGAACATCGCCAGCGTTGCCCAGAAGGAATTCCGGCAGATCTATCCGCACCCCGGCTGGGTCGAGCAGGACGGCAACGAGATCTGGTCCACGATGCTGGGGGTAGCTGTCGAGGCCGTCAACAAGATCGGCGTCTCTGCAGAGCAGATTGCGGCGATCGGCATCACCAACCAGCGGGAAACGACCCTGGTCTGGGACCGCAATACCGGCGAGCCGATCTGCAATGCGATCGTCTGGCAGTGCCGGCGGACCTCGGAATTCTGCGACGCGCTGAAGGCCCGGGGACTGACCGACATGATCCGCAGCAAGACCGGTCTGATCATCGATGCCTACTTCTCGGCGACCAAGCTCAAATGGATCCTCGATAATGTATCCGGAGCGAGGGAGAAGGCCGAGAAGGGGGATCTCCTCTTCGGCACCGTCGATACCTGGCTGATCTACCGGCTGACGAGAGGCAAGGTCCATGTTACCGACTACTCCAATGCCTCGCGGACGATGCTGTTCAATATCCATGATCTCTGCTGGGACAAGGATATCCTGGATCTCTTGAACATCCCGGAGAAGATGCTGCCGGAAGTGAAGGAGAGCTCCTGCGTCTACGGCTATACCGACAGCGCCTACTTCGGCGGCGAGATCCCGATCGCCGGAGCGGCCGGCGACCAGCAGGCGGCCCTCTTCGGCCAGACCTGCTTCCAGCCCGGCGAAGCCAAGAATACCTACGGCACCGGCGGCTTCCTGCTGATGAATACCGGCGACAAGCCGGTAGACTCGCAGCACGGTCTGGTCACGACCATCGCCTGGGGCCTGAACGGAAAAGTGACCTACGCCCTGGAAGGTTCGATCTTCGTGGCCGGAGCGGCGATCCAGTGGCTGCGCGACGAGATGAAACTGATCGATTCGGCTGCTGACAGCGAATACATGGCTTCCAAGGTCAAGGATACCAACGGCTGCTATGTGGTGCCGGCCTTTACCGGTCTCGGTGCTCCGCACTGGGATCAGTATGCACGGGGAACGATCCTGGGCATCACCCGCGGCGTCAACAAGTATCATATTATCCGGGCGACGCTGGAATCGATCGCCTTCGAAGTCACCGACGTCTTCGAAGCCATGAAGAAAGACTCCGGCATCGAACTGAAAGCGCTGAAGGTCGACGGCGGAGCTTCCGTCAATAACCTGCTGATGCAGACGCAGTCCGATCTGCTCGATGTGGCAGTCGTCCGGCCAACGCTGGTCGAGACGACGGCGATGGGTGCGGCCTATCTGGCCGGACTGGCCGTTGGGGTCTATAAGAACACAGACGAGATCGCCGGGAAGTGGAAGATCGATAAGAAGTTCTATCCGTGCATCGGAGAGAGTTACCGTCAGCAGCGCCTGAAAGGCTGGCAGAAAGCCGTCCGTTATGCGGAAGGCTGGGCAAAGGAGGAAACAGATGTTTGATGCAGTGATCATCGGAGGCGGGATCAGCGGCAGCGCCGTAGCCCGTGAACTCTCACGCTATCAGGGTCATTTTGCCCTGCTGGAAAAAGAAAACGACATCGGCGAAGGAACGACCAAAGCCAACTCGGCGATCATCCACGCCGGTTTCGATGCGGCTGAAGGTACGCTGATGGCGAAGATGAACGTCCGCGGCAATCTGCTGACCGAGAAACTGGCGAAGGATCTTTCCTTCCCCTTCAAACGGATCGGCGCGCTGGTCGTCTGTCACGAAGGTGATGACCGCGAAGGTCTGCAGAAGCTTCTGGACAGAGGCATCGCCAACGGCGTCGAAGGCCTGCGCATCGTGGAAAGAGAAGAACTGAAGGAACTGGAGCCCAACATCGCTGACGACGTCGTCTGCGCGCTCTATGCGCCGACTTCCGGCATCGTCTGTCCTTTCCTGATGAACATCGCTCTGGCCGAGAATGCGGTCGCCAACGGCGTGGAAGTCCATCTGCAGGAGAAGGTCGAAAAGATCGAAAAGACCGCAGAGGGCTACCGTCTGACGACCTCCAAAGGCGTTATCGAGACGAGGGCCGTCATCAATGCCGCCGGTCTTTATGCCGATACCCTCCACAACATGGTCAGCGAACACAAGGAAGAGATCATTGCCCGCCGCGGCGAATACTACCTCTTCGATAAAGACATGGGATCCCAGGCGAGACATACGATCTTCTCGCTGCCGACCAAGATGGGCAAGGGCATCCTGATCACTCCGACCGTCCACGGCAATCTGATCGCCGGTCCGACAGCAGAGGATATCCCCGATAAGGAAGATACGGAAACGACACCGGAAGGTCTGGGCAAGGTCCGCAAAGACCTCAGCCGCAACATCACCGGCATCAATACCCGCAGCATCATCACCACCTTTGCCGGTCTGCGCGCCCATCGTCCCCAGCATGAATTCCTGCTGGGCGAACCGGAAGACGCCCCGTTCTTCTTCGACTGTCTGGGCATCGAATCCCCGGGCCTCTCGGCAGCCCCGGCGGTCGGCGAATACATCGCTTCGCTGGTCGCAGAGAAGCTGCAGCTGACGAAGAAAGAGGATTTCATCGAGACCCGCGAAGCCATCCCCGATCCCAAGGAGATGACCCCCGAAGAATACAACGAACTGATCCGCCGGGAACCTGCCTACGGCAACATCATCTGCCGCTGTGAACGGGTCAGCGAAGGCGAGATCCTGGCAGCCATCCATTCCCCGATCCCGGCTTTGACCACCGATGCGGTCAAACGCCGCGTACGGGCCGGTATGGGCCGCTGTCAGAGCGGCTTCTGTCTGCCCAAGGTCCTGGAGATCCTGCATCGGGAATTCCCGGAGAAGCCGCTCTCTGACTTCTGCAAGAGCGGTCAGGGCTCTGCATACATCCTGGGTACGGTAAAGGAGGAACTGGCATGAAAAAAGAGATCGTGATCATCGGCGGCGGTCCGGCCGGACTGGCTGCAGCCGTATCGGCCTATGATGCCGGTGTCCGGGACATCCTGATCCTGGAAAGAGACGAGACCGCCGGCGGAATCCTGAACCAGTGCATCCACAACGGTTTCGGCCTGCATACCTTCAAGGAAGAACTGACCGGACCGGAATATGCTGCCCGCTATCTGAAGATGGCGCAGGAGCGGGAGATCGAGATCAGCCTGAACACGATGGTGCTCGATATCTCTCCGGAAAAGACGGTTACCGCCGTCTCCCCGGAGCGCGGCCTCTTCACCCTGGAAGCGGAAGCTGTCATCCTGGCCATGGGCTGCCGGGAACGCCCGCGCGGTGCGCTGGCCATCCCCGGATCCCGTCCGGCCGGTGTCTATACCGCCGGCAGCGCCCAGCGTCTGGTCAACATCGAAGGTGTCCTGCCCGGCAGGGAAGTCGTGATCCTGGGTTCCGGCGATATCGGTCTGATCATGGCCCGCCGGATGACGCTGGAAGGGGCGCATGTCAAGTGCGTCGCGGAACTGATGCCGTATTCCGGCGGTCTGAAACGGAATATCGTACAGTGTCTCGATGACTTCAATATCCCGCTGCTCTTAAGTCATACCGTCACCGCCATCCACGGCAAGGAGCGGGTCGAAGGCATCACCCTGGCCGAAGTCGGTCCGGACCGGATGCCGGTCAAGGGAACGGAAGAATACATTCCCTGTGATACCTTGCTGCTGTCGGTCGGTCTTCTGCCGGAGAATGAACTTTCCAAGTCTGCCGGCGTGGCCTTAAGCCCGGTTACCGGCGGTCCGGTCGTTGACGAGACCCTCGAGACCAACATCGAAGGCGTCTATGCCTGCGGCAATGTCCTGCATGTCCATGACCTGGTCGACAACGTTTCGGCGGAAGCGGCCAAAGCCGGTCTCTCGGCAGCGGCCTACGTACAGGGAAAGAAGACGGAGAAGGGCGACTCCTTCCGCATCAACTGCGGCAGAGGCGTACGCTACACGGTGCCGAGCACCGTCTACCGTGACGAGAAAGAGAATGTCACCATCCGTTTACGCGTCGACAATGTCTATAAGAACGCTTCGCTGAACGTCTACTTCGGTGAAGAAAAGATCTCCGGCTGCAAGAAGAATATCTTCACGCCCGGAGAGATGGAGACCCTGATCCTGCTGCCGAAGCAATGGCAGGGCAGGGAAGGGGATCTTACGATCGCCCTGGAGGATAACGCATGAAACAGGAACTGACCTGCATCAACTGCCCGATGGGCTGCGCCCTGACGGTGGAGATCGAGAACGGCGAAGTGCTCTCGGTCACCGGCAATACCTGTCCGCGCGGGGACATCTATGCCCGCAAGGAAGTGACCGCTCCGACCCGGATCGTCACCTCTTCGGTCCCGGTAAAAGGTTCTCCCTATACCCGGATGGTCTCGGTCAAGACGGAGAAGGATATCCCGAAGGGGAAGATCTTCGACTGCATCGAAGCCTTAAAGGGCGTAGAGCTGAATTCTCCGGTCCATATCGGAGACGTAGTGGTCACGGATGCCGCCGGTACCGGCGTCAACATCATCGCTACCAAGGAAGCGTAAACATCACCCACGAAAAGAAAGACCTGCAGGATCTCTCCTGCAGGTCTTTTGTCTAACGCTATTTACGGTTTGGCCGGTCTGGCGTTCTTATAGCCGTAGGTGCCGTTCAGACGGTCACCGATGTCGCCGGCGGCAGTGACGATGAAGCCGTCCTTGTTGAGGCCGCCCGGTACATACATGGCAGTGTAGATCTTTACGTCGGGGTGCTGGTCATAGATCAGCTTGCAGCCGACATCGGAGGCGAAGACGGACATGACCTTGATGCGCTTGTAGCCGGCATCCTTCAGATACTGGATGGTGGTGGCGATGCTGCCGCCGGTGGCTAAGGCCGGGTCGACGATGATCGCCGGATCTTCTTCAGCATCGACCGGCATCTTGAAGTAGTAGGTGACCGGTTTCAGGGTCTCCTGATCGCGGTAGAGTCCGACATAGCCGACTCTGGCTGTCGGCAAAAGCGTCTTGAGCCCTTCGACCATGCCCAGTCCTGCCCGCAGGATCGGTACGATGGTAAAGGTCTCGGCCAGGATCGGTGACTGCATGGTGGTCAGCGGAGCTTCCACCTCGATCTCTTTCGTCTTCAGATCCTTGAGCGCTTCGTAACCCATCAGGATGGTCAGTTCGGTGATGATCTCGCCGAATTCCTTGGATCCGGTGTTGATATCACACAGTTTGGTGATCTTGTGGGCGACTAAGGGATGATCGGCAAAACTGATGACATTCTTTAAAAATTCTTCCATCATGGTTACCTCTTCATTAGTTTCATCTTAACACAGTTCTTTTGCGGCAGAAGGGGAATTCCGTTAGAATGAGGACAGGAGGTATCCTATGGCAAAGATCCTGGTAAGCGGCTGTCTGCTGGGTTTTCCCTGCCGCTATGACGGAAAGAGCTGTCCGGTCGCAGAGATCCGCGAACTTGCGAAAAAGCATACCCTGATCCCGGTCTGTCCGGAACAGCAGGGCGGTCTGCCGACGCCCCGTCTGCCTTCGGAGATCATCGGAGAGAAAGTGATCAACCGGGAGGGGACGGATGTCAGCGAACAGTATCATAGAGGCGCAGAGATCGCTCTGCAGACGGCGAAACTGAATGACATACATCTGGCTGTCCTGAAAGCGAAAAGTCCTTCCTGCGGCAAAGGAAAGGTCTATGACGGCACTTTCAGCGGTACCCTGATCCCCGGGAACGGAGTGACGGTCTCGCTTCTGGAAGAAGAAGGCCTCACCGTATTCAGTGAACAGGAGCTCACGGAACTGCGGAGCTTACTTGACAAAGGAGAAGGCATTTTATAAAATTTTAGAGGTTGAACGGTAATCTTTAAGACCAATACAGAGATATTGGTAAGATGAGAGTGTCAGATCCTTTTTTGCAAGAACGACTTCCCTTACCTTGTCTCTGACAAGGTTTTTGTTTATCGGGCAAAAGGAGGAAAACATGAAGCTTACTTACGATGTGAACGACAAACCCTCATTCTCACAGAACATCGTCTTCGCTTTCCAGCAGATGATCGCTATCATGGCAGCGACGCTCCTGGTACCGATGCTGATGTCGAGCTATGCGATGTCTGACGGTACCACGCTCAGTTTCGATCCGGCTGCAGCCTTGTTCGGCGCCGGCATCGGCAGTATCGTCTATCTGCTCTGCTCACAGCGCAAGAGCCCGGTCTTCTTAGGATCTTCCTTTACCTTCTTAGGCGCCTACAGTGCGATCATCGGCATGAACTACGGCTACTGGGGCGTCATCCTGGGCATCCTCTTTGCCGGTCTCGTCTATGTCGTCATTGCCTTCATCATCAAGGCGATCGGCAGCAGCTGGGTCAACAAACTGATGCCGACGGTCATCATCGGTCCGATCGTGACCCTGATCGGTCTCTCCCTTTCCGGAACGGCGACCGGCTGGATGTCCGCCAACGGCGGAGCGAACTACAGCCTCTTAACGATCCTGATCGGCTTCATTACCTTCTTGGCCATCGTCTATGCCTCGGTCAAGGGCAGCAAGAACATCAAACTGATCCCCTTCATCGTCGGTGTCGGAGCAGGTTATCTGATCTCGCTGGCGCTGACCCTGATCGGCAGAGCGGCCAATATCGAAAGCTTACAGATCATGAGCTTCCAGCCCTTCGTCGATGCCTTCGTTCCCTTCAGTCTGACTTCCATCGTCGACTTCCCGAAATTCACGATCCTGCAGGCCCTGAACCATACGCCGGCCAACTGCCTGCCGATCGACGGCGCAGCGCTCGGCAATATCGCGCTGACTTTCGTTCCGATCGCGGTCGTCGAACTGGCCCAGCATATCGCGGACCACAAGAACCTCGGCTCCATCATCAACAAGGACCTGATCTCCGATCCCGGTCTCGACAAGACCCTGATGGGTGACGGTCTCGGATCGATCGTCGGCGGCTTCTTCGGCGGTGCGGCCAACACGACCTACGGCGAATCGATCGGCTGTGTCGCGATCACCGGCAACGCTTCGACTTCCACGATCTTTACGGCAGCGATCGGCTGCATGCTGCTGAGCTTCTTCACGCCCTTCGTCGCGGTCATCAATACGATCCCGAAGTGTGTCATGGGCGGCGCCTGCGTAGCCCTGTACGGCTTCATCGCTGTCTCCGGTCTGCAGATGATCCACCATGTCGATCTCGGCAACAACAAGAACCTCTTCGTGGTCAGTGCGGTCCTCGTCGTCGGTATCGGCGGTCTGACTCTCTCCTTCGGTACGAACCCGGCGACCGGTACGGCCCTGCTGACCGTCACTTCGCTGGCTACGGCGCTGATCGCCGGCATCCTGACCAATCTGGTGGTCAACGGCGGCAAGATGGAAGACGGAGAACCGGACAACCTCTCCGGTATGGTCGAACAGCTGAGCAATGCCGACTTCCAGGATACCAACAAGCGCAAAAAGTAAGTTTCTCAGATAAAACGAATGCAGAGCCGGAAGGCTCTGCATTTTTACTTTCTGGAAGATTTCCGTAAGGGCAGACCCAGCAGGTTCGCATCGAAACCGGCCATGATCTTCTCGTAGGTGCTGGAGTAGTAGCGGTATTTCGGATACTGCCGGGCCCAGAGCTCGCAGAACTCTTCCGCAAGGGCCGCGGCATAGCCTCCGTTCATCCCGGCAGCCGGCGTGAAGAAGAGGGCCAGGACCTGCCGGTCGGCGTCGATCTCTTTCTTCTGCTGGCGGGGCGGATGCGTTGCGTAATAGGCGGCAAAGCGTTTCGGGATCTCCTCGGCCGTCAGTCTTTCTTCCTGAAGCTCTTTGACTGCGGAGAGACGGGAGCGGAAAGCTTCGAAAGCGTCCGGATAGTGATCATAATCAAACGGGGTCAAAGAAGCGCGTGTATCGATTAGCAGCTGCAGGATCTCCATAGTTCCTCTCTCGCAAACAGGTTTGGTCATTGAAAATATACTATAATAATTCTGTTGAAGGAGGGAAGCACCTTTGCCACAAAAAGAGGATCTCATGACCTTAAACGATGGATCTGTCCGCGAAGCGGAAGCAGAGCAGGAGAGCGATATCTCGGCCTATCTCCTGCGCCTGATCGATCTGATGGCCGCCGGAGAGGATATCCGGCAGATCCATGTGACGAATATCCGTGATCACGATACGGACTGCTTGACGATCGCAGAGATGAGACTGATCTTTTTACATTCCAAAAGGGGAGACTGCTGACAGGGATGGCTGATATTCCTGTTTACAGTACTTTTTCAATAACGATCTCTGCCGAGCTTTCCTTCAGAGAGTTGTATTCATCGTAATGAATATGATCTCCCGGTTCGCTTTCCGCAAGGACAGTCAGGTGTTTTGCCAGGGACAGCAGGCCCTCTCTGTTTGCGGATATCAGGATCCTGCCGCCTTCTGCGGCAGCTGCGATCTCAAAACCATTTATCCATTCGATCTTCATCTGTGTTCACCTCGTGAATGTGATCTATCAGCATGCGTCAGGAATACTTCACATGAGCATTGGAAGTCACGATCAGGATAATGACGAACATGACCGTAGATCCTACGGCGGCGATCAGCTGGATCTTCCTGATGACAGCACTGCGGACTCCGAACAACAGCAACAGACCGGTAAGGATACTGACGGCCGCCAGCGCTGCCTGCAGATAGAACAGGAGAGACTGATCGGCCATATGCAGTCTGGTGAGCGGACTTCTGTGCCATTCGCGGACTTCTCCGCTCGGCAGAACGGTCCTGTCTGTATAGATCGCCATATTCAGAACGATGAGATAGACGATATTCAGGATCACGCAAAGTATATTCTTCAGCATCTGTCATTCGTTCCTTTCTATTTCTCTTTGCTTTGTATTGAGGCCTGCTTCGATGCTCCCGGCAGGATCCGTGATCTGCGTTCTCTTATCTCACGATGCTCATATAGCTGTTATACAGCTCAGCGATCACGTCCCTTATCCGGATATAGGTATCTCTGATCTCCTGGTTATCGGATACCAGAAGATAATCTTCGGAGCGGATCAGATCCATCAGGATCTTCTTGCCTTCATAATCTTTTACCGGATCGGAAGAGGTTTCTGTTTCGAGTTTTTCCAGATAAGTCTCTAAGAATCCGAGGTAGCGTCCCTCCAGTTCTCTTTCCCGGCAAAGCTCCTTGATACGTCTGTAGTGGGAACAGATGTCTCCGGCGATGAACCGGCTCCAGTATTGCGGCTGTTCTTTTGCATATCCGTGATCGAAGGGCGTCTTTACATCCTTTCCCGATACGATGATCCTGCGCCGGTAACAGTCTTTCAGTTTCCGGGATATTCCTCTGCTCATATCGGTAAAGGAGGAAAAGTCCTGATGAAGCATGCTTTCCAGGATGGCTGTGTTCGTCTCTATGTCACGGATATCTGTTTCTGAGATCCAATAGGGATAGTACCCGCCCGAACTGCCCAGCAGAACGACCTTTTCATCATCCGGCCGGTAAGCAAACTCAATGATCCTTTTGTCGGTCAGATCCTGTTTATAGCTCGGTTTGACCGGCCCGTAAAAGGGGGACCAGATTGAGTTCACGGATATCTTTCCTGACTTTATCTTCTTTTCTGAACAGATCCATGTTTCACCCTGCCTCCGATATCATTATAGCGTAATCAAGAAGCTGCTCATCCAGAGACTCCCTTTAATGCTCTGAGATCCCTTAGGTATCCGGAATGCCGGATTATGGATCTCATGATATCTTGCTGACAGACAGTGCGGCAGTTATGGCAGGATAGCTGCATGTATTATCTGATCGAAGAAACATTAAAGGAATGCACCAGCATTTCCACAAGAGAGAGCCATGAGCAGTACGTTGCCGTCCTGACTCCGGAACAATGGCAGAAAGAATACAGCGTCTTTGATCTGGGCATCGACATGGACTTTGAAACTCTGGATATTCATACCACCATGGCCGAAGTCAACTATGACTCCATTACCGGCTCCTTTGCCTTGCCCTCTGTCCGTAACGGGGACATCGTTTATCGGAAATTCGCTTTCGTGATCGATGAAAAAGGCATCGTATTCATCGACGAGAAGGATCCTGTTGAAGAGATCATCAACAGGATCATGCTGACCAGAAAATGGCGCATGCCTGGTCTCGAAAGATTCATCTACGACTTTCTGGAAGAGTGCATCTCCTCTGACCTCAGTCTGCTGGAAGATTATGAAAAGAGGCTCACTGAAACAGACAAAGCCATCAGCAGCAAGGAAGAGATCGACCTGAAAACGTCAATATCATCCGTGACCATCTCCGCGTATTACGAACACACTATGACCATCTGATCGATCTTGCGCAGGAACTGGAATAGAATGAGAACGAGTTCTTCAAAGAAGAAAATGTCCGTTATTTCAGTCTCTTCAGCAAGAGGGCAGCCCGTCTCTTCGACATGTCCAATGCCCTCGTCGATTACACCACCCAGATCCGTGATGACTATGAAGCCAACCTGACGGACAAACAGAATCACATCCTGACGATCCTTACCGTCGTCACCACGATCTTCAGTCCGCTGACCCTGATCACCGGCTGGTACGGCATGAACTTCAAGTACATGCCCGAGCTCAATTCCGAATATGCTTACCCGGCTGTCTTTATCATCAGTCTTCTGATAGCGGTATTCAGCCTGCTGTACTTCAAACATAAAAAGTGGCTGTAGAAGGAGGTCTCGGAGGAGACCTTTTTTTCAATGTTCTGACCTTCCGGCCTAGATCGATGACAGCAGATCCGGCAGCTGCACCGGGAAAAGAAAAAGAGCTGTCATGAGACAGCTCTCAGATTGTTGACAAATACCCTTATTTCTCCTGTTCACAGGAAAAGATGGGGGTATTTTTCATTTTGGTTCTGATGATCGAAGGAAGGAAATAAGAAAAAAGAAGGATATCATCCTTCTCTGTGAGATCTTTTCCACTTC
>JAFWEP010000030.1 GCA_017512885.1 Erysipelotrichaceae bacterium
AGACTCTTGATGACAAGAGTGATGAACTGATCCAGGAGATATTCGACAAGATCAATAAAAGGCCACGCAAATGCCTCGGCTACAGAACACCTTATGAAGTCCATTATTCAACAGAGTTGCGATTGATTTGACAATTCAAGACGAAAAAGGAGAAGGTGTTCTGGCAACGGCGCTCCTGCCGGTCTTCTTCGTCCTGCTGGGAGCAGGACAGGAACTATTGGCATTACTGCTGCTCATCCTCGCATTGGTAATAGAATCGCTGTGGAAGAAAGGTCTGAAGGCGATCTGTCAGCCGGAAGGCATCCTTCTGAAGGAAGAAGACAAGGAGCGTTTCCTGTACCGCGATGAGCTGCGGATCGAGTATCTCAATGACCGGGTGCTGCTGCACTGCGGGGAAGAGAGCTGGTCCTTCCGCTGCAGCGGTTTCAAACAGACATTCCTGGAAGAGTGGGAAGCACAGGCATAAGAAAGGATGGTCAAGCGACCATCCTTATTTCTTTTCTTCTTTTCTTTTCCGCCACCAGGCAATGAGACACAGGACCGCAAAGCCGTAGCAGATCACGCTGAATACGACATTGAAGCCCAGTACGAGCGTCTCGTATCCGTTCACCCAGGCATTGAAGGTGATGATCGTTCCCAGCAGCAGGGCGACCAGTGCGGATTCAAAGAGCCGGTTGGTATCAAGATTCTCGCTCAGCCGGTCCAGCAGGGAATGTTTCTCCGGTCTGACGAAGTGTTCATCGATCGGCAGTTCGGGCAGGAACTTCTTATAAAAGAAGAATGCGATGACCTGCCAGACCAGCACCCCGACCGCGATCCCCAGCAGCGGCTTCTCCAGGAGCACCATCAGAAAGTATCCGACGATGAAGCCCAAGACGGGACGCATGGAATAGTAACTGAAGGTACGGGCGATGTCCTTGGTGATGATGTATGTCTGCTTGTTCAGCGGGTTCCAGTATACGGTCTGTCCGCGCTTGTTCTGGTATACATGGATGCCGCTGGTCAGCATTTCCTGATCTTCGTGATGTGAAGCCATAAGTCTTCCTCCGTTGTTTACTACTATACACCATGGAGGGGCTTTTTGGAAAACGAAGCAACAGGTATAATGGAGGGCAGGAAGGTAACTATGGAAAAGAAAGTAAACGGAAAAACGATATACGAAGGAAAGGTCGTGACCCTGACCGTCGATCAGATCCTGACCGATGAAGGAAACGAAGGACTGCGGGAAGTCGTCCATCACCGCGGCGGCTGCTGCATCGCCCTGCAGGATCCGGATGACGGAAAGTATTTCTGCGTCCGGCAGTACCGCTATGCACAGGGTACGGAGATGCTGGAGTTCTGCGCCGGCAAGATCGAAGAAGGGGAAGATCCCGCTGTCACCGTCTGCCGCGAGAGCGAAGAGGAACTGGGATACACCGTAAAGGATCTGAAAAGCTATGGCTACATCGTTCCGACCTGCGGGTACAGCAGCGAGAAGATCTATCTCTACAGCGGCATCAAGGGCGAAAGGGTCGGTACCCACTTTGATGCAGACGAAGAGATCAGCGAGGAAAAATACTCTCTGCAGGAGCTTGCGGAGATGGTCACAAAGGGTGAGCTGGTCGATGCCAAGACGATCGCTCTGCTCTGGCATCTGCGGCGTTCTGATGTATAATCATGATATGAAAAGGATCGATTGGAGAGATTTTTCGGCTCTGGAAGAGGAGCTTCCGCAGCTGCAGGGAGAGGATGCCCTGATCCTGGCGGAGGGGAAAGAGGACCGTTATGCCTTGATCCCCATCGCATACTATGAGCTGCTGATGGATCTTTATGAAGAAGCCTATCAGAGGGAACCTCTGCGTTTTGCGGCGCCCAAGGAGATCCGCATCATCCCGCAGGGCGATATCCTGCTGAGCGAGGAAGAATACGAGGACATCAAAGAGAAACTGCTGGATGCCCTGGAAAAGACACTGAAACCGAAGAATCTGAACTGATATGGCAAAAGGACTGTTTATTACCCTGGAGGGACCGGACGGATCCGGCAAGACGAGCGTCGCTTCCCTCTTAAAAGAAAGACTGCTGGCGCAGGGCTATGATATCGTGCATACCCGGGAACCGGGAGGCGTAGCGATCGCGGAGCAGATCCGGGATGTGATCCTGGATCCGGCCAATACGGCGATGGACGCCCGGACCGAGGCTCTTTTGTATGCCGCGAGCCGCCGCCAGCACCTCACCGAAAAGGTGATCCCGGCTCTGGAAGCCGGCAAGATCGTGCTCTGTGAACGTTTCCTGGATTCCTCCCTGGCTTATCAGGGCTTCGGAAGGGAACTGGGGATGGAAGCTGTGCTCTCGATCAATGCCTTTGCGATCGGAGAGGCCATGCCGGACAGGACCCTCTATCTGGATATCGATGAAGAACTGGGACTTTCCCGGATCGCCCGGGGAAGAGCGAAGAAGGACCGTCTGGATGCGGAAAGCGTCGCTTTCCATCATCGGGTGCGGGAAGGCTATCAGGAGATCCTGAAGCGTTTCCCGGAACGGATCCGGGTGGTGGATGCCTCTTTGCCTCTGGAAGAAGTTACGGAGCACTGTCTGCAGCTGATCGAAGAGGCCCTGCATGAACATTAGTCAGCGGGAAAAGGTCGCTTACCGCCTGCTGGACAACGCTCTGCGCAGAGACCGTCTGGCCCAGTGCTATCTCTTTACCGGCAGACGTTCGCAGCTGAAAAAAGAGACCGCCCTGCAGTTTGCGGCAGCGATCTTAAAGGGAGAGAAAGGCTGGAACGAAGACGAAGAGTTCTATGAACGTCTGAAGTCCGGCAGCAACTACGACCTGCATCAGCTGAACGGCTATGCCGCTCCGCTGCGTACGGAAGAAGTGGAAGAACTGCTCTCTGAACTCACATTGACGGCGCTGGAAGAGGGAAGCGGCCGCAAGGTCTATCTCCTGGATGGGATCGAGAATGCCTCGCTGAAGGTCTACAATCAGATCCTGAAGTTCATCGAGGAGACGCCCGGTTCCACGACGTACGGAATTCTGCTCTGCGAAGATGCCGACAGCCTGCTGCCGACGATCGTCTCCCGCTGTGAGAAGATCCCCTTCGTCAGTGACGGAAGGGAAGAGAGCGAAGCTCATTACCGGGAAGACGGTTTTGATGAGGAAGAAGCCTATCTGCTTTCCGCCGTATTCCCGCTCTACCAGCATCTGGAACTGGATGATCCGGCTTATCTTTCCGCCAGAGATCTGCTGAACGTCACCCTGGAACATCTTTCCGAACGGGAGCATCTGCCTTACTGGCTGAGCACTTATTACTATCCGGCACTTTCCGGCAAACGGAAGGCGGAAACGAAGGAGGACGAGGAAGAGAAACGTCCGGCTGTTTCGCAATTGAAGATGTCGGAGATGATCTATCTGGAGATGATGCTGAAGATGCTGGAAGATGCCCTGAACGGAGGGGCTCTTCCCGAACGTTCCTATCAGCAGAAGCTCGCGCTCCTCAGAGCGAACAGACCGGAGGAACTGCTGGCGGTCTACCGCCGGATCCGGGAGAGGAGCTATACCAATACCGACGGGCGTTTCCTCTTTGATGCGCTCGCCTATGAACTGATCAATACGGGAAAGGAGTAGAGTATGGAAGAAACGAATGTACAGTATGTTGCAGTGCGCTTTCCCCGCATGAATAAATCCTATACGTTCTCGGTCAGCGGACTGACCCTGAAAGTCAAAGATAAAGTCGTCGTCGAGACGAAACGCGGTCTCGAACTGGGCGAGGTCGTTTCCGGTCCCAATCCGGAGAGCGGTCTCTCTGCCGACCAGGAAGTCAAACCGGTCATCCGGCTGGCTACGAAGGAAGATGAAGAAGCGAGCCGCCGCAATCTGGCCGAAGCCCGCGATGCCCGCCGGGAAGCGCAGGAGGAAGCAGACAAATTAGGTCTGAACATGAACTTCATCTCCGCCGACTATACCCTGGATCACGCCAAGATCACCCTGATCTATCTGGCAGACAGCCGGGTCGATTTCCGGGAACTGCTGAAGGTGCTGGCAGCGCATTTCCGCTGCCGGATCGATCTGCGTCAGGTCGGCGCCCGCGATAAGGCCAAGATGGTCGGCGGGATCGGTGTCTGCGGCCGGGAGCTCTGCTGCTCCAAGTTCATCAACGAATTCGAAAGAGTCTCCATCAACATGGCCAAGAACCAGCTGCTGGCGCTGAACATCGCCAAGCTGAGCGGTCACTGCGGCAGCCTCTTATGCTGTCTGCGCTTTGAGGATGAAGCCTACAAGGAACTGCGCAAGGGCCTGCCCAAGCTGAACAGCCGGGTCGAATACAACGGAGAGATGTACCACCTGACCTCCATGAACGTCCTGGAAGGCAACTGCAAGCTGGAGAACCGCGACAGCGCCCTGTTCATCACGCTGGAAGAACTGCAGAAGAACGGCAAGTTCAAGCGTGCCGGCGAACAGCCCAAAGAAGAAAAGAAAGCGGAGGCTTAAGATGGCAGGAACGCTCTATCTGGTAGCGACCCCGATCGGGAACCTTTCGGAGTTCAGCCCCCGGGCGATAGAGACCCTGCAGAAGGTCGAGGTCATCGGATGTGAAGATACACGTACTTCCCGTCCGCTGCTCGACCGTTTTGACATTCATACACGTACTGTCAGCTATCACAATTTCAACGAAGAGGAGAGCTCCAAAGGGCTCCTGAAGCTGCTGGAGGAAGGAAAAGACGTCGCACTGATCTCCGATGCCGGCTATCCCCTGATCTCCGATCCGGGCTACCGGATGGTGCAGGAAGCGATCGCGGCCGGGATCACGGTCGTGCCGGTCAGCGGCCCCAATGCAGCCATCAATGCCCTGGTCGGAGCCGGTCTCGATACGGCACACTTCCTCTTCTATGGTTTCCTGTCCTCGAAGGACAGCGAAGCCCGCCGGGAACTGAAGAGCCTTTCGGCTTTTCCCTATACCCTGATCTTCTATGAAGCACCGCACCGCATCCTGCGCACCCTGCGTCTGGCCGAAGAAGTACTGGGCGAGCGTAAAGCCGTCGTGGCCCGTGAACTCAGCAAGCTCCACGAAGAGTTCTGCCGGGGCACGCTGCACAGCCTGCAGCGTCCGGAAGGCTACCGGGGCGAGATCGTACTGCTGATCGAAGGGAAGAAGGAAGAGACAGCAGCGATGAGCCTTGAAGAGGCTCTGCAGCGGATGAAGGAAGAAGTTGCCGGCGGTCTGCCCGCCCGCAAGGCAGCCCAGAAAGCAGCTGAAGAGAGCGGCTATCACCGCAATGAGCTCTATCAGGCCTATATCCGGGAGAAAGAGAATGGCTGACCGTTTCTGGATGTACAAGGGAGAGGAACGCTACTTCTTCCCGGAGGATTATACGGTCCTGGATCTGGAGACGACCGGTCTTTCGGCAGAACGCAGCGAGATCATCGAGATCGGTGCTCTGCGTGTCCGTAACGGACAGCCGGTCGCCGAATACTCCCGACTCGTCAAGGATAAATACGGTCTGCCGCCCTATATCCAGGAGCTGACCGGGATCCGGGAAGAGATGTTGGAAGGGGAAGAGGGGATCGAGACGGTCCTGCCGGACTTTCTGGACTGGCTGGGAGAAGATCTGATCGTCGGTCAGAACGTTTCCTTTGACCTGTCCTTCCTCTATGAGAACGTCAGTCGCTATACCGAGCGCGACCTCAGCGCCGATTATGTCGATACCCTGACCCTGTCCCGGGTGCTGCTGCCGGAGATGGCTCATCACAAACTGAGCGATCTCTGCGAGCGCTACGGCATCCGCAACGATCAGGCGCATCGCTCTCTGAGCGATGCCCGGGCGACCTATGAAGTGCTGGAAGCCATGCACCGGGAGGCCGCGGAGATCGACCCGGAGAAACTGGCGCTGGCCTGCTCCCGCAGCAATGCCCTCAATGTCTACAAAGGTCCGCGGGCCCGTACGAATCAGTTCGACCGGAGGAATCCGCTCTACGGAAAGCGTACGGTCTTCACCGGCACGCTGAGCCGCTTTCGCCGCAAGGATGCCGAACAGGCTGCCATCGACTGCGGAGCGATCGTGGTAAGGACATTGAATGTCTCGGTGGATTATCTGATCTACGGACAGTGTGACAGCGGGGATCTCAAGATCAAAAAAGCTGCCGTCCTTCAGGAAGAAGGGGCAGCCTTGAAACTGATCCCGGAAGAAGAGTTCTACCGCTGGATCGATCCGGACAATGATGAGAAAGAGTAAACAGACCCGGTCTGTTTTTCTTTATCCCAGAGCGACATCCAGGATCATCATCAGCACGAAGCCGAAGGCAACACCGATGGTGGCGATATTGGAGTGAGCGCCTTCCTGTGATTCGGGAATAAGTTCTTCAACGACGACATAGATCATGGCGCCGGCTGCAAAAGACAGGAAATAGGGCATCAGCGGCAGGATCTGACGGGTCAGCAGGATCGTCAGTACGGCGCCCAGAGGCTCGACAGCACCGGAGATGACACCTAAGAGAAAGGACTTGTGTCTGGAGAGACCTTCGCTCTTTAAAGGCATCGAGATGATCGCCCCTTCCGGAAAGTTCTGAATGGCGATGCCCAGGGCCAGAGCCCAAGCGGCGGCCATCGAGATCCCCGCCCCGGCGCTCAAGGCCGCAGCGAACGTCACGCCGACCGCCATGCCTTCCGGGATATTGTGCAGGGTGACCGCAAAGACCATCATCGTGGTCCGCTTCAGTTCGCTGTGCGGTCCTTCCGGTTCGTTCGTCTTTAAGAAATGCAGATGCGGGACGGCTTCGTCCAGTACCAGCAGGAAGCCCATGCCTAAGAGAAAACCGACAGCTGCCGGCAGCCAGCCGATCGTTCCCTGTGATTCCGCCATTTCGATCGAAGGGATCATCAGCGACCAGACTGCAGCAGCGACCATGACCCCGGAGGCAAAACCGTTCAGAAGCTTTTCCAGCCGGCTGCTCAGCTGATCTTTTAAGAAATAGACCATTCCTGATCCCAGAGCCGTTCCTAAGAAGGGGATCAGCAGTCCTATCGTCAATTCCATATCTTTACCTCCTGTCCTGCAGTATACCATAAAAAATAAAACAATGTTATTTTATGCATCTTGGACAGTTTTACAGTGAAGCAGAGTTTCCCGGCATTCCTTTTGGGACTTCATCCGTAGGCTTTTGAAAGAAGCCCCTTTATGATAAAGAACGGAGGAAGAGGATATGAACGAAAAAGAGTGTGCAGTGCAGAGCCTTGTCGATCTCTGCCTGCGTTTGAGCGAACTGCAGGGGAAAGAGGTAAAAGACGAGGAGAGCGCCATCACCTATCCCAGTCAGTATCCTTTCTGCTGGTACAGCCGCTCACTGGTCAGAAATGACAGTGATCCGGCAGCGGTCTGCCGGGAACTGGCCGAACACGGAAGTCCCCTGGTCTCCTTTACGGACAGCGAACACAGCGAAGAACTGCGCCGGGCGCTGGAAGAGAAGGGATACCGGCAGATCTCGGAGCAGGTGCTGATGTGTGCCGATCTGAAAGACATCGATGTCCGGGAGGATGCGCACATCCGCCGTTTCGGTGAAAAGGATGTCGAAGACTGGGCGGCCGCTGTCTGCAAAGGCTTCGGCAAGCCGGATGATCCTTCTTTCCGGGACTTCGCGAAAGATAAAGATAACTATCTCTACGGCTATATCCTGGACGGGGAGATCGTCGGCACCCTGCTGCTCTACAGCCGCAACGGCAATGCCGGCTTGCATGAAGTCTCCTGCCGGGAAGACCTGCGCCGCAAGGGCATCGCTTCCGCACTGGTGCGCCATGCGCTCAGCCGCTGCCGGGAAGCCGGAGACAGCGTCACTTCCCTGCAGGCTTCACCTTTGGGAAAACTGACCTATGCAGCCCTGGGCTATCGGGAATACGGTACGCTCTACACGATGGCTCTGATGAAGTAAGAAAGATCTTTCGGAAGTTCCGAAAGATCTTTTTCTTTATCCGGGAGGCGACCGACAGTTGACGGTGACAGCGGTGAAGGACGCCTTATATAATGAGGGTGGAATATCTTTCGGAAAGGAAGGATGCAGTATGGTCGATAATACTACTTTTACCGTTGATCAGAACAATCTCACGATGCGCATCCAGCAGGCGGAGATGTATCTCAAAGAGTTTGAGAACGAAGTGAAGAGGGCGAATGGTGCTACCGGGATCTTCCGTTCCCGGGAAGATGCCCTCTCCCGGATCATGATCCTCAATGAGTTTGCCCCAAACGATCCGCGGGTCAAAGACCTTTTTGAACGGGCCCGGAACTGCGTCAAAGGTTCCGCCGGCAACTTCAAGGAGATCACGGAGGAGATGCTGCAGTATCTGAAGAACGAAGAAGAGATCCGGCAGCTCTATGCACAGAAGAGCCTGGATGCCTGGAACCGTTTTGCGGAAGAACATCAGGGAAAGATGCTGGAGAAGGTCTTCCCGGCTCCGGAGATCCGCAGCGAGCCGCAGGAGAACTATCTGGGGAAATATGTCGTGCTGGACGAAGTCCGCTATCCCCTGAACCAGTTCATGGGCGTGACCGGCGAATACATCCATGTCGGCAAACGTTCCAGTGGCATGTATTTCGTAAAGATCGATACCCGCAAGTGGTTAGGTCCCTATGAAGCGGTCAAACGCTACCGCCGGCAGGTTGATACCACCATGCTGCAGGTGGACAAATGGACGGTATTAGGCGAGATCACCGGAGTCACCATGGAGATCCCGGAAGCCGGCGAAGCCAAGGTCGGGGGAGCGGTCTATGCCCCGGTCGTAGAACCGGTCGCCCTCTATGTCCCGGGTCACGTGATCGGTTTCTATGATGCCGAGAAAGAGAACAGCGGTTATTTCGAAGGCGAAGAGGAAGTCGCCGCCATCAAGGAGAGCTGGTATACCGAGAAGAGCGTACCGGAGGATGTGACGCCGGAGAGACTGGTCGAGATCTTCCGGCAGGCCATCAAGGAGAAGAACTACGAGCTCTATAAGGCCTGCATCCAGCCGGAGAGGCAGCAGAACCCGATCCAGCAGGATCTCTTGCTGTACTACTGGGATCTGCATCAGGAACGCTTCCACGGCGAGTATGTCCATGCCGATGTACAGCTGGAGGCAACGAAGATCACGGTCGTCAAAGGCTATGATGATAAAGGCGGACTGGATTCCTACTTCCTGTCAGCCGAAGAACAGCAGGACATTGCCAAACGTTACGGCGAAAAGACCGAGTATGCTTCGGTACAGACGGTATCCTACGATGCCAACGGCAAGCAGCTCGGCAGTCCGGTAAGACGAAATCTGATCCGTACCGGCAACGGACGCTGGTATATCCGGGATTATGAGATCCGCTTCTGAGGAGGGAACAGAGTATGACGAATCAAGCACTCGAATTTGATGATGTTTCGGCTGATGCTTCGTGGGCATATCTCGACGAAGGGGATCTTAAAAAACAGATCTCCGGACTGAGCAGCAGGGTCACCCAGACAGCCGCTCATCTGGAGAAAGTCATCTTCAACAATGACTACGAAGATACCGAAAAGATGTACAACGACCTGGCTCTGCGTGACCTCAGTCTCGAAGGCTGGGCAAATTCCTTTATCTCGTTCAATACCGAAGCTTTTGACAAATACCTGAACGGCACATCAAAACCGGAATTCTATGCCGGTCTGTCGATGCAGGATCAGAAGGCTTACGATATCTGTCTGAAGTACTACAAAGATCTGAAGCAGATCGCTCCGATCCTGCACCAGCTCTGTCTGACGATGACGCTCCTGCCGCTCAAAGACGGTTTCAAGTTCCAGCGTCTGGTGCTCAATCTCATCGATGAGGGCTACGACGAAGAGTTCTACGATCAGATCAACCGGGATGTCGAGGATATCTGCACCCTGATCAATACCAGCTGGGAAGGCATGGAGAGAGGCTATGCCAGCAGTGCAGAGCAGTACTATAACCAGAATGCCGGCGGCGTCTCCCGCAGCGAACTGATCCAGGGCTACCGCAGCAGGAGACTGCGTTCCTACCAGATCGCCGTAGAAAGTTTCAAATATCGTGACTTCCGGGCGAATTCCGACGGTACCTTCAGTCTGGACCTCAACATGTATATCCTGCTGGAGATCCTGGACAAGTACACCATGCAGCTGTCGATCCTGCCCAACATCAAGGATCCCTGCAAGAAGGTCATGGAAGAGTGCCACAACAACATGGCGGCCCTCAACAAGGTCTTCGCGGATATCCGGACGGAAAACTGTCAGACCCTGCTGAATGCGGTGGATGATCTGATGCATAAGATCTACAGCTATGCAGAGACCAGTCTGGCCGTCTATGAACAGCTGGAAAAGAGGGACGGGGATGCCCCGTACCGCTTCCTGAAGAAACTGCCGGCATACAGCCGGATGAGCGGGAAGTACTATTTCACGCCGATCACGGCCGATCCCTTCCATGACGGGACGCAGTACGTCAAGCTGTTCAAGTCTGCTGTGAGGACGCTGAATGAACACTGCAAGGAGTTCGTCTACGACCACGGACATCCGGAACTGAAGTAGTTCCCTGTCATAAGAAAGAACCTCCGGGATATCCCGGAGGTTTTAAAAAACTGCTTTTCAGCAGTCACTTTCTATTTGGTGGAGCATAGCGGAATCGAACCGCTGACCCCCTGCTTGCAAAGCAGGTGCTCTCCCAGCTGAGCTAATACCCCAAAATGTATAAACAATTCGATGGTGGGCCTGAATGGACTTGAACCAACGACCTCACCCTTATCAGGGGTGCGCTCTAACCACCTGAGCTACAGGCCCATATCAACCATTCCGCTTGTCTTCAAGGAACGGTTCCATCGAATGCTTATTTATAATAGCCGAAGCACCGTCGACTGTCAATAACTTTTTGATAAAAATGCAGGAATCAGTAAGGCTTCTGACATTCGATGAACCAACGATTCTTTTCGTAAAATAGTTTTCTCCTTTTTCCCAGGATCATACATTCATACAGCATGCCGCAGCCTCCCACCTGCGAAGAGGCTTTTCTTTTGTTTAAGACCTTATCGACCTTATAGACCTTACGGTCCTGGTAATCCTCCCAGACGATGGAGAGGGGCGTCAGTTCGCCTTCCTTGCCGATCAGCGCTACGACCGGGATATATCTCTTATACAGCATCACTAAAACCAGCTTTCCGGATGAATGGTATGTTCCCCAAGGGGATCGAAGGAAGTCAGGGCATCGTCCTGCAGAGCAGAACCGTAACGCAGGGAGTAGGGACCGTAACGGCCCCGGATCTTCTCGATGGTGACTTCCAGCGAACGCTGCTTCTGCCGTGCGGCCTCTTCACCGAAAAGATCGTATTCGCAATAGGTATGTTCGGACAGGCAGCCGGCGGTGATCGTTACACTGCGGTAGGGGACAGGAAAGACATCCTCTTCGGCCGGACAGCATTCATGGGCCAGGAAGAGAGCCAGCGAGAGGATCTCCTCAGAGAGATCGGTAGGACGGCTGAACTTGCGCTGATGGGAGAAACAGCGCAGATCCTTGTCCCGCAGATAGAGCGTGACCAGCGAACAGCGTTTCTTCTTCTGCCGCAGACGGGCGGCTACCGAATCAGAGAGCACCCGCAGCACCAGCTGCAGTTCGGTGAAGTCGTGCAGGTCATGGATCGCCGTCACGCCGTTGCCGACCGATTTCACTTCCCGCTGCCAGGAGACATCCTTCACCTCGCTGCCTTCCCAGCCGTTGGCGAAGTACCAGATCATCTCTCCGTTCTTGCCCAACAGACGCTTCAGAAAACGGATATCGGCATCGGCCAGCTGGCCGATCGTTCTGATCCCGCAGGCATTGAGCTTATAGGCAGTCGCTCTGCCGACATAGAGCAGATCTTCGACCGGCAGATCCTTCAGCTGTTCCCGGAAGCTTTCCGGAGTGATGACCGTAAAGCCTCTCTTCTTGTCCATATCACTGCCCAGCTTGGCGAAGATCTTGTTGAAGGAGACGCCCATCGAGACGCTCAATCCGGTCTCCCGAAAGACCCTCTCCTGGATGGTGCGGGCTGTTTCGACCGGATCGCCGAACAGAGAAACGGTCCTGCTGAGATCGAACCAGGCTTCATCCAGTCCGAAGCTTTCGACCTGATCGGTATACTCCCGGTAGATGTCTTTGACCATCTCGGTATAGTAAACGTAATCCTCATAGTGAGGATGGATGATCAGGAGCTCCGGACACTTGCGCAGGGCATCGCGCAATGTCTCGGCCGTCTTGACTCCGGCTGCCTTGGCCAGGTCGTTCTTGGCCAGAATGATCCCATGACGGGATTCTTCTCTTCCTCCGACAGCCATCGGCACTTCCCTCAGGGAAGGAGCCATCATTTCTTCGATCTGGGCATAGCAGTGATTCAGATCGGCATGTACGATCACACGGTTCATCTGGCTTTATCGTTGCATAAATAGCAGAATTATGCAACAGGAATTGGCAAATGGCTAAATATTTTCTATAATAAGAGGCATAAAGGGGCATAACTATGGAACTGAAAGAACTGATCCAGGACATCAAGGAAAAAGAAGGCTTCAGCAACGAAGAGATCGCTGTCCGCTTAGGCGTCAACAAGACCACCGTCGGCCGCTGGCTGAGGGGAGAAGTGACCCGTTTACAGGAAGATACCACCCGCAGGCTGCAGGAATGGCTGGGTTTTGATGTCGATGCCCTGCTGAAAGGGAAAGCCGTGCTCTTTAAAAGACCGGTCGTCGGTTTCGTCAAAGCCGGCTATGACCTCTTTGCCGATCAGAACTATCTGGGAGAAGAGGAAGTCGATTATGAGGATTACCGCCGGGGAGATTTCTTCCTGAAGGTCCAGGGCAACTCGATGATCGGCTCCGGGATCATGGACGGCAGTACTGTCTATGTACAGAAGACCGAAGCGCTGCAGAGCGGCGATATCGGAGTCTTTCTGGTAGGGGAAGAAGTCACGGTAAAGAAAGTGATCTACAAGCCGGATATGCTGATCCTGGAGGCCAGCAATCCCGAAGTCCCCAACCGTTACTTCAGCAAGGAAGAAATAAACGAGCTGCCGGTCAGAGCTCTGGGCAAAGTGCTCTATGTGAAGACACAGTTCGCATAGGAGCTCTAAGCATACCGGAGACAGAAATGAAAAATAGAGTAAAGATCGTCAGTATCGTCCTGATGATAACGGTTATGTTTTTGATCTATAAGATCGCATATCCAAGGGGTTTAAGATCGTTTGATTTCAAAGAGTTTGACCAAAAACACCATACGACGTTAGAAGGTTCGGGATACAGGTACGATGGTCAGCCGGTTCCCGGAGTCTATCTTTTCCGCGGTGCGCAGAACGGTCTCGGCTATGCAACGGTCACTGTATACGATGTGGACTCCGCTGTCGTCGGAGAAGATCAGCCGGCTTCCGATATTTTAGAGAAGTCAGAAAAGACACTCCTTTTCTTACCCTCGACTGTGATCCTGTACAGAGGATTCGATAGCAAGGGAGAGACTTATTGTCCGTCTTTTAAGGCATATTTCAGCAGGGAAGGGTGCTTCTATGTTCTCTGGATCAATTACAATGACACGTATACCAAGAGCGACACAGTCATCAATGATAAGGATATCACCTACATCGAACAGTATCTGAAGGGCATCTTTCCGTGATAGCTGCGTTCCTTTAACCGGATAAGAAAAAAGATCCCGCGCAATGTGTGATGCGGGGATCTTTTCGTTAATGTCCGTTAGGACGCAGGAACTGCGGTGCCGATGCATTGTTGACGTATACGCCCTTGATCTGTGCGCTGCCCTGCCAGTTGCCGTGCAGTGCGGAATCGCCGCCCAGATAGATCGCATAGTGCTGTACGCCCAGACCGCCGTCCGCATAGTAGATGACGTCGCCGGGGCGTGCTTCCTCTGCCGAGACTGCATAGCAGTTGGAGTAGGTCGCATCTCCGTAGTAAGCCGCTAAGAAGGCGTTGGCGACAGTGGTACACTGTCCGCCCATGCCGACCAGGCTCAGAGCTATGGAATAAGCATCGTTTGCAGTAGTGGTACCGTTGGCAGCCAGGCTTCCCGGATCGGAATAGACAGCCGTATAGGTGTTCTCACCGTAGTATACGACCGGTTCCGGTTCTTCCACGACATTGATCAGCACTTCCTTGCTGGAAGTATTGCCGCTCTTGTCCATGGCGATCAGTTTGATCTTATAGGTACCGCTGTGTTTCGAATCGTACTCGCCGTAGCATACCAGGCGGTAGTCATCGCTGTTGTCCGTGACAGTGATACGGTCTTTGATGTCGAAATCTTCGCCGACCGTTACGGTGATCGTAGGGATCACTTCTTTTTCGTTCTCTTCCGAGGATTTCTCCGTTTCATCCGCCGCAATGGTGATGATCGGAGCTTTGCTGTCTTCTGCAGGAGCTTCCGCATATTCCAGTGAATACTGGATCCCTGTGGGAGACAGCAGGTGCATCACGGCCAAGGAGCATAAGAATAATTTCATATCTTCTCCTTTTCCAGATCCTATAAAAAAAGAATTTCAAGGAACACGTTCATTATAATGCTTTTTTCGCAGAATGCAAATTTTGGGCATGTTTCACGGTATTTTTCTGCATTCTTAAGGCTTTGGAAAGCCTTTTCGCCCCTTTTTTCACTGTGAAACATCTATGACCGATTTGCCAAAGATCCTCCAGCCGTTTATACTGAAAGGTGCATGAAGAAAGTAAAAGCGATCCTGCTGGCCCTGGCTGTCCTGCTGTTACTGGGCGGTTTCGGGGATGACGGTGAAAACCTCGATATGGCTTCCTTCGGAGATTACCAGAAGGAATATGAGAGCGTCGATGTCGGCGTCTGTTCCTACAGCAGCGTAAAGACCTATATGGATTACCGGGCCGTAACTTCTCCCAGTTCGACCCAGTACTGGTATATCCGCCGTTATATGTATGTAGATCCTACCGGCCTTCTGATCGATGAAGACGGCTTTATCGGTGTGGCTTTAGGTTCTTACTACGGGGTGATCGGCGACCGCTATTACTTTACATTGGACAACGGTACGGTCCTGCCGGTCGTCAAGATCGACGAGAAGGCCGATGAAGATACACTGGACGGCTGCAACCACGGGGAAGACGGCAGTGTCATCGAGTTCGTCATCGACAAGGATCTGGCCGGCAACTACTTCGGCGTCTGGGAGAACGGACTGATCCTCTCCGGCAACTTCAACAACACCGAAGTCTTCCGCGGCAGTATCGCCAAGGTCGAGAAAGTCACCGGCGAAAAGAACGAACACTACGTCACCTACGAAGAGAAGGAAGAAACTGCCTTCGACAACGAAGACATCTTCTCCTACGGTGGTTATTAAGACCTGCGGGTCTTTTTCTTTTATAATAGGACTATGCAGAAAGTACTGGTCATCTCCGGTCCGACCGCGACCGGCAAGAGCGATCTGGCCCGTTATCTGGCCAAAGAACTGAACGGGGAGATCATCAGCGGCGACAGCATCCAGGTCTACCGCGGTCTGGATATCGGTTCCGCCAAGGAAACGGAAGCCGAACAGGCCGAAGTGCCGCACCATCTGATCGATATCCTCGATCCGCAGCAGCGCTACAGCGTGAAGGATTTTCAGCTGCAGAGCCGCCGGCTGATCGCAGAGATCTCAGCCCGGGGCAGACTGCCGATCATCGCCGGAGGGACCGGGCTCTATATCCGGGCCTGTCTCTATGACTATGTCTTCGAGGAAGAGGAGGGGGAGGACGATCCCTGCCCCGCTCTCAGCAACCAGGAACTCTATCAGCGCCTGCAGGAGCTCGATCCCAGGGCTCTGGAGAAGATCCACCCCAACAACCGCAAACGCCTCTTACGGGCCTATAATGTCTGTCAGAAGAGCGGCATGCCTTTCTCTGCCAACGATAAGGCTAAGGGAGAACCCCTTTATGATGCGCTGATCATCGGTCTGACGATGGAACGGGAAGAGCTCTATGCCCGTATCGACCGCCGGGTCGAGGCCATGGCCGCTGCCGGTCTCAGGGAAGAGATCGCCGGCCTGCTGCAGCAGGGCGTGGATTTCTCCTGTCAGTCCATGCAGGGCATCGGCTACAAGGAATACAAAGAATACTTCTCCGGCGAAAAGAGCGAGGAAGAATGTCTGCAGCTGATCAAGAGCCACACCCATCACTTCGTCAAACGCCAGTATACCTGGTTCCGTCACCAGCTGAACGTCAGCTGGCACGAACCGCAGGAAAGAGAAAAGATCCGGCAGGAGGTGGAGACATGGCTGAAGAACTGAACCGGATGCACATCCTGATCGGAGAAGAGGCATTAACGAAGATGAAAGAGAAGACGGTCATGGTCTGCGGCGTCGGCGGCGTCGGCTCCTTTACGGCGGAAGCGCTGGCGCGGAGCGGGATCGGGACCCTGATCCTGGTCGACCGGGACACCGTCGATATCACCAATCTGAACCGGCAGCTGATGACTGCCTATGACAATGTCGGACAGCTGAAGACGGAAGTGCTGAAGAAGCGGCTGGAGTCCGTATCGCCGGTGAAGGTGATCTCCTGTCCGCAGAACGTGAACGAGGATTTCACGATCCCGGAGGGCGTCGACTATGTTGCCGACTGCATCGATGATCTGCGCGGCAAGATCGCGCTCTTCCGCAAATGCCGGGAAAGGGGCATCCCTTTGCTCTGTGCACTGGGCAGCGCCCGCCGTCTCTCTTCCGAAGGGATCACTGTGACCAGCCTGGCGAAGACCCGCAACGATCCTCTGGCCCGGCGCTACCGCAGTGAATGCCGCCGGGAAGGACTTCCTCCGGAAAAACTGGAAGTGGTCTTCTTGGACAGCGCTCCGATCGTCTCTGCCGAAGAGGGACTGGGATCGGCCATGTTTGCGGTAGGGGCAGTGGGACTGAAGATGGCAGAAGTGATCTATGGCCGTCTCCTGAGCGAAAGTCGCAACCCTGCAGAAAAAACGTTATAATAGGTGCCGTAAGGAGGTATGCATTATGGAACCCTTTACTCATATCGTCCGTGATGAACAGAATACCTTCCCCCGTTATCTGACGAGGGTCTTTCTGATCGTCCTTCTGGGTCTTTTGATCTCATTCGGTGTAGCTTTCCTGATGCTGCAGAGCGGCAATGCGCTCTTCTATTATTTCCATCCCTATATCATCCTGATCCTGCAGTTAGGCATCGCCTGGTTCTTCTCTTTCCGCCTGATGGCGATGGAAAGGGGAACAGCCTGGTTCTGCTATATCGCCTATTCCGCCATCATGGGCCTGACCTTCTCGGTCCTGCCCCTGATCTATGACGGCAGAAGCATCCTCTTTGCGGTAGGCATGACGGCCGTGCTCTTCGGATGCATGGCGATGATCGGTCACAACACCCACGTCGATCTGACCAAGTACAGTACCTATCTCTTCTTAGGACTCTTCATGATCATCCTGATCACCGTCGTTAATTTCTTCTTCATCCATTCCGGCGGACTGGATCTGTTGTTGACCTATGTCGGAGTGCTGCTGTTCTTAGCGATCACTGCTTACGATATGCAGCGTCTGCGGGCACTGTATCTCGAAGGCTACGGAGACCGCAACCTCTATGAGAAGCTGACCATCTTCGGAGCTTTCCAGCTCTATCTTGACTTCATCAACCTGTTCATCCGGATCCTGCAGATCTTCGGGCGCCGCAGAGACTGAAGAAAGAAAAATCATTATAATAGGGACATGCGCAAGCCTGTCCTTCTTTTATTCTCGGTGATCCTGCTCGATCTCTGGGTGCTCCTTCTGGCCCCCATCGAGCTTTCTTTTCCCTATGGAAAGGAAGAAGAGACAGCGATCCACGAGCCCTACGAAGAGAGCGGAGCTTCCCTGAAACTCTTAGGTATCGATATCTCCGATCTTTTAAGCGTCAGCGGCGAAGTGGATACAGAACACTTCGGAGATTACCCTCTGACCTATTCCTGGCAGTTCGGCTTCCGTCACGGACAGGAAGTGAAGACCGTTTCCGTAAAGGATCTGCGGGGACCGCGGATCACCTCGGAAGAAGAGATCGTCCTGCTTTATCAGAACTGGGACGAAGAAGTGAAGTTCCCGGCTTTTACAGCCGAAGATGCGATCGACGGCGATGTCTCCGATACGGTGACCATCGCTGACTATGATCATCATTATGCCGGAGTGCATCTCCTGGAAGTCAGCGCATCCGACAAAAGCGGCAACCTCTCCCGCCGGGTCCTTCCGCTCGTCGTCTATAACAGCGAAGATACCGCGCTTCCTTTGCCGGAAGAGCTGAAGGACGGTCTGAAGGACGGGATCTACGATATGCGGATCGAAGAGGGGAGATGGATCCTGCAGGGAAGACAGCAGTCCGCAGAGCTGCCGCAGTTATATCTGAAAGGGGAGGAGGACGTCCTCTTTGCGATGACTTCTCTCGATCAGGCCGATCCCTCCTATTACGAAGCTTCACTGGATCTGAACGCTCTTCCGGAGGGAACGTATGTCCTGCAGATCCGGACGGAGAAAGAGTCGCTCGCTTCCCGGCTCTGTTATGTGCTGGAAGCGCAGCGGCTGGGGCGCAGGAAGATCGGGGAGAAACTGATCTCCTGGAACTACGGCGAAGAGATCCGCGTGAGTGCGGAGCCCTTTGCCTATGAATACGATATCGTGATCGATGCCGGCCACGGCGAAGACGACCGCGGAGCGACCGCCGTTGACGGTTCCTTCGAACGGGAGATCAACCTGATGGTCTCGCAGTATGAAAAGAAGCGCTATGAAGAACACGGTCTGAAGGTCTGGATCGATCGGGAAGATGCTGAATATGTCGAACTGCAGGGCGAAGAGGACTGGGAACGGCTGATGAAGGTTTCCCATACCCTGGGCTGGTACGGGACCGTCTCCCGCTATGCCTATTCCAACCATCACAACTCCGACCAGGCCGGTTACGGCCGGGGACCGGAGATACTGATCGCTCCTTCCGTGACCAGGGAAGAGATCCCGGAAGCCTTCCGCCTCTATGAAGAGTTCCCGAAGATCTATCCCCTGATCACGACCCGCTGGCGTCTGACAGCGAAGGATTATTCCACGAATGCCTGGCTGGACCGCAGCGAGGGACAGATCTATCCCGGTGTGCGCAGCTGGTATGCGAATATCCGCTACCCCTGGGAACAGTACGGCATCCATGTCGTGACCTATGAAGGCTGCTACCTCAACAACGAGGAAGACTTCGCCTGGTATATCACGGAAGGCAACTGGAAGAAGGTCTCGGAGCTGAAGGTCCGGGCTTATGTCGAGGCTCTGGGGCTGGAGTATATCCCGGTCAAAGGCATCTCGTTACCGTAAAAGAAAAAAAGGCTTCCGCAGGGAAGTCTTTGTGTTCACAGTGGCGTCCACGGAGGGACTCGAACCCCCGACCTACCGCTTAGAAGGCGGTTGCTCTATCCGGCTGAGCTACGTAGACAGAATAAGTGCTAACTCATACTATCATCATCTTTCGAAAAACGCAAAACCTTTCCGCTTCCGGGATACGAAAAACCTTGCATTTGTCGAAGGGTTTTGTTAGTCTAATAATGCACTGCGCCCATAGCTCAACTGGATAGAGCGTCTGACTACGGATCAGAAGGTTGTGGGTTCAAGTCCTGCTGGGCGCGCCATCGTGTGATCACACCGAGTATTCGAGTGTTAGTGCTCGGGTATTCGATTTTTTATTTATAGGAGAACAGGTGTATGAGTAAGATCGAAGAAAAACTGGTCCAGGCTCTCAGCGAGACGATCACCGACCGTTTCGGCATTCCGGAACGGGAAGGCCTCGTCATGGTCGAGATCCCCAAGGACAACACCAACGGAGACTATGCGACCAACCTGGCGATGCGTCTGAAGAAGGAAGTCGGAAAGAATCCCCGCGAGATCGCGGAAACGATCAAAGAAGGGGTCTTACAGAGAGTTCCGGAAGTCGAGAAGATCGATATCGCCGGTCCCGGCTTTATCAACTTCTGGATCCGCAAGTCCTCTCTGGCTTCGGTCATCAACACCGTTCTGGAGCAGCAGGAACACTACGGTGAGAATACCACCGGCAAGGGCGAGAAGATCCTGGTCGAGTATGTCTCCGCCAATCCGACCGGTCCGCTGCATCTGGGTCATGCCCGGGGTGCAGTCTGGGGAGATGCGCTGACCAGACTGCTGAAGGCCAGCGGCTATGACTGCCTGCGCGAATACTACATCAACGATGCCGGCGCCCAGATCAACAACCTCGGTCATTCGGTACTGGCCCGTTATAAGCAGTACTTCGGTCAGGAAGAAGAACTGCCGGAAGACGGCTACTACGGACCGGATGTCGTCGAGATCGCGAAACAGATCGCCGAAAGAGACGGAGACAAGTGGCTCTCCGTCGATCCGGAAGAAGCCTATCAGTACTTCCGCTCCGAAGGCAAGAAGATCGAACTGGAACGCATCAAGGCCGACCTGGCCTATTTCCGCTGCGGCTTTGATTCCTGGATCTCCGAACAGTGGATCCGGGATACCGGCATGATCGAGAAGACCCTGCAGCGTCTGGCCGATATGGACCTCACGTATGAGAATGAGGGAGCGCTCTGGATGCGCACCACCAACTACGGGGATGACAAGGACCGGGTCTTACGCAAGACGGACGGCTCCTATACCTATTTCACACCGGATATCGCCAACCATATGTATAAATATGACCGCGGCTATACGACCCTGGTGAACCTCTGGGGCGCCGACCATCACGGCTATATCGCCCGGATGCAGGCGGCGATGGAAGCCTGCGGCTATCCGAAGGGATCCCTGCTGGTAGACATCATCCAGATGGTCCGTCTGGTCGACGAAGGTGTCGAAGTCAAGATGTCCAAGCGTACCGGCAATGCGATCACCATCCGTGAGCTCTGCGACGACATCGGCGTCGACAGCGCCCGTTACTTCTTCCTGGCCAGAGCGCTGGATACCCATCTCGATTTCGATATCGGTCTGGCCCGCAAGCGTACCAACGAGAACCCGGTCTACTATGCGCAGTATGCGCATGCCCGGATCTGTTCGATCCTGCGCAGGACCGGAGAGGTAAAAGGCTGCGAGAGCTATGAGAACCTGAACAGCGAAGCAGAATCCGATCTGCTGCGTCAGATCAGCGAATTCCCGAACGTGGTAGGGGATGCCGCCGCTTCCCGTTCTCCCAACAAGATCTGCAACTACGTTCAGAAGCTGGCCCAGTACATCCATGCCTTCTATACCCGTTCCCAGGTCCTCAATGCCGAGAACGAGACCCTGAAGGAAGAGAGACTGGCTCTGGCCAAAGCAGCCGGCATCACCCTGAAGAATGCGTTATACCTTTTAGGGGTCGAAGCACCGGAAAAGATGTAAGTATACAAAGGAGGGAAGATTTCCCTCCTTTGACTTCTTTAAAATCTTTTCAATTTCCTTTCGAAATTCTCTTGATTTCAGGTGGGCAGTATGTTAGTATAACTAGGCAACGCCTGAATAGCTCAGTCGGTAGAGCGCTCGGCTGTTAACCGAATGGTCACAGGTTCGAGTCCTGTTTCAGGCGCCATGGCGAGTTGGTGAAACGGTTAACACATCGCCCTTTCACGGCGACACTCACGGGTTCGAATCCCGTACTCGTCACCATCGTGACTCCCTAGCTCAGCTGGCAGAGCAACTGACTCTTAATCAGTGGGTCGAGGGTTCGAATCCCTCGGGGGTCACCATCTGACATCTGTGAGACCGCGAAATGCGGTTTTTTCTTTTTCTCTTTTCCGTATAATAGGGGAAGGAGGGAATGTATGAAGGGAATACATATCACCAGTGACATCCAGCCTTTGAAGAAAGTGATGCTGCACCGTCCCGGGAAAGAACTCCTGAATCTGACTCCGGACAATCTGCAGGAACTGCTTTTTGATGATATACCGTTCTTACGTGTTGCTCAGGAAGAACACGATGCCTTTGCGAAAGTACTGCGGGACAACGGCGCTGAAGTCGTCTATATCGAAGATCTGATGACCGAGGTCCTGCAGCTGCATCCGGAACTGCTGGAGCCGTTCCTCGACAAATGGATGCACGAAGGAGGTGTCCGTACCGAAAGGTGGCAGGGCAAGATCCGGGACTACCTGCTGTCTCATTATCAGGGCAAAGACCTGGTCGAGAAGACGATCGAAGGGATCGCCTTAAAAGAGATGGACGAAGGAGCCCGTACCTTCTCCCTGCAGGATATGGTCGCAGCGGAGGATGATCTCTGCATCGCACCGATGCCGAACTTCTACTTCCAGCGTGATCCGACAGCCTGCGTCGGCGAAGGAGTGCTGATCAACCGCATGCGCTTTGCGACCCGCCGGAGGGAGACGATCTACTATGACTATGTCTACCGTTACCATCCGGACTTTGCCGGCAGGGTAAGAAGATACTACGACCGGGAGCTCTTTGCGAATATCGAAGGGGGCGACGTCATCAACCTGACCGAGAAGGTCATCACCATCGGCATCTCCCAGCGCACCTCAGCCGACGGCATCGAAGCTGCTGCCAGACGCATGTTTGCGGATGAACACTGCAAGGTGGAGACGATCCTGGCCTTCAAGATCCCTTCCACCCGGGCCTTCATGCATCTGGATACGGTCTTTACCCAGATCGACCACGACAAATATACGGTCCATCCGGCGATCCTGGGGCCTCTTGAGGTCTATGCCATCACTTCCGGAGAGGAAGGTCTGAATATCAAACGGATCGATGACAAGCTGGAGAATATCCTGGCCCGCTATACCGGGGAGAGCTCAGTACAGCTGATCCCCTGCGGAGGCGGCGACCCGATCGCTGCTGCCAGAGAACAGTGGAACGACGGTTCCAACACCCTCTGCATCGCACCGGGTAAGATCATCGTCTACGAACGCAATACGGTCACCAATGACCTGTTAAGAAAGAACGGTCTGGAGGTCCTGGAGATCCCCAGCTGTGAATTATCCCGCGGCCGCGGCGGTCCCCGCTGCATGTCGATGCCGCTGATCAGAGAATAAAAAAAGGAGAAAAGAAATGGGAGTCAACGTAAGAGGAAGAAGTTTTCTGACCCTGCTGGATTACACCCCGGCAGAGATCAACTACCTGCTGAAGCTGTCGGCAGAATTCAAACGCATGAAAGCCAACGGAGAACCGCACAAGTACCTGGAAGGCAAGAATATCGTCCTGCTGTTCGAAAAGACCAGCACCCGTACCCGCTGTTCCTTCGAAGTCGCCGGCCGGGATCTCGGCATGGGCGTGACCTATCTCGATCCGGGTTCTTCCCAGATGGGCAAGAAGGAATCCTTACGGGATACTGCCTATGTCCTGGGACGTCTTTATGACGGTATCGAATACCGCGGCTACAAGCAGAGCGTCGTCGAAGATCTGGCGAAATACTCCGGCGTACCGGTCTGGAACGGTCTGACCGATGATTTCCATCCGACCCAGATGCTGGCGGATGTGCTGACCATTCAGGAAGAATTCGGCGATGTCCGGGGCAAGAAGATGGTCTTCTTCGGGGATGCCCGCAACAATGTTGCCAACTCCCTGATGGTCGTATCGGCCAAGCTGGGCATGCATTTTGTGGCCTGTGCCCCGAAGGAACAGATGCCGGCAGCCGATCTGGCCGCGAAATGCCGCGAAGTCGCCAAAGAGACCGGTGCAGTCATCGAACTGAACGAGAGCGTCGAAGAGGCGGCAAAGGATGCCGATGTCCTCTACACTGATATCTGGGTCTCGATGGGCGAACCGGATGAGATCTGGGCCAAACGCATCGAACTCCTGCAGCCCTATCAGGTCAATGCGAAAGTGATGTCCTATGCCAAACCGAATGCGATCTTCCTGCACTGTCTGCCTTCCTATCATGACCGCAATACGATCGTCGGGGAAGAGATCTATGAGAAGTTCGGTCTGGAAGCCATGGAGGTCACCGATGAAGTGATCTACGGCACACAGAGCCGCTGCTTCGATGAAGCAGAGAACCGGATGCATACCATCAAGGCGGTCATGTACGCGACCCTGAAGTAGTATGAGCAGACTGGTCATCGCCCTGGGCGGCAATGCCCTGGGCAAGACGCCGGAAGAACAGCTGCAGATCGTACAGGATACCGCCAGTGCGATCGTCGATCTGGTGGAAGAAGGCCATGACGTCGTCCTGGGACACGGCAACGGCACTCAGGTCGGTCAGATCAATCTGGCCATGGAATTCACGCACAACCGCGGCGGCGGTACGCCGGCGATGCCTTTCCCGGAATGTGATGCCATGACGCAGGGCTATATCGGCTATCATCTGCAGCAGGCCATTCAGAATGAACTGCGCCGGCGGAAGATGGCGGTGCCCTGTGCCAGCATCGTCACCCAGGTCGTCGTCGATCCCGCTGATCCGGCCTTCCGACGTCCTACCAAACCGGTCGGCATGGCCTACACCAAGGAAGAAGCCGTGACTCTGGCCCGGGAAAGAGGCTACCGTATGGTCGAAGACTCCGGCCGCGGCTACCGCCGGGTCGTGCCGTCTCCGATGCCTCTGAAGATCGTGGAACTGCCGGTCATCGAAGAACTGGTGAAGACCCACGCTGTCATCATCACGGTCGGCGGGGGAGGGATCCCGGTCACCGAGGATGAGAACGGCTACCACGGCATTGCAGCCGTGATCGACAAGGACCGGGCCAGCGCCCGGCTGGCGCTGGATCTCAAGGCGGACCTGCTGGTGATCCTGACGGCAGTAGAAAAGGTATCGGTCAACTTCCGCAAGCCCGATCAGAAAGACCTCGATACGCTCAGCATCGAAGAGGCAAAGCGTTATATCGAAGAAGGGCAGTTCGCTCCCGGCAGCATGCTGCCGAAGATCGAAGCCTGCGTCTCCTTCGTACAGAACAGTGAACACGGCAGAGCCCTGATCACTTCCCTGGCCAAGGCCCGGGAAGCCCTGCAGGGAAAGACCGGAACAATGATCACGAAATAGAAGACCCGCAAGGGTCTTCTTTCTATGGAACACCCAATACTGTGGTATAATGAAGCAGGTGATAATTATGGATAAAAAACTGGTTCTGATCACCGGTGTCTCCGGTGCCGGCAAAACGACAGCGACCAATATCCTGGAGGATATGGGTTACTGCTGCATCGACCGCTATCCCAGTGAACTGCTGAGCAATCTGATCGATCTGATCCGGGACGATACTTCCTACAAGTATCAGCATGTAGCCCTGACCATCCCGATCACGGAATACGAACGCTACCGTTCGCTCCTCAGCAATACCGGGATCGAAACGATCCTGATCCTGATGGATGCCGATAAGGAAGAGATCATCAAGCGCTACAAGTTCACGCGAAGGGTGCATCCTTTGCTTATCTCCAACAAGGCCGAGACTCTGGAAGAAGCGATCTCCCTGGAGAAGAAGCTTCTGGCTGATTACGAAGGGGATACGCCGCATCTGATCGATACGACCCATCTCAATATGAAGCAGCATAAGGAGATGCTGGATGAGATCCTGCACTATGACCGGCACGAGAACTTCTCGGTCTCTTTCGTGTCCTTCGGCTTCAAGAACGGGATCCCCCAGGACGCGGATTTCGTCTTCGACGTCAGGGTCCTGGACAATCCTTTCTACATTCCGGAACTGCGTTCTCTGACCGGCAATGATCCGGAAGTCTATGATTATGTCATGTCCAAGGAGAAGACGAAGGATGTGGTCGGGAAGATGATCGCCTATCTCGATCAGTGCTTTGCCCTCTATGAACAGGAAGACAAGCGTCATATCACGGTCTGCATCGGCTGTACCGGCGGTCAGCACCGTTCGGTCTCCGTGGCCAATTACCTTTATGAACATTACAAGGAGCGGATCCTCTGCTTCTGCCGTCACCGGGAGATGAATGTATGAAGAACATTGTTGTATTCGGAGGAGGACACGGACAGTCCACCATCCTCAGCGGTATCAAATCAGTCGAAGATGTAGCTCTTTCTGCGGTCGTTACGGTCGCTGATGACGGCGGTTCCACCGGCCGTCTGCGCACCCTCTATGAGATCCCGGCCATGGGCGATATCCGCAACGTCCTCTATGCCCTGCGCAGCGAGGACAGTCTGATGTCATCCCTGCTGAACTACCGTTTTGCCGGAGAAGAAGAACTGGATGTCGAAGGCCACAGTCTGGGCAATCTGATCCTGACTGCGCTGACCCAGATGTACGGCTCTTTCGACAAAGGCATCGAACTGCTTTCGGAAGAGTTGGGCGTCAAAGGGAAGGTCATCCCTTCCTCGCTGGAAGTGATCAGTCTCTATGCCCGGATGTCCGGCGGAACGATCGTCAAGGGCGAAGCCAACATCCCCAGTTTCAACCACCATATCGAAAAGGTCTTCTATGACCATGAAGTAGAAGCATACGCTCCGGCAGTCAAAGCCGTGGAGGAAGCTGATCTGATCATCTACGGGATCGGTTCCCTGTACACTTCGATCCTGCCCAACATCATCATCCCCGGGATCCGCAACGCTCTGGCTCAGAGCAAGGCCACCAAGATCTATTTCGCCAACTGCATGACCCAGAACAACGAGACCTTCGATTTCGATCTGCGCGATCATATCGACGCCCTGGAGGCTCACGGCGCACCGGTCGACCTGGTCGTCAAACACAGGGATGAGATCCCGCCGGAGATCTTAAAGAGATATGCGGCCGAGCATTCCACGGAAGTCGTTATCCGCAAGGAAGTGAGGCAGCCGGTCCTGAGCTTCGATCTGCTGGACTTCTCCAAAGGACTGGTCCGTCATGATCCGCAGAAGATCGCCAACGTCCTGCGTGATCTCTTAAGGAGAGAAGATGTCCTTCACCGCTGATATCAAGCGCGAGATCTCTTATAACGAACTGAAAGAATGCTGCTGCCGGGCCGAATTATCGGCCCTCTTACAGCTGACCTCCTCCCTGAGCTTCTCGTCGCAGGGCATGCAGCTGGTGGTCAAGACCGAGAATCCGACGACCGCCAAACGCATCAAGCTGCTGACCGAAAGGCTCTATCCGGTGGAGACCAGCCTCAGCGTCTACCAGAAGAGCAATCTCCGCAAGAACAACATCTATCGCCTGAACATCAGTGAACAGGTCCTGCCGATCCTGGAAGATCTCGGGATCTACGGCGAGAAGGGCCTGACCCCTTATCCCCGCTACGAGATCGTCCGCAAGGAGTGCTGCGCCCGGGCCTATATCGCCGGCGCTTTCATTGCCTACGGTTCCTGCAACGCTCCGGGGAAAGCCAACTACCATCTGGAGATCGCCATGCAGGATGCCTCTTCGGCTGCCTTCGTGATCCGTCAGCTGAAACGTTTCGGCATCGAAGCGAAGAGCACCCAGCGCCGCAGCCGGCATATCGTCTACATCAAGAAAGCCGACAGCATCTCCGACTTCTTACGCTGCATCGGCGCTCAGGAATCGCTGATGGACTTCGAGAACAGCCGCATCTCGCGGGACTTCGTCAACAGCCGTATCCGTCTGGACAACTGCGACATCGCCAATATGCAGAAAAGCATGAAAACGGCTGCTGAGCAGCTGAAGGCGATCCGCAAACTGGAAGCCCACGGCCGCTATCACGATCTGGACCGCCGTCTGCAGGATGCCGCAGAACTGCGCAAAGCCTTCCCGGAAGAGAGCCTTTCCGCACTGTGTACCGAATATGACCGCCTGCACCATGAACGGATCTCCCGTTCCGGTCTGAAGCACCGTTTCGACAAGATCCTCTCGCTGGCTGAGAATCTCGAGGATCCGGCAGGAGAAGAAGGATGATCCGCCGGGCCGAAAAAGAAGAACGAACGCTCCTGCAGGAGCTCTGGACCGGACAGGAAAAAGAAAAGAAGAAAGAGATCGCAAAGCTCTTCACGGAGCGAAGGGATGAATTCTCTTTCGTACGGGAAGAGGAGGGGAAGATCGTCTCCTTCCTGACCGTTGAGAAGAGGGTGGTGATGCTTCGTCCTTACAAGGTCTCAGCCTCCTTCCTCTATCTGCCGCTGCAGCCGGATAAAGAGCTCTGTGAGACGGCTCTGGAGATCCTTTCCCATCAGGATCTGCTGAGCTATATGCGCACCTGCGAGATCCCGGAAGGCATCGCCTTCGAAGACCTCTATGCCCGTAAGGACTTCAGCGTCCGCCGCGGGGATCTGGAACTGCGGCAGGAGCGTCCTTACCGGGAAGAGCTTACGCCGGAAGAGATGCTGAAGGAGTATATCCGCTACTGCGGCAGTTTCAACGGCTTTATCCCGCGCAACAGGAAAGACAGCGAAGAGATCCTGAACAGCCACCCCGGAAAAGTCCTCTATGTCCCCTATAAGGCCTATGCCCTGTATGAGGAAGAAGGGGAGGAAGTCAAGATCCGGGAGATCGTCTACCGCGATCTGGACGGGCTCAGTTTCGTTCTTTCGGAACTGCTGAAGAAGTATTATCTGGTCCGCTTTACGCTCTCTGCCGGCGAACATCCCGAACGCTGGCTGAAAGGCCTGCAGAGCGAGACTGTTTCGCCTTTCCGGGTGCGCTGCAATGATCCGGAGATGATGAGCGAACTGCTGAAAAGAGATGTGCATGACGTCAAAGAAGCCTTTGCCCCTTTGAACGTCATGATGAAGGAGGAGTTTTTATGAGAGAAGTCGTGATCCACAGTTTCGAGGAACTGCAGGATGTGATCTTCCGGGACTGTTATGACGAAAAGACGATGCGTTACCGCAACAACTATGTCTACCGTGGGGTCGTCGACAAGGATTATAAGCTCATCAGCAAGCTGAACCGGGTCTGCAGTCACAACCTGCACCTGGAGGAAGCGATCATGCGCTCCTTCCGCAAATACGGCTATGCCGACGTCAAGGATATCGGCTCCTTCTGGCAGATCGCGGCCATGGGCCAGCATTACAGTCTGCCGACCAGACTGCTGGACTGGACCTATTCCCCGCTGGTGGCTGCTCACTTCGCTACGGAAGACTACGAAGGCTATGACCGCGACGGCGTCATCTACTGTTTCGATCTGAACGAAGTGCAGAAGCAGCTGCCGGCAGTGCTGCGGCAGGAACTGATCGAAAAGGAGACCGAAGTCTTTACCATCAATATGCTGGACAGGCATATGAAGGATTACCATGAGATGCAGGCTCTCTCGGAAAAGCCGTACTTCCTCTTCTATGAACCGGCCAGCGGCAGCGACCGGATGGCCAATCAGTACGCCCTGTTCGCAGTCTGTTCCGATACCCGCTATACCCTGCAGGATCTGATCGATGTCGAAGAGCACAAGTCCCTCTACCGCATCATCCTGCCGAAGGAAGTCAAGCTGGAGATCCGCGACAAACTGGACTACATCAATATTTCCGAACGTCTGATCTACCCCGGTCTCGACGGTATCTGCCGCTGGATCACCCGCCGCTATGCCGATCTGGGGCCGGTATATGGCAGGAAAAAGTAGTTTTTATCGCTTTTTAAATAGGTTTTGATTATAATGTTTATGTCCTTTGAAAAGGACGAAGGAGAATAGAATGAAGAAAATTATTACAACCCTTCTCGCTCTGTTCGTCGTACTGTCTCTGGCAGCCTGCTCCGGCAGCGGTTCCAGTGCAGTTCCGTCCGGAGACGCTCCGGCCGAAAAGACGACAGTAACGATCTGGCACACCTACACGGATGCTCAGCAGGAATACCTGGAAAAGGCTATCGCTGATTTCAATGCTTCTCAGGATGAGGTTGAAGTCGTTGCAGAATCCCAGCCGTATGACGGATTCACCGATAAGGTCTACCAGGCTGTCATGGCCGGCAATGGTCCGGATATGATCATCCACTATGCTTCCGAGGCTGCCAAGTATGTCGCAGACAACAAGGTCGTCGACCTCAGCAAGTATCTTGCTCCGGAGACTGTCGCTCTGATGTCCGCATCCACCAAGGAAGAAGCTACTTCTTTCGCTGACGGTCAGATGCACATCCTGCCGATCGTTTCCTCCGGCCCGATCTTCTTCTACAACAAGGCTCTCTACGAAGAACTGGGACTGTCCGCTCCGGCTACCTGGGCTGATCTGATCGCCAACTGCGAAGCCGTCAAGGCGAAGTACCCGGATATGTTCGGTTTCGCATTCGACTCCGAGACGGACGGTGCTCAGACTCTGATCATGCAGACCGGCAACAAGCTCTTCAATGCTGCTACCAACGAGATCCTCTTCAACACTCCGGAAGTCGCTGCTCAGATGCAGATGTACCAGGATGCGATCGCCAAGGGTCTCTTCACCAACGCCAAGTCCGGCAACTACTTCTCTGAAGACTTCAACTCCGGCCGTATCGCTGCTTACATCGGTTCTGCAGCAGGTGCTCCGTATCTGGAGACCGAATACGGTATGGGCGCTCTCCCGCAGGGCGGCGCTGTGGAATGGGTCCCGGCCTGGAACCGTGGCATGATCGTCTTCAACTATGATGATGAAGCACGTGCTGCCGGCGCTGCGAAGTTCATCGATTACTTCGCTCAGCCGGAGATCAATGCCGGCTGGTGTGTCGCCTGCAACTACCCGGCTACTTTCGCTGCCACCATGGAAACGGAGACCTACAAGAACTTCGTTGCCGGCAACGAATCCTTCAGCTACCTGAACGCTGAACATGCTGGTGCTTTCCCGGCTGTTACCGCTCAGGCTTACATCCGTACCGCTCTGCAGACCCTGATGTCCTCGGTCGCCGGCGGACAGGATGTCCAGACTGCTCTGGATGAAGCTGTCGCTTACATCCAGGAAGAACTGGCTAACGAGTAAGGAACTCAGCAAACAAGGAAAGGCACTCTGCGGAGTGCCTTTTTTTCGTATATAATATGGGCAGAGAGGTACTTTTATTATGCAAGTTAGAATTGAGCACTTGACGAAGAAGTTCGGTGATGCGGTTGCCGTCAGCGACTTCAGCATGAACTTCGACGATGGGAAACTGGTAGCTTTACTGGGTCCCTCCGGCTGCGGCAAATCCACGACCCTGAATATGCTGTCGGGGATCCTTCCGGTCACCAGCGGCAAGATCTACTTTGATGACGATGATGTCACGAATACGCCCCCGCAGGATCGCGGTGTCGGCATCTGCTTCCAGAACTATGCTCTCTACCCGCATATGTCTGTACTCGAGAATATCGCTTTCCCGCTGGAGATCAAGAAGGTCCCGAAGGAAGAACGCTTAGCCAAAGCCAGAGAGATGGCCAAACTGGTCCATGTCGATATGCTTCTGGACCGTAAACCGAAGGAACTTTCCGGTGGTCAGCAGCAGCGTGTGGCGATCGCCCGCGCTCTGATCAAGACTCCGCGTCTTCTGCTGCTGGACGAGCCGCTCTCTAACCTGGATGCCCGTCTGCGTCTGGAGATGCGCGAAGAGATCCGCCGTATCCAGCAGGAGACCGGCGTTACCACCATCTTCGTCACCCATGACCAGGAAGAAGCGATGTCGATCTGCGACAAGATCGTCCTGATGAAGGACGGCTATCTGCAGCAGGAAGACAAACCGCAGACCCTCTACGATGATCCGCATAACCTCTTCGTAGCGAACTTCCTGGGCAACCCGCCGATCAATAACCTTTACGGTACGATCCAGAACGGACGCTTCGTGCTGGAAGACGGCAGTGCTTCGATCAAGATCGATAATCCCAATGCCAAGGAAGGGGAGAAGGTCGTCATGGGCATCCGTGCCGAAAGCGTCACCATCAGCAAGTCCGGTGACCATGACTTCGAAGCCGTCATCAAACAGCGTTATACGATGGGTAAGGAAGAACTGGCTTTCCTGAACATCGGCAATCAGGTCATCCGGGTCTATCTCTCCAGTGACTATACCTATGATGTCGGAGAGAAGGTCTTCCTCAATCTGCGTCAGAAGGGCGTCTTCCTCTTCGATCAGGAGACAGGAGAACGTATCTGATGACAGCGAAAAAGAAAAAGAAAAGGGAGGGCGGAGAGTTCAATAACGGTCTTGAACCCGTGATCTATCTTCTGCCTTTCGTGATCGGCTTACTGATCTTTACGGTCTATCCGATCATCAATGTCGTCCTGATGTCCTTCAAGGAAGGCTACCGCTTATCCGGCAGCTTTACCGGCATCGGTCTCAAGAACTATACCCAGGTCCTGGGAGACAAGAACTTTGCGAACGCGGTCCGCAATACCTTCATCTACGTATTCAGCGTGGTACCGATCGCAACGGTACTGGCGGTCATCATCGCCAACCTGCTGAACCAGAAGATCAAGGCCATGGCGCTCTTCCAGACCGCTTACTTCCTGCCGATGGTCACCTCTTCGATCGCGGTCGGTCTTTCCTGGCGCTATATGTTCAACACCCAGTTCGGTGTCATCAACTGGCTGTTAGGTGTTTTCGGAGCCGGTCCGATCGACTGGCTGGGTGCGACCGGCGGTCAGGCTCCCTACAATATCTTCGTCATCATCATCTTCGGCATCTGGAACATGCTGCCGTTCACCATCATCCTGCTGCTCTCCGGTCTGCAGAACATCGACCCGATGTACTACACCGCAGCCAAGGTCGACGGTGCCGATTCCGGCATGATCTTCCGCCGCATCACCGTACCGCTTTTGCTGCCGACGATCTTCTTGACGATGATCATCAACATGATCTCTTCCTTCAAGGTCTACAACGAGGTCATCCCGTTCTGGAGCGGCAAGGCCGGTGCTCTTTCCAATAACCTCTATACCATGGTCTACTACATCAAGGAGACCTTCTATTCCAAACTGCGTTTGGGCAATGCAGCAGCGGCTTCGATCGTCCTCTTCCTGATCATCTTTGTCTTCACGATGCTTCAGAAGTGGGTCCAGAAGAAGTTTGACTACTAGGAGGAAACGATATGAAAGGCGATAATATCAAGAAATTCTTCATTTATTTCTTCCTGGCTCTGGGTGCGATCGTGATGGTCTTCCCGTTCTACTGGATGATCTCCGGCGCCTTAAAGACCGCTGCGGAATACAACTCCTATCCCCCGGTCTGGGTCCCGAGCAACTGGCTCAACTTTGACAACTTCGTCCGGGCTTTCCAGAAAGCACCGTTCCAGACCTACTTCCTGAACTCTCTGCTGGTCACGCTCTGCAGCGTTACCCTGACCGGCATCGTCACCATCCTCGGTGCCTTTGCCTTCTCCCGTCTGCGCTTCCCGGGAAGAGAACTGATCTTCTCCTTCCTCTTGGCCTTCATGATGGTGCCCTTTGAAATGATGGTCATCACCAACTATCAGACGGTCACCAAGATGGGCATCATCAATACCATCCCGGTACTGATCGTACCCTTCACGACCTCGATCTTCTACACCTACATCCTGAAGAACTTTTTCGATACGATCCCGGACAGCCTGTACTACTCCGCCCGTATCGACGGTGCCAGCAACTGGAAATACCTCTGGCGCATCATGGTCCCGATCGCGAAACCAAGTCTGGTCACGATCATGCTGCTGAATGCGATCTCCAGCTGGAACTCCTTCCTCTGGACATCGATGGTCATCAACTCCGATAAATACCGTACGATCCCGTTAGGACTCTTCGCCTTCATGACCGAAGGCGGATCCGATCCGAAGCTGCAGTTAGCCGCCTCCACGGTCTCCGTCCTGCCGATGATCATCCTCTTCCTCTTTGCCCGGAAATACATCGTCAACGGTGTTGCCCGCGGCGGTCTGAAGGGTTAGGAAAAACTGTTTTCCAGGAGGTTCCGGAGCATTCCGGGACCTCTTCTTTTTTCTGCTTCTGATAGCCCTTACAAGCCGGCTTGTCCATTGACGCACAAATTGCCCGGTATTATAATTTATATGCAGTCATAAAGGAGGAGAAATAATTATGGCCAAAGTAAGAGTAGCGATCAACGGTTTCGGTCGTATCGGCCGTCTGGCTTTCCGTCAGATGCACGATGATGAAAACTACGAGATCGTCGCTATCAATGATTTAACTGATCCGAAGATGCTCGCGCATTTGCTGAAGTATGATACCTGCCAGGGCAAGTACGGTCACGAAGTCACCGCTGGTGAAAACTCCATTACCGTCGACGGACAGGAGATCACGATCTATAAAGAACCCGATGCCAAGAACCTGCCCTGGGGCGAACTCGATGTCGATGTCGTTCTGGAATGCACCGGTTTCTACACCTCCAAGGCGAAGGCAGAAGCACACATCACTGCCGGCGCGAAGAAAGTCGTCATTTCCGCTCCGGCCGGAAACGATCTGCCGACCATCGTCTACAATGTCAACCACGAGACCCTGAAGAAGGAAGACAACGTTATCTCCGCTGCTTCCTGCACTACCAACTGCTTAGCTCCGATGGCAAAAGCCCTGAATGATCTGGCTCCGATCCAGACCGGCATCATGTGCACGGTCCACGCTTACACCGGCGACCAGATGCTGCTGGATGGCCCGCATCGTAAGGGCGATCTGCGCAGAGCCCGCGCTGCTGCTCAGAACATTGTTCCGAACTCCACCGGCGCTGCCAAGGCGATCGGTCTCGTTATTCCGGAACTGAATGGCAAGCTGATCGGCGCTGCTCAGCGTGTACCGGTCCCGACCGGTTCCTCTACGCTGCTGTTCGCGGTCGTTAAGAGTGAAAAGGAACTGACCAAGGACGTCATCAACGCCTACATGAAGAGCGTTGCCAACGAATCCTACGGTTACACCGAAGAACCGCTGGTCTCCAGCGACATCATCGGCGAGACGCACGGCTCCCTGTTCGATGCTACACAGACCATGGTCTCCAAGATCGATGATACGACTTACGAAGTAGAAGTCGTTTCCTGGTACGACAACGAGAACTCTTACACATCTCAGATGGTAAGAACGATCAAGTACCTGAACACTCTGAAATAAGTCTCTTATGAATGAGCAGGATCACCGGAGACGGTGATCCTTTTCTTTTGTAAATACAGGTAGTTTTATGAATAAATGGAAGATCACCGCGATCATCTCACTGATCGCACTTGTCATCGTCAGCGGTCTCTATGCCTCCGGTTTCGGCTATAAGGATGCTCCGCAGGAAACGGCGCTCCCGGAAGAGAGCGAAGCCCCGGCTGAGGAGACGGCTGCTGCAGAGCCCGTAAAGGAAGACTGGCTGACGTTCTGGAACGATGATGCGCCTGCCAAGCAGAAGCTGACTGCGTTTGTTGAAGCGGCCGTCGATGAAAACAGTCCCTCCTATATCCTGGAAGAGGACCGTATCGCCGTCTTTGATCTGGACGGTACGCTCTTCTGCGAAACGGACCCGGTCTACTTTGACTATCAGCTGTTCCTGCATCGGGTAGAGGAGGATCCTGACTATGAGCCCAGTGAGACCGAGCTGCAGACCGCGGCCATGATCCACGAACAGATCGAGACCGGTTCTTCTCCGAAAGGTCTCGAAGTCGCTCACGGACAGGGCATCGCTTCTGCCTTTGCCGGGATGACCCTGAAGGAGTTCTCGGCTTATGTGCATGACTTTGCACAGCAGGACGCTCCCGGCTACAACAACATCAAGCGCGGAGACGCCTTCTATCTGCCAATGGTGGAGGTCGTCGATTATCTGCAGAATCATGGTTTCACCGTCTATATCGTCAGCGGTACGGACCGCCTGATCGTCCGCGGGATCGTGGAGGGCATCTCCTATCTGGATATCCCTCCCAACAATATCATCGGTTCCGATGAACTGATCACGACCCGCAAGCAGGGAGATACGGACGGTCTGAACTATCTCTATACCCCGGATGATGAACTGATCATGGCCGGAGAATTCCTGATCAAGAACCTCAAGATGAACAAGGTCGCCGTGATCGCCCAGGAGATCGGCATCCGGCCGGTGCTCTCCTTCGGCAACTCGACCGGTGACTCCAGCATGGCGAACTATACCGTCTCCAATGACCGTTACCCCGCGTTGGCCTTCATGCTGTGCTGTGATGATACAGTAAGAGAGAACGGCAATGAAGAAAAAGCCGCCAAAATGGCAGCTCTCTGTGAGGAGAACGGCTGGGTCGCCGTCTCCATGAAAAACGACTGGAAGACCATCTACGGGGAAGAAGTCACCCGGAAATAAATCGCAGCAGCCAGAAAGAGGCGGATCGACCGCCTCTTTTTTTACTTTCTCAGAATCCGTCAGACTCGGTATAGAAGGGATCTCCGGCCCGGGAGCCGCAGAGATCTGTCTCCAGTTCGATGCTGCCCATATGGATGTAGGAGAAGACGATCTTCTTGACATCCGTTCCGGCAAAACCGGATACCGAACAGTTTCTGACATACAGGGTCAGTCCGCTGTCATCTTCGATATAGGTACCGGTATATTCACCCATCGCCGCCAGGAAGTTCTCGACCAGAGTGAAGGTACCGTCGGTATGGATGGTCAGACTGGGTTTGAACTGCTGATCTACCGTGGAGAAGTAGTCGGAATTGCTGCGGTAGACGCGGGTCAGGTAGGGGAGATCTCTGCTCAGGAAGTGGTCGGCTTCTTCCGAGAGATAGAGGTTTCTCTGCAGGACGATCGAGCCGCCGACCTGTTTCATGAAATGGAATTCCTTGATGTCTTCGCCGACCCCGCCTCGGAGGTCATAGCCTTCCACCGTAAATTTCATATCCCTGCCGCTCTCGCTAAAGCTGCCCCAGTACTTTCCGACGACGTTGTACTGCGCCATCTTTAAGGACATGCTTTCGAGCAGTACGAAACTTCCATCCTCATAGGTGATCAGAGCCGGAGTCGTAAGTTCTTCGAAGCGGTCGGCATGACTGCGGTAGACGGCAGAGGGGACTTTCCCGCCTTCGCAGACGAAGACATCGTCTCTCATCGATCCGCGGACATTCGTCTGCAGCAGGAAAGAATCTTCATCGATCTCCGCCAGGGTGATCAGAGTCAGTCCGTCGTTGAGATCGGATTCCTTGACATAGAGCGAAAGAAGGCCGTCCTCGTAGCTGAAAGTGCCTTTATAGCTGCACATACCGGACAGATAGTTTTCGGTCATCTCAAAGGTCCCGTCGCTGTTGAAAACGATCTTCGGCTTATAGGGATCGACGAACCTCGTTTCCGTACTGACATATGCGATCTCTGCCGCAGCCGGCTCTGTGCTCGCCGAAGGTTCCGGGGCAGTGTGGATCCCCGGCGCCGGTGTCGTTTCCGGCGACGCGCTGGGCGTTGCCGGTGTGGAAGTAACGGCCGGTGTTTCGCTCGGCGCCGGCGGCGTTTCCGTGACGGAAGGCGTCTCCGTCTGCGGAGGTGAGACCGTGATCACTTCTCCGGAAGAGGATCCGGTGCAGGAGTTCAGGGAACAGGCGCTGAGCAGGAAGAGACAGCCTGTCAGCAGGATCTTCAGGATCGTTTTCATCATAAAACGGCACCTCTCTTACTCTCATCATAGTGTTTCTGATGCTTCCTGAATACCGACAAAAGAAGGGAAGTTTTGTTTCAGAAATGTTTCAGTCAGCAGGGTTTAAAACCTGTTATGATGAAGGACAGGAGGATGGAATGATGGATCTGTTGGAAAGATTTGTGAATTACGTCCGGATCGATACGAAATCGGACGAGTACTCGGAAACGGCTCCGAGCACGATGAAGCAGTTTGATCTGGCCAGAGTACTGGTCAAAGAGCTGGAAGAGCTGGGTCTCAGCGATGTGGTGTTATCGGATACCTGCGTTGTTTACGGTAAGCTTCCGGCCAATACGGATGCGGAGGCCGATAAGATCGGTTTCGTCTCCCACATGGATACTTCTCCCGCTTTCAGCGGCAAGGATGTCAAACCGAAACTGGTGCGTAACTACAAGGGCGGAGTGATCCTCCTCAACAAGGAACTGAATATCGTACTGGATCCCGAACAGTTCCCCAGCCTGAAGAAGGATATCGGGGATGATCTGATCGTGACTGACGGTACGACCCTGCTGGGTGCTGACGACAAGGCCGGTGTTGCCGAGATCATGGACATGCTGCAGTATCTGCAGCAGCATCCGGAGATCCCGCACGGACAGATCTCGGTCGCCTTTACTCCGGATGAGGAAGTCGGACGCGGGGTCGAGAACTTCGATCTGGAACAATTCGGTGCGGATTATGCCTATACCGTAGACGGCGGGGATGCCGATGAGCTCTGCTACGAATGCTTCAATGCAGCTTCGGCTGATGTCACGGTCAACGGTCTCTCCGTGCATCCCGGCAGTGCGAAGGGGAAGATGCTGAACTCGCTCTTGGTAGCGATGGAATTCCAGTCCCTGCTGCCGACCTTCGCCAATCCGATGTATACCGAGGGCAGGGAAGGCTTCAACCATCTCAATGAGATGGACGGCGGCTGTGAGACGAGCCATATGCACTACATCATCCGCAACCATGACAGCGATCTGCTGGAGAAGCAGAAGGCGGACTTCCGCAATGCAGCGGAGTTCCTGAACCGGAAATACGGCGAAGGCACGATCGAGCTGGTCATCAAGGATACCTACCGCAACATGCGTGAGAAGATCGAGCAGCATCCTCAGATCCTGGACAAAGTCCGCGAGAAGATGCAGAAGCTGGGCCTGGAACCGAAGTCCAGTGCCGCCCGCGGCGGCACCGACGGCGCTTCGCTGACGGTCATGGGACTGCCCTGTCCGAATCTCGGCACCGGCGGAAGGAACTGCCACGGCAAGTATGAATACGCCGCGATCGGTCAGATGCGTACGGTCGTCAAGCTGCTGATCGAGATCGCCCGGATCGATTAAGGTAGACAAAAAGCAGGAGATCCTGCTTTTTGTTTTCAGTCGATAAAATCCATGATGACCCTGTACTGCGGAGAGACGGCGCTGATCAGCGGCTGGAAGATCTCCCAGGTCTTTAAGAGGGCGAACTCGTCCGCCTGGGCGAAACGTTCCGGCTGGGTCAGTTCTTCGCGCATGGAGTTCTCTACGGAGAGGGCCAGTTCGTTCTGCTGTTCCGTTGTGAGCGAGAGATCGCCGAAGGCCAGCAGGCCTTTTTCGGTATCTTCGAACTCTGTCTTGTCGAGGTCGGAATTGATGTACTGCAGGACAGTATGGGGGATCGAGATGGTGACGAACTTGTTTTCGTTGTCGACCTTGATGTGAGCAGGATCCATATCCTTCAGATCGACGGTGTAGACCCCGGTACCGTAGTAGGTGATGGTCTTGGTCTTGGAGAAGATCTGCAGGTTGGCCAGTCCGGCTTTGGTCAGAGTGGTGGTGATCTCCAGGGGCTGTTCCATGACGATCAGTTCCTGATGTTCGGATGCAGCGCCTAAGACCGCATTCTGGAAGTCAGCGGCGGTGTAGCCGAGGAATCCTTCATCCAGCATCTCGTCGACGTCTTCCTTGACGCTCTCGACTTTCTCGCCAAGGTTGATCAGACCGCTGCCGGTCAGATAGGAACCGGCCAGGAAACCGATCAGCAGACCGACCAGGATGCCCTTCAGGAAACGGAAGCTTCCCTTGGTGGCTTTTCCGAGGGCAACGGCTCCGGCTGCGACCGATCCGACGGCTGCCGCAGCTTTCTTCCGCTTCTCGGCTGCTTCTTTTTCTTCGGCCTCCTTACGGGCCGCTTCGGCTTTCTTTTCTTCTTCGCGCTTCTTCTTTTCTGCTTCCGCCTGCTGCTGAGCAGCCTTGGCTTCGGCAGCCGCTTTAGCCTGCCTTTCCTTGATGGCGGCAGCATCTGCGTCCTGTTTCTTTGTCTTTTCGTTATTGACGGCCTTTGCCTGGGCACTGACGTTCAGTTCTTTTTCTTCGGGCATATCGTTACCCCTGTGCTCATGGTAACGGGAAAAGCAGGATCCTGCAATAAAAAAACATCTCCGCAGGGAGATGTCATTTGTATCTGGTGCCGATTGCCGGACTCGAACCAGCCACCTACGCGTTACGAGTGCGTTGCTCTACCGGATGAGCTAAATCGGCGCAGCAGAATTATTCTACCGTATTTTTCTTCTGCCGTCCAGTAGGGGAGGGACTAATGTCTGACTTTTTTCAGGAATTTGTAGACTTTGAGGCCCATTTCGTAGATGACCTTGATGAAAGGATCCAGTGTCAGTTCGAACTGACCGATCAGTTCCACCACTTCTCCGCCGTACTGTTTCTTGTAGGAATAGAGACCGTAGTGTTCGTTATTGGGATCGAAATCCCCGGAGATGCCGTAGAAGTTGTAGTAGCGGTAACCCTGCTCCAGAGAGATACGGATCAGTTCCCCGACGATAATGTTGGAAGTGTTGAAGTCCTGCAGATACTCCTCGTCATTCCCTGCCAGCAGCATGATCGCTTCCTGACCGTAGGTCAGCAGGCACACATCGGAAAGCACAGCCTTGCCGTTATCGCTCTTGACGTTGCGGATCCTTTCCAGCAGTTCCTCATCCTTGTGCAGGACGATCTCTTCTTCATGGATGCGGTTCTGGGTCTTGACCGATTCCGGATTCTTCTGCGCCAGTTTCGCGATGCGCTTCTGAATGGCATCGATGTCATTCAGGACATTGGCTTCCGCTTTCTGCAGATCGATCTCGGCGGCATAGTAGTGCAGGATGCCCTGCGGATGCAGGCATTCGTACATCTCTTTGTAGTAGGAAAGGGGACGGTCGATGAAGCCTCTTCTTTCCGCCGTCAAAGCCATCAGACGCTTGTATTCAGGGATCTCTTCCTCACTCATCTCACGGACGGTGATGGCCAGGAAATCCTTCTTGCCGATCCTTCGGCGGGCTTCATAGCGGAAGTCTTTCTGCAGTTCCGAATAGGTCTTCCCCTGCATATCCAGACGGAAGAGGAAACGGGGCTGCAGGTTCTCGAAATGGGTATTGAAACCGGAATGGACGAAACCCAGCGCACAGAGCTGATCGACGACAGACTGATGGTTATAGCCGCCTTCGACGACCTTTCCGTCGATATCCCGCTGCTGATAGGGGAAGTAGGGATCAATGATCAGTTCGAAGCCTTTCTCCCTGATCAGAGCAGCGGAAAGATCTTTCTGGAAGGAAGCCAGCAGTTCTTTGTTTTCCAGATCGATCAGATAGCCGTGCGGGCAGTAGTAGAGATACTTGTTGAAGAGGGGCATGCGTCTGCCCAGAAAGAGACCGGCTGCCTGCAGCTGGCCCTGTTCATCCTCATAGCCGAGATAGAGCTCCCGCCAGCCGACCAGGCTCTTCAGCTTTCCCCAGCCGGAAGTCTGCTGAAAAGAGGTGCAGGGGTGAGCGGCACTGTAGGCATCGAAACGTTCCTTGCTGAGGGTGACGATCTTCATTTCTGATTCTCCTTTACCGAACGCCTGATGAGCAGTCTCCGGCGCCAGTGCAGCAGTCTGTTGATGAGGTGAGAAGTCAGCGGACGGGTCTCGAAGTCGAATTCGCCGATGAATTCGTCAAAGTCTCCGCCGAAACGGAACTTGAAGAGGAAGATCCCGTAGACGTCGCTGTTCTTGTCGACCTTGCCTTCGGTACCGAAGAGATCGCCCCAGGAGAGACCGTTCGCTTTAGCGTCTTCCAGGACCCGGTAGTACAGTTCGTAGTTGCCCTGCAGGGAACGCAGACGGTCACTGTTGCCGCCGTGGACGATCCAGACCTTGTCCTGAAAACGGGCATTGATCACGGAAGAAAGTACCACTTTGTCCTCGTGGATGTCTTCCAGTTCTTTCTTTTCCTTTTCGATCTTCTTTAACTGATCGAGGAGATCGTTGCGCTTGCTGCGCTGTTTCTTCGTTGCTTCCGGGCTTTCGGCAATGGTCAGTTCTGCCTGCAGCGTTTCTTCTTTATTGGCGTAGTAAGCCTTTAACTGCGGGATATCGATCTCTGCGACCCAGATATCAGCCTTGTCTTCCTTTGCCAGGATCGTATAGAAATCCGCAAAGAAGGAACGGGGCTCCAGATAGATGGACTTGTTGCGGGCCGTCTCGCTCATGACCCCGTAGAACTTGTCGATATCGTTCGCATCTCCCTTGTAGACATGGATGCCGTAAGGGTTGTGCTTGTTGATGATGTTGCGGGTCGTGGGGTGGCACTGAGCCAGGAGGTCATTCTGCAGAGGGACCCGGAAGGTGAAACGGGGATTGCTCATCTCCTGGAAACGGATGGTCTTTCCTTTCCAGACCGCTCCCTGCTCCTGCAGGAAGGAGATGATCTCTTCGTTCTCCGGGAAGCTCTCTACCGGCTCTGCTTTCTCATCCAGCTTGTGCCAGATCAGATCGGGATCGATCCGGAAATAGAGTCCGCGGTGTTTCTTTACGTAGTTCTTTACTTCGCGGATCATCTCTTTCAGGACTTCCCGTTCAGAATAATCGAGAATAAAACCGCGGGGGCAGTAGAAGCTGCTGTAATAGAGGATCTTCTTCTCCAGCAGCAGGGCAGTGGCTTTTAAGGTCTCGCCGTCATAGAGCCCCAGCTGATGGACTTTCTGTCCCCGGGAAGCAGCGACCTTCCCCCAGGCGGATGTCTGCATAAAATGGCTTTTATCACTCGCTGCAACAAAACTGTCCAGCGTCTGATCATCTATGTTCACTAATCGCATGGCAACAGTATAGCACGATTCAGAAGCCTTTCCGGGAAAAGAAAAAGGACAGCAGCTGTCCTTTTCACGTTTACGTTCTTACTTTCAGAGCTTGGTCACGTTGACGGCCTGCGGGCCTTTAGCGCCTTCGTTGACGTCGTATTCAACAGCCTGTCCGTCATCCAGAGACTTGTAGCCTTCCTGGTTGATCGCGGAGAAATGTACGAATACTTCCTTGCCATCATCGCCGGTAATGAATCCGTAGCCTTTATCAGCATTGAACCACTTTACTTTTCCGGTCATAGAATCCCCCTATACTAGTACTACTTCGCTTCCGTATTCCCGGAAAACGTTTCCATACGAAATTATGATAGGTTTTTTGAAATTAAATGTCAATAAATGTAAGAAACTTTCATGAAATTATTTACAGTATCTTTTCCATCCCGATCTTCTGAATATCCAGTCCCAGTTTCTGATAGAAACGCAGGGCATCCTGATTGCAGTACCAGACATTCAGGGTCACGTTGTAGAAACCGTTCTCCTTCGCATAGGCGCAGACAGCTTCATAGAGCGCCTTGCCGATGCCGTGAGAGCGGATCTCTTTATCAACGCAGAGATCATCGATATAGAGCGTCTTCACATCGGTGCGGATGTTGTCGTTGAGGATCTGCTGAACGATGCAGAAGGCGTAGCCCAGTACCTTGTCTTCCGGATCGGTATAGACGAGGATCGGACGGTCCTTGTCTTTCAGGATCTCCGAGAGTTCTTCGTTGGTATATTTGGTGCCGATGTTGAAGAGATCGGGACGGCCGATATGGTGGACCAGGTTGACCTGGGAGAGCAGTTTATGAAGTTCCGGGATATCGGTATCTGCCGCAAAACGGATCATGGGAAAGTCCTCCTGCCGTCATTATATACCAAAACAAAAAAGCCCGAAGGCTTTTTTAGTCTCTGCGGAAGAGGTCGCGGGTGTAGACCTTGTCCTGTACATCATCGAGGACATTGTCGTAGCGGTTGGCGATGATGCACTGGCTCTGCTTCTTGAACTTCTTCATGTCGTTGACGACTTCACTGCCGAAGAAGGTGGACCCGTTCTCCAGAGTGGGTTCGTAGATGATGACCCTGGCGCCCTTGGCTTTGATACGCTTCATGATGCCCTGGATGGAGGACTGACGGAAGTTGTCGGAGTTCGACTTCATCGTCAGACGGTAGACACCGATGACGGTCTCCTTTTCCTTGGAGGCATCGAAGCTGTCGTTGGCCTCATAAGCGCCGGCGATCTCCAGTACCCGATCGGCGATAAAGTCCTTGCGGGTACGGTTGCTTTCGACGATGGCCTGGATCAGGTTCTCCGGAACGTTCTCGAAGTTGGCCAGCAGCTGCTTGGTGTCTTTCGGCAGGCAGTAACCGCCGTAGCCGAAGGAGGGGTTGTTGTAGTGGGTGCCGATGCGCGGATCGAGGCAGACCCCGTTGATGATCTGCTGGGTATTCAGGCCCTTGGTCTCGGCATAGGTATCCAGTTCGTTGAAGTAGCTGACGCGCAGCGCCAGATAGGTGTTGGCGAAGAGCTTGACGGCTTCCGCTTCGGTCGGTCCCATGAAGAGGGTCGGGATGTCCGTCTTCTCGGCGCCTTCCTGCAGCAGAGCAGCGAAGGTATGGGCCTGTTCCTCGCTCTTTTCATCGCAGGAGACGATGATGCGGCTGGGATAAAGGTTGTCGTAGAGAGCCTTGGATTCACGCAGGAATTCCGGAGAGAAGAGGATGCGGTCGGTATGGTATTTCTCCCGGACGGAAGCAGTATAGCCGACCGGGATGGTGGACTTGATGATCATCGGGCAGTGGTCGTTGACGCTCATGACCAGTTCGATGACGGCTTCGACGGCGGAAGTATCGAAGAAGTTCTTCTTGCTGTCATAGTTGGTCGGAGCAGCGATGACGACGAAGTCAGCATCCTTATAGGCAACTGCGCCGTCCAGGGTAGCAGTCAGATCCAGTTCTTTCTCCTTCAGATATTTCTCGATGTAGTCATCCTGGATCGGCGAGATGCGCTGATTGATCAGATCGACTTTCTCTTTCAGGATATCCACGGCAGTGACCGTATGATGCTGGGAGAGCAGGACGGCGATCGAGAGACCGACGTAGCCGGTACCGGCGATGGCGATATGGTAGTGTTTATCGACGCTGACCTTCTTCGCGCTTTCTTCCGTATAGAAGGAAGTGACATCGAGATCGAGCGCAGCGCAGAGCGCATCCAGCTGTTCCAGGGAAGGGGAGACGGCACTGCGTTCCATCCGGCTCAGGACAGCCCGGTTGATGCCGCTGACTTCAGCCAGCTGGACCTGGGTCATCTTCTTTTCTTTGCGGGACTGCTGCAGGACGGCTGTGAACTTCGTCAGATCAAAGTGTTTCATGTTTCCTCCAATGTTACAAATAATAACACAAAATTGAAAGTATAAACGATTTAGGACAATAGTATGTTACAGATTATTACATAGGTCTGTCAAGCATTCCGACTGTTTTTGTGTGTTACAGATAGGTTGAAGTGTAAGACTCTGAGAAAAATGGAAGCGTTTTCCAGTTTTTCCTACAGAATTGTGTCAAATGGGATCTTCTGTATTGACAAGTTATTATTTCTTTGTAGAATAACATGGTGAATGAAAGTAGACCTGCGTGTACTGAGCGAAGTTTCCGGAATTCAGACGCTTCTTTACGAAGGTGAGAGCGAATTGCTTGACGGAAGATTCTCGTATCGGGAAAATGGCAGTGGAGCCCTTACCCGGATCTCGATCCATGAAGACGGTCTGGAGATCCTGCGGGAAACCGAAGGTTTCCGCAGTGAACTCTCCCTGCGATCATCGAACGTTTATGCGAAGATCGACAGCCCGGAAGGTTCTTTCACTCTTGAAGATATGGAATTCCTGTCATATGATTACAGTCCACACAGGATACTGCTGACATACAGGGTCGCGGAGACCCGCAACATCTTGATCGAACTATAGGAGAAAACATGTCAAACAAACGAGCACTCACCGACATCGCTTACGAAGTCCTCTCGGAAGGCAAGACTGCTGTTGCGTTCGGCGAATTGTGGAAGTCTGTCATCGCCCGCAACGAAGGAAAGGGCGGGGATATCTCCCAGTTCTATGCTGATCTGCTGCTGGACGGACGTTTCATCAATCTGAAGGGCAATCTCTGGGATCTGCGCAGCAACCACACCTTTGCGGAAAGCTACATCAATCTCGAAGAGCTCGACATCGAAGATGAAGAAGAAGAGAGCCGCTACGACGAAGAAGAAGACGAGAACGAGAGCGCAAACGAAGAAGAAGAGTAAGGACCTCCCCAAGGGAGGCCCTTTTTCTGCTAAAATAGATAAAGTATGAGAACAGTGATCTTTGATTTTAACGGAACGATCCTGGATGATGTCGAACTGTGCCGGGAATGTCTGAATGCGATGGTCGACAGATATCTGGACCGGGGAGAAGTCTCCCGGGAGGAATACCTGCATGCATTCACCTTTCCGGTCAAAGATTACTACGCAAAGATCGGTTTCGATTTTGACCGTCTGAACTTTGAGAAGATCGGACGGGAATGGTACGAGCTCTATCATCAGAACCGGGAGAAGGCCCTGATCCAGAGCGGAGCGCTGGAGACTGTCGACTACTGCCGACAGCAGGGCTGGCGCACGGTCCTGCTTTCCGCGACCCGTCAGGAGACACTGGACAGCCAGTGTGATGAACTTTCGATCGGCTCTTACTTTGAATCTGTCGTCGGGATCCGGGACATCTATGCCTCCAGCAAGACCTCGGTCGCCCGCTCTTTCCTGCAGGGACAGGATCCCAGAGAGGTCCTCTTCATCGGGGATACCCTGCATGACAAGGACACGGCAGAGGCCTGCGGAGCGGACTATGTCCTGGTCGCGAAGGGACATCAGGCGATCGATGTCCTGGCCAAAGAAACAAAGAAGATCGTAACGGATATTCGGGAGGTAACATTTTGATCCGTATCGGACATTCCAGAGATATCCATCGTTTTGCCCCGGAGCGGAAACTGATCCTGGGAGGCGTAGAGATCCCTTATGAAAAGGGTCTTCTGGGTCACTCGGATGCGGATGCCCTGACGCATGCGGTCATCGAGGCGATCCTGGGAGCATTGGGCTTAAAGGATATCGGCACGCACTTTCCGGACACTGATCCGAAGTACGAAGGGATCTGTTCCCTGGAGATGCTGAAGGAGACGGTCCGGATGATGGAAGAGAGGGGTTTTGCGATCGGCAATGTCGATGCCCTGATCATGATCGAAAAGCCGAAGATGGCTCCTCATATCGATAAGATGCGTGAGACCCTGGCAGAAGTGCTGCACTGCAGCGTGGAACAGGTCAATGTGAAGGCGACCCGCGGCGAAGGTCTCGGCTTCGTCGGAGAAGGACTGGGCGTGGAAGCCGACTGCGTCGTCCTGCTGGAGAAAGACCATGGATAAGCGGACGGAAGCTCTGCTGTGCCTGTCGCATATCGATAAGGACAGCAGCCCGCAGACGGTGCGGGCCCTGGCTGCTCAGGCTCTGCGGATCGATGAAGACTGTGCGGAAGCTCTGATCATCCTGAGCCGTACGGCTTCGCAGCCGGAACAGGAAAGGCTGCTCACGGAAGAAAGAAAGAAACGGGAAGAGCGGATCAAAGCCGGAAAAGAGAATGATCCGGCAGCCCTGGGCAAGGTCCTGCAGGAACTCTCGGCTGTCTATCAGCAGCGCGGCGCTTACCGGCGGGCGGAAGAAGCCCTGCAGAAGCTGCTCCTGCTCGATCCGGCCGATAAGAAGAAGGTCCATCAGCGCCTGCTGAGCCTCTACGCTCTGCGGGAAGACGAGGAAGCTTTTGCCGGACTGGTCAGCGCCTATCCGGCGGAAGACGCCCGGGCCCTTTTGCCGACAGCCGTGCTGGCCTATAAGAAGGGACGCTATACCACCCTGCAGAAGATCCTGTCCTCTCTGAAGAAGAGCGATCCGCAGCTGATCTCGCTCCTGCTGGGAAGGGAAGAGATCGGTGACGATCTGCAGCGGCAGGAAGCCCGGGATATCCTGCGCGGCAATAAGGCTCTGCTGGATTCAGCGCCCGGCTTTATTCCCTATGTGAAGCAGCAGGAAGATCTGCTATAATAGATTGACGTCTCAGTCTGAGACGAAGGAGAAGAACTATGAGCGAAGACAGCATCATCATTCGCGGCCGGCGGGAACTGAACGGCGAGGTCCGGATCTCTTCCTCCAAGAATGCAGCGGTCGCCCTGATCCCGGCGACGGTCCTGGCCAGCGATATCGTTACGCTCTATGATGTTCCGCGCATCAGTGACATCATTGCCCTGCGGGAGCTGCTGGGCGAGCTGAATATCCATCTGACCCGTGACGGAGATTCCCTGATCGTGGATCCCCGTGATATACAGAACACCGTCCTGGAGAGCGATGCGGTCGGCAGACTGCGTGCTTCCTATTACTTTATGGGAGCGCTCTTAGGCCGTTATAAGAAAGTCAAGATGAAGATGCCGGGAGGCTGCGATCTGGGCCCCCGTCCCATCAACCTGCATCTGAAAGGTTTCCGGGCCTTAGGTGCCGAGATCACCTATGAAGAAGGTTTCTATACGCTGGAAGCGCCGGAACTGAAGGGAACGGACATCTATCTGGATTTCGCTTCCGTCGGTGCCACCATCAACATCATGATGGCCGCCGTCTTTGCGAAAGGGCGCACGATCATCGAGAATGCCGCCAAGGAACCGGAGATCATCGACCTCTCGACCATGCTGAACAAGATGGGCGCACAGATCCGCGGCGCCGGTACCAGCGTCATCACCATCGACGGGGTGGAACGCCTGGGCGGCTGCCACCACGAGATCATTCCGGACCGTATCGAAGCCGGTACCTACATCATCATCGGCGCTGCCTGCGCCGGACATATCAAGGTCACCAACGTCATCCCCAAGCATCTGGAAGCACTGCTGATGAAGCTGGAAGAGATGGGCGTGAAGATGGAAGTCGGTGTCGACTGCGTCGATATCTACAAGAGCGACGAATTGAAGGCAGTCGATGCCAAGACGCTGACTTTCCCGGGTCTGGCGACCGATCTGCAGCAGCCGCTGACGGCGCTGATGACCAAGGCCGTCGGTGTCTCCCACATCCGGGATACGATCTATCCGGAACGCTTCAAGCACTGTGATCAGCTCAACCGGATGGGTGCGGCCATCGAAGTCTACAACGGTTCCAGCACCATCAACGGGCCGACTCCGCTCTTCGGCGAGAAGGTCCGGGCGACCGATCTGCGCGGCGGCGCTTCGCTCGTCGTAGCGGCACTGATGGCCAAAGGGGAGACCGTGATCAGCGATGCCTATCACATTTTCCGGGGCTATGATTCGATCCGTGAAAAACTGCGCGGTTTAGGTGCAGATATCGACTGAAAACCCTTGCCTTGAAAAAGGGTTTATGCTAGTATATTAAAGCGTTTGACCTTACTTTAGGTTGACAAGATACTTAAGGCGGAAGGAGAAATTTCAAATGAAAAAAGGTATTCATCCTGCATACAAGAAAGTCACGGTAACCTGCACCAGCTGCGGTTCGACATTCGAGACAGGTTCCACGGCCGGAGATATCCGCGTCGATACTTGCTCGAACTGCCATCCGTTCTACACCGGCAGGCAGAGATTCGCTGCGGCTCAGGGTCGAATCGAAAAGTTCAATAAGAAATACGGACTGGATAAGAAATAAGGGCCTAGCGCTCTTATTTTTTTAAGTACTATGGAAATGTACCGTACCTACCGGGATGGCTGGCTGGAAGCCATCACCGGCTGCATGTTTGCCGGCAAGACCGAAGAACTGATCCGCCGCATCAAGGTCTTTGAATTTGCCCGCAAGGAAGTCGTCGTCTTCAAACCGAAGATCGATGACCGCTATTCCGCCACCAAAGTCGTATCCCATGCCGGTTCTTCCGTAGAGAGCTATGCAGTCGCTTCCTCGGCGGAGATCCTGCCGCATGTCAAAGAGAGCACGCAGGTCGTGGCGATCGATGAAGTGCAGTTCTTCGATGAAGGGATCTGCGCTGTCTGCGAACAGCTGGCCGATCAGGGCAAGCGGGTCGTGGTCGCCGGCCTCGATATGGATTTCCGGGGCGAGCCCTTCGGTCCGATGCCGACGCTGATCACCCAGGCGGAATTCGTTACGAAGCTTACGGCAGTCTGCACGAAGTGCGGAGCCCCGGCCACCCGTACCCAGCGTCTGGTCAACGGCCTTCCGGCCCGTTATCAGGAACCCATCATTCTGGTAGGCGCTTCCGAATCCTATGAAGCGCGCTGCCGGCACTGTCACGAAGTACCGGGGAAATATGCCCCAGAGGAGTAAAGTTCATGGATGCCCGTATCACCAAACTGCAGGAGATCGAAAAGCGTTACAACGAGATCTCTGACGAAATGATGAAGGAGGAGGTCGTCAGCGACCCCCGCCGTTTTACCAAGCTCTCCAAGGAACAGGCTTCCCTGAAAGGGGCCTATGAAGCCTATCAGACCTATAAGGAACTCACCACCGCCGTCGAAGAAGCGGAAGTGATGCTGAAGGATGAAGATCCCGAGATCCGGGAGATGGCTGCTCTGGAAAAGAGCGAAGCCGAAGAGAAACTGGCAGTTCTGGATGACAAGATCCAGGAACTGCTGCTGCCGAAGGATCCCGAAGATGACAACGACTGCATGGTCGAGATCCGCGGCGCGGTCGGAGGCGATGAAGCCAATATCTTCGCCGGCGACCTTTACCGGATGTATGCCTACTATGCCGAATCCCTGGGCTACCGCTGCGAAGTGATGGAAGAATCTCCGTCCGAAGCCGGCGGTTTCGCCCTGATCTCTTTCCGGGTAAAAGGCAACGGTGCTTACCGGCACTTCAAGTTCGAAAGCGGCGGACACCGCGTTCAGCGCGTTCCTAAGACGGAAGCGCAGGGCCGCATCCAGACCTCGATCGCTACCGTATATGTCCTGCCGGTCATCGAGGAAGATGATTTCGAGATCCCGGATTCCGACCTGCTGATCGAGACCCACCGGGCTTCCGGCGCCGGCGGTCAGCACATCAACAAGACCGATTCCGCGGTCCGGGTCGTTCACGTCCCGACCGGCATCACCGTCAACTGTCAGGACGGCCGCAGCCAGATCGCCAACCGCGAGACGGCGCTTTCGATCGTCCGAGCCCGCGTCTATGAAGAGATGAAACGGGAGAAGGAAGAGAAGGAAGGCGCTCTGCGCCGCTCCAAGATCGGCACCGGTGAACGTTCCGAAAAGATCCGTACCTACAACTATCCGCAGAACCGGGTCACCGATCACCGTATCGGTCTTTCCATCAACCAGCTCGACCGTATCATCGACGGCAGGCTCGACGATATCGTGGATGCGCTGCTGAAGAACGACGAAAAAGAGAAACTGCTGAATGAAAACGTATAACGATCTCCTGCATTCCTACCATAAGGAACTGGAAGAGAAAGATATCCCGGCAGCTACCCTGCGTCTCTTCCTCTTTGAACTGTGTCAGGAAAGAGGGATCGACCTCTACCGCGACATTGACCGGGAAGTCTCGAAAGAGTTCCTGGAGCGTTTTGAGAGCGGTATGCAGAGGATCCTGCAGGAAGAGCCCCTGGCCTATGTGCTGGGCTACCGCTGGTTCTACGGCTACCGTTTCAAGGTCAACGGAGATGTCCTGATCCCCCGTGATGAGACGGAGGAACTGGCTGCCCTGATCCTTTCGGTGATCGACCGCGAATATGCCGGTAAGGAGATCGCAGCTGCCGATGTCGGCTGCGGTTCGGGTGCGATCGGTCTGACCCTGAAGAAAGAGATTCCGTCCCTGAAGATCACCCTGACCGATATCTCGGCTGAGGCTCTGGAAGTGGCGAAAGAGAATGCAAAAGCTCTGGACTGCGAAGCAGACTTCCTGTGCGGAGATATGCTGGAGCCGCTGAAGGAGAAGGATGCTAAGCTCGATATCCTCGTCAGCAATCCGCCCTATATCCCCCAGGAAGAGGTGCTGGAGACTTCGGTCGTCGATTTTGAGCCGCATGTAGCGCTCTTCGGCGGAGAGGACGGACTTCGTTTCTACCGCATCCTCTTAAGCGGAGCCCGGGAGATCATGAAGGAACACGGATATATCTTCTTTGAGATCGGCTGGAACCAGAGAAAGAACCTGCTGGCCCTTGCGGAACAGTATTTTCCGGAGGGAAGAGCCGAAGTTTTCAAGGATATCAACGGCAAGGACCGGATGTTTCAGTTAAAGTTCTGAGCTTTCACAAAACCCTCACAGAGTTTTGTTATAAAGATACTGTAATAATTTTTTCATTTACATATATCCTGAACAAAAAGATCTCTCGGCGGGGAGGTCTTTTTGTATGTTAGAATAGGTGCGAGGTGAAAATATTATGAGTCTTACCGCTGGGATCGTGGGCCTGCCGAACGTCGGCAAATCCACACTCTTCAATGCGATTACCAACAGCCGCGTAGAAGCGGCCAACTATCCTTTTGCCACCATTCAGCCCAATGTGGGCGTCGTTGAAGTCAAGGATGAACGCTTAACGAAACTGAGCGAGATCTTTGAACCGGAAAGAACGATCTATACCACCTTCGAATTCACCGACATCGCCGGCCTCGTCAAAGGCGCCAGCAACGGCGAAGGTCTGGGCAACCAGTTCCTGGCCAATATCCGCGACGTCGATGCGATCTGTCATGTGGTGCGCTGTTTCGAAGATCCGGATATCGCCCATGTCTATGAACGGATCGATCCGCTGGAAGATATCTCCATCATCAACATGGAACTGATCCTGGCCGATCTCTCTTCCTGCGAGAACCGTATCGGCAAACTGGAGAAGAAAGCCAAGGCCGGCAAGGACAAGGAAGCCGAAAAGGAACTGAAACTGCTGGCCAGAGTCAAGGAATGCCTGGAACAGGGGAAACTGATCCGTTCGCTGGGTCTTGATGCCGAGGAAGAGCTGATGCTGAAGAGCTTTGCCTTCCTGACCGCCAAGCCGGTCATCTACATCGCCAACCTGAAGGAAGACGAGATCAATGATCCGGAAGCCAACCCGCACTACCGTGCCGTCAGGGAATATGCGGAAGCCGAACACAGTGAAGTCGTAGCCATCGCCGCCCGCATCGAGGAAGAGCTCTCCGATCTCTCCAAGGAAGAGAAGAACGCCTTCCTGGAAGAGCTGGGCATCGCTCATTCCGGTCTCGATGAACTGATCCTGAAAGCCTACCGGGCGCTGGGTCTATTGACTTTCTTTACGGTCGGAAAAGACGAATGCCGGGGCTGGACTTTCCGCGAAGGCATGAAGGCACCGCAGTGTGCCGGCGTCATCCATACCGATTTCGAAAAAGGATTCATCCGGGCAGAAGTCTATTCCTATGAGGACTTCATGGAATACGGCTCGGAGGCAAAACTGAAAGAAGCGGGAAAACTGCGTCTGGAAGGCAAGGATTATCTGCCCAAGGACGGAGATATCATGCATTTCCGCTTCCACGTGTGAGCGAGCAGGTCTTGCTGGCCTGCAGCGGAGGGCCGGATTCTCTGGCCCTTTTTGACATGCTGCAGAAAGAGGGGAAAGAGTTCCTCTGTGCACATGTCAACTATCACCTGCGTCCGGAAGCTGAAGAAGAGAGCCGCAGACTGGAAACCTTCTGCCGCAGCCGGAAGGTTCCTTTCTTCCGCCGGGATGTCTTTTATGAAAAGGGGAACCTTGAAGCCTGGGCCAGAGAGGAACGCTACCGTTTCTTCCGGGAACTGGCGAAAGAGACCGGAGCCCTCACACTCTATGTCGGCCATCAGCAGGATGACCTGCTGGAGACCTATCTGATGCAGAAAGAGAAGGGGATCACCCCAAATGTCTGGGGTCTTGCCGCCGAGAGCTCTTTCCACGAACTGAAGGTCTGCCGTCCTCTGCTGGGGATGCGCAGATCGGAGATCCTGGCTTACTGCCGCGAGCACGCTCTGCCGTACTCCCTGGACTCTTCCAATGACAGCGATGTCTTCACCCGCAACCGCTGGCGGAAGAAGGTGAGCGCCCTGAGTGAGGAAGAACGGACAGCCCTGCTGCAGGAGATCAGTCTGCGCAACGAAGAGCTGCAGCAGATCCGCGCAGCGGCAAGAGCCTTCCTGCAGGGAAAGCAGGAGATCGCCCTCGAAGAGCTCCTGAACTATCCGCAGCCGGAAGAGCTGCTGCGTCAGCTGCTCTATCCTGATCTCTCGGGAAAACAGCTGCAGGAGCTGCTCAAAGCCTTGCAGAGTGTAAGGAACTTCACTATCCCGGTCCGGGAGAAAGTGCTCGCCAAGCAGTACGGAACGGTCTCGGTGAGCTCTGCGGAAGAAGGCTACGCTTATACTTTGGAAAGAATGGAAGACCTGCATACGGAGCATTTCTTCCTCTCTGCGGAAGGGAAGAAGATCGAAGGCGTGACCTGTCAGGAAGACGACTGGCCTCTGACCGTGCGCAATGCCCGGAAAGGCGACAGGATCGCCCTGCGGCAGGGGCACAAGAGCGTCTCCCGTTTCTTCATCGACCGCAAGATCCCTTACCGTCTGCGACAGCGCTGGCCGCTCATCGTCAATGCGCGGGGAGAGGTCATATTTGTTGCAGGGATCGGCTGTGATGTATATCATTTTTCCGAAAAGCCTTCCTTCTATATGCACAGTCTGCTGAAAGACTGACAGACAGTAGGAATGCCTTTCCCTTTGTGCTAAAATACAGAAATACGGAGGTTTTTGTATTATGCCACAGGATATCAAAGAAGTACTCCTCTCCGAAGAACAGATCGAGGCCCGCTGTGAAGAACTCGGACAGCAGATCGATCAGGATTATGCCGGGAATGCACCGCTGCTGGTAGGGCTCTTAAAGGGCTCGGTACCGTTCATGGCGGAACTGATGAAACACATCCACCTGCCGATCACGATCGACTTCATGGATGTCAGTTCCTATGTGGGAACGCAGTCTTCCGGTGATGTCCGTATCAATAAAGATCTGGACTACAGTATCGTCGGGATGGACATCCTGCTCGTAGAAGATATCATCGATACCGGCCATACCCTGTCCAAAGTCCGCACCCTCCTCTACAACAAGGGCGCGAAAAGCGTGAAGATCGTTTCTCTGCTGGACAAACCGGAAAGAAGAGTCGTCGATATCCAGGGCGATTATGTCGGGTTTACGATCCCGAATGCCTTCGTAGTCGGTTACGGTCTGGACTATGAACAGAAGTACCGTAATCTGCCGTTCATCGGCATTCTGAAAGAAGAAGTATACCAGTAGACCCGAAAGGAGCTGACTATGCCCAATAACCGCAATCGCTTTTTAAATCTGCTGCCCTATCTGATCGTGACAGCTTTCATCATCCTGATGATGTTCCAGAATCCGTTCTCGGCCGATGTCCATCATCTGGGATACAACGAATTCGTTACGGCAGTAGAAGAAGACCGCATCGAAAAGGCGGCTGTAAGCGTCGACTACAACACGATCGCTGTCAGCGGCGTCTATAAGGACAGCGCCGGTGCCAGCCATGAATTCGCGACGGTACTGCCGAATACGGATCAGGCTACCGACGATCTGCTTTCTTCGCTGAGGAAAGTGGAAGGCGTAGAGATCCGCGATGCCAACGCTTCCAATATCTTCATTCAGCTGTTAGGTTCCGTCGTACCGCTGATCATCTTCCTGTTCTTCGGTTTCTATGTGATCAACCGGATGGGTGGTGCCGCCGGCGGCAATCAGCGTGCCTTTGACTTCTCCAAGTCCCGGGCTCAGCTGGAAACAGACGTCAAGACCCGCTTTACGGATGTTGCCGGCTGTGATGAGGAAAAGGAAGAGATGTCCGAACTGATCGAATATCTCAAGATGCCCCGCAAGTTTGCCAAGATGGGCGCCCGTATCCCGAAGGGCATCATCCTGGTCGGTCCTCCGGGCACCGGTAAGACCCTGCTGGCCAAAGCGGTCGCCGGAGAAGCGAACGTTCCGTTCTACTCCATCTCCGGTTCCGACTTCGTCGAAATGTTCGTCGGTGTCGGTGCTTCCCGTGTCCGTGACATGTTCAAGCAGGCCAAACAGACTGCTCCCTGCATGATCTTCATCGATGAGATCGATGCGGTCGGCCGTCAGCGCGGCGCCGGTATGGGCGGCGGCAACGACGAACGTGAACAGACCCTGAACCAGCTGCTGGTCGAACTGGACGGTATGTCCGACAACAGCGGCATCATCGTGATCGCGGCAACGAACCGTCCGGATGTCCTGGATCCGGCTCTGTTGCGTCCGGGCCGTTTTGACCGTCAGATCACTGTTTCCCTGCCGGATGTGAAGGGCCGGGAAGCGATCCTGAAGGTCCATGCCCGCAACAAGAAGATCGCCGACGATGTCGATCTGGCGGCGTTGGCCCGCCGTACACCGGGCTTCTCCGGTGCCGATCTGGAGAACGTACTGAACGAAGCGGCGATCCTCACCGTCCGTGAAAACAAGGAGATCATCACCGTTGATCAGATCGATGAAGCGATCGACAGGGTCATGATGGGTCCGGCCAAGAAGTCCCGTACCTATGATGAACGCACCAAGAAGCTGGTCGCTTACCACGAAGCCGGCCATGCGGTGGTCGGTCTCAATCAGCCGGATGGAGCGATCGTTCAGAAGGTCACCATCATCCCCCGCGGCCAGGCCGGCGGCTACAACCTGCTGACCCCGCGCAACGAACGTATCCTGAACACCAAGGGTGAGCTCTTGCAGATGATCACCTCCTATATGGGCGGACGCTGTGCCGAAGAGATCTTCTTCGGAGATATCTCGACCGGTGCTTCCGATGACATCAAGCGTGCTACGCAGTTAGCCAGAGACATGGTCACAACTTACGGCATGAGCGAACTGGGACCGATCCAGTACGATCAGGGTTCCTCTTCGGTCTTCCTGGGAAGAGACTACAACTCTCCGCTGAACGTCTCCAGTCAGATCGCCTACGATATCGATGTGGAAGTCCGCAAGATCGTAGACGGCTGTCATGACAAGGCGACAGAGATCATCAATGAACACAAGGATGATCTGATCGCGATCGCCGAAGCCCTGATGGTCAATGAGACCCTGACGGCTGAAGAGATCGAACAGGTCCTTTCCGGAGACCTCAAGATCATCGACGGTGTCCTGCGTTCGCCGGCCACCAAGGAAACGATCATCGCGCAGAATGAAAAAGAATCCGATGAAGCGGCGCTGGAAGGAGAGACGGTCACGGATCTCCGTCCGGAAGAAAACGATAACGAGGGAGAATGATCTCCCTCTTTTCACGGAAGGAAGTACTATGCGGAAAAACAGTCAATGTCTGATCGCTTTGGATGAAGCACACAATATCCGGATCTATCTGGCCGATACGACGGCTATGGTCGAGGAAGCCAGAAGGGTCCACGGTCTCTATCCGACCTCGCTGGCAGCCCTGGGCCGGCTTTTGTCCATGACCGGGGTCATGGGACTGATGATGAAAGGGGAAAGAGAGAGCGTCAACGTGACGGTCAACGGCGGAGGACCCGCCGGCACCCTGATGGCTGTGGCCAAGAACAACGGCTGCGTCAAGGGCTTGATCGGCGATCCCCAGCTCTATGAGATCGATCCCCTGACCGGCAAGCATGCGGTCGGGAAGATCGTCGGCACCGACGGTACTCTGACAGTCACCAAGGATCTGGAGATGAAGGAGCGTTTCTCTTCGCAGACCGCTCTGCGCAGCGGAGAGATCGGAGAGGATTTCGCTTATTATTTCATGCTGTCGGAGCAGCGTCCGACGGTCGTATCCTTAGGCGTCCTGACCGGTACTGATGCAAAGACGCAGGCGGCCGGGGTCTTCTTCATGGAACTGCTGCCCGGTCACAGCGAAGAGGATATCGCCTATCTCGAAAAGATCGCTGCCGACATGAAGCCGGTCTCTTCACTGATCGATTCCGGAAGGGATCTTGCGGAGATCCTCAAGAGCTACTTCCCGGAAGCGGAGATCCTGGAGACCCGCTACCTCTGGTATCAGTGCGACTGTTCGCGGGAACGTTTTGCGGAAGGTCTGCTGACCCTGCCGAAGAAAGACCTGCTGGAACTGGCAGAGGAAGGCGATACGGAAGTACGCTGCGATTTCTGTGAGAAAGTCTATACCTTCACCCCGGAAGAGATCCGGGAAATGGCGGAACATGCTGAAGATCGCTGATCTGCAGCTGAAGAATCCGGTCATCTGTGCTCCGCTGGCAGGCATCTCCAACAGCGCCTATTACTCGCTCTGTCTGCAGCAGGGAGCCGGTCTCGTCTATACCGAGATGACTTCTTCGGAAGCGATCCATTACGGCAATAAGAAGACCTTTGCGATGTGCGAGATCCCGGAGGATACCCATCCGATCGCTTTGCAGCTCTTTGGGGCGAAAGTCTCCTCGATGGTGGAAGCGGCCGTCTATCTCGACGAGCATTCCTCCTGCGATCTGATCGATATCAATATGGGCTGTCCGGCTCCCAAGGTCGTCAAGACCGGCGCCGGTTCCGCACTGATGCATGAGCCGGAACTGGCTTTTGCGATCGTCCGGGAGATCGTCCGTCACGTGAAGAAGCCGGTCAGCGTCAAGATGCGTCTGGGCTATGCTCAGAACGAAAGGAACTATCTTCCCTTTGCCCTCGGTCTGCAGGAAGCGGGAGCTTCTCTGATCGCGGTGCACGGCCGCACCCGGACACAGATGTATCAGGGGGAAGCGGACTGGGAGGCCATCAAAGAGATCAAGGAGGCCTTATCGATCCCGGTCTTCGGCAACGGCGACGTCCGCAGTGTCGAAGATTACTTCCGCCGCAAGGAAGAGAGCGGCGTGGACGGGATCATGATCGGCCGGGCGCTGGTCGGCAATCCCTTCCTGATCCGGGAGATCGTTCTGGCTATCGAGGGGAAGGATTACCGCAAGGTGGCAGTGGAAGAGAGACTGGAAGCCTTACGCTTGCATGCACAGCGTTTATGCGCCTTATACGGCGAAGATGCCGCCATGCGGCAGCTGCGCGGGATCGCTCCCAGTTACTTCAAAGGCTTGCGCGGTGCGGCTGTTTTCCGGGCCCGCTGCAGTTCGCTCCTGAAGTACGAAGAACTGGAAAAGATCCTGGAAGAGTATATCGTTTCTGTTTCTGAATGATTTCTCTTGCGGAAGAGGGACGATCCAAGTATTATATATTCAGCAAAAACCTTATCAAGAGCGGCGGAGGGAATAGGCCCTGTGAAGCCCGGCAACCTTGAGCGCAAGGTGCCAAATCCTACAGAGCGATCTGAAAGATGAGGGAAAAAGAATCTGACTTTCTTTTGACCTCTTGATAAGAGGTTTTTTATCAAGGAGGAAACTATGAGAACTGTACTGACATCGGAATCTGTCTGCAAAGGCCATCCTGACAAGGTCTGTGACCGCATCAGCGATGCGATCCTGGACGCCTACATGGCGCAGGATCCGGGATCCCATGTAGCTGTCGAAAGTGTTGCAGCTTACGATACCCTGTTCCTGACCGGCGAAGTCAAGAGCCGGGGCGTGGTCGATGCGGAGCAGATCGCCCGCGATACGATCAGGGAGATCGGCTATACCCGTGAGGAATTCGGTTTCGTTTACGATAAGATCCAGGTCATCTGCCGGATCCATGAACAGTCGCCCGATATCGACCGCGGCGTCTCGCAGGAAGAGACCGGCGCCGGCGATCAGGGCATCATGTTCGGGTACGCCAGCAAGGAATCTCCGGAGTATCTGGATCTGCCTTACTATCTGTCCAATAAGATGATCCGGAAACTGGATGAGATCAAAAAGGAACTGACGTATCTGGGACCGGACGGAAAGGGCCAGGTCTCTGTCGAATACGAAGACGGCAGACCGGTCCGGATCCCTTATGTCGTCCTCTCCAACCAGCATCTCGCTTCCGTGGATATCGAGACCGTCCGCAAGGATCTCGAAGAGAAAGTCATCCGTCAGGTACTTCCGGAAGAACTGCTCGATGAGCAGACGGTATTCCTGATCAATCCGACCGGCAGTTTCGTGGTCGGCGGACCGGAAGGAGACAGCGGTCTGACCGGCAGAAAGATCATCGTCGATACCTACGGCGGCAGTGCTCCGCACGGCGGCGGCGCTTTCTCCGGCAAGGATCCGACCAAGGTCGACCGTACGGCGGCCTACTATCTGCGCTATGCAGCCAAGAACCTGGTCGCTGCCGGACTCTGCGAGAGAGTCACCCTGCAGGTCGGCTATGCCATCGGCTATCCCCGTCCGGTATCCCTGCATATCGATGCCCACGGTACAGAGAAAGTCCCGATGGAAGTCCTGTACAAGGCGCTGGAGAACGAATTCGACTTCCGCGTCGAACCGATGATCGAGACGCTCGGTCTGCGTCATATGCAGTTTAAGGAACTGTCTTCCTACGGACACTTCGGACGTCCGGAGTCCTCTTTCGAGAAGACTGACAAAGTCGAAGCACTGAAAAAGTATCTGGAGGCATAAAGTGGCAGAGATCAGAGAAAGAAAAGAGATCGATCCCAAAGACACCTGGGATCTCAGCACCCTCTTCGCATCGGATGAAGATTGGGAGAAAGCCCTGCGCTCCATCGAAGAGGAATACCCGAAATTGGCGGAATATCAGGGAAAGCTGAAGGATGCCCGGACCATCCGCGAATATTATGATCTTTCCATGAAGGTCTCCCTCGATCTGGATGATCTCTTCAACTACAGCTCCCTGCGCCGCAGTGAAGATCTGCGGGCAGCTGATGCCCAGTCCATGTATGCCCGGGCTTACCGTCTTTATGTGGCGGTCAGCACTCTGACTTCCTTTGCGGAACCGGAGATCCTCTCTCTGAGTGAAGAAGAGCTGCAGGCCCTTGCGGAGAGCGAGGAACTGCGTCCTTACCGGGTCACACTGAAGCGCATGCTGGAGAAGAAGAGCCATACGCTCTCCGAGAAGGAAGAAGCTCTGCTGGCTTCCTTCGGGGAAGTGACGGCAGCTCCCGGCGAGATCGCCGACAACCTGCTGGATGCCGATCTGACTTTCGAGGATGCGGCAGACAGCGAGGGAAAGCTGCATCCCGTCAGCAATGCCTCCTACATCTCCTTACAGAGCAGCACGGACCGGGAACTGCGTAAGAACGCCTTCAAGAGCCTCTATAAAGGCTATGCCTCCCACAACAACACCCTGGCCGCCACCTTTGCCGGAAACGTCAAGGCGGCAGCCGTGGAAGCGAATGCCCGTCACTATGCCTCAAGCCGGCAGATGTCGCTGGCGAACGCGGAGATCCCGGAAAGCGTCTATGACAACCTGATCGATACGGTCAGTGCGCATATGCCGGATATGTACCGCTATGAACGTCTGCGCAAGCGTTTGCTGGGGATCGAAGATCTGCATTACTATGATCTCTACGCTCCGCTCACTTCCGGAGATCCGAAGAAGTATTCCTTCGAGGAAGCGAAACAGCTGGTCCTGGAGACCCTGGAGATCTTCGGTGAAGAATATCTGAATACGGTAAAGCGGGCATTTGACGAACGCTGGATCGATATCTACCCCAACAAGGGCAAGAGCGGCGGAGCCTACTCCTCCGGTACCTACCGTTCCGCTCCCTATATCCTGCTGAACTACAATGATTCGCTGGAGAACGTCTCGACCCTGATCCATGAGATGGGACACTCCCTGCATACCTGGCATTCCAATACCCACCAGCCGCCGCAGGATGCGAACTATACCTTATTCGTGGCGGAAGTCGCCTCGACCGTCAACGAGAACCTGCTGATCGAACGCCTGCTCTCCCGGACAGAAGATCCGAAGGAGAGACTGGCGCTGCTGAACCAGTACCTGGAGAGCTTCAAGGGCACGATCTACCGTCAGACCATGTTTGCGGAATTCGAGAAGGAAGCGCACGCCCGCTTCCAGCAGGGCGAAGCGCTCTCGGCAACGATGCTGAATGAACTCTACCTGTCTCTGATCCGCAAGTACTTCGGAGAGGAACTGGTCATCGATGAAGAAGTCCAGTATGAATGGTCGCGGATCCCGCACTTCTATTCTCCGTTCTACGTCTATGTCTATGCGACCGGTTATTCGACCGCCGTGGCCCTTTCCGAAGGCATCCTGCAGGAAGGGGAGAGCGCGGTAAAACGTTACCGGGAATTCCTCTCGATGGGCAGCAGCCTCGATCCGCTCTCCGAACTGCGTCATGCCGGTGTGGATCTGACGACTCCGGCGCCGATCGATACCGCCCTGAAGAAATTTGCCAGTGTGCTGGACGAAGCCGAAAAACTGGCAGATCTGCTGGAGAACGCATGATCCTGCCGGAGACTGAACAGCTCGTCCTGCGTCCCTGGTTCGATGATGACGGGGAAGCCGTCTACAAACTGCTGAAGGACGTCCATATCCTGCCGGTATTCGGCAGGGAAGTCCTGAAAGAGAAGTCGGAAGGTACTGTATTCCTCAAAGAACTGCAGCAGGAAGACAGCTTTGCGCTCGTGCAGAAAGCGACTGCCAAGGTCATCGGCGGCGCTTCCCTGAAGAGCGAAAACGGAGAAGGGGAGATCGTCCTCTGGATCGGTTTCCCGTACTGGCGCAAAGGCTGCGGCAAAGAAGCGCTGCAGGCTCTGCTGAACTACGGCTTTGCCGAAAAGGGCCTGCAGAAGATCACCGCTTCCTGTGCCACGGACAATAAGGCTGCGCTGCGTCTCTTAAAAGGGCAGATGCAGCAGGTCCGGGAGGAAGACGGAGCAGTCTTCTTCGAAAGGAACAAGTAAACATCTGTGCTCAGGCACAGATGTTTTTTCATAGATAAGTTCATGGTATACTTTGCAGTATGAGCTTGCTGATGATAAAGGAAAAGTATTTCGGAGACAGAGAATTCTACCGTTCCACGGCCAGGATCGCCGTACCTTTCGCCCTGCAGAATATGCTGATGAGCTGTCAGTCGATGATCGATACCCTGATGGTCACCCGCATCGGGATGGTCTCAGCCGTCGGTACGGCTGCCCAGATCGATACCCTGAGCGGGATGATCTCCTACGGCTGTATCGGCGGCATCGGCATGTTTGCGGCGCAGTTCTACGGAGCCGGAGACAAGCGGAACCTGAAGCGCTGTACCGGTTTCAGCCTGCTGATGGTCCTGGGCAATGCACTGCTCTGGTTTCTGGTCGCAACGTTCTTCGGTCCGCAGATCCTGCGCTTCTATATGAACGACAGTGCGGTCGTAGAGGCCGGCCTGCAGTATCTCTCGATCTCCCGTTTCTCCTTCATCCTGGGAGCCTTCGGTTTCTCCTTCAGCAACATGTTCCGTTCGACCCAGCAGCCGAAAGTGGCGCTCTTCGTCTCAATTACCGCTTCCTGCGTCAATGTGCTCTTTAACTGGCTGCTGATCTTCGGCGTCGGACCCTTCCCGCAGATGGGCGTCCGCGGCGCTGCTTTGGGCACGGTCATCGCCCAGTGCGTATCAGCTGTGCTGATGGTCGGCTACGCATTATATTCCCGTCAGGATTTCGTCGGCAGTCCGAAGGAGATGTTCGATCTGGACGTCGCTTTCGTAAAGCCGATCTTAGAGCGGGTATGGCCGCTGATCGTCAATGAATCGACCTTCGGTCTGGGACAGACCCTCTTCATCAAGGCCTTCGGCCAGCTGGGCAAGGTCCAGATGGATGCCTACTATGTCGGCAACCAGATCTTCAACCTGCTGACCTTCATCATCTACGGTTACGGCAGCGCCGTACAGATCCTCCTGGGAGCCCGCCTGGGAGAAGGGAAGATCGCCGAAGCCCGCAGGGAATGCGATTACCATATCGGTCTGGCCGGGATCCTTTCGGCAGTACTGGTGCTCTTCCTGCTGGTCTTTGCCCGGCCGTTAGTAGCTGTCTTCGGTCTGAGCGATCCCTCTTCGGAAGCTCTGGCCGTCTCGATCGTCTATGTCTTTGCGGTCAAGGCTTCGATGCGTTTGTATAACTTCATGATCTTCTGTGTGCTGCGTTCCGGCGGCGATGCGAAGATCATCCAGTTTCTCGACAGCGGTCTGGAATGGCTGGTAGGACTTCCCTGTGCCTTCCTCTGCGTCGATCTGCTGCATATGCAAAGCATTGCTCTGGTGTTGTTAGTCACGCAGCTGGAACAGCTGGTACGCCTCTATTTCGGCATGCGCCGGGTCAAAAAGTACTACTGGGCAAGAGACCTTACCAAGACGGTAGGCGCATAAATCACTTTCTGGGTAAGAAATTATACATAACCTATTAAATTATATTAGATAGTATAGTATAATATCTTTACACAGGGGGGACACTTATGCAGCTGAATCTGACGACAGACTATGCGTTGCGGATCCTGCTATATCTGGGAGCCAAAAAAGAAATGGCCTCGGCAGCGGAGATCGCCGAAAAATGTGATGTACCACGTACCTACCTTTATTCCGTAGAAGGGAAACTGCGCAGCGGAGGACTGATCAAAACCGTCCGCGGTTCCGGAGGAGGGATCCTGCTGGCAAAAGCGCCTTCCAGGATCCGGCTCTATGATGTCTATGTACTGACGGAGAAGAAGGCTCTGGCCGCTCCGTATCTGGAAGCGCCGACCGAACCCCGCAACCCCGGAGAGAAGAATCTTTTCGCTGCATACCGGGAACTGCAGCGCATCAACGAACGCTATCTGAAGGAAGTAACGATCTCCTCGCTGCTGAAAGAAGAGTAAGCTATCGACTTGCAAGATTGGTATTCTCTGGTACAATACAATTGATTGCAATACAAGGTACCTTTGACAGGAGGATATTATGAGCAATCTGGATAAAGCGTTGGTCTTACTGAAGGTAATGTATGAGCGCACCAGTGAACGAAAGCCTCTGTCCATGCGGGAGATCCTGGAGATCATGAAAGAAGAATTCAACAGCGTGATCTCGGACGAAACGGTGCTGGCATATTTCCGTTCTTTCCGTGAACAGATCGGAGTCGATATCGTTCAGACTTCAAAAGGGCGCTACGCCTCGTACTATTACCGGGAAACACCGGAGTTTCTGTTCCGTAAAAAACGCAGATAATTCCGCGCAGTGCATTCGGACCCTCGTGGTCCTTTTGTTTTGTGCTATGATAAATACAGTATGAACAGGAAAGGAAGGGGAGCTTACCTGCGCAGCGCCGTAAAGAATGCCTATCATATCGAAAGGATCCTGCGCCTGATGACCCCGCCGGAGATCTCCGGCTGTTTTTCCTGCAAATACGCCAAACCCTCCCGTACCGTATCCGGAAAACTGTTCTGTGAGATGACCGGACACTACAAAGAGATCACCGATCTCTGTGAAGAGGACTTCTATCGGGAGCGCTCCTGAACCCTTCTTTGAAAGAAATGAAATTTCCCCTTTATTTTTTCGGAAGCTTGTTGTAGTATTATCTACAGACGCCGACATAGTATAGTGGTAATACGCAACAATGGTAATGTTGAATCTCCAGTCCGATTCTGGGTGTCGGCACCACGAAGTATACGAAGCCTCCGCAAGAGGTTTTTCTTTTGAGAGACCGGAGGAAAACTCTGGTAAACTGTTAGTGAGGTGTAAAAATGAAAAATATCCTGTATGTAGCATCCGAAGCTGTACCGTACATCAAGACCGGCGGTCTGGCCGATGTCGTCGGTTCTCTGCCCAAAGCCATCGACAAGGAGTATTACGATGTCCGGGTCATCCTGCCCAAATACAGCTGCATGGCAGCGGAATGGACAGAGAAGCTGGAATACATCACCAACTTCTACATGGACTATGATTTCCGCAGTATGTATGTCGGACTCTTCAAGTGCGAAGTTGACGGAGTCACGACCTACTTTATCGATAACGAAGAATTCTTCTCGACTCCGGCTCCCTATACCGACGATGCTCTCTATGAGATCCGCCGTTTCGCTTTCTTCTCGAAAGCCGTCCTCTCGGCGCTGCCGGTACTGGACTTCCATCCGGAACTGATCCACTGCCACGACTGGCAGAGCGGGCTGCTCCCGGTATACCTGCATGAACGTTTCCAGGACAATCCCTTCTATCAGGGCATCAAGACGGTCATGACCATCCACAACCTGAAGTTCCAGGGCAAGTGGGGCATCGAAGACGTCGCCCGCATCACCGGACTGGACCGTTCCTTCTTTACTCCCGACAAACTGGAACTGAACCGCGATGCCGATCTGCTGAAGGGCGGTATCGTCTTCAGTGATGCAGTCACCACGGTCTCCCCGACCTATGCCGAAGAGATCAAGACGCCTTTCTACGGTGAAGGACTGGACGGCCTGCTGCAGGCCAGAGACCATGATCTGCGCGGCATCCTGAACGGGATCGACTACGAAGTCTTCGATCCGCAGACGGATCCGCTGATCACCCATCACTTCTCCGCCAAGAGCTTCCGCAGCCACAAATATCAGAACAAGACCGCCCTGCAGGAAGAACTGGGCCTGCCGGTCGACCGCAAGACGATGATGATCGGCATCGTATCCCGGATGACCGATCAGAAGGGCTTCGATCTGGTCGCTGCCGTCATCGAAGAGATCCTGCAGAATGACAGCGTACAGTTCGTAGTGCTGGGCACCGGCGAAGAACGCTACCAGCAGATGTTCCGCGATCTGGCTTATCGTTATCCGGACAAGGTCAGCGCCAACATCACCTACAACGAAGCGCTCTCCCATAAGATCTATGCAGCCTGTGACGCCTTCCTGATGCCGTCGCTGTTTGAACCCTGCGGGCTCTCCCAGATGATGAGCCTGCGCTACGGCACTCTGCCGATCGTTAGAGAGACGGGCGGACTCAAGGACAGCGTCGAACCTTATAACGAATTCGAAGGTACCGGTACCGGTTTCTCCTTCACCAACTACAACGCTCACGAGATGATGGCGACCCTGCGCTATGCTGAAAGCATCTACTACGATCATAAGCAGGACTGGAACCGCATCGCGGAGAGAGCGATGAAGACAGACTTCTCCTGGGAAGCTTCGGCCAGAAGCTATCAGGAGATGTACGACTGGCTGATCGGGTAAAGAAAAGTGCGTTTCTCTGAAACGCACTTCAGCCTGTTGACAAAGTCATTTCTTTCTTCTGCTATAAGGCAGAAAGGAGGGAATGACTTTTCATTTTCTGTTCTCAGGAGAGGAAAATAAGAAAAAAAGAAGGAAGGATCCTCCATTAAGGAAAGATATCTTCGTTTC
>JAFWEP010000031.1 GCA_017512885.1 Erysipelotrichaceae bacterium
AAAGGGGCTGTCCGAAAAGTCCGTGACTGAACACGGCTGAGGGACAGCCCTTTTTCTGATCATTTCTTCTTCGCCGATCTGTAACGGTAGTCTTTCGCCTTATCGTTCACGGATCTTTTCTTTTTCTTGGAGGCTCTTTTGGAGAGACGCTTCGCACTGGGCTTCCTCTTCTTTTCTGCCTGTAGTCCTTCCGGTGCTCTCCAGTAATCAAAACTGGCTTTGCCGCTGAAGAAGCGAAACAGTTTCCGGATATTGTAACCCAAAGCAGTAAGCATAAACTCCGTTTCTGCTTTCTCTAAAGAAGTCCTTCTTAATCGGACATAGGACATGTCCTGTTTTAAAACGCCGAAAGCTCCTTCGACCTGCGAGGAACGGTTGACCCGCATCTCGATCCCCTTGGCGGAAAGAAGGTTCGCAAAGGCTTCCTGCTTATAGAAGGTCAGCTCTTCCTGTACTTCGAAGATCCGGAAGCTGTCCTTCTTCCGTTTCAAGAAGCGTTTACAGTAAGCAGCGAAGGGACATTCCCTGCAGTCTTCTACCCGGTAGAAGACGCTGCCGGCATTCTTGGAATGACGGGAAGGGATCTCTGTTCTCCGGCCGACCCTGCCGCCTAAGCAGAGCAGTGTTCCGTCCTCCTGCAGCGTATAGCAGTCCGGATTCCTGCCGGATACGTTTCCCTGGAAGTTCGTCGGTTTGATATAGTTTTCGATCTTATTCTCCTTCAGGAACTGATAGTTCTGCAGGGAACCATAACCGGCATCGGCACATACTCTTTCGGGATACTTCCCGTAGATCTCTTCAAAAGCCCTAAGAACCGGGACGAATTCCGTGATATCACTGCGGGACTGCGATACATGATAGGCACAGATGACCCCCTTGGATACCAACAGCTGCACATTATACGCTGCCCGCATATGCGATCCCAAACCGGAATAGTAATCCGATTTCATCGTCATCGCCGTAGCGTCGTGATCGCTTTTGAAATAGGAGTTCCTGTCTTCTCCGCAGATCCTTTCCTTTTCCTCATACTCCAGCAGTTTCTCCAGATAAGCAGCCAGCTCTTCGAAATGTTTCTTCAAGGAAGGATCTTCCTTCAGACGCTCCGAAAGCTTCGTCAGCTTCCCGGCGATCAGCACAGAAGAGAGAGGACCTTTCTCCGGGACATTCCTTTCCAAAGACACTTCCTTTAAAAGGTCCCTTATCTTATCGGAAAGCTTTTCGTGAAGTTTCACGGGTTTCCAGACGAACTTATAGCGGTTCGCATCCGCTTCAAACTTACTGCCGTCGATAAAACACTCATCCGCTTCGATGCCGGTCTCCTTTATGATCGCTTTCGTGATCCTGCCGAAGATCTCTTTTCGCTGAGGAAGGATCACTTCATTGATGAAATCACCGAATACCGTATGCCCGGGCCTTTTCTGCTGCATAAGGTAGAAGAAACGCAGATCATATTTACAGGCGTCCTCCAGATCCCGTAAGCTGGCTTCCCCGAAGGCAAAGCCGCAAAGGATCACCGCAAAGAGATCGGCATAACGATAAGCCGGTCTGCCCATAGGATTATCGCTTCTTTCCGGCAGCAGTTCGCCAACACCGGAATCTTCTAAAAGAAGCAGAAAACGGTCAAGTTTTATCCTTTCCTTCTCCTCCAGGTCGAAGGAAGGGACTAAGAAAGTCTCTCTTGTGGTAAAATTGGTCATAGTAAAAACACCTCAATCGCATGAGTCTATTTTACTGAAAAGGCCTCAGGTTCGATTCCCTTGGCCTTTTTTACTATTCGCAATTATGAGAAAGGACTGTCCCTCAGCCGTGTTCAGTCACGGACTTTTCGGACAGCCCCTTT
>JAFWEP010000032.1 GCA_017512885.1 Erysipelotrichaceae bacterium
CCTACACAACGCTCTTCCGATCTAACTTTTATATATAATCCGAAAAATTACGGCTAAAGGGATACAGAAAAACGGACGAAAAAACGAAAAACCCGCCACTTTCGTGGCGTCTTTTTCAGTATAGAGCGAAATCAGAATGAAAAACGAGAAAAAAACAAAAATCAGCGTGATCGTCCCATACAAGAACGCGGAGCGATGGATCGGCAAATGTGCCGAGAGTCTGAAAGCCCAGAAGGGCAACTTCGAGTTCATCATGGTCGACGACCACAGCACGGACGACGGATACGATAAGCTGAGAGCCATAACGGAAGATGATGACCGCTTTCTTCGTATCGGAGAATCATCAGACGAAGGCCACGGCGTAAGCTGGGCGCGGAACTTCGGACTGGAATGTGCAACAGGCGACTGGATCACGTTCCTGGACGCGGACGACTACTGGCTGCCCGAAGCGGGTAAGACGCTCAGGTCGATGATGGAGACGGGGGCAAGCGTCATACAGGCGAACCACCTCCGGCATTACACGAAGACGGGAGCCACGAAGCAGAAGTTCTACGTGGACGCGGGGACGCGGCATCTCTGGAGCCTGCCTATCTGCTGGTTCGCAGTATGGAACAAGCTATACAGGAGAGAAGCCATCGAGGGCATCCGTTTCAACGAGGATCTCCAGTTCGGAGAGGACGAGCTCTTCAACATGGAGGTCGTGGCACGGACAAGAGGAATGGACTGCGTGGCGGGGTCGCTTCTGATGCACGTCTTCCAGAACCCGAACAGTCTGGCGAAGTCGAAGACGGACATCGACCTTCTGAAGCAGATCCGGGCGCTGGTGGACTTCATGGAAGATCACCCAGACCCGGAGATCAGGCGGCTGGTCTTCGACATACTGAAGTCACACATGGACACGGCGTGGTACTTCGACATCATCACGGGAGGCGCAGCATGAAATACATCATAATGTGCGGCGGGAAGTACAAGGAATGGCAGACCCCGAGGCAACTCCTGACGGTGAAGGGAGAAGCCATCGTGGAGCGGACCATCCGGCTGCTAAAAGAGAACGGGATCACGGACATCGCGATCAGCTCCGACGACCCGGCCTTCGAACGGTTCGGAGTTCCGGTCCTGAGACACAATAACCACTTCTATGCACGCAAGCAGAACAACTGCGACGGCTACTGGTGCAACGCATTCTATCCGACGGACGAGCCGACGTGCTACATCTTCGGGGACGTGATATTCAGCCCGGCAGCCATAAGGAAGATCATCGAGACACCAACGGACGACATCGAGCTGTTCGGATCTGCGCCGCCGTTCGCTCCGGAATACCCGAAGAAGTGGGTCGAGCCCTTCGCGTTCAAAGTGACGGACACGGACCACCTGAAGAGGGCGTGCCGGAAAATGAAGGAACTGAATGACAAGTGCTGGCGGACACCGATCTCCTGGGACCTCTGGGCAGTCATAAAGGGACGGCCCGTCGATGAGGACATATACGTGAAGGACTACACCGTTATAAACGACTACACCTGCGACATCGACCACCGGAGAGAGATCCCGGAGCTGGAAAGCAGGATAAAAGAATGAAAGAGAGAACAGAATGAAGATCATCGAAAAGAAGCTGAAGGACATCCGGCCGTACGACAACAACCCGAGGCTGAACGACAGAGCGGTCCCGGCGGTCGCGGAAAGTCTGAAGAAGTTCGGATGGCAGCAGCCGATCGTCATCGACCGGAACGGCGTCATCGTGTGCGGGCATACAAGATACAAGGCAGCACTGGAGCTGGGCATGAAGACGGTCCCGTGTAAATACGCTGACGAGCTGACGGAAGAAGAAATCACGGCATACCGGCTGGCAGATAATAAGACGGCGGAGCTTGCTGAATGGGACGCTGACAAGATGGAGGAAGAGCTCGCGAAGTGTTCCGAGTTCGACATGAGTGCGTTCGGCTTCATGACATGGTTCGATGAGCACGAGACAGGAGAAGCTACGGAAGAGGACAGCGACGAGTACAAGGACTTCGTCGAGAAGTTCGAAGAGAAGCACACGACGGACGACTGCTACACACCGGACGAAGTATATCAGGCGGTCAGCGACTACGTGGAAGAGCATTATGGCATGAAGACATCGGACTTCGTTCGTCCGTTCTATCCGGGGGGGGGACTACCAAAGCGCGAAATACCCGAAAGGCTGCGTAGTAGTAGACAACCCTCCGTTCAGCATAATGAAAGAAATCATAGATTTTTATAATGACAACGGGGTGAGGTTCTTTCTTTTCTGCCCTTCGTTGGCGGCGTTCAACTACTGCGACAGGGCGGAAGCCGTGGCGCTTCAATGCTGCGTGGAGTATGAGAACGGGGCAAAGGTGCCTACGTCGTTCCTGACTAATCTCGAGGAAGGATATGCAGCAAGGAGCGACCCGGAATTATATAAAGCAATAGACACAGCAGCGAAAGCCTATTCGAAATCAAAGCACAAAGAGATCCCGAAATACTCGTACCCGGTCGAGGTCATGACAGCTGCAAAGCTGGGCTACCTCAGCAAGTACGGGCAGAGTCTGAGGATCTCGAGACGCGAAAGCGTGAAGATCCGGAAGCTGGACTCACAAGAGGGAACTGGGAAAGCAATCTACGGTTCAGGACTTCTCCTATCGGAGAGAGCGGCAGCGGAGAGAGCGGCAGCGGAGAGAGCGGCAGCGGAGAGAGCGGCAGCGGAGAGAGCGGCAGC
>JAFWEP010000033.1 GCA_017512885.1 Erysipelotrichaceae bacterium
GATTACCACTTTTGCACCTTATAAGCACTAATAATGGGATCTAACCATCATATTCCCTTGGTATACGCATTGTTTCTCCCACTTTTTATTCGGGATAATATCTTTGTTATCTGGAAGGGCAGTTTGTCAACGCTCTGAGGCGGGATGTTATCCCGCCTTTTTCATCTCTGTATGCTGCAGCCGTCCAGGGTCTCTGTATAGAACACAGACTCAGGTCTATGCATTATGTGCAGCCCGTACTCTGGAAAGTCGGTCGATCGTCTTCATCACATCCGTTGCCTTCCGGTGTTTCTTCCAGGCTTTCAGCTTCTTTTCCTGTTTGCGGTATCCGTCGCTGCCTTTCTTTTTGGTAGGCTTGGTCGGATGGGCTTTCCGGTAGGCATCATGTTCGAGGATGTAGGAGAAGTACTGGCAGATGTCCCGGTAATGGACCTTCTGGTCATGATAACCGGGCATCTCCGCTCCGATCTCGCTGATCCCGTTGTCATTGCGGTGGAAGAGACGGTAGATATGCTTGCAAGGCAGGATCTTCCAGCCGCTGGCATTTGTCGTGATCTGCAGATGATCATGGCAGATCTTCCAGCGCAGTTCACTGTGAAGAGACAGGAGATCTCTTACTTTCCGATAGTCACCGTCAAAGGCTTTCTCTTCCGTGAGACAGTCTGCACAGGGGTGATAGCCCTGCAGCAACGCTTCTTCCAGAGACATAAAGAGATACAGACCTCTGGTATGGATCTGTCGGATATGATGACAGTTCAGACGATGTACGATCTTACGATGGGAGTTCTTGCTGGCGCAGTAGAACATAGGACCCTCCTTATAACCTGATTGTAAAGGAGGGGGTGTGCAGAAAACGCGCCCGGATATTTTTTGCTAAGAGGCAAACAAGTCGATACCAATTTTCAATTTGTTCCTGTAGAATGTATGTAATGGAATGAGAATATGGCTGTTACGATGAAGGATATTGCCAAGGCTGCCGGAGTATCGGTAGTTACGGTATCGAAAATTGTGAATAAACAGGACCGCTACATCAGTGAAGAAACACGGCAGCGGGTTTTGGAGATCATCAAAGCCAGCGGTTATGTACCGAACAGTGCAGCCAGAAGTCTCAAAACAAAGTCTTCCCATACCATCGGTTTCATCCTCCCGGATATCTCCAACCCTTATTACCCGGAGATCGCCAGAGGTATCGAAGATGAAGCCAGGAGCCGTGGCTATGCCATGATCATCTGCAATACGGACAATGATGTGGAAGAAGAAAAGAAAGCCGTTGCTTTCCTGAACTCCAAGATGGTCGATGGGGTCATCTATACCCATTCCATCGCCGGCTCCAACAACAAGATCGTCAAGAAGATCGAGACGCCTCTGGTCGTCGTTGACCGCCGGGTCATCGGTGTTCGGGAAGGTGTCGGAAAGGTCTATGTCGATACCGAAGCGGCCATGCATACTTCTACCAGCCATCTGCTGGAGAAAGGGTGTAAACATATCGCTCTGATCTCTGCGCCGCATAACGGCTTTGATGACCGTGTGGAAGGATACTTCCGGGCAATAAAAGAAGCGGGTATCCGCAGGGATAACCGCCTGGTATATCTGGGACAGTATGATGTCGAAACAGGGTATAACGCGATCGAACAGTTCGTAGCTCAGGGACTGCATTTTGACGGAGTCTCCTGCGGCAATGATCTGATCGCTCTGGGCGTCATGCGCGCTCTGAATAAACATAAGATCCGCGTGCCTGAAGATGTAAAGGTCGTAGGTTTCGATGATATCGCCTTTGCCCGGATCTCTACACCGGCTCTGACGACCGTTCGTCAGCCGGCTTATGAGATGGGAAAAAAGGCAGCGGAAATGATCATCGACTATATCACCGAAGGAAAACAGATGGGCGAATGTGAACTGCCCTTTGCCCTGCAGGTAAGAGAAACGACTTAGTAAACGACGATCGAACCGTCGCTGCGTGATTCGGTACCGCCTGTGTAGATACCGTTCTCCAGACGCCAGATCACCTGTCCGCGTCCGAAGGAATAAGGATCTTCAGCGAAGCGGATCGTATGTCCTTTCTGTCTTAAAGCATCCACGAGAGATCGATCAAAATCGGGTTCCACCAGGAACTCTTTTTCTTTGATCCACTGCCAGCGGGGCAGGTCAAGGGCAGCCTGCGGAGGAAGACCGCGGTCCAGCAGGTTCATCAGGACCTGTACGTGACCCTGTGGCTGCATGTAGGCACCCATGACGCCGAAAGGACCGATCGGCTTACCGTCTTTCATCAGGAAACCCGGGATGATGGTGTGGTAAGAGCGTTTGCGGGGAAGCAGATAGTTGGCGGCTTTGGGATCCAATGAGAAATCATGGCCGCGGTTCTGCAGGGTGATACCGGTATCTTTGATGACGATGCCGGACCCGAAGTCCATGTAGTTGCTGGTGATGAAAGAGATCATATTGCCGTCTTTGTCGGCGGCATTCAGATAAACGGTCCCGCTTTTATGCGGCGGCTGCGGGGAGTAGGACCCGGCAGTCTCCGAGATCTCAGAAGCTCTGCTGCGGCCGTAGCTGTCCTCCAGGAAGAGATGATAGTCGGTCGTCATATAACGGGGATCAGTCACCGTTGCCAGGGCATCAGCGAAAGCGATCTTCATCGCTTCCAGCTGCCGGTGAGTCATGTAGAGAGGATCCTTATCCCGGAAGTCATAATTCTTCAGGATGTTCAGGGCCATCAGGGCGACGATGCCCTGTCCGTTGGGCGGGATCTCACAGACGTCATATCCGCGGTAATTGACCGAGATCGGTTCGACCCATTCGACATCATAGGTCTCCAGATCGCTCTTGCGTAAGAGACCGCCTTCTTTCCGGCTCTGGGCGTCGATCCGTTCCGCCAGCTCTCCGTGGTAAAAGGAGTCTGAATCGCTCTCTGCGATGCTGCGCAGACTTTTCGCCATATCCGGCATCTTCACGATATCTCCGAAGGTATAGGGTTCACCGTCTTTCGTGAAGACCCGGAACCATTCTGAGAAGAGCGGATCATTTCGGTACTGTTTAAAGTTCTTTTCATAGAACTGTTTCCAGAGATCTCCAACGACCGGAGAGAGGGCAAAGCCTTCCTCACAGCAGCGGATCGCCGGAGCCAGGCTTTCGGTCAAAGGCAGGTTCCCGAATCGTTTTGCCAGAGCAGCCCAGCTTTTCGGCAGGCCGGGGACCATGACCGGGATCCAGCCCCGCGTGGGCATTTCCTTATGACCGAGGGACTGCAGCTTCTCTGCCGTGCAGGCTTCCGGGGAGAGACCGGAACCGTTCAGTCCGTACAGTTTGTCCCTGAACCAGACGATCGCAAACGCATCGCCGCCGATACTGCAGCTGAAGGGTTCGACAGCCAGCAGGACTGCCGAGCAGGCGATCGCGGCATCGACCGCGTTGCCGCCTTTCTTCAGGATCTCGGCACCGGCGCTGGATGCTAAAGCTGAAGCGCTGCAGACCATACCGTTTTTGGCAGAAACGGTGAAACGACTGCGCTGATAAAACGTATTTAAGGGATCAAAGGTCATAGAAAGTATCCTCCTATAGGTAAACGATAAATCATTTTCTGCAAAAAAGATAGAAGATCCTTTGCCATTTGACTGCAAATATCGGGAAATGACGATTATATAAGCCTGAAAGGGCTTCGAATAGAAAAGACAATATGATATTTGACTGTTGATTTTTCGTTTCTAAGCGCTTACAATGAAATCAAGTTTTATAGGTAAACGATTACCTATAAACTGCCGCATTCCGTGCGGATAGAAAGGAAAGCGCGATATTGCGCCAGGAGAAACAATGAAAAAGTTATTCACCATCCTGCTGTCTTTGGCTCTGCTTCTCGCGGCTGCCGGTTGTTCCGGTGCCAGCAGCAGCGCTGCACCCGCTCCGGCTTCTTCCGAAGTCCCGGCTTCCAGTGAAGAACCGGCGCCGGCTGAAGAAGGTCTGGCCGGCAAGAGAGTTATGCTGGCTCTGAATGCTCTGGGCGATCTGTCCTTCAATGACCTGCTCTATCAGGGACTGATGGCGATCAAAGATACGCACAATGTAGAAGCAAACTATGCAGAAGTCGGTACGGATATCTCCACTTATGAAGGTTACTTCTTCGACTTCACGGATGAAGGTTATGACTATGTCTTCCTGCGTCCGGGCTTCCTCGATCTCTGCAAAGCGAATGCCGCAGATTATCCGGAAATGAAGTTCATCGTTTACGATACCACTCCGCTGGATGAATGCGAAGTTCCGAACGTTTACCTGCAGGCTTCCACGACCTATCAGGCTGCTTACCTGGTCGGTATGGCTGCTGCCGGTACCACGCAGACCGGTGTCATCGGTTTCGTTGGCGGACAGGAGAACCCGCTGATCTATGACTTCCTGACAGGTTACATTCAGGGTGCTACTGCCGTGAATCCGGACATCAAGGTCAGCTCTGCCTTCATCGGTAACTACAACGATACGGCAAAAGCCGTCGAGCTCGCTACTGCTCAGATCTCCAACAACAATGCGGACGTCATCTTTGCTGCCTGCGGCGGCGCTTCCCTGGGTGTCTTCCAGACCTGCTTAGAGAAGGGTGTCTATGCGATCGGCTGTGACTCCGACCAGTACACCATCTACAACCAGAAGGGTGAGACCGATCTGGCTTCCGTCATCATGACTTCCTGCTTAAAGAAGATCGACAAGTCTCTGGAAGCGATCATGAACCGTGTTGCTGCCGGCGAAGATGTCTTCGCAGAAGTACAGGCCGGCCGTCTGGGTCTGGCTGATGGCGCTGTAGGTGTTGCCGACAACGAAAATTACCAGAAGATCGTTCCGGAAGAGATCCGCAATCAGATCGCTGATGCTGAGAAGAAGATCATCTCCGGTGAGATCGAAGTAAAATCTGCTTACTACATGACGCAGGCTGAGATCGACTCCCTGATCGCATCCGTCACGCCGTAAGTTCATCCAAAATTTATGGGGAAAAGCGCCGCAAGGCGCTTTCCTCAAAATGGAGGTAATCATGAGTTCGTTATTACGTGTTGAGCATCTGACCAAAGTCTATTCAAATGGTTTCGTAGCAAACAAAGACATCAATTTCGCCGTGGAACCCAGTGAGATCCATGCACTGGTAGGAGAAAACGGCGCCGGAAAAACGACATTAATGCGGATCCTGTTCGGTATGGAAGATTTCCAGGGAGGATCCATTTATATTCAGGAAAAGCCTATCGTTCCGAAATCGCCGCTGGATGCGATCGGACACGGGATCGGCATGATCCACCAGCACTTCATGCTGGTGCCTTCGCTTTCGGTAGCTGAGAATATCGTGCTGGGAATGGAGCCGGTCAAGGGCGGTTTCTTTGATTATGAGGAAGCTGTCCGAGCGACCGAAGAGACAGCAAAGAAATACCGCTTTGATGATCTGAATGTCCGCAGCAAGGTCGCAGACATCAGCGTCGGTTCGATGCAGAAGGTCGAGATCCTGAAGGCGCTCTTCCGCGGCGCGAAAGTACTGATCATGGATGAGCCGACAGCCGTCCTGACACCGCAGGAAACAAGAGAGCTCTTTGAACAGCTGCGTCGTTTAAAGGAACAGGGACACTCCATCATCTTCATCTCTCACAAACTGGAAGAGATCATGGAACTCTGTGACCGGGTCACGATCCTGCGGAAAGGCGAATGCCTGGGTACCTACGATATTCAGGACATGACGCAGGAAAGCATCTCCCGGCTGATGATCGGCCGTGACGTAGAACTGAAGTTTGCCCGGGAAACGCATGATACCGGAAACGATGTTCTGAAAGTACAGAATCTGATCGTTGTCGGAGATGACGGGAAACGAAAAGTCGATAATGTCTCCTTCCATGTACAGCGCGGAGAAGTCGTCGGCATCGCCGGTGTCGAAGGCAGCGGACAGAGTCAGCTGGCTTCGGCTATAGCCGGTTCCGGAGAGTATCATTACGGTTCCGTCGTCCTGAACGATCTGGAAGTCAGCGGTCAGTCCGTGCGTTCGATGCGGGAAAAGGGAATGGCATATATTCCGGAAGACCGCATGAAGGACGGAGCGACCGTCAATCAAAGCGTCCGCGACAACATCATCGCTGACCGTTACTATGATCCGAAATTCCGCAAAGGCATCTTCCTGAACCGCAAAGCGATCGATGAATTCGTCAACCGGTGTATCAAGGACTTTGAGATCGCCTGTGATGATGCCGATCAGCCGGTGAGGATGCTGTCGGGCGGAAACATCCAGAAAGTCGTCGTTGCCCGGGAATTCACTTCCGGCTGCAACTTTATCCTGGCAGAACAGCCGACCCGCGGGATCGATGTTGGTACGACCGAGATGATCCGGCGCCGGATCATCAGCATGTCTCATGAGAATCAGGTCGGTACTCTGCTGATCTCAGCAGACCTGAACGAACTGCTGGAGGTATCGGATCGTATCCTGGTCATGTACAAAGGGAAGATCACGGCTTCCTTCCGCAATATGGAAGAAGTCAATGAAGAGATCCTCGGCGAATACATGCTGGGTGTCAAAAAGATGAGTGAAGAAGAAATGGAGGGTCAGGCATGAAGAACGTCAGAAGGATCGAAGCCATCTTTGACTTCCTGCGGATCGTCGTAGCCTTCCTGATCGCTTACGGAATGGTCCTCCTCGCTCTGGTCTTTATCTCCAAAGATCCGATGCAGGCGATCTACAGCTTCGTGGCAGGTCCCTTCACTTCTCTCCGCCGTTTCGGCGGCATCATACAGAAGGCAGTACCGCTGGTCTTTACCGGTCTGGGCATGTGCTTCATGTATTCGGTCAACCGCTTCAATGTCAGCGGTGAAGGCATCTTCATCATGACGGCCTGCAGCACGACCTATCTCGCTCTGGCAATGGAAGGACTGGGTCTGCCGAAGTTCGTCTTCATACCGTTGCTGCTGCTGTTTGCGGCTGTTCTGGGAGGCTTGCTGGCGACGATCCCGGCTACGATCAATGCCAAACTCGGCGCCAACATCATCGTCTCCTCGATCATGCTGAACTATATCCTGCTGTTCTTCACGCAGTTTGTCCTGACCCGTCTGATCCGCGATACCGGAGTCAGTTATACCGCCAGTTACGAGATCCCGGTGAACTCCCGTTTCAGCGAGTGGATCCCCCGTTCCGGTATCCATACCGGGCTGTTCGTAGCCTTGCTGATCTATGTCGTAGTCGTCATCATCTTCAGCAAAACAAAGTTTGGCTTTGAGATGCGGACGGTCGGCAATAACCCGGCTTTCTCTGACAATATGGGCATCAAAACGATCGCTGTCATCATTCTGGCACAGGCGATCGGCGGTGCCTGTGCAGGTATGGGCGGCGCGTTGGAACAGCTGGCGATGAATACCCGTTTCCAGTGGACAGAACTGACGAATCACGGTATGAACGGTGTCGTCGTGGCCGTACTGGCCAAGAAGAAACCACAGTACATCCTGTTGACGGCCTTCCTGATGGCGTATATCCGACAGGGTGCTCAGGTCGTATCCAGTTCTACGGATATCCCGGCCGAATTCATTACGCTGGTCCAGGGCGTCATCATCATGATGGTCGCGGCAGAAGCCTTCCTGGCACATACCCGGAATAAGATCATCTATTCCGGAGCTCTGCAGGAACAGAAGAAAGGCGGTGCCAAATGAACCTGATCGATGCGATCGGAAGCTTCGGCTTCTCGATCCTGCGCCTTTCCACACCTATCATCTTTGCGGCATTAGCCTGCACTGTTACGAAGAAAGCCGGTCTGCTGAATATGTCCGTAGAAGGAATGATGCTGACGGCAGCTCTGGCCGGTGTTCTTGTTTCTGCTGTTACACAAAGTGTGATCCTGGGGATCCTGGGTGCAGTCGCAGCCGGCTGTGCCGTCGGTCTCATCGTTTCTACGGTGAATCTGGTAGGAAAGTCTGAACTGTATCTGACCTGTATCGCTATGAACCTGATCGCGACCGGCGGAACGACCTTTGCCTTGTACATGATCACCGGAACAAAGGGCACGACCTTCTCTTATCTGCCGAGCCTGGCGGTCCCAAATATCGATATCCCGCTGATCAAGGATATCCCGCTTCTGGGCAGGATCGTATCCGGTCACAGTGTGCTGACTTATCTGGCATTCCTGACGGCCTTGCTGACCTGGGTGCTGATCTTTAAGACGAGATTGGGTCTGCGGCTGCGTTCGGTCGGAGAAAATGCCAACGCTGCGCAGTCGGTCGGTGTCTCGGTCACCCGTATTCAGACCTACGCCTATATCATTGCCGGAGCGATCGGCGGCCTGGGCGGAGCCTTCATGTCCATGTCCTATGTTTCCTGGTTCTCCCGGGAAATGGTCGCCGGACGCGGTTTTATCGGTCTCTCTGCCAACAATATCGCGAATGGCAACCCGTTTATTGCCCTGCTGTTCTCGATCATCTTCGGTTCGGCAGATGCCACTTCTAATGTCCTGCAGCTGACAGATGCCGGCATGGCTTATTTCATCAAGATGCTTCCGTATGTCATTACGATCGTATCGATGGTGATCATGTCGCTGCTGGAGATCAATCGACGTAAAAAAATGAAACAGCAGGTCGTTGCGAAAGCGATCGCTGAGTTACACCTGGAAGGAAAGGATCATTAACACTATGAAAAGAGTATTGTTTATCGGAGAGTCCTGGCTGGTACATGTTCAGGAGACCAAAGGTTTTGATGTCTTCACCTATGACTTCTATGAGGAAGCTGTCGGTTTCATTCAGAAAGCACTGACTTCCGACGGAACGAATGAGTTTGTTCACATTCCTTCCCATCGTCTGGAGATGGATTTCCCGACCACGCTGGAAGATCTGCAGAAGTTCGATGTCGTCATGATCTCCGACTGCGGTGCCAATACCTTCAATCTGCCGATGAATACCTTCACCCGTCTGCAGCGTTCCGTCAACAAGCTGGAACTGTTGAAGGAATTCGTCGAGAAGGGCGGTGCACTGGTCATGATCGGCGGTTACCTGACATTCCAGGGCATTCAGGCCAGAGGCTGCTGGAAGAATACTCCGGTCGAAGAGATCCTGCCGGTCGATCTGCAGATCGGTGACGACCGTGTGGAGAAGTGCCAGGGTGTCGTACCGGTAACGGTCCAGGCTGATCATCCGGTCCTTGCCGGGGTCCCGGCGCAGTGGCCGGCAGTGCTTGGCTATAACCGTCTGAGCGCCAAGAAAGACGCGGTCGTCGTCGCAGAGATCGAAGGAAACCCGTTCATCGCTCTGCGGGAAGTCGGAGAGGGACGCACCTGTGCCTATGCCACTGACTGTGCTCCGCACTGGTCTCCGGATGAATTCTGCAACTGGGAAGGCTATACCCGTCTGTGGCTGAACCTGGTGAACTGGCTTACAAAGAAATGAGGGTCCTGAACTTCGGCTCTCTGAGCCACGACCACACGAACGCTACAGAGCACTTCGTCAAAGAGAAAGAGACGCTGCTGTCTCTGGGTTATCTGCATAATTTCGGGGGCAAAGGTTTCAACCAGAGCATCGCCATCGCCCGGGCCGGGATGGAAGTCTGCCATGCCGGGAAGGTAGGTATCGACGGCAATCTGCTGATCGCCTATCTGCGTGATAACGGAGTGAATACGGACTACCTGGATATGGATGAGAAGGATATCAGCGGTCAGGCCTTTATCGAGACCTGCGGCGGAGAGAACCGCATCATCATCTATGGGGGTGCCAATCAGCTGATCGACGACGAGTATATCGACAGTGTGCTGAAAGACTTCGGTGAAGAGGATGTATTGCTGGTGCAGAACGAGATCAGTGATATGGGCTACCTGATCCGCAGAGCGCATGAGAAAGGGCTGAAGATCTACTTCAATACAGCCCCGATCAGTCAGAACGTCTTCACTTATCCTTTGGATCTGGTCGACTTCTTTATCGTCAACGAAGTGGAAGGAAAAGCTTTGGCCGGATGTGCAGAGAGTGATTATCAAAGCATTCTGGATGCGCTGGTAAACAAGTATCCGGGAAAGGAATTCATCCTGACGGTAGGTGCTGACGGTGCATATTACACTTCCCAGGAAGAGATGATCTATGTTCCGGCAGAGAAAGTCGATGCGGTCGATACGACTGCCGCCGGAGACACCTTTATCGGATACTTCCTGGCAGCCTCCTTGCAGGGAAAGAGCCTGACTGATGCGATGGTCCTGGCGACCAAAGCCAGCGCACTCTGCGTCAGCCGGAAAGGTTCAGCGCAGAGCGTGCCGTATTCTGAAGAGATAACAGAATAAACAACAACCAGCAGGTTCACCCTGCTGGTTTTAATAGTCCACCAGATACACCCCGATCTGTATGACCGGGAATCCTCCCTTGGTCTCAATGTTCAGGATCTTGCAGAAGAGACACTTCCCGGCATCCATCAGTCTGGCTGCCACCGCATTGTCCTTCTCCGGTAAGGTGCCGGCCTTCCTCTTCTGTTCATCATAGAGAGAGACCGTATTCTCATCGAACTTGTCCGGTTCCCGCAGCATCTGCAGTTTCTGAGAGACCTTCAGATCCTGCAGGACTTCCTTAGGGGTACGCAAGGTACCGGAAAGGAAGGTATCAAAGAGGAAGATCTCGCTTTGTAAAGGTTTGAAGATATCCAGTTTCTGTTCGTTCTGTAAGGCCAAAGCGGCCTGTTCAGACTTTGTCAGTTCATTCATGCGGTATTCCTCCGGATGGGGAAAGAAGCTAATACTCCTTCCAGTTCTTCGGCATAGCTGTGGGAATCAGCGATCTCCTGCTGCAGTTCTTTCTTCTTCTCTTCGACAGCTTCCTGATCGGCCAGGAAGAAACGGTAGAGATAAGGGTCGGTATGCAGGATCTCTTCGATCTCCTTACGGACAGCGTTGATCTTTAAGGGAAGATCGGGGATATCGATCTCCTGTTCCTCGTTATGGAGCTCAGCCAGACAGCTTTCGACCAGGACTTTCAACTCTTCCAGTCTCTGCAGATCGTTGCTTTCATAGGCAAAGGTCAGTTCTTCCCAGTATTCCTGCAAAGTCTCGTTATCGGCAAGTTCGGGGTGCAGATCGGGATGGATCATTTTGGCCAGGGCATAGTAGAGCTTCTTGACCTTGCGGGAAACAAGACTGCTGACCGTTTTCGCTTCTGCAGCAGCTCTGCTCTGGGCTAAGAGGACATCCAGCTGCTGATAGTATTCCTCCATGGTCAGAGCGAGATACTGATCCAGTTCGGCCGCATCGATCTGCTGTCCCTGGTTGATCCTCTTCTGACAGAAAGCGATCTGTTTGCGTAAGGCGATACAGTGCAGTTTCTCCTGATAAGCTTCCGTAAGGAGTTCACCGAAGATCTGCATATAACTGATCTGATACTGGACGGCTTCCTTGCGCAGGACCTCCCTGCGTAAGAGCAGACTGCAGTAAGCCTCCTGCAGTTCGTTCATGCGAGCACCTCCACATCCAGGATCTCTTCCCGCAGTTCAGAGAACTGCAGATCATCCCCGATCTTTGCTTCAAAGAGATCGGGAAGAGTCCGGAACCATTGATCATCGAGAGAGTAGACCATCGTTCCTTCTTCCGGCAGGGAAGTGATCAGGAACTCCCGGTCTTCGGTACGGACCTTTACTTTATGCGGTTCTTTCAGGATCTCGGAAAGATCGTAGATATCCAGGTCATACAGATCCGGTTCGATCAGCTGATAGAGTCTGTCATTGATCGCAAAGAGCTCTTCCAGACCTTCCCGGTAATAGAAATCATCCAGCATGTCGGCTGCCTGTTCCCGGCATTCCGCCAGGAGTTCCAGTGCTTGCAGCGGATCGTTGTCTTCCAGAGCCAGGTCTGCTTTGGCCAGCAGGATCATGTTCTGCTCAGGCTTGAATTCACTGCTCTGACAGTCTTTATCGACTTCTTCGATCAGTTTCCGGCTGCGTTCGATATCCTTTGGCGTGCCGATGCCGTCCTTGCACATCTCGGCCATGCGCAGTCTGGCAAAACCTCGGTTGTCTGTCAAAGGGGCAATGGCGGAACCGTCACCCCGGGGCTGACTGTCTGCGGCCCGCTCATAGCAGCGGAAAGCTTCTTCTTCATCGGTATAGCCCAGATCTCCGCTCTCCAGCAGTTTTCCGTAGTCATACCAGTTGCAGTCATAGCCCTCTGCAATGGTCTTCTGGAGGGCTTCCTGATAACGGTGAATGTCGATCTCTTTCAGATGTACCAGCAGCATGTGCAGATACTGCACATCATTGGTCTCTTCGTAGAGGAAGGTCAGCAGTTCCTGTTCGATATGTCTGCTTTCCGGTGTATCTTTTTCTGCACGCCGCAGTGTATTTTCTTCGAGAAGTTCCAAAGCCTGGTCAACAGTCATCCCTCTACCCTCCAGTCATCCATCTGGTAGTAATGTGCTTCGATAGCCTCACGGTCAAGATCGGCTTTCCGGAAGAAGTCATCGAGACTGCGGTAGTGCTGACCGTCATAAGTGACAGTCATCTCTTCGCCATCTCTTACGGAAGAGACCGTATAGCGTTTCTCCCGGTAACGGAAGGAAACGGTATGTTCCTGTTTCAGGAGATAGTAGAGATCGTAGAGGTCGAAGTCCAGGGGATCGAATTCGATCAGCTTGTAGAGATCGTTGACCAGCCAGTTCATGCGGTTCAGATCTCCGAAGAAACGGTTGTGGCTCAGACGGTAGGCCAGTTCTTCCCGGGCCTGCAGATACAGATCGACGGCATCTTCCTCTCTACCTTCGGCTATACGGATCGCAGCCAGACGGGTGTAGACTTCCGGGAGGTGGAAACCGGGGTCTTTGGCCAGTTCTTCGATGATCTCTCTGTAGCGGGAGAAGTCTTTCTCGACATAGTAGCCGTTCTTATACATGTCGGCGATCTTGAACATCGCTTCGATCCAGGCGTTGTGATGTTTGCGGCGGTTGAGTTCTGCGGACTTGGAGAAGGCTTTGAAGGCTTTCTCGTAGTCTTTGCTGCCGGTACGGCCGTAGTACCAGATATAACCGAGACCGTTGGCAGCCCAGCTGCTGCCGAGCTCATCGGCGATCTCGTAGTATTTTAAAGCTTTGTCAAAGATCCTTTTCTCATAGTAGATACCGCCGATCTCTTCGGCGTATCTGGGGTCTTTGGTCTCTTCCAGCAGGAACTGCAGCAGTTCCAGCATGCGGAATTCTTCCTCTTCAGTAAAACTGGTCTTGCGGTTCAGTTTGTCCAGTTCTTTATAAGCTTCCTGCAGGGTCATCGGTGCCTCCTCCTTTCATTATGATAGTAAACGTACAGCTGTGCAAAAAAGTGATCCGGTCTTAAACGTATCGATTTCGATACCTTTAGCATGTAACCATTTGGTTGAAACCGTTATTCCAAAGAGAGGATACCGGATCTCTTGTCAGGCAGTACACTGGGATCAGAAAGAACCTCCCCCTTATTCCCCTTTCTATATACCCATAGGGAGGTTTTCTTTTGTAAGGAGGCAGTCTATGTGGGAGATCATGTTTACGGCAGTACTGCTCTGTGTCGGCTGGCTGCTGGAGGAAAGAGAAGGAGACTGCTGAAGGCAGTCTCCCGATCTTAGTCTTCCTGATCTGAGGTCCAGTAGGGATCGCTGTCGCTGGGTATCGGCAGCATGATCTCGCAAGCCTTCATTGCCATTTCCATTTTCCAGGGATCCTTGGAATACCGTTTCGCTGTATCGGCCATATAGGCGATTATATCTTCTTTTTCTATGATACATCTGACGATCCTCTGCATTCTTTGGACGATCGAAGGGTATTCTTTTGTACCTTCGAAGGGTCTGCAGATCTCCCGTACTTTGGCATCATGATCTGTTTGTTCGGTCATGATAGTCATCTTTCTGTAAGACGGTTATCAGTGCAGTAAATGAGGTCCGGGGAAGGAGATCCTCAGATCCGGCCAGACTTCGATCATCCAGCCGCCCCTCTTCTGGCAGCCATAGTAGATCAGCATCTTCAGAAGCTTTGCGGCGTTGGCATACAGAGGGTCTAAATCGACTTCCAGACCGTCTTTGTAAGATGAGAAATCTTCAGAAACGATGTCGATCTCGTCCCAGATCCAGTCGATGACAGAGCCATCCCCGTTTCGATGATTCTCATAGTCCAGAAGCTCCCGGTATCCGTTGTTGACGAGATATTCAAAGAGATAGGCATCCATCGGATAGGCAGCGGCATCGACAGGAGGGCTGTCCAGTTCATCGAGATCCGGATCATTCAGATACCTGTGACAGTCTTCCTTGAAATCAAAACCGTGTGTTCGGATCCATTCCAGATCATAAACGATACCAGAAGGCCTTTTTTGCAGTTCCAGTTCTGTTTCTCTCTTGGGATTTGGCCAGCGACCGTCTTCGTCGTTGTAAGGATTGTCAGTAAAAAGGCCGTACTCGTAGGAATAGTTTCGGATCAGGATGGAAACGAGATTCTCTTCGCAGAGTTCTTCGGAGCGTATATCGCCTCCTGCTTCGACATAGTTTTTGATAGCTGCAACAGTATCATGGTAAGGCATTTCTTCAGTAATGATCGGCATCGTAATTACCTCCATACTCATCATTCATCGGTTTCATTGTAAGACTTGCTTTAGTACGAAAAAACCGCCCTTGTGGATCACACTGGGCGGCAGGGGAGACGGTCACAACTCCGCCATAGCATAGTAACCGGCAATGCCGGGCCGCTGTGGATCTCACGCATCCCTTTCTCAGCATATCGGTTCATATACATTCTCTCCAGCATGCTTCATTTGAGAACGTACGCTCTCAAACAGTGTTTGATCGATTCTTTATTGAGCATCTGTTAATATTGAAATGCATGATCCTGCCAAGGTATCGGACCCTGCCACAGTCATGCTTCCCGACAGGATGACGACCCGGGTTCTATCCGATCACCGGTATCCTGTCGGTTTTTTCTTTTTGGGGTAGGAGAACCGAAGTCTGCCGGAAATAATAATGTAAAAGCGCAAAAGTGTGATTGCAAATATATGATAAAACATATATTATGAAAGGAGAAAACTTGTACCAGGCTGAATATTACGAAGACGAAAACGGTATCCGACCGGCAGAAGGGTTTATTCTGAGTCTTGAACACAAAATGAAGGCAAAGGTATTGTGGACGATCCGTCTGCTGGAAGAATACGGCACCGACCTTCGGCTTCCTTATTCAGAACATCTGGTGGATGGGATCTTTGAACTTCGTATTCGCCAAAGCAGCAATATTATCCGGATCCTGTATTTTTTCTATAAAGACAAGAGGATCATCTTTACAAACGGCTTTACAAAAAAGACACAGAAAACACCAATCAGAGAAATAAAGACCGCAATAAAACGCAGAGATCGGTTCTATAGAAACGAGGAGAATACATATGCCTAAGACCGTACATGATACCTGGAAAGAACTGATGCAGGACCCGGAATTCCGGAAGGAGTGGGAAGACCTGGAACCGGAGTTTCAGATCGTAAGAGCTATGCTGGAGGGAAGAAGAGAAAAGGGGATCACCCAGAAAGAGCTTTCCGGCATTACCGGTATCACCCAGGCAGATATCAGTAAGCTGGAGAACGGTACCGCAAATCCTTCTTTGCGTACTTTGCAGAGAGTAGCAGAGGGACTGGGAAAGAAACTGGTGATACTTTTTCAGTGAAACTACTACGAAGGTGCCCGTCATCCTGAAGGGTTTTCATTTGGGGCAGGAAAATCAGAGTTTGCCGGAAATCATGATACAGAAGCAGAAAGGAGGATGTACATATAGTACATACAGTGTGTATAATGTATCTGAGAGGTAACCCTATGGCACTGCGTAAAAACATCACCATCAGTGAAGAAGACTACGATGCGATCAACAGTTACTGCCGCAAGGTCGGCAAGACATTCTCGGAATTCCTCCGGGACAGTGCTCTGGAGGTCGTACGCAGAGAAGAAGAAACGGGACTGCTGGAGTATCTGATCCGGAACGTTTCCTTTGTGTCCAAAGAGGAACAGGAAGAGTTTGAGAAGATGGAACTGGATCTGGAAGAGAGAGGCAGGGAGCTCAGTGTCGATGACATCCTATAGAGTCCTCTATTCCCGTTCGGCAGAAAAGTTCATCCGTCAGAATAAGGCGGTCGGGGTCCGTTTCATGAAGGCCTTCAGTGAGATCGCAGCCGAACAGACAGCAGTAAAAAGATATGATGTGAAGCGATACCGTCATCCGGATTACGATGATATCTTCCGTCTCCGTATCGGCAAATACCGGGCGATCTTCCGGGTGATCCGCAATGAGATCGTGATCAGTGTGATCACGATCGGACCGCGCGGAGATGTCTATAAGCAGGATATCTGAACAGATCCTTATCAGCGGGCATTGCCCGCTTCAGCCTGTTGACAAACTCAGCAGGCTTTTCTTTTCGAAAAGAAAAGGATGGATATATAATTAATGCGGCAGGATACCTTCTTTTCAACCAACTGAACGCTGTCCTGCCTTTTTCTATGCGCTTATCACGGTGGTATCACA
>JAFWEP010000011.1 GCA_017512885.1 Erysipelotrichaceae bacterium
AAAAACACCTCAATCGCATGAGTCTATTTTACTGAAAAGGCCTCAGGTTCGATTCCCTTGGCCTTTTTTACTATTCGCAATTATGAGAAAGGACTGTCCCTCAGCCGTGTTCAGTCACGGACTTTTCGGACAGCCCCTTTTGTTTACCCGTTGATCTCTTTTAAGATCTCACTGAGGTCGAAGGAGTTCTCACTGAACTCCACTTTGACCGTATCGTTCTCATCGTAACGGGGGATGATGTGGAAATGCAGATGCTGTACGCTCTGGCCGGCGGCTTCGCCGGTGTTGACCAGCAGGTTAAAGCCTTTGGCAGAGAGCGCTTTGACCTCTTTGGCGGCGATCGCTTTGACTTTGACGATCATGGCCGAGAGTTCTTCATCCGGGATCTCCAGCAGGTTGGCATAGTGCTTTTTGGGCAGGACCAGGGTATGACCGCGGGTAGTCTGGGAGATGTCGAGGATCGCCAGGACCTCGTCATCCTCGTAGACCTTGGCGGAAGGGATACTGCCCTTGATGATCTCACAGAAGACGCACATCAGTTTAACCCCGTGTAGGTGGCCGACAGCAGATCGTAGGAAGTCTGATCGTAGAAGGTCACATCGTATTTGTCGAAGTAGTAGCTCATCACTTCCGTATTGTCCAGAGAGGCACTGACGGTGGTGATGAATTCTTCCTTGAAGTTGTTGGGATCGGTATCCAGAACGTTGACGATGTAGTAGCGGGCCGTTTCCTTGCTTTCACCGGTCGTGCTGTCGGTAGTGGTCGCAACTGCCGGGATCACTTCGCTGAGGCCGGAACCTTCCACACTGTTCAGGAACTGCTTGACGGTCAGGTTCATGGATTCGTCCTTGTCGGTGTAGACCTGCGGATCAGCACTCAGGCTGTAGCCGTTATTGGCGGCTTCTTCTGCGAAGTCAGCGCCGTTCTTGACGGCTTCCAGGACCGCATTGGCCGTGTTCAGATTTTCGAAGTAGGCCATCTGAGCATAGACCGGTACGTATTCCGTTACATAGCTGTCGAAGTCCTTTTCAACGTAGAGTCTCGTCAGTTTGTCACCGGCGATGCCGCGGACGATGTTGGCCTTGAAGTTCTCTTCTCCGCCGTAGGACTGGACCAGCTGTGCAAAGTAGTCGCCGTAGACGGACTTGTAGAACTCGATCTCTTCATCGGCAGAAGCCTGCATCTCTTCGAGAGCGACGCCTTCCTTGACGGCGAGCTGTTCGGAGAGGTGACCGATCAGGATCGAACTGTAGTCCTGACCGCGCATCGTTTCAAAGAGTTCCTGCTTGGTGAAGTTGTCCTTGCCGGAGATCAGGACGGTATCCGGTTCGGAGACCTTGACGGTATCCTTGCTGCAGGCGCAGAGCGTCAGCAGGGAGACAGCCAGCAGTGTTACGAAGATCTTTTTCATTCGGCACCTCCGTCCCCATTGAGGACACTTTCGATCTCGGTACGCATCGCTTCATCCTCGATCTTGTAACCGAGTTCCTGCGACTTCTCGTAGATCGCCTTGGTGTAATCGCTGTTGTAGGCCTGAACGAGCTTGTTGATGAAGTCGTCGTTGTTCATCAGGGATTCCGTCGTGGAAGCATCACAGCGGATGATGTGGTAGCCGTAGGTGGAGAGGACCGGTTCGGTGACGTCTCCTTCTTTCAGCGGATCGGCGGCAGCCGTGAATTCCGCGACATAGCCGGAAGCAACGGAAGTATCGTAGTAGCCCAGAGAACCGCCGTTAGAAGCACTGCTGTCATCGGAATAGGTCTTGGCGACTTCGGCGAAGTCTTCGCCGTTGGCCAGCTTGGCCTGGACTTCATCCAGCTTGGCCTGTTCTTCTTCGGTGGGGTGGGCGACCAAGGTCGTCGTACCGTCCGCATTGGTGACGGTCTCGACATTATCGACCAGGACCAGGATATGGGAGATGACCTTGGAGTTGTTCTCGGCGATGTAGGGCTCGACGATATCTTCCAGATGAGCGTTGAAGTAGTCTCTGGCGAAGAGCGTGGCCTTCTGCATGTAGATGTAGTATTCATCCAGTTCGTCGACACCGCTGTAGCCCAGCGAACGCAGATCGGAATCGAGCTGTTCCTTGGAATACATCGTCAGCAGATAGGAAGCGCTGTTGGTAGCGATGTTCTTCATCTCGGAAGTCGTTTCGTAAGATGCATCGATGACCGCTCTGTCCAGCTGACGGTACAGCATGGTCAGGGCCATCTGATCGTAGAGTTCCTCATAGAGCTGATCAGCCGTGAGCTTGTCTTCTCCGGCCGTATAAATCAGATACTGTCCGTCTTCCTGCTTCGTTGCCAGCGTCTTGGGTTTGTTCTGGGCATCGACTACCGCGTAGTAAACGATAAAGATGACGGCCAGGACGGCAACGAGGCACACGAACCAGTACTTTTTCAGCAGTTCTTTTGTGTTCATGTTTTCCTCCTAAAGACAACGAAGCAATTATACTCCTTTCCCTATAAAGATACAATTTTCAGGAAAGGGAATTCAGATAGAATTCAGACAGCGTACCGGCCGGATGGAAACTTCCCGGCCTGCGGTATATAATGAAAACATCCGTTTTTTGAAAACGCCGGAAGGGGGAAGATGAACGAAGAAACGAAGTCTGCCTTTTATGAGCAGCCGCATCCTTATATCTCGCTCTTTATAAAGATGCTGACGATCTCCGCCTTTACCTTCGGCGGCGGTTTCGTCATCATCAGTATGATGCGACGCACTTTTGCGCAGAAACTGAAGTGGCTGGAAGATCAGGAAGTCCTGGACATGACCGCGATCGCGCAGTCCGCACCGGGTGCGCTGGGCGTCAACAGTGCGATCATCTTCGGTTACCAGATCGCCGGTCTGCCCGGAGTTGCCGTTTCTTTAACGGCAACGGTCATTCCACCCCTGGTCATCCTTTCAGTGCTGGCTTTCTTCTATCAGCAGTTCATCAGCGATCCGATCGCCCAGATCGTGATGCAGGTGCTGCGGGCCGGGGTGGCGGCCGTCATCGTCGATGTCGTCATCGATCTGGCTTCGAATGTCATCAAATCGAAGGATATCCTGAACCTTGTGCTCATGATCACCGCCTTTCTGGCTCTGGTCGTCTTCAAGGTCTCTTCGCTGCTGATCATCCTGGCTGCCCTCGTGATCGGTATCCTGCCGATCGGGAGGAAAGAGTCATGATCTATCTGCAGTTGTTTACGACTTTCTTTCTGATCGGCCTCTTCTCCTTTGGCGGCGGTTATGCGGCGATGCCCTGGATCCTCTCTCTGGTTGTCGAACAGCGGCAGTGGCTGACGACGGCCGAACATGCCGATCTGACAGCGATCGCCGAGATGACGCCGGGACCGATCGGGGTCAACGCGGCAACCTTCGTCGGGACCCGTATGGCCGGTCTGCCCGGGGCCGTCATCTGTACCCTGGGCTGCATCACGCCTTCGCTGATCATCGTGCTCTGTCTGGCCTTCCTTTATCGGAAATACAGGGACCTGGCTTTGATGAAGCAGATCCTGACCCGTCTGCGTCCGGTCGTGGTCGCACTGGTCGCTTCGGCCGGTCTCACGATCCTGAAGCTGGCTCTCTTCGGAGAAGGGGGAAGCTTCGCGGATCTGCGCTATGTGGAGCTGGGACTCTTCTTACTGGCGTTGCTGGTACTGCGGAATACGAAGATCTCTTCGATCCTGGTGCTCCTGGGCAGTGCAACGCTGGGTACCGTCATCTATCTGTTCTTCTGAGCGACAGGAATGCCGCTTTCTGCTTCTTTACATAACAATGCTCGAAAAAACTATATTCTGCAGTGTGTAAAAAACCTGTTTCGTTGCGCACGTGCTATAATACGCAAGGAGGTTTTTTATGAGCGACACCCTGACAATCAAAGACCTGCACGTATCCGCAGGTGAGAAAGAGATATTAAAGGGTCTCAGTCTGGAAGTCTCTTCCGGTGAGATCCACGCTATCATGGGACCGAACGGCAACGGCAAATCCACCCTGCTGCAGGCTATCATGGGACACCCGGCTTATACCGTAACAGCCGGTTCTATTCTTTTTAACGGAGAAGACGTTCTTTCGATGAGCGTCGATCAGCGCTCCCGGGCCGGACTCTTTTTGGGCATGCAGTATCCGGCGGAGATCCCCGGTGTGACCAATGCCGACTTCTTACGGGCAGCGGTCAATGCGCGGAGAGAAGAATCCATCTCACTCTTCCGCTTTGCCAAACAGCTGGAAGGGGAGATCAGGGAACTGGGCATGAAGAGCGATCTGGCCCACCGTTTCGTCAATGACGGTTTCTCCGGCGGTGAAAAGAAGCGCAACGAGATCCTGCAGATGGTGATGCTGAAGCCGAAGCTGGCGATGCTGGATGAGATCGATTCCGGTCTGGATATCGATGCCATCAAGGTCGTTGCCGATGCCCTGAACAAGCTTCGCGAAGAAGATCAGATGGGAATGATGGTCGTATCGCATTACGAACGTTTCTTCCAGCTGATGAAGCCGACCCATGCCCATGTCATCATGGACGGCCGGATCGTTGTCGAAGGGGATTACGAACTGGTCGAAAAGGTCGATACCGAAGGCTATGACTGGTTATACAAGGAACTGAAGCTGGAACCGGTGCTGCCGGAGAGGCCGATGACCTATTCTCTGGGCGTATGTGCCCGGAATACCGGAGCCCGTCATGGCTGAGAGCCGTTTCCTGCAGGTATCCGGCAAGACGGAACTGCATCTGCAGGAGAGCACTGTCGTAACGCTGGTGATCAGCGGGGATACGGAGATCGATTATGATCTGCGTGACGGACGCTATGGGATCCTGATCGGCCGCAAGGGCAAAGGAGCGCTGAGTCTGAAAGAAACAGGCGTCCTCCGCAATGCCGAAGTGAAGATCACCTATCTGGAACTGTCCGAGGAGGAATTCTCTCAGGATACTTCGCTGGAAGTGAAGGAAGGTTCTTCTCTGGAGATCGCTTCCTACTACCTGGTCTCCGGAAAGAAGAAGGTGCTCTACGATATCCGCAACAGTGAGAGACATACCGGTACCGATGTCGTCAATCAGGCTGTCTGTCTCGACGGTTCCGATCTCTTCCTGGAAGTGACCGGTTCGATCGAGAGAGGAGCCAAGGGCAGCCGTCTGGTCCAGCGTTCCCGCTGCCTCAGCATCGGCAAGCCGAAGCGGATCCATGCCGCCCCGATCCTGAAGATCGATGAGAACGATGTCGAAGCCGGACATGCGCTGTCCAGCGGCACCATCGATGATGAGATCCTCTACTATATGAATGCCCGCGGTCTGGACCGCCGGCAGGCTTTGTCTCTGCTGATCCGGGGCTATCTCTTGCCGGATGCGGAACTGTATCAGGAATATCCACACAGTAAGGAACTGTTTGAAGAAACCGAAAGGAAGGTTGATATCTTATGTTCGATGTAATGAAGATCCGTCAGGATTTCCCGATGTTTAAGAATAACCCCGGTCTGATCTATTTCGATTCGGCCGCTACAGCATTCAAGCCGCAGCCGGTGATCGATGCGGTCACGGATTTCTATACGCGTCATACGGTCAATACCCATGTCGGGGATTATGACCTCTCGCACTATGTATCGGGGCTCTTTGAAGAAACCAGAGAGACGCTGCGCCGTTTCCTGAATGCCCGCGATGCGCACGAGATCGTCTTCACCAACGGAGCGACCTCGGCCCTGAACCTGGCTGCTTACGGCTGGGGCGCCAAGCATCTGAAGGAAGGGGATGTCATCCTGCTGACCGAAGCGGAACACGCTTCCAACGTCCTGCCCTGGTTCAAGGTCACGGAGATGACCGGCGCCAAGGTCGAATATATCCCGCTGGAAAATGACGGTACCCTGACCGTTGAGAACTTCCGCAAGGCCATGCATGAGAAGGTCAAGCTGGTCTCCGTAGCTTCCGTCACCAACGTCCTGGGCTACGTCGTCCCGGTCAAAGAGATCGCAAAGATCGCTCACGAATACGGAGCGGTCGTCGTCGTGGACGGGGCGCAGTCGGTCCCGCACGTCAAGATCGATGTCCAGGATCTGGACTGTGACTTCCTGGCTTTCTCGGCTCACAAGATGTGTGCTCCCGGCGGTTCCGGTGTCCTCTACGGCAAGAAGGAACTGCTGGAAGATACCGATCCGCTGATGGTCGGCGGCGGTTCCAACGCCCGTTTCGATCTCTGCGGAAACCTGAAACTGAAGGATGTGCCGTGGAAGTTTGAAGCCGGTACGCCGAACAGCGAAGGGGTACTGGGCATGAAGGCGGCTGCTGAATACCTGATGGATATCGGTATGGAAGAGATCGAGGAATACACGAAGGAACTGAATGCCTACTTCGTAGAGAAGATGCAGCAGCTCGACAACGTCATCCTCTACAACCCCAAGGCTACGGCCGGCATCGTCACCTTCAACGTGAAGGGGATCTTTGCCCAGGATACGGCTTCCTATCTGAACACCCAGCATATCGCCGTACGTTCCGGCAATCACTGCGCCAAGCTGCTCTTAAACGTCATCGGTACCTCCGAGACGGTCCGGGCGTCCCTGTATTTCTATAACACCAAGGAAGAGATCGATCAGTTCGTGGAAGTCATCAAGGGAACGACGATCGAGAAGTGCATCGGGGTGATCCTGTAATGGATGCGGAACTGAAAAGAGCGATCCTGTTAGACCATTACGATAAACCGCATAACCACGGTCTCTATGAAGATATCCGCTACAAAGGACTGAATACGGCTTCCGATTCCTGTATCGATGATCTGACCGTCCAGTGTCTCTTTGAGGGCGATATCGTGAAGGATGTCCGTTTCGACGGCGTCGGCTGCACGATCTCTACCGCTTCCACTTCGATCATCTCCGATCTGATCAAGGGGAAAAAGAAAGAAGAAGCCCTGCACATCATCGAAGAGTATTACAAGATGATCCGGGAAGAGGACTACGATGAAGATCTTCTGGAAGAGGCCAACGCTTTTGATACGCTTTCCAAACAGGCCAACCGTATCAAGTGCGGTCTGATCGGAGTCAAGGCGATGGAGAAACTGATCCGGGAGAGTTTGGATGAGCATTAAGAAAGAGAATCAGGAGATCATTGAACGTCAGGAGGAATACCGTTACGGTTTCATCGATAAAGACGTTTCGATCTTCAATACCGGAAAAGGTCTGAATGAAGAGGTGATCCGTACCATCTCGGCTCAGAAACAGGAACCGGAATGGATGCTGGAGTACCGTCTGCAGGCCTATCGTAAGTTCTTGGAGATGCCGATTCCGACCTGGGGCGTCGATCTTTCGCATCTCGATTTCAACGATTTTACCTACTTCATCAAAGCTTCCGACAAGGTCGGCAAGAGCTGGGATGAAGTACCGGAAACGATCAAGAATACCTTTGAGAAACTGAACATTCCGGAAGCGGAAGCCAAATACCTGTCCGGTGTCTCCACCCAGTACGAATCCGAAGCAGTCTATCAGAGCATGCTGAAGGAAGTGGAGGAAGAAGGGGTCATCTTCTTCGATACCGATACCGGTCTGAAACTGTACCCGGAACTCTTTAAGAAGTACTTCGGTACGGTCGTAAACTATGCCGACAACAAGTTCTCCGCCCTGAATGCAGCCGTCTGGTCGGGCGGCTCCTTCGTCTATGTCCCCAAGGGGGTCAAACTGAAGAAACCGCTGCAGTCCTATTTCCGCATCAACTCCGAGCTGATGGGTCAGTTCGAAAGGACGCTGATCATCGTCGATGAAGGCGCTGATCTGCACTACATCGAAGGCTGCACCGCGCCGCGTTACCAGAAGGACTCCCTGCATGCCGGGGTCGTCGAGATCATCGTCGAGAAGGGCGCCAAATGCCGTTATTCGACGATCCAGAACTGGTCCACCAACATCCTGAACCTGGTCACCCAGCGGGCGACCGTAGCGGAGAACGGAGTCATGGAGTGGGTCGACGGCAATGTCGGCTCCCACCTGAACATGAAGTATCCCTGCTGCATCCTGAAGGGCGAAGGAGCGAAGAGCGTCGTCCTTTCGGTAGCGGTAGCGACCGCTTCCCAGCATCAGGATACCGGAGCCAAGATGATCCATCTGGCCCCGCATACTTCCAGCACCATCCTGAGCAAGTCGCTTTGCCGCAAAGGCGGAAGGGCGGACTACCGCGGACTGGTCACGATCGGTCCCAAGGCCCTGGGCTCGCATGCCAAGGTCTCCTGCGATACCCTGCTGCTGGACGATATCTCCGGCAGCGATACGCTCCCCTACAACAACATCGCCAATGATACTTCCGTCATCGAACACGAAGCGACCGTCTCCAAGATCTCCGAGGAGAAGCTCTTCTATCTGATGTCGAGAGGTCTCAGCGAAGAGGAAGCGACGCAGATGATCATCCTGGGTTTCATCGAACCCTTCACCAAGGAACTGCCGATGGAATATGCGGTAGAACTGAATCAGTTATTAAAGATGAATATGGAAGGAGCAGTCGGTTAGACTGCTCCTTTTTTAAGGTTTACAATAAAGATATGAAACAGAGCAGTCTATTTGAAGGAAAGATCCAGGAACCGCTGGCTGCCCGCCTGCGTCCCCGCAATATCGATGAAGTGATCGGTCAGAGCCATCTGATCGGCAAAGGCAAGATCCTGCGCAGGATCATCGAGAACGACGAAGTCTCTTCGATGATCTTCTGGGGCCCGCCCGGCGTCGGCAAGACGACACTGGCCAACGTGATCGCCCGGCAGACCCATGCCCGCTTCGTGGAGTTCTCTGCCGTTACCAGCGGCATCAAGGAGATCCGGGAAGTGATGAAGCAGGCCGATACGGCCCGGGAACTGGGTGAGAAGACGATCGTCTTCGTCGATGAGATCCATCGCTTCAACAAGGCCCAGCAGGATGCCTTCCTGCCCTATGTCGAGAAGGGCAGCATCATCCTGATCGGAGCGACGACCGAGAACCCTTCCTTCGAAGTGAACGGCGCTCTTCTCTCCCGCTGCAAGGTCTTCGTCCTGCATGCCCTGAGCGAAGAGGAACTGCTGCAGCTGATCGACCGGGCCGTAAAAGATGAAAGGGGCTTCGGTTCCCAGCAGATCGTTTTTGAAGAGGGGGTAAAGGAAGCGATCGCGCTCTTCGGCAACGGGGATGCCCGGGCCGTGCTCTCCACGCTGGAGATGGCGGTGCTGAATGCGGAAGAGAAGGACGGTACGCTCCTCATCTCCAAGGATCTGGTCGAACAGTGTGTCTCCCGTAAGACCCTGCTCTATGACAAGAAAGGCGAAGAGCACTACAATCTGATCTCCGCCCTGCATAAATCGATGCGCAATTCCGATCCGGATGCGGCCGTCTACTGGCTGGCCCGCATGCTGGAGGCAGGAGAGGATCCGCTCTACGTAGCCAGAAGAGTGATCCGTTTTGCGGCAGAGGATATCGGTCTGGCCGATCCGCGGGCATTGCAGATCGCGGAGAATGCCTTTCAGGCCTGCTCCCAGATCGGCATGCCGGAATGCAACGTGATCCTGACCGAGGCGGTCGTCTACAATTCCCTGGCGCCCAAATCCAATGCCCTCTATATCGCTTATGAGGAAGCGAAGAAGGATGCGCTCCAGCAACTAGCGGAACCGGTGCCGCTGACGATCCGCAATGCGGTCACCTCCCTGATGAAAGAAGAAGGCTACGGCAAGGGCTATATCTATGCCCATGATACGAAAGAGAAGGTCGCCGACATGCAGTGTCTGCCGGATTCCCTGAAGGACCGGGAGTACTACCGTCCGGGACATCAGGGGCTGGAAGAGAAGTATGCGGAGCGTCTGCAGCGCATCAAAGACTGGAAAAAGGCCCAGAAGCATTAATATTGAATAACGATAATATACAGTACGCTTATTGTGTACACGCAGAGCGTCTGATACTATGACATTGATGAAACAGTTTCCGCCTTACCGGGTGCTGATCGTTGACGATCAGGAGATGCCCCGGCAGCTATTCGAGACATTTATCGAGACTTCGGAACAGTTCCGGCTGGTCGCTTCGATCCGCAGTGCCGAAGATGCTTTGGCATACGCGGAAAGCACCGATCCGGATCTGGTCCTGATGGACGTCTGTACGGAAGGGAAGATGAGCGGGCTGGAAGCAGCGAAGCTGATCAAACAGGCGCATCCCCGCATCCGTATCATCATCGTCACCTCGATGCCGGAATACTCCTACCTGAAACGGGCAAGGGAAGCCGGGATCGACAGTTTCTGGTACAAGGAAGCGGCGAAGACGCCTCTATTGGAACTGATGGAACGGACCATGCAGGGAGAATCCCTGTATCCCGATCAGGCTCCGGAAGTGAAACTGGGTCTGGCCGTCTCAACGGAGTTCAGTGAACGGGAACTGGAGGTATTGCGCGAACTGACTTCCGGCGATACCAATAACGAGATCGCTGCCCGTCTCTATATGTCTCCCTATACGGTACGGGACTATGTGCAGACCCTGCTGGAGAAGACCGGCTTCCGTTCCCGTACGGAACTGGCGGTGAGGGCCCGGGAGAGCGGACTGGTGATCCGGGAGGAGACAGAAGAAGAGTGACCGACAGATGTCGGGTGACGCTGCTTTCCGACAGAACTATACTGATGATGAGGGACGGACATCTTTCAGGTGCCTGACCCTCTTTTTTGGAAAGGAGCCGACCATGGCCATCAAGAAACTGACCCTGCTGCACTCCAATGACCTGCACGGTGATTTCCTTCCGCATCATATCGACGGAAAGGAGATCGGCGGGATCTCCCGTCTTTCCGGTTATATCCATAAGGTCCGTAAGGAAGAAGAGAACGTCTTATATGTCATCGCCGGAGATATGTTCCGGGGATCGATCATCGACGAAGAATACCGCGGGCTATCCACCATCGAGATGGTCAATCTGCTGGAACCGGATGTGGCCACGATCGGCAATCATGAGGTGGATTACGGGGTGGCGCATCTGCTGTTCCTGGAAAAGTGTGCGCGTTTCCCGATCATCAATGCCAACCTCTATATCACTCTGAATTCGGCCCGGCTCTTTCAGCCGCATCTGACGCTGGAGAGCGGCGGGATGCGCATTCTCTTTATCGGGATCCTGACCGAGGAAGTGATCGCCTCGACCCGTTCGGAAAAGGTGATCGGCTCTTTCATCGACGTCGAGGAAGCGGCCCGCGAGATCGGCATCATCTGTGACAACTACCGGACCACCGAGACCGACATGGTCGTCCTGCTGACCCATATCGGCATCGAGGAGGATCGGAAACTGGCAGCTCTGCTGGATCCGGACTGGGGCGTCGACTTCATCATCGGGGCTCATACCCATACCTTCATGAGCCGGCCGGAGGTCATCAACGGGATCCCCATCGTCCAGGCCGGTACCGGTACGAGCCTGTTAGGACGTTTTGATATCGAATACGACAGTGATCTGCATCAGATCACGGATTACCGCTGGAGCACGCCGGCCATCAACGAAGATACTGCCCCCCGGGACGAAGTAACGGAGACGATGCTGGAGAGGTTCCGCAGCGAAACGGATGCCAAGTACAAGCGCATCGTGACGAGGCTGGCAAGGAAACTGACCCATCCCCAGCGCAATCAGGAAACGGAACTGGGCAATCTCTATGCCGATCTGCTTCAGGACGAGAGCTCCTTTGAGATCATGCTGATGGGATCGGGATCGATCCGCAAGGAAGAACTGGGACCGATCGTAGAGTACCAGGACATGGTCGAGAATACGCCCTATGACGACAATCTGTGGATGCTGAAAGTGAGCGGGAAACAGTTCCGGCAGATGGTTAGCTATCTGATGCGGGATGAAGCCTGGAGCGGACATACGGAGTTCTATCAGTTCTCCCGGGGCGTACGGATCGTCTGGAAGAAGAGCACCCATGAACTATTGGAACTGTCCCTGAACGGAGAAGAGATCACTGAGGAAAGGATGCTGCTGATCGCCTTACAGAACTACCACTTCGTGAACTTCACGGAGTTCTTCGGTGTTCCCTTCGAAGAAGTAGCTGCCAACATGAAGCCCCGTGTCGTCGCTACCTCCATCAACAACATCATCGAAGAATATCTCTCGGTCCATCACGGCCTGGATGCACGGGTAGAAGGGCGGATCACGATCCTGGATTGATATCCGTCAAATGTCGGTATTCCATCAAGCTCGGATTTTTTACAATGAAACAGGAAAGGAAGGCTGTTTTGCGAGTGATCCTGTTGAGCATTCAGAACAACATTCTTTCGGAAGCGATCAGCCGCTGCCTGCGCAGCAGCGGCGATACGAAGGTGACCATCATCTCCCCGGACCGGGTCCCTGCTACTACGACAGAAACACTGATCCAGCGTCCGCAGATCCTGCTGATGGAAGTATCCTTTGGTCCGGCTTCTCTGGAAGAACGTCTGAAGACCGCCAGAGAAGTACGCCAGAAGCTTCCGTCCTGCCGGATCGCCCTGCTGTGCGATGAACGTTCTTCGCCGGAACTGGCTCGCGGAGTCACGGCTGCCAAACAGCAGCAGCTGGTCGATGCCTTCTTCTATTCCTCGGTATCCCTGGATTATCTCCGGGATGCCCTCAGTGCGATCTGATTTGAAAGGAGATTTCCCATGGGACTGATCACGACTGCTTTTGCCTCGTTCAACTCTACCTTAGCCGATCAGTGGAAGGAATACTTCGTCTGTTCGGCCTTAGACAATGATACCTTACTCTTAAAGGGAGAAAGAAAGGGAAAGA
>JAFWEP010000034.1 GCA_017512885.1 Erysipelotrichaceae bacterium
GATCAGTAATCGTAAACCAAACCGAGTCTTCCGATTTGTGGCTGACGTTAATAGTTCTTTTCTCCTCTTCTTCATCGGTTGTCTTCTCAAATCCGCATTGAAACATAACCTGCGGCTGATTAAACCAATAGGCGAAAAACGAAGCGTCTTCTTCTCTTTGCCTGCGCAGTATAATCTTTTTTCCTCTTATTTCTTCATGCTTCATATGGCCGTGCAGTCCTCTCTTTTAGCCCGATAAACTCCGATTATCAATCTTTATTTTAATCGTTGCATAAAGTCCGTGTTCTTCGGCTCATACGGTACGGAAATGAGATCCTACTTCCGGTGGTACAAGCAGCATACCGTCTCATCATGAGTCACTTTCTTAAAGAGCCTTGCGCTCCAGAATTCCATCCCCAGTTCGTCAAGGTAAAAATGTAAGATTGCCCTCCAGTTCTTTGTTGCTGTACTGAGCATGATATAATCTGCATCATTCCGAACAGCCGACTCAGCATAGGCAAACAGCATTTTCCCAATGCCTTTGCTGCGGTATTCCGGTTTTACATAGAGTTCCTCCACTTCAAAGACCGGCGTTCCATCCGGCATGATGGGTGTGGATCGTTCAGATTTCTCCAGATAGCCAAACAGATAACCAATGACATCCTCACCGTCTTTGGCAATGAATATCCGGTTGCCCTCTATATCCGCTTTCTCGTTCTTCCGGTATCCATAGCAGCTGTTCTCTGCTTCCCAGTCCGTCGAAAGCCGGATCAGAATATCCAAGAGCGCATCATCCAGATCTTGTTCTTTGATTACAATACGATCCCTTATAACTTCTGCCTGCATGCGATCACACCACCGGTTCCATTTCTCATCATATTCGCTTCCCGGGATGATTCGACCAAGCAGATCTGCAGGGCTAAAGATGTCCCGCCTCCTGCATTCCTGAACGCATCTTCTGTACATTTCCCAGTCAAGATCACCTTCATCCCGGCAAAGCGGCACGCTGTCAAGGCCGCAAAGAAGAGCCGCTACAGCTCTTGTATGGCCATCCGTCATGACAGGAACGCCGTCCAGCATTTTCACCGGTATAGGCTCAAACCCGGAAAGATCCTGAGGATCAAACCATTCACGGATATCATGCAGCTTCTTTTCTGAAATATAGAACTGAGAAGGCTGAAGATCACGAAGATTCAATTCCCCGATATCAGTCATTTCTTTTCCTCCGATATACATCCAAGCCGCCGCTTTCTCCGACTTTCCGGAAACCATGGTTTTCGGCAATGATACTTGTCACCTGATGTTCCGGGACGCATTCAATAACGGCGTCTTTTCCTTCTGATGCAGCCATGGCAACAAGCTGCTTTGTAAGCAGGCTCGCCATCCCGTGTCCCCAGATTTCCTTTTCAGGACCCAGCCTGTTTCCTTGCTTGTATCGTCATAATCATGATAGATCACATAGCCGATGAAACTGCGATCTTTATCATCTACGGCCAGTATCCGGGGCGATATTTGAGTACGGACATAGCATTGCGAACCCTACCAGCACATTATTATTATATATGAAATACGCCACTCGCTTCGGATCTAAGAAATAGTCATCAAAATGACCATAATGATAATTGCCGTTTTCATCCATAGGATCATCATAATACAATGTCATCTCATACAGATATTTCTGATTGATGTTCCAAAGCAAGTCTCGATCCTTAGCCTGAACGGTCTGTAACTCTATCATTCTTCTATCCTCAGCATCTTTTGCTCGAAAATATGGACTTCTTCTCCTAAGACATATTGTTCCGGCAACATATCACGGTTTAATCATCTGAAATGCCTTAAATGCCTCGATAATTGCTTTCTCCTTTTCCTCAGGCGTTTCTGGCGACCGGCTTTCCTCACTCTTCGGCAGGTTATAATTCTGCCGCTCTATAATCCCGCATTTCCGCTTGGCCTTTGCGATATTCAAATGACTAACATGAAATCCGTACTTTTACTGCACCTAATCCTGAATCTCGTGGTATGTAGCCTTACTCTCAGCTGCGGCTACATCCAGCTCGTCCATATCTACTTGAAGGCTGATATGGTGCTTCGCTTCCGAGAGTTTGGACAATGCACATACCGTCTCGATGTGTACCGTCTGGGGGAACATGTCCACCGGCTGTACTTCCGAGATCTCATAGTGCCCTTCCAGCAGTTTCAGGTCCCGGGCAAACGTTGCCGCATTGCAGGAGACATAGACGATCTTCTTGACCGGGATCTCTTTCAGACTTTCGATCAGCCGGGGAGCCAGTCCCTTGCGGGGCGGATCGACGACCAGCAGATCGCAGTCTTTCAGATACGGACGCAGATCTTCCTTGGCGTCCCGACAATAGAAACGGGCATTTTCGATACCGTTCAGTTTCGCATTCTCTTCCGCATTCTTTACTGCCGCATCAACGATCTCGATGCCGATGACCTCTTTGGCGTATCTTGCCAGATACAGGGAGATCGTACCGATCCCGCAGTAAAGGTCAAAGACTCTGTCTTCCTTGCTGACTTCTCCCAGTTCTCTGACCACTGCGTAAAGCTTCTCGGCCTGATAAGGATGGATCTGGTAGAAGGAACGGAAAGAGATACGGAAACGCAGTCCGTCCAGTTCATCTTCCAGATAGTCTCTTCCGTAGAGAAGGATCTCCTTCTCTCCCAGGATCACATTGTCATTACGGGTATTGATGTTGAGGATCACGGAAACGATCTGCGGGAAGTGCTCTGTCAGCACCCGGACCAGTCTGTCCGTCCTCTTTGAGATATCTTCTCTGACGATCAGACCGACCATGATCTCATTGGTCTTCTTCCCTTCCCGCACCAGGATATGACGGAAAGAGGCCGCCAGATGATCCTTCAGGGCTTCTTCCTTCACGCACTGCAGGATCGCATTGACTCTCTCGCTCTGCAAAAGGCAGTCTTTCTCTTCGACGATATCGTTGCTGAAGCGGCGGTAATAGCCTAAAGCTCCGTCATGGAACGGGACCTGGGCCTTGTCACGGTAACGGTCCAAGAGATCGGCGCCGATGACATCCCTCACCTTCAGCGAGAGCCCTGCCGAATGCAGGGTGTTCTCCACCGTCTTCTTCTTGTACTGCAGCTGTCCTTCGTAGCTCATATGCCTGAGATCGCAGCCGCCGCACTTGTAAGCGACCGGGCAGGCGCTCTCGCAGCGGTAAGGACTGGGCGTGATCAGCCTATCGATGATCGCATAGGCGACGTTCTTCTTGTGAGAGATGATCTTGACATCGGCTTCTTCCCCGGTCAGCAGACCCTTCACAAAAAGCACCAGTCCCCCTTCGTTCCTGGCGATGCCGTGTCCTTCCACGGTCATATCGGTACAGATGCAGCGTACGATCTCGTTCTTCATATCCCCTACATTATAAAGAAGGACTCCCTTTTCAGGAAGTCCTCATTTTTACTCTTCAGCCGGTTCTTCGCCGTTCTCGGCGCCTTCTTCCGGTACCGTACCGGTCGTTTCCCCGCGCAGTTCCGCTGCCAGCGAAGGATTGACGGCTTCGGAAACGAGCTGCGTTTCCGGAGACTTCATCATCGCATTCTTGGTCAGCAGGTAGTAGATCATCGACTCATCGTCTTCGCTGATCTTGTTGTAGACGGAGATCGCCAGGTCGTACATCTTCTTGTCGGAAGAAGAAGTGAAGTAGGCAGCGATCGGCAGTTTCTTGCCGACTTCGCTGTAGACTCTCTCGACCAGGGAAGCCATCTCTTCCTGAGACATGGAATCCGTCGTATCGACATTGACTCTGAGCTGTGCCGTCGTCAGGACGATCTCACACTTCTCGACACCGCTTAAGGCGCCGATCGCCGTTTCCAGAGCAGAGATGTCAGAATCCGTGATCGCCGGATCCAGATCGTTCTTGAAACGGTCGCCCAGCGTCGGCTTATCGGATGTGCTGGATGCATGTAAGAGGATCGCCCCGAAGACCCCTAAGGGGATCAGGATGATCAGCAGGCCGATGATCAGGATGATCGCCGGACGGCTCAGTACTTTTTTCTTCGGAGTGTTCTCCGTTTTCGTTGTTTTTTCACTCATAGAGATACCTCCCGCTCATTCTAGCAGATGATCAGCGTTTTGCCAATTCAGCCGCTACCAGCGCAGCAGCCAGTTTGGGGTTGGCCTGACCCTTGGACTTCTTCATGACCTGACCGACCAGATAGCCCTGAGCGTGGGTCTTGCCGTTCTTGTAGTCAGCGATGGACTGCGGATTCTCATCCAGGACCTCTGCGACCAGAGCTGCGATCGCTCCTTCGTCACTGAGCTGCTTCATGCCTTTTTCTTTGGCGATGACTTCCGGATCTTCCCCTTCCAGCATCAGTTCCAGGATCTCCTTGGCCTGCTTGGTGGAAACGGTCTTCTCTTCGATCATGTTGACGAGCTTGGCCAGGGAAGCCGGATGCAGCTTCGTTTCCGCAAAGCTGACTTCCTTCTTCGCCAATAGACCGCTCAGATCGGTCGCCAGGAAGTTGCAGGCTGTCTTGGCATTCTTTGCCGTCTGCATCGTTTCCTCGAAGAAGACGTCCATCTCCTTGTTGCCTAAGAGGACCGAGATGTCGTAGTCACTGAGAGAAGGATAATCCTCGTGGTAACGTTTCTCCTTGGCATCCGGCAGTTCCGGCATATGTTCCTGAACGGCCTTGATGAACTCTTCGGAGAGACGGATCGGGAAGATGTTGGGTTCCGGGAAGTACTTGTAGTCGACAGTGCCTTCCTTACGGCGCATGGTGACCGTCGTCTGGGTCTTCTCATCGAAACGGCGGGTCTCCTGAACGACCGTACCGCCGCTCTCCAGGACTTCGGCCTGGCGCTTTGCTTCGTAGTCGATCGCTGCAGCAATATTGGCGATCGAGTTCAGGTTCTTGATCTCGACCTTGGTGCCGAAGACATTCGAACCTTTCGGCATGATCGAAACGTTGGTATCGCAGCGCATCGAACCTTCTTCCATCTTTACGTCACTGACATCGAGATAGTCGAGGGTCTGACGCAGTTTCTCTACGTAAAGCGCTGCTTCCTCACCGCTGTGCATATCCGGTTCGGAAACGATCTCGACTAACGGGACCCCGGCCCGGTTGTAGTCGATCAGGGTCTCGTCATGGAGATGGAACTGCTTGGCGGTATCTTCTTCCATGTGGATCCGGTTGATGCGGACCTTGCGCTTGCCGCTCTTGGGAGCGATCTCGACCCAGCCGTTGCGTCCGATCGGATGGAACTGCTGGGTGATCTGATAGCCCTTCGGCAGGTCGGTATAGTAGTAGTTCTTACGGTCAAAGCGGATCAGGGGGTCGATCTCCAGGTTCAAGGCCGTGCAGGCTTCGATGGCCTTGCGGACCGCTTCCTTGTTGACGCAGGGCAGTGTGCCCGGATGGGCCAGATCGATGACGCTGTCGCAGGTATTGGCCGGTTTCTTGAAGGCATAGGGTGCTCCGGAGAACATCTTGGTCGCTGTTTTGAGCTCTACGTGGATCTCAATGCCGACGACGATATCGTATTCCATCAGTAGTCCTCCTTTACATTTCCTTTGAGACCGCTGATCTCTTCAACGGCAGCGGCAATGCTGAACATATCTGCTTCCCTGAAAGCATTGCAGGAGATGTTCAGACCGACCGGCAGACCTTCGGAAAGCCCCATCGGGACCGTCATCGAAGGCAGACCGGCAAAGTTCTCGATGACCATATGGTTCTCCGCGATCAGGTATTCATCGCTGAGTTCATCGGTAGACTGTCCTTCGATCAGCGGAGCGCCGGCACCGGAAGCCGGAGCGATCAAAGCGTCTGCTTCCTTCAGTTCCTTCAGGACCTCGTCGACGATCAGACGGCGGATCTTCTGCGCCTTGCGGAAGATGCGCTCCTGATTCTCTTCGAACAGGGCATAGGAACCGATCACGAATCTCTTCTTGATCCAGGGACCGAAACCGCGGGTGCGGGTCGCCGTCATGATCTCATCGGCACTGTCTGCTTCCACGCGGTGACCGAAGTTGATGCCGTCCAGATTGGAATGGTTGGCCGTCGCTTCGGCATTGGCGATGATGTAGTAGACCGGCAGGATGGCCCGCATCAGAGTAGGATCAAAGTGAACGGTCTTTACCACAGCGCCCTTCTCTTCGAGGGCTTTGACATACTTGTTGAAGAGGGCCTTGGTCTCACTGTCCGGCAGTGCGTCGATGACGTTGCCGAAGACCAGGATCTTTTTGCCTTTGATATCCTTGCCGACCGCTTCGGAATAGTTCTCGACCGGACGGTCGGAGGAAGTCATATCGCGGTCGTCTCTGCCCGCCAGTACTTCCAGCATCTTCGCTGCATCCGCAACGTTGTTGGTGAAGTAGCCGACATGGTCAAGACTGGAGGCATAGGGAATGAGTCCGAAACGGGAGATCCGGCCGTAGCTCGGCTTGACCCCAACGACCCCGCAGAAGCTGGCCGGTTTCCGGACCGAGTCACCGGTATCGGAGCCCAGGGCAGCCGGAACGGCGCCGCAGGCGACGAGGACCGCACTGCCGCCGGAAGATCCGCCGGAGATGCGCTCCAGATCATAGGGGTTATGGACGGCCCCGGCAAAGGAAGTCAGGTTGGTGCCGCCCATCGCCAGCTCATCCAGATTGGACTTGCAGACCATGACTGCACCGGCTGCTCTCAGTTTTTCGATGACCGTCGCATCGTATTGTGAGACATAGTTGTCCAGGATGCGGGAAGCAGCGGTCGTGACCATGCCCTTCACATTGAAGTTGTCCTTGATCGCGATCGGCATGTACTGCAGTTTCCCTTCCGGTACAGCCTGTAACTGTTCTTCCGGATCGATGAAACTGATCGAGGCATTCAGTTTTTCCTGTGCCTGAAGCACTTTTTCATATGCTTCCCGGACGGAAGCGGCATTCGTATAATCCTTGATCTGCATCAGCGTACCACCTTCGGCACGACGACGTGCCCTTCCCGGACCCGGCTGACATTGGCCAGCACTTCTTCCCGGCTCAGAACGTCGTTTTCGACGTCTTCACGCAGGAATACTGTTTCTACATCGAAGGGATAGACCATCTCTTCGACATTCTCTGTATCGATCTCTTCAAAGAAAGCCAGCTGCTTTTCCAGCAGATCGAAATCCGCAGCGATCGAGGCTGCTTCTTCATCACTGCATTCGAAGCGGATCTGTCTTCCCAGTTCCTTGATTTCTTCGATCTTCATACCTTTCTCCTTACGTAACCTATCTATTATAGCATATTCCGGAACTCTTCCTCGCTTAAGACAGTGACTCCCAGTTCTCTCGCTTTGGTGAGTTTCGATCCGGCTTCTGCCCCGGCGATCACGAAGTCCGTTTTCTTCGAGACCGAACCGGTCACATGCGCTCCCTGATCCTCCAGCAGCTTCGTTGCCTGCGGACGGGTCAGCGTTTCCAGCGTACCGGTCAGGACGACCGTCTTGTCCCGGAAAGGAGACTCTTTGCCGATGGCGGTATCGATATAGTCCATGTTCAGGCCCATGACCTTGAAACGGTCGATCATGTGCTGATTGTGCTCATCTTTAAAGAAGTCCACGATGCCCTGCGCAGTGACTTCGCCGATGTCCCGGACCGCGGAAAGATCTTCGATCGAGGCGTTCATCAGCGCATCCATGCTGCGGAAGTGCGCTGCCAGGACCTTGGCCGCCTTCTCGCCGACCTGGGGAATGCCGAGACCGTTCAAAAGGTCTTCCAGCGAGTTCCGCTTGGAATCTTCGATGGCCTGCACCAGATTGTCATAGGACTTTTCGCCGAACTTCTCCAGCTGCAGGATCTCTTCCCGTTTATTGAAGAGGGTGTAGATGTCTTCGACCGAGGTCAGTAAGCCCTGATCATAGAAGGCCTGTACCTTCTTTTCACCCAGACCGTCGATATCCATCGCATTGCGGGAAGCGAAGTGGACGATCGAAGCGACGACCTTGGCCGGACAGTCGGAGTTGACGCAGAAATGAGCAGATTCCCCGGGGAAGCGGTAGATCTTCGAGCCGCAGACCGGACAGAATTCCGGGAACTGCCAGGGCTCTTCCTTTCCGGTGCGTTCTTCCTTGACCGCTCTTACGACTTCCGGGATGATATCACCGGCTTTACGGATGAAGACGATGTCTCCGATACGGATATCCTTCTCCCGGACATAGTCTTCGTTATGCAGCGTCGCATAGGAGATCGTGGAACCGGCCAGTTTGACCGGAGAGAAGCGGGCATTCGGGGTGCACTTGCCGGTGCGGCCGACCGTGATGAAGATGTCTTCTACCTTCGTACGGGCCTCTTCCGGCGGGAACTTGTAGGCGATCGCCCAGCGCGGGATCCGGGAGGTAAAGCCCAGACGCTGCTGCTGTGCATAGGAATTGACCTTGACCACCATGCCGTCGATCTCGTAAGGCAGCGAATGACGGATCGCGGCCGTCTCTTCGATGCGGGCGATCACTTCGTCGATATTCCTGCAGAGGACATTGGTGTCGTTGGTGCGGAAGCCCAGAGTCCGGGCAAAGTCCAGCGATGCCAGATGGTTGTCGGCATTGCGGTCATTGGGCACATGGTACCAGAAGGCATTCAGGCCTCTCGAAGCGGCGATACGGCTGTCCAGCTGCCGGATCGAGCCGGCGGCCGCATTCCTGGGATTGGCGAACTCTTCTTCCCCTTTCGCCCTTCTTTCGGCATTGACCCGCTCAAAGGAAGCCTTCGGCATGTAGACTTCGCCGCGGATGTCATAGCGTCCTTCATAGGGAATGGCCAGTGGGATGGACTTGATGGTCTTGACGTTTGCTGTCACGTCTTCACCGACCGTTCCGTCACCGCGGGTCGCCGCCAGCTGCAGCCTTCCTCCTTCGTAGATCAGGCCCATTGCCAGACCGTCGATCTTGTATTCCACGGAGAATTCCGTCTCCGGGAAGACATCGGTGATCTTGGCTGCCCAGTCCCGCAGTTCTTCATAGGAAAAGACATCGCCCAGAGACATCATCGGCCGGTCATGGGTGACCTTGCGGAACTCGCTCTGTACCTCGTAACCGACATGTTCGGTCGGAGAAGCCGGATCGTAGAGTTCCGGATGTTTCGCTTCCAGCTCTTCCAGTTCCCGGAACAGCTGGTCGTATTCGCTGTCGGGGATGGTCGGCTTGTCTAAGACATGGTATTCGTAGTTATAACGGGTGATAAGGGCCCGTAATTCCCTGATCCGCTCTTCATCGTTCATGGGTCTATTATACAAGGAAAGAGGTCCTTGCAGGACCTCTTATTTGCCTTTGTAGTTGAGGAACTGATCCAGCGTCAGGTGCAGCTCGATATAGTCATCGGGATGTTCGGGATCATAGCCCTGGTTGGACCAGACATCGACGTAGACCGGAGTATACCTGCTGATCTGTTTCAGTTCTTCCAAGGTCAGATAACGTATGCCATAGCCATAGGACTGTTCGACCGGGAAACGCATCAATGAGCCGTCACGGGTCTGTTCGTTAAAGCCGTTATAGACATTGAGGAATCCGAAGACTCCCTCCTCATGATCCTCGTAGTGATTGCGGATCGCTTCCGCCCGGACCCCTTCCAGCAGTTCCCGGACCTCTGCATACTCATCCATCTTCTCCGCCGGGATCGGCAGTTCGAAGCTGACGCTGAAGAAAAGATCATCGCGGCCGCGCCAGTAAGCCGGCAGTTCCTTACTGCGGATACCGAAGTCTCCGTCATAGACGTAACTGTTGTAGTTGTACAGGACATTGCGGGGGTTCTTGTCATAGGCATAGGACAGACCGAAGCCGTTGGTGGCGTTGGCGGCAAAGCCGAGCAAGGATGCTAAGAGGATGCCGGCCGCAAAGACGATCAGCGACTTCGGCTCTACCTTGATGCGGCGCTTGTAGACGAAGGTCGCGATCATGAAGGCCAGGAAGATTAGCAGGTAGACGATGATCCATTCCCCGATCTCGCCGGGTTCATTGGACACTACGAATGTCAGCATGCATAAACAGGCCAGTACATAGAAGTGGATCACGAAGGGATAGGCAAAGAACTCGTTGGAGATCTGTTCCGCCCTTTCGCTCTTGCGGTCGATGAAGTGCTTCCTGAGACCGAAGGCAGCCAGTACGGCATAGAGCACCGGCAGCAGGAGATACATGCCGTCAAAAGGAATGTTGGCATTGCTGATGGCTTCGGTCTGCACGAAGAAGTTGTACCCCAGCATGTACAGCGGGGAGAACCAGTACATCCGGCTGTTGTCCAGCGGATTGTAGCCGTAGACGAAGATCTCCCCGAAGAGGACGATCAGTCCGACGACCGCAAAGGGCATCGCCGTGTAGGCTGCGATCATCACCACGCCGTCAAAGATGTTGTTGGCGAGGAGATAGAAGCAGGTATTGAGGATCACCATCACGGCGATCGTGATCATCCCTTCCGCAAACAGTAAGAGGAAGGACGGGAAATGGAAGCAGGGTCCGGCCAGCAGAGCGGCGATCAGCGCATTGAGCGTCGAGCAGCAGGCCGGCAGCAGGAAGGCAAACAGCAGATTGCTGAGCAGGAGATCCTTACGGCTGACCGGCAATGCCAGGTAGGAATCGACCGAACGCTTGCGCTGCACGAAACTGAACAAGAGGATCGGCAGCAGATAGGTCATGACGAGCGACAGCAGCGCATTCAGGACCAGGCTGTAAGACAGCGGGATCGCCCGGTCTTTGGCCTGAGAGGCCAGGAACGGCGTTACCGTAAAAGCCAGATGCAGAACATAGAAGAAGATCACCAGGACTTTCTTGCTGCGCAGAAGATATTTCAGATTCTTGATCATATTACTTGCCTCGGCTTTCTACTTCGTAGATGAAGAGCTCTTCAAAGTTGACCGGCAGGACGTTGCAAAGCAGAGGCTGCATCTGCTGCAGTTTGGCTTCCGTCTCTTCCCGGTCGCCCTTGATGACCAGGGTATAGACCTGTCCGAGCTTCTCGAAGGAAAGGACTTCGAATCCATTGAAGTCATCTTTATCCAGATCTTCCTTGAAGGCCAGCTGGTACTTGTTGACGTTCTCCTTGGACTGCAGCAGATCGCCGTAGGTCGTGACCTTGCCGTTCTCCAGGATGCCGTAGGAATCACAGATATCTTCCAGTTCCTTGAGGTTGTGGGAAGAGATGATGACCGAGATCTGCTCGTCTTCCAAGAGATCGGCCAGGGCCTTCTTGAAGTTCAGCCTTACGACCGGATCGAGACCGTCAAAGGCTTCGTCCAGCAGCAAGAGCTTAGGATGGATGGCCAGTGCAAATAAGAGACTGGTCTGACGTTTCATGCCCTTGGAGAAGTTGCTGATGGAACGCTTGGGATCGAGACCGAAGAGCTTCAGATTCTTCAGGTAAGCTTCTTCATCCAGATCATAGAAGGAACTGTAGAATTCCTTCAGAGTCTCGATATTGGCACCGAAGGGATAGTACGGCTCGTCGGATACGAAGACGATGTCCTTCCGTACCTCTACATCCTTATAGGTATCCAGACCGTTCAGGCAGATACTGCCGCCTTCCGGTTCATAGATCCCGGAGATCAGCCGCAGCAGGGTCGATTTGCCGGAACCGTTGACGCCGACCAGGCCGAAGATCGACCCGTCAGCTACTTCAAAACTCAGATCATCGAGGATCACCCGGTGATCGAACTTTTTACATACATTGTCGATGGTAAGCATCGTTATTCCTCCTTAAAGACTTCTTCGACGGCTTCCAACATCTCTGTTTTACTCATGCCGCTCTCTTTCAGCGGATGCAGGATCGAGACCAGCTGCTGAAAGCGGGAATGGGACGCATCGATCTCAGCGATGTAAGCGCCCTTTTTGGGAAAAGTACGGATATAGCCTTCTTTTTCCAGTTCCTGGTAAGCTTTCGCCACCGTATTGGGATTGATGCCGTTATCCTGTGCCAGCTGCCGCACAGAAGGAAGCTTGTCCCCCGGTGAGAGTACGCCAAGTTCGATGAACTTCAGGATCTGGGAACGGATCTGCTCATAGATCGGCTCTTTCCCCTGCAGGTTCAGAAGAAACATTACTCCCGCTCCTTTCTGTATTAACTGTACTAAGTGTATTATTTGTATTAGAAACTGTCAAGTGCTATTCTATAAGAAAGAGGAAGAGTTTACTGCAAAAACAAAGAAGTATGGTAAAATAGTACCGCTATAATAGATAGCTCCGGCTTTTCGTAAGCCCGAACCTCAGAAACATCTTCCTGCTGCCGGAACAGCGGCACAGAGCGAAAACAGTACAGGATCAAGGAAAAGCGTGTATGGAGAATAACGAAAAGAAAAACATGAACACGGAACCGGAAAAGGTCCAGGAGACACCGAAGAAAGCCGTGAAACCGAAAAAGAAGAAAGGCGAAAAAGCCGAAGCCTTCCTGGCCGTCGCCAAAGACAGCAGCAAGGACACGAAGCGCTCGGATGCCCGTCCCAAGGGAAAGCTGATCACCAGGATCGCCGCCGGGATCGTCTGGACCGTAGTTGCACTGGCGCTGACAGCCGGTCTCTTCGCTTTGAAGACAGCGGACGAGATGACCGAGAATATGCCGGAGCTGAGCCGGGAGCGGCTGGAATCGCAGGAATCCTCCGTCATCTATGATGCGGAAGGAACGCCGATCATCGAACTGGGCCTCTATCTGCGTGAAAACATCGAGTACAGCCAGATGCCGACCAGCCTGATCGATGCCTTTCTGGCCATCGAAGACAGCCGTTTCTTCTCCCATGCCGGATTCGATCTGCCCCGTTTCACGATGGCGGCTCTGATCAACCTGCGCAGCGGTGACTTCTCACAGGGCGGTTCTACGGTCGACATGCAGCTGGTCAAGAACTCCTACTTCCAGGTCGATGCCGGTACCGATTCCACCATCGCCGAACGTGAAGGCATGGGCGGTGTCCAGCGAAAAGCCCAGGAGATCATCCTGGCCATGGAAGCTGATCATGAATTTACCAAGGAAGAGATCTTTGCCCTCTTCCTGAACAAGGTCAACTTCGGCAACAACATCCGCGGTGTCGAGAAAGCCTCCCAGTACTACTTCGGCAAGGGCGCTTCCGAACTGACCCTGCCGGAAAGTGCCTTCCTGGCCGGCATCATCAACTCCCCCAACAACTACAACCCCTACAACGATATCGAGAAATACACCGGCAACGCCTACCTCAACGAAAACATCCAGTACCTTGAGAACGCCACCTTACGGCGCAACGAGGTCCTTGACCTGATGGCCAACCACGGCTACATCTCCAAGGAGGAAGCGGAGCTGGCCAAGACGGTCCGCATGGAAGATCTGCTCAGCGGACGTTCCGAGAAGTTCTCCGAGACCAACCAGTACTACCAGAGCTACATCGATGCGGTCATCGAGGAAGTGCAGAGCAGCACCGGTCTCGATCCCTATACGACTGCCATGCAGATCTACACCAACATGGATCCGCATATGCAGCGCTATGTCTATGACCTGCAGAATGAGAATATCGAAGGCTACAACCTGAAGTTCCGTTCCGACAAGTCCCAGAACGCGATCGTCATCATGGACAACCAGAACGGCGCTCTGATCGCTCTGGGCGGCGGCCGCGGACAGACCGAATCCCGTATGTTCAACCGGGCCACCAGCGCCTGGATCCAGCCGGGTTCCACCATCAAACCGATCTTCGAGTATGCCCTGGCCTTCGAATGGCTGGGCTGGGCTACCAGCCACACCATCACCGACCAGCCGATCTACCTCTACAACGGTCACAACCTGGTCCGCAATGCGGGCGGTCAGACTTATACCGGAGATATGCTGATGACGGAAGCGGTCGCCCGTTCTCTGAACACCCCCGCTGTACAGACTCTGATGGCGGTCCTCGAAGAGAAGACCGAAGAGGACTGCATCAACTACCTGAACTCCATCGGTTTCGATCTGACTGTCGAAGACTTCGACCTGCAGTTCGCGATCGGCGGCAACCGTATGGTCATCACCCCGGTCAAGCTGGGTGCAGCCCACGGCATGCTGATGAACAAGGGCTACTACGTTGCCCCGCATACCATCAACTACATCGAATATGCCGATGGTTCCCGCTGGACGGCAGATACTGTCGGCAAGCAGGTCCTCTCCGAGGAAGCTGCTTACCTGGCCGGTTACCTTGAAGGCTACAACGTCGCACAGACCAACTGGGTCAACTACATGGGCGTCCTCCGTACGGATTATCCGATCTACGCCAAGACCGGTACCACCGACTGGGGCAAATCCGGCAGAGATTACGGCATCCCGACCGGTGCCGCCAAGGATTCCTGGCTCGTCTGTCAGACCTCTCAGTACACCGTCACCATCTGGAGCGGTTTCGATAAGGCGGATGTCGGTACCTACTTCACCACGGCCGATGACCGTTACAACCAGAAAGGCTATCTGGGCAGAGCCATCCAGGATGAACTGGTCGACTACTTCCAGTACGAACCGCATGATCTGGAACGTCCGGAAGGTGTCGTCGACATCACCCACATCAAAGGTGTCTTCCCCTACTGTTACCCCACTTCCGGAACACCGGTCACCGGTATGATCAAGAAAGAGTTCGCTACACTGGTCGATATCTCGACTGTACCGCGTGAAAAGAAAGTCGGTACCCTCAGCGGCATGGGCCTCTCCTTCAACGAAGACGGCAGCCTGAACATCAGCTGGAACGGTTTCGGCGGAGGCAGCGGCGGAGGTACGATGGATATCTCGGCGACCAACGCTTACGGCGAAACGACCCATGCGACCGGCCGTATGTACTACCCGCGCTACATCTTCATCAACCCGGGTTACTTCTACGCCGATATCTACGTCAACGGTACGCAGGTCAACTCCATCGGTTCCGAGTCCCCCTACTACACGACCTGGCCGTCCGCCGAAAGCGGATCGACCATCACCGTCTGTGGCTACACTTCCAATGATTACTCTCAGAAGTGCGCAGACATCGTCAAGTAACAGAAGCCGCTCAGCAATGAGCGGCTTTTCTTTTCCTTCATTTCCTGCATAGAAAAAGACCTCTCACGAGGTCTAGAGGTTTTCGGCTTTGAGCGGACGGGTCATCAGGGAAGCGATCACGTCGCTGGGCCGCTTTCCTTCGTAAAGGACCGCATAGACGGCATCGGCGATCGGCATACTGATGGCCTTTTCTTTCGCCAGTTCATGGACCGTGGCCGTCGTCAGGATCCCTTCGACGGTACGGGTATTCTCTTTCAGGAAACGCTCTGCACCGTCATCCCTGCCGATGACGAGACCTGCCTGATAGTTGCGGGAATGCACGGAGGAGCAGGTAACGATCAGGTCGCCGACTCCGTTCATGCCTAAGAAGGTGCTCATCTCCCCGCCGAAGGTCAGACCGTAACGGGCCATCTCATGCAAGCCCCGGGTCATCAGAGCGGCACGTGCGTTGTCGCCCTGTCCCAGGCCTGTCAGAGCTCCGGAAGCGATGGCATAGATATTCTTCAGGGCTGCTGCGGTTTCAGCGCCCCGGACGTCTGTATTGGTGTAGACGCGGAAGTAATCATTGGAGAAGAGCTCCTGGATCTTCTGTGCTGCCCGCAGATCCTCCGAGACCGCATTGACGGTCGTCAATAGACGCAGGATCACTTCTTCCGCATGGGAAGGACCGATCAGGGAGACGACTGCAGAGGCCTTATCCCCGAACTCTTCCTTCAGCACTTCCGAAAGGCGGGACTTGCTGGAAGGATCGAAACCCTTGGCAACATTGATCACGATCACCGGATGATCCAGCAGCGGGACCAGTTCGGCTGCGACCTTGCGGCACTGAGCGACCGGGACACCCATCAATAGGATGTCGCTGTCCAGCAGGTCTTCGTAGGACAGTGTCGCCCTGATCTGCGGAGCGATATCGACTCCCGGGAAGAAACGCTCATTGCGGTGATTCTCGTTGATGTCAGCGACTTCCAGCGGATTGCGTCCTTTCAGGATCACTTCCTGACCGTTGTCAGCCAGGACCTGGGCCAGAGCTGTGGACCAGGAACCGCTTCCTAACAGACCGATCTTCATTGCGATTCCCTCTTTCTGGCGGTGATGCGGATCGGTACGCCTTCGAAACCGAAGGCTTCCCTGAGCTGGTTCTCCAGATAACGCTGATAGGAGAAATGCAGCAGTTCCGGATCATTGACGAACAGCACGATCACGCAGGGGGCGGTGCCGACCTGAGAAGCATAGTAGATCTTCAGCTTCTTGCCGTTATGCGGTTTGGGCGGATTGCTGAGCTGGGCATCGTAGATCACTTCATTCAGGACATTCGTCGCGATGCGCAGCTGGGTATTCTGATAGACCTGATCGATCAGCGGCAGCAGGGTCTGGATGCGGCTGCGGTTCTTTGCGGATACGAAAGCGATCGGGGCATAGGAGAGATAGGCAAACTGCTTGCGGATCTCTTCCGTCATTTTGGCCATGGTGTTGGTATCCTTTTCGACCAGATCCCACTTGTTCAGGACGATGATGACGCCCTTCAGGGCTTCGGAAGCCAGACCGGCGACATGTTTGTCCTGTTCGATGATGCCGGTGCTGCCGTCTAATACGACCAGCACCACATCTGCCCGGTCGATCGCTGAACGGGAACGCAGTACGGAATACTTCTCAACGCTCTCATAGACCTTCCCGCGCTTGCGGATACCGGCCGTATCGATCACGACATAGCTCTTGTCGTTGGCGATGAAGGGAGTATCGATCGCATCCCGGGTCGTACCGCTGATATCGGAAACGATGACCCTCTCCTGATTCAGGAAGGCATTGGTCAGGGAGCTCTTGCCGACATTCGGTCTGCCGATGATCGCAAAGCGGATCATTCCCTCGTAGTCATCGACTTTCTTCTCCGGCATCAGTTCCACGCAGCGGTCCAGCAGATCGCCGACACCGATGCCATGTACGCCGGATACCGCGATCGGTTCATCAAAACCTAACTTATAAAACTCATAGATCGAAGCGATCTTATCGTAATCGTCGATCTTGTTGACAGCCAAAACGACCGGTTTCCCGGCCTTGCGCAGCAATTTGGCTACATATTCATCATCGGTGGTCAGACCTTCGGCACCATTGGTCACCAGGACCAGTACGTCCGCTTCTTCGATCGCGATCTCCACCTGCATCCGGATCTCCTTCTGGAAAGGCTCATCCTGCAGCTGGATCCCGCCCGTATCGATGACCCGGAATGTACGGGAGAGCCATTCACAGTCTCCGTACAGACGGTCTCTGGTAACGCCCGGTGTATCTTCCACGATCGCCATGCGCTTCTCCAGCATACGGTTGAACAGGGTCGATTTCCCTACATTCGGTCTGCCTACGATGGCAATCGTTCCATCGATCATAATACCTCCGTCTTCTCTTTGATCAGATCCAGGATCTTCTCTACCACTTCATCCAGAGTCAGATCCGAGGAATCGACCAGCACGGCATCCTCAGCCTGACGCAGAGGAGAATGCTGGCGATGCGTATCCTGATAGTCACGCCGGATGATCTCCTGCAGGATCTTCTCGTAATCTCCGGGAAGTCCCTTCGCCAGGTTCTGATCGGTGCGGCGCTTCGCTCTGGCTTCTGCAGAAGCAGTCAGGTAGATCTTCACTTCCGCATCTTTCAGCACGACCGTACCGATATCCCGGCCATCCAGGATATACCCCTTTTTCGCAGAGATCTCCTGCTGTTTTTCGACCATGGCTTCCCGCACTCCCTGCAGAGCAGAGACTGACGAAGCGGCCAGAGAGATCTCGTTGCCGTATAACTGTTCCTTCAGGGCTTCCCCGTCCACGTGGATCGTTCCGTCCGGATCGACTTCCATCGGCGTCTCCTTCAGGAAAGCAACGATCTTCTCTTCGTCATCGAGAGAGAATCCGTGCTTCTGTGCCAGATAGGCAACAGCCCGATACATGGATCCGGTGTCCAAATGGACATAACAAAGCTTCTCCGCCAGACGATCAGCTACACTGCTCTTGCCGGCGGCGCTGGGCCCATCTATTGCGATATTGATCTTCATCCAATAATACCTAACGTTCTTAACAGACCGTACGTAACAATACCCAGGATCACGAAGAGAGCGATGACCAGAACGACCAGGATCACGTTCAGGATCTTGTTCGGAGCGGCTTCTTCTTCCTCTTCCGCGACCTTCTCTTCTTCGGTACGGGTGATGATAAAGGGCTTCGTATCGTTCAGCAGCGATTCATTGGTCGCTTCCAGGGCTTCCGGTTCTTCCTTGACCGGTTCTTCTTTTACAGGTTCTTCTTCCAGAGCCAGAGCGACAGCCTTGTGCTCTTCGACCGGAGCCGGTTCCGTCACTTCCAGCGGAGTGATCGGAGCGATCGCCGGAGTCTCGGCGGTATCATCCAGATACGGCTTCAGCATATCCAGCGTCGTAGCGGAGAGGTTCTTCTCTGCTTCGCTGTTGTCCGCTTTTTCCTCATACTGCGGAACGCCCATCCACTTATCGACCAGAGACTGGTGTTCTTCAGAAGGCTGTTCATCTGCCTTGTTTTCTTCTTCTTCGATGGCAGCCAGGATGTTCTTGATCTCGATGGTGACGGTATCGTTGATATCCTGCTCTTCCGGAGTCATCTCGCGCGGTTCTTCCGCTGCGGGCTCTTCCGTGACAGCCTCTTCAACGGCGGGCTCTTCGACAGCCGGTTCCGTGACCTTTTCGGCGGAAGCGACATCCATCCGCAGTTCTTCCAGGATCGTGGAAGCCACTTCATCTTCTGTGACCAGACCCTTGGCCTTGTTGTATTCGTTGACTTCCTGCAGCGTCTGCTTCAGCATATCCGCCGGTTCTTCAACCGTTTCCTGAACGGCTGCAGTTGCTTCTTCAAAACGGCTGTCAGCAGCTTCCATCAGATCTTCCGTATTCTGAACAGCTTCCTCTACGGTCTCTTCGACAGCAGCCGGAGCTTCTTCAACAACTTCCGGAACTTCTTCAACTGTCTCGACGACAGGTTCTGTGACTTCTTCAACAACTTCCGGTGCTTCTTCGACCGTCTCAACGACTTCTTCAACTGCTTCCTCTGCCGGAGCAGCAACTTCCTCAACGGTCTCTTCGACGACCTCCGGGATCTCTTCGGCGACTTCTTCGACCGGAGTGACGACTTCTTCGGCTTTTTCTTCAACAACTTCCGGGATCTCTTCGACGATCTCAGCAGCTTCTTCCACAACGGGCTCAGCTGCTTCTTCGACAACTCCCGGAACTTCTTCGACAGTTTCGACAACTTCCTCAACAGCTTCCTCTACAGGAGCAGTGACTTCCTCGACGACTTCCGGGATCTCTTCAACAACTTCTTCGACCGGTGCGGCAACTTCTTCAACGGTCTCGACAACGGGTTCCGTGACTTTTTCGACGACTTCCGGAACTTCCTCGACGGTCTCGACGACTTCGCGGACCGGTTCTGCCGGAGCAGTGATCTCTTCCGCAACACCCAGACCGGCTAACGTAGCCAGCAGGTCATCGATCTCGATAGCAGTTTCTTCGATCTTCTGTTCAGCTTCTTCTACAGGAGCAGCAACTTCTTCGACCGTCTCAGCGACCGGTTCCGTTGCTTCTTCAACGACTTCCGGTGCTTCTTCGACCGTCTCAACGACTTCTTCAACAGCTTTTTCAACAGGAGCTGCGACTTCTTCGACAGTCTCTTCGACAGCAGCCGGAGCTTCTTCAACGACTTCAGCAACTTCTTCAACCGTCTCGACGACAGGTTCTGTGACTTCTTCAACGACTTCCGGTGCTTCTTCGACCGTCTCAACGACTTCTTCGACTGCTTCCTCTGCCGGAGCAGTGACTTCCTCAACAGTCTCTTCGACGACTTCAGGAACTTCTTCAACGGTCTCGACAACGGGTTCCGTAACTTCCTCGACTGTTTCGGCGACTTCTTCAACAGCTTTTTCAACAGGAGCTGCGACTTCTTCGACAGTCTCTTCGACGACTTCCGGAACTTCTTCAACCGTCTCAGCGACTTCTTCGACCGGAGCCGTAACTTCGATCTCAGCGGCCGGTGCTTCTTCGAGCTGTTCAACGACTTCTTCCGGAGCACTTACTTCTACGGGTTCTACCGCCGTTTCTTCGGCAACAGCCTCCTCTTCCAGCTTGTCGTCCGCGTCCAGAGCAGTCAGCAGATCATCGATATCTTCGCTGACATTCTCTTCGATCTTTTCCAGGTCTACTTCGGGGGCTTCCGGGCTATCCTCCTGGAACAGATCATCAAAAGTATCCTTTACATTTTCAAGGACTTCTTCGGTCTTTTCTCCGATATTCTCTGCAAGCTCTGCAGCACCTTCACGGACATCCTGCCAGCCTTCAGCCAGTTTCTCAGTAACTGTTTCAACGGCTTCCTGAACAGGTTCCGCAACTTCTTCCGCCTTCTCGGCGACAGTTTCCGGAACATCCGTGACCGTATCAACGACGTTCTCTACGGCTTCCTTGACCGGTTCGGCCGGGAAAGCACTTCCTGCTTCCGCAGCGATCGATTCCTGCAGTCCCTTCAGCTTCTCTTCGTAAGCAGACAGACTGCTGGTACGGATCTCTGTTTCTCTGTCATTTTCCAAGCGGCTGCGTAACTCCGCGTATTTCTGCGTTCTTGATAATTTAGCCATACTAAAAGCCTCCGATATAGAAAAATTATAGCAAAACACTATGTAAAAATAAACATTTTGGCAATTATGAAGGGTGTTTCTGACCCTTAAAAGAAAGAAAACTCCCGTTCTTTCAGGAACAGGAGCGTTCTCTTTTATCGGCTGAGGACTCCGGTCACATTGTAACCGGCTGCTTCCAGTGCTTCCCGGCAGCTGTCGCTGTTCGCGACGACGACGACTTCAACGCCCCGGCTCGTATTATAGACGGCCAGGTTGGAGATGTTGGCGCCCTGATCACGGAAGACGGAAGCGACATCCGCCAGGATGCCGGGCTTGTCTTCAGCGACATTGATCACGTAGCGTCCGCCCTTGACGTAGTAGCCCAAGAGATCGATCAGGGCATCGAAGATATCGTTCTGGGTGATGATCCCGATGACCTTGTTTTCCTTGTCGACGACCGGCAGACAGCCGATGCCGTGACTGCGCATCGATACCGCTGCTTCTTCCAGAAGAGCGTCCTTATCGATCGTGCAGACATCCTTGATCATGATCTCTTCAACGCTCATCTTGTGGAGCAGATAGTTGAGTTCATAGATCGAGAGCGAGGTGGACTTGCTTTGGGTGCTGTCTTCGATCATTCCGGCCGTGACCAGACCGAGCAGATGCCCTTCCGGATCTGTGACCGGCAGACGGTGAAAGTCGCTCATCAGGTTCAATGCTTCCGAGATCTTGGTCTGCGGGCCGATACAGACCGGCTGTGTGACCATTCTGTCTTTTACGTACATATCAACCTCCCAGGTATGCCTTCTGCACTTCTTCGCTCTGTAAAAGCTCAGCGCCGGTACCTTCCAGTACCAGTGTACCATTTTTCAGGACGTAGGCGCGGTCTGCGATCGAAAGCGCCATCCGGGCATTCTGTTCGACCAGCAGGATCGTCGTTCCGTCGGCATTGATCTCACGGATGATCGAGAAGATCTCTTTGACCAGCAGCGGAGAAAGACCCATGCTGGGTTCATCCATCAGCATGATCTTCGGCTTGCCCATCAGCGCTCTTCCGATCGCCAGCATCTGCTGTTCGCCGCCGGACAATGTGCCGGCCAGCTGCTTCTGCCGCTCTTTCAGGCGCGGGAAACGTTCATAGACCTTCTCCAGATCCTCTTTGATGCCCTGCTTGTCCTTGCGGGTATAGGCCCCTAAGACCAGGTTCTCTTCCACGGTCTCCTGCTGGAAGACCCTTCTTCCTTCCGGGACCTGGATCAGACCGCTCTTTACGATCTTATCGGTAGGTTCCTTGACGATGTCTCTGCCGTCCAGCAGGATCTTCCCCTGCTGCGGACGGATCAGACCGGAGATGGTCTGCAGAGTGGTGGTCTTGCCGGCGCCGTTGGCACCGATCAGGGTCACGATCTCTCCGTCATCGACATGGAAACTGATCCCCTTGATGGCTTCGATCACACCGTAGCGTACGACCATATCTTCTACTTTCAGCATCGTTCATTCCCCCAGATAGGCCTTGATGACCTGCGGATCATTCTGGATCTCCTGCGGCGTACCGCAGGCTAAGAGCGTACCGTAGTTGATGACCGTGATCTTCTCGCAGATGCCCATGACCAGTTTCATATCGTGCTCGATCAGCAGGACCGAGATCGCAAACTTCTCACGCAGACGCTGGATCGCATCCATCAGGTTCTGCGTCTCCTGCGGGTTCATGCCGGCAGCCGGCTCATCCAGCAGTAACAGCTTGGGATGCGTACCCAGAGCCCGGACGATCTCCAGCTCGCGCTGTTTGCCGTAAGGCAGGTTGCAGGCCAGGGTATCGGCATAGCCGTCCAGTTCGAAGACTTTCAGCAGTTCCAGCGCCTCCTCTTCCATCGCCTTCTCCTGTTTGAAAGACTTGGGAAGCTTGAAGATGCCGCTGAAGAGGCCGTAGTCGACCTGGGTATCCAGACTGATCAGAACGTTCTCCTTGACGCTCAGGTTGCGGAAGAGACGGATATTCTGAAAGGTACGGGAGATGCCCATCCGGGCGATCTCGTGCGGTTTCTTTCCGTTCAGCAGTTCCCCGTTCAGCCGGATCGTGCCGTCGCTCGGTTCATAGACTCCCGTCAGCATGTTGAAGACAGTGGTCTTGCCGGCGCCGTTGGGGCCGATCAGACCGTAGAGCTGCCGGGGCGCAACATCGATGTTCAGTCCGTCGACAGCCCGCAGACCGCCGAAGTTGATGCCGAGATCACGGACTTCCAGAACGTTACTCATGGGCAGCCTCCTTCCTGCGGAATGATGACAGGGCTTTGTCGAAGAGAGCACGCAGCTGATCGTTGTGCTTGGCCAGCATCATCAGGATCAGCACCAGCGAGTACACCAGCATGCGGTAATCGGAGAAACCGCGCAAGAGTTCGGGCAGGACGGTCAGGATCGTAGCCGAGATGACCGAACCGCGGATGCTGCCCATACCGCCTAAGACCACCATGACCAGGATCTCGATGGACTTGTCGAGGGTGAAGATGCCCGGCTGCAGGAAACGCAGATAATGGGCATAGAGGGCTCCGCCGACCCCGGCAAAGAAAGCCGAGAAGACGAAACCGATGATCTTGTAGCGGTTGGTATCGATGCCGGAAGCTTCCGCTGCGATCTCATCCTCACGGATCGAGATGATCGCCCGGCCATGCCGGGAAGCGATCAGGGACTTGGAAGCCAGGATGCAGATGACCGCGATCAGATAAGCCCAGGTAAAGCTCGTATAGTTGGGGATCCCGGTATAGCCCTTGGTGCCTCCGACGATATCGAGGTTCTTCAGCAGGTTGCGGATGATCTCGCCGGCAGCCAGGGTGATGATCGCCAGATAGTCGCCGCGTAAACGCAGGGCCGGGATCGAGACGATATAGCCGGCAATGAGGGCGGCGATGCCGCCTAAAAGGATCGCAACGGGGAATTCCACGAGCGGGATCAGGTTCAGTGATTTGGTGAAGAGCGCACTGACGTAGGCGCCGATCGCCATGAAGCCAGCGTGGCCCAGGGCCAGTTCGCCTAAGAAACCGCTGGTGATATTCAGGGAGACGGTCAGGATGACATTGATGCAGACCATCAGCAGGATGCCTTTGCTGTAGGCATTGATGACGCCACTGCGGATCAGCAGGCCCAGGACGAGGTAACCGATCACGACGGTCGCAAGATCGATCGTAAGCTGTTTACGGAATTCTTTGTTCATAAACGCCTCCTAGACCTTTTCCTTGACGCTCTTGCCGAGGATCCCGGCCGGCTTCAGCGCCAGCATCAATATCAGGATCGCAAAGACGATCGAATCCAGCAGCTGCGAAGAGATATAGGCCTTGACCATCGTTTCGATCATGCCCAGGATGAAGGCTCCCAGGACCGCGCCGGGAATGGAGCCGATCCCGCCCAGTACGGCGGCGATGAAGGCCTTGATGCCGGGCAGCGAGCCCATCGTGGGGTTGATCGGAGAGTAGCAGTTGCTGTAGAGGATGCCGGCGATGGCGGCCAGAGCGGAACCGATCGCAAAGGTCAGACTGATCGTATTGTCGACGTTGATGCCCATCAGACGGGCCGCGCCCTCATCTTCCGAGACCGCCCGCATGGCCTTGCCCATATTGGTCTTCTGAACGAAGAGGTTCAGGATGATCATCAGGGCTACGGAAACGATGAAGGTCACGTAGTAATTGGCAGAGATCGAGACAGCACCGATCTTCAGGGTCGGCAGATCGATGAAACCGGGATAGGGCTTCGGGTTTGCCGAAAAGATCAGCTGGAAGGAATTCTCCAGCAGATAGCTGACGCCGATAGCCGTGATCAAAAGAGAGATCCGTGAAGCCTTCCGCAGCGGTTTGTAAGCCAGTTTCTCCATCACGATCCCGAACAGGGAACAGACAAGGATGGAGAGGATGCAGGCCAGATACCAGGGCAGACCGGCATTCAGACACAATAAAGAGATATAAGCACCGACCATGATGATGTCGCCGTGGGCAAAGTTGATCAGTTTGGCAATGCCGTAGACCATGGTGTAACCCAGGGCGATCAGGGCATAGATAGAACCGATATTCAGTCCGTTGATCAGCTGCAGAAAGAACAGATTCGCTCCTGACATTCCGGTCTTTTCCTCCTTTCAAGAAAACAGGGGATGGTATAAGCCATCCCCTGCTTCGTTTTACTTCAGTATCGGATTACTTATAAGTAACGTATGCGCCATTCTGGATCGTGACATAGACCGGTGTCTTGATCGGATCACCGTTGTCATCGAAGCTCAGGTTGCCGAGGATGCCGGTATAGTTCGTGGAAGCGATGGCTTTGACGATGTCGTCGCTGTTCAGCGAACCGGCCTTCTCGATGGCTTCCAGGACCATCGTGGTGGCATCGTAGGAGTTGATGCCGAAGGAGTTGATCTCTTCCCCGAATTTGGCTTTGTATTCTTCCATGATGCCCTGTACGGATTCCATGTCCGGAGAGTACTGGTTGATGAAGACAGCACCTTCCAAAGCTGCCTTATCGGCATCGTTGGCCACGCTTAAGACGCCGTCCCAGCCGTCACAGCCCAGTAACTGAGCGGTGATGCCGACACTGCGGGCCTGAGAAGCGATACGGGTATCGGCTTCATAGTAGTTCGGAACGAAGAGGACGTCGATCGGATTGCCGGCGATCTTCGTTAACTGCGAGGTATAGTCGGTATCTTCGGTCGCAAAGACTTCGGAAGCGACGACTTTGCCGCCCTTCGCTTCGAATTCGGCCTTGAAGGCTGCTTCGAGACCTACCGAGTAGTCATCATCACCGTTGTAGATGATGGCCGCAGTCTTGGCGCCCAGAGTATCAACCGCAAAGTCTGCGACTAAGGTCGCCTGCTGCGGATCGGTGTAGCAGGCCCGGAAAACGTTGTATTCGGTCGTATCGGTGAAGGCAGCTGCCGTAGCCGAGGGAGAGACCATCGGGATGCGGACGCTGTCCTGCGTAGCCTGAGCAACGGTCGTGGATTCACCGGAAAGCGTACCGCCGATGATGGCAGCGACCTGATCGTTGGTGATGAACTTGTTGTAGACGTTCATGGCTTCCGCGGAGTCGCCCTGCGTATCTTCGACGACGACGGAGATGTTGGTGCCGTGTTCCTTGTTCCAGTCTTCGACAGCCAGGATCGCGGCATTGGTGACGGCCAGACCGTAGACCTTATAGTCACCGGTGGTCGGTCCGAAAGAACCGAGCTTGTAGGAAGAGAGATCCCCTGCTCCAAAATAGCCGGCTTCAGAACCGGAGGACTGCTGTGAGGAACTGCCGGAAGCACACGCTGCCATAGACAGACAGACTGCCAGCACCATCACTCCCTTCAATAATTTTTTCATAGACATACCCTTTCTCCTTTGTAAAGATGTTACCATTATAAAACAAAAAAGAAAGAATACAACATCTTTTTCTGAAAGTATTTTCATTATATTCATATCATTTTCAGTATCCTTACATGTAATGTATTCTGTAAGTATATCGTCAATTCTCTTTTGAACGATAAAAAGGTATATTGCTTTTTAAAATCGATTCTGTTAATATAAGTGAGCGCGGAAATTACTGGTACCTTAGCCAAGTGGTAAGGCAATAGACTGCAACTCTGTGATCGCCAGTTCGAGTCTGGCAGGTACCTCCATCTTTGGGGATATGGCGGAATCGGTAGACGCGTCGGACTTAAAATCCGACGACAGCAATGTCGTAAGGGTTCAAGTCCCTTTATCCCCACCACCGAGAAGTTTGAAATTGCGCCCATAGCTCAACTGGATAGAGCGTCTGACTACGGATCAGAAGGTTGTGGGTTCAAGTCCTGCTGGGCGCGCCATTTCTACGGGATGTAGCGCAGCTTGGTAGAGCACTTGATTTGGGATCAAGAGGTCACAGGTTCAAATCCTGCCATCCCGACCATTCGAAACTTCTTGCGGACAAATTATGGCGAGGTAGCTTAGTTGGCTAGAGCGCTCGGTTCATACCCGGGAGGTCGTGGGTTCGAATCCCACCCTCGCTACCAATTTGGACCCTTAGCTCAATGGTCAGAGCTCCCGGCTCATAACCGGTTGGTTATAGGTTCGAGTCCTATAGGGTCCACCAAAGATATTCTCTGGAGGAATACCCAAGCGGTTGAAGGGACCGGTCTTGAAAACCGGAAGGTCGTGCAAGCGGCGCTAGGGTTCGAATCCCTATTCCTCCGCCAGATCGTCATGAAGACTTATGAAGTCAGGATTGCCCATCGAAAGATGGGTTTTTATGTACCAAAGGGCAGATCGCTCTGCCCTTTTATCTTTCAAACAGTGTTTCTTTCAAGGATTCGAACTTATCGGCGATACAGACGATCCAGGCTTCCCGGCTCCGGGGCAGGGCCCGTAAGGTCAGAGGCCACATATGGCTGCGTATCACGTGCTGGATCCGTTCATCAGCCTGCAGATGATATCCGGCGTTCCTGGCCGCTTTCTCGGGATGGGTCAGACCGTGCAGGCCGTGTCCCGGTTCGTGCCAGTCATAGAGGAAGAAGTCATGCAGCATCGCACCCTTCAGCAGTACCTCCCGGTCCGCATGCAGGCGGAAGATACGGTCCAGCCGGTCGGAAGTCCTGGCTACATTCTCACAGTGCTTATAGGTCGAGATCCGGCCGTGCTGCAGAAAAGTCTTCATGCGCTGCACATGGATATCGTTCTTGATCTCTTTGAGGATCTCCTCGGCTTCCCGATCTTTCCTGTTGTTCATACCTGTATTATAACCGATATCTTTCCTTCCTTGGAAAAAGAGCCAGTTTCCTTCCTCTCCTTCCCTGCCTTCTTCGTATCCCTGCACATGGTATCTTCCGGAATGCTCCGCTAGAATGAAACTGTACAGGCTCTGCCGGAAAGGAACACCTATGCCATACAAAGTCTTTGCGATCAATCCCGGTTCCACCTCGACCAAGATCGCGCTCTTCGACGGAGAAGAAAAGATCTTTTCCGCCAATGTCAAACACGAAGCGGCCAAACTGAAAGAATTCCCCACCATCAGCGATCAGCTCCCCTACCGTGAAGAAATGATCCGGGAAGAGCTGCAGAAAGCCGGGATCGACCTCTCCGATGTCGATGCCTACTGCGGCAGAGGCGGCGGTCTGCTGTCGGTCGAAGGCGGCGTCTACGAAGCCAATGAGACCCTGCTCGATCATGCCCGTCGGGGCGCCAACGGTTTCGACCATCCGGCGCAGCTGGGTTCCCAGCTGGCGGAACACTTTGCCCGGCAGTACGGCAAAAAGACCTATGTCGTCAATCCTCCGGATACCGATGAACTGCAGGATCTGGCCCGGGTGACCGGCATCAACGGTCTCTACCGTACCGTCCATATGCATGCCCTGAACCTCAAGGAAACGGCCATCCGGCACGCCAAATCGCAGGGAAAGAAGTACGAGGAACAGAACTACATCGTCTGTCATATCGGCGGCGGGACCTCGGTCAGTGCCCACTGCAAAGGCCGCATGATCGACGGTTTCGACAACGTCGGCGGAGACGGGCCGATGGCGCCTACCCGCTGCGGAGCGGTACCACTGGCCGAAGCTGCAAGATACATGATGCGCACCGGCAAGACTCCGCAGGAGATGCAGGATCTCTGCGTACGGCTGGGCGGTTTCGTCGATCATCTCGGCACCAGCGATGCCCAGGAAGTGACGAAACGGGCAGCCGAAGGCGATCAGCACGCTGCGGTCCTCTGGGAGGCGATGATCTACCAGATCAACAAGGCGATCGGTTCGATGGCTTCGGTCCTGCATGGGGAAGTTGATGGGATCCTCTTAGGCGGAGGTCTCGTCCATAACGAAGAACTGGTCGCGAAGATCCGGGAAGCCAACTCCTGGATCGCTCCGGTCTATGCCTATCCCGGTGAATTTGAGATGGAAGCGATGGCAGCCGGTGTCAACCGGGTGCTCAGCGGAGAAGAAAAGGCAAAGACCTATAACGGAGAACCTTTCTGGAAAGGCTTCGATTTCTAAAGCGGATGGCTATCCGCTTTTTCTCTGTTTTATAATGGATTTATGAAAAAGCTCAGAAAAGCCGCGATCCTGTATGATTTCGACAAGACCTTAAGCGTACAGGACATGCAGAACGATACACTGATCCCTATGCTGGGACAGGAACCGAAAGAGTTCTGGAAAGAAGTCGGGCAGTATACCGAAAAACACAATCTGGACAAGATCTGTTCCTACCTTTTCTTCCTGATGAAGAAGTTCGCGGAGAAAGGAACGCCGATCCGCCGGGATACCTTCGCCGACCTCGGCAAAGGGATCCAGTACTTCCCGGGAGTCGAGGAATGGTTCGGCCGCATCAATGCCTATGGACTGCAGCACGGACTGGAGATCGAACACTACATCATCTCTTCCGGCATGAAGGAGCTGCTGGACAGTACCTCGATCGCCAAGGAGTTCCGTAAGATCTATGCCTGCCGCTATCACTACGACGAAGAAGGCAAGGCCTGCTGGCCGGCACTGATCGTGAACTACACCACCAAGACCCAGTACATCTTCCGCGTCAACAAGCAGGTCCTGGAAGAGAGCGACGAAGACGATCTGAACAAGTACACCGAGAAGGAAGACCGCCCGGTCCCCTTCCGGCGGATGATCTATATCGCTGACGGTCTGACCGATGTGCCCTGCATGAAACTGGTCAAGGAACACGGCGGGAAGTCCATCGTGGTCTACAATGATTCCTCGGTGGAATCCTACAAGACGGCCCAGAAGCTGGCTGAGGACGACCGGGTCAACTACCTGCTGAAGGCAGACTACCGCGAAGGCAGCGAGATGGATGCGGTCGTGAAGTCGATCATCAACGGCATGGAAGCGGCGGATCAGCTGGAAGAACTGGAAAGGAAGTACTCCTCGTGAGAGTACGGATCGCTGCAGCGGAAGATGCGAAGCTGCTGAGCGAGCTGCGCATCGCTCAGCTGCATGATGAGGAGACCCAGCCGGATATCGAGATCAGCGAAGCCATGGAAGACTGGTTCCTGAAGAAGCTCAGCGACGGCAGTCTTTACCAGGTCCTGCTTTATGAAGAGGAGGAACTGCTGGCGACCGGCTGTCTCTATGTCCTGGAGATGCCGCCGAGCTTCCACAAGCCGACCGGGAAAGTCGGCTATATCGGAAATATGTATACCCTTCCCGCTCACCGTAAGAAAGGCTATGCCACGAAGGTGCTCTCCCTGTTAAAGGAAGAAGCCGAAAAAAGAGACATGGACCGTCTCTTTCTGGGAGCTTCCGTCTATGGCGCTCCGGTCTACGAAGCCTTCGGTTTCCGGAAGTGCGATCAGTTCATGAGTCTCGATCTGAAAAAGATCTCCTGAAGGAGATCTTTCTTATGCATTCCTTTCTTCCTTCCAGCTGCCGGAAAGATAGAAGACGGAGGCGATCAGGAACGGCATGAAGCCGGCTAAGGCATCGCCCATCCAGAAGCCGAAGCAGTCCAGATGCAGGGCAAAGCCCAGCAGCGCAGCCAGACCGATGCGGCTGATGACGCCGTCGATGATGGCGATGGCCAGATTCAGTTTCGGTCTGCCGGAACCGTTGATCAGAGCGAAGGCAGCCGAGCGGGTAGCGGCTCCGTAGAAATTCAGGATCAGCGGCAGAGTCAGTACGCCGGCAGCAGACAATACGTCTGTATCGGTCGTAAAGATCGCATAGACCGCCGCCGGGTCCTTCAGCATGATCACGGTACCGATCAGGGAGAGAGCGATCCCGATGCTCAGGACGATCAGCAGGATCTGGTTGACCCGCTTGTATTTGCGGGCGCCGAGGTTCTGCCCGGTCATCGTCGCACCGGCCGTCGTGAAGGACTGGGAGATGACCGCGCACATCATGTTGACCTTGTTGAAGATGCCGGCCAGCGCCGAATAGGTGACATCGAAGAGGTTGATCCAGGACATCAGGATGATCTTGGAGAGATTGATGGCGGCCGACTGGATGGCCATCGGAATGCCCAGGGCCAGCAGTCTCTTGAAAGCGCCGCGGTCGATCCGGAAACTGGCAAGCCGGAAATCAAAGCCGAAGCTTTCCTTCCGACGGTAGAGATAGACCAGGGAGACCAGGAAGCTGACGCCCTGTCCGATGACCGTCGCCAAGGCTGCCCCGAAGACCTCCATGTGCAGATACTTCACGAAGAGCACATCCAGGATCATGTTCAGGATGGCGGCGATCGCAATGAAGAGAAAGGGACGTTTGCTGTCGCCCATCCCGCGCAGGATGGCAGAAACGATATTGTAGCCGTAGATAAAGATCAGACCGAAGATACAGGTCACGGTATAATCCATCGTGAACTGATAGGAAGCGGAAGGCGTATTCAGCCAGTGCAAGAGCGGATGACGCAGCAGATAGCAGACCACCGAGATCAGCAGCGAAGCGCTGAGCAGGAAGGTGAACATCGTACCGATGGTCTTTTTGATGTCTTCATGGCGCTGCGAGCCGACATCGCGGGCGATGATGACCTGCCCGGCTCCGGCAAAACCGATCGCCACGAAGGTCAAGAGATGCAGGATATCGCCACCGATCGATACGGCAGACATCCCGGTCTTGCCGATATAGTTGCCGACGACGATCATATCGACGATATTGTAGACAGCCTGTAAGGCATTGGAGACGAATAAAGGCATCGCAAACTGCAGCAATAACCCCAGGACCGGACCTTCGGTCAGATCGCGGATCATCGAATCCTTCTTCTGCGACATACCTTCTCACCTCCAAAATCCTTTATAGTGTATCATTGAAGTCATTTCCGGCAAAATGGAAAAGTACCAGAAAAACCAATTGTATCGTTGTGTTCCTGTACAGGATCCCTTCTTTCTTTCGCTTCGACATCGTTTTCCCTTTACAATCCGAAAAGTTTCTGCTAATATCTAATAGCGGCTTGGCCGTAACATCGCGAGGTAGAGCAGTCTGGTAGCTCGTCGGGCTCATAACCCGGAGGTCGTTGGTTCAAATCCTTCCCTCGCAACCAATGGTTCTGTAGCTCAGTTGGTAGAGCACGGCACTGAAAATGCCGGTGTCGCCAGTTCAATTCTGGCCGGAACCACCACTTTGCAAGAGAAAAGGCGTAAAGCCTTTTTTTCTTTTATACTGATACAAAGGGGGAATTACTAATGAACGAAGAAGAGATCCGGGCAAGGATCCGGGCCGGACGCGACTTCCTGCGCATGCCGGAACACGAAGAAGACTACCAGACCGATCAGCAGCTGAAGAAACCGCAGCCGCCGCTGGTCAAGGAAGCGGTCAGCGACATCCGCATCCCGCTGCCGGTCGACTATCAGAGCCTGCCGATCGACAATGACTTCCTGCACATCATCAACAGCCGCTCTTCCCACCGGGTCTACACCGATGAGGAGATCTCTCTGTTGGAACTGTCCTACCTGCTCTGGTGCTCTCAGGGCGTCAAGGGCATCCGGGGCCGGGCATACGCTACGCTGCGCACCGTGCCCTGCGGAGGCGCCCGGCATGAATTCGAGACCTATCTCTATATCCGCAAGGTGGAAGGCCTGCAGCCCGGCTGCTACCACTACCTGCCGCTGAGTCACGAACTGGAATTCCTGAAGGAGATGCCGGAAGACTTCGTCTCCCCTTCTTTAGAAGGTCAGGCCTGGGCGAGGAAGGCTTCGGTCATCTTCTACTATTCCTTCGTTGCCTACCGGGCGGAATGGCGCTACGGCATCCATGCCCACCGGATGGTCCCGGCTGATGCCGGCCATGTGACGGAGAATCTCTATCTGGCTGCCACCTCTATCGGTCTCGGCGGCTGCGCGATCGGGGCCGTGGACGGAAAGCTCTGCGATGAGGCTTTCGGTCTCGACGGCGAGGAAGAATTCATCTTCTATGCCTTCCCGCTGGGTACCGTACGGGAGAGCGATCAGCAGAAAGAACTTGACTTCTACGCTTTCGTCAGGGAACAGGGATTATAAGAAAACGGTCCGGGACATGCCCGGACCGTCTTTTTCTTTTGTCTGCGCTTTATTTCCAGTGGAAGGAACCTTTCCCGGCTCCTGCTTCAAAATGATAGCGGACGATGCCGAGGTCGACTTTGGAGAAAGGACCGTTCCCGGCCGTGATCGTGACTTCGTCACCTTTGTGTTCGATATGGAACTTCTGCTGGTTGACTGCTGTCGGCGCCAGCAAAGCCATCCTGACCCCGTCCTGATACCAGGCCGGATCATTCTCTTTCAGATCCGCCAGCTGCAGCAGAGGCTTGTTGCGGTGCGGACTGCCGGCCGTCTGCCCGTAGCCCAGCGCTGCGACCAGCACCAGCCTTTCTCCTTCGTCCAGAGTATAGGTGCCGGGGATCTTGCGGTAGGTCAGACCGACCCAGCAGCTGTTGAGCCCCAGCATCTGCGCCTCCAGAAGGATCTTTTCCCCGTAGTAGCCGCATTTCTCTTCGAGATCTTCGCTCTCTTTTCCAGCCAGGACCAGATAGTTCCTGACCCCGTGGAAAAAGCCATAGCCGAAGACACCGGGCTTGAAAGCCTTCGGTTCCTCCCAGATCAGCTGCAGATGCAGACCGGTCTCCCGGTTGACCTCCTCTACGCTGTTCTCAAGTGCTGCACGGACTTCCGATGGGATCATCTTCTCCTGGTAGCGCCGCACAGAATGTCTTTCTCTGATCGCTTCCTGAATCGTCATGGCAACCCCCTTATGCATAAAAGAAGGCCGACAGAAAATGTCGGTCCTATATTACTGATGATGATATGCTTTGAAACTCATCGGCCGAAGGCCAGATAGTCCGTCGTCGGTCATTTCTCTCTCCGCTTTTATTATACTCCTTCTTTACACCTCAGGAACAGCTTTCAGCGGTAATCTGAACCAGAAACGTGAGTATTCACCCTCTTTGGAGTCCACCCCATAGGGACACTGATGGGCTTCCAGGATCGCCTTGGCCAGGAAGAGACCGATGCCGGAACCCTGCTGCGAACGTTTGTGTTCCCGGTCGACCTTGAAATAACGCTCCCAGACCAGCGGCAGATCTTCTTCGGCGATGCCTTCTCCGTTGTCCGTAACGGAAACGGTCACGGCATCCCCTTCTCTTTCTGCTTTCAAGAGGATCTTCTTTTCCTCCTTATCGTTATAGTGCAGGGCATTGTTCAGGAAGTTGCAGAGCACCTGCTGCATCCGTTTGGGGTCGATCTCGGCCGTGCACTCTTCCGCCATCTCCAGCTGCAGGAGCGCATTCTGTGAGGCGCAGTAGCCTTCGTACTGACGGACGACCTCCTCCAGGAAAGGTTTCAGGGAGACTGTTTCCTTCTCCAGCTTCATGCCTGCTTCCGTGCGGGAGGCATCCAGCAGATCGCTGACGAGACCGTTCAGACTCTTTGCCTCGCTGATGATCACTTCCGCATTGGGCTGCGGATCATCCTCCGGGAAATCCCGGATCATCTCGCCGTAGCCGATGATCATCGTCAGCGGCGTACGCAGATCGTGGGTAACGTTGGCTAAGAGATCCCGTTTGGCCTTGTCAGCCTTGCGGATCCCTTCGTTGGCCCTGTTCAGGGTCTCGTTGAGCTCGGCGAACTCTCTGATCCGGCTCTTCGCATTGTCCGGGTCATAATCGCCCTGCGGCAGTCTGACAGCTTCCCTGCCGATCGCCGCAAAGGGACGTAAGAAGATCCGGCTCAGCAGAAGGCCCAGCAGCAGCGTCGCCAGCAGCACCACTCCGGCAATGATCCAGAACTGCGAACGCAGGGTCGCCATCGTGGAGTCGAGCGGGGTCATGACCGAAGAGACCAGCACGAAGCCGCTCTCCTGACTGTCATTCAGTGCCTTGGCATAGAGCACCATATCCGTGCTCTGGCCGTCCGGAAACTGCAGGGTCAGGTCCTTGAAGAGGTGTTCGCCGCCGTCTTCCACGGTCGTCTCCAGGATCTGTCGGATCTCACTGATGCCGAAATAGTGCAGGGCACAGTTGTTGTTGTCGCGGGAAGAGGCGATCCCCGAACGGGAACCGACCAGGTAGATGCAGACTTCATTGTTCAGGGAAGAACGGCGCAGCAGATCATTGATGTCCTCTTCCTCTGCGATCCCGTTGGCAACATCCTCCGCTACCTGCATGAGGGTCCGGCTCTTATGGTGCAGATAAAAATCATCCAGCAGATAGTTCTGGAACAGATAGGTCATGCTGAGGATGAAGGCAGCCACCAGCAGCAATCCGCCGGTGATCAAGAGCTGCAGACTAGGCTTCTTTTTCAAAACGGTAACCTACCCCTCGCAAGGTCGTGATATAGCGGGCATAAGGTCCTAAAGCCTTACGCAGCAGTTTGATATGGGTATCCAGTGTCCGGTCATCGCTGTAATAGCTGTAGCCCCAGACTCTGGCCAGGATATCTTCCCGGGAGAGCGCGATGCCCCGGTTCTTCATCAGATAATGCAGCAGTTCGTATTCCTTCAGGGACAAAGATACCTCTTCCCCGTCGATGGTGACCATCCGGGAAGTCTCATTGAGGAGGAGCCCTTCTGCCTGTAAGAGCTGCGAAGGCGCTTCCTTCCGCTTCAGGATCACGGCGATCCTCTTCATCAGTTCCCGGGGCGAGAACGGTTTGGCGACATAGTCTTCTCCCCCGACATCAAAACCATAGAGGCGGTCTTCCTCCTGATTCAGGGCAGAAAGGAAGATGCAGGGGATCTCTTTCTTCTCTGAGATCCGCTGATAGGTCTTGTAGCCGTCGATGCCCGGCATCATGATGTCCATGATGACCACATCAAAATCTTCTCTCTCCACGGCATCCAGAGCTTCCTGTCCGTTGGCAGCCAGGACCGTCGCATAGCCTTCATGCTGCGCATATTTCCGGATCATTTCCCGGATCATTTCTTCGTCATCGACGATCAGGATCTTGGTCATGGTTTCATTATAGGAGGGAAAACTGAAATTTACTTGAAAAAACCCTTTTTCTTTTTAAAACATTTATGTATAATGAGTAAGCACGTTGGGGTATAGCCAAGCGGTAAGGCAGCAGACTCTGAATCTGCCATTTCTCTGGTTCGAATCCAGATACCCCAGCCAATTGAAAACTCAGGCCTTGTAAAAGGCTTTTTTTGTTGCCTCTTGACAACTATATCGGAGTCCGATATATTGATAGTACGATATATCGAGTCCCGATATATCGGTATCCGATAGGAGGTGCGTTATGGCAGACAGTATCGTTCTGACCGAAGCGACATACTATATCCTGCTTTCCCTGGTAACGCCCCGGCATGGTTACGGGATCATGCAGGAGGTGGAGGACCTTTCCGCCGGAAGGGTCCGGCTGGCCGCCGGTACGCTCTACGGAGCGCTGAATGTCCTCTATGAAAAGGGCTGGATCCGGCAGCTGCCGATGAGCGACGGAAGCAGACGCAAGGAATACCTGCTGACAGAAAAAGGACAGCAGGTCCTGGAGAACGAAGTAGACCGGCTCCGTGAGCTCGTCAGCAACGGAGACCGTGTATTAGGAGGTACCCGATGAAAGAGACGAAGACGATCCGAAAAGTATTCCTGGTCTATGATTTTGAGAAAGAAGAAGCCTGGCTCAATGAGATGGCCGAGAACGGCTGGGCCTTATGCGGGGTAGGCATCTGCTCCTATACCTTTGAGGCCTGTGAGCCCGGTGAGTATACGGTGCGGATGGAGATGCGCGGACATGATGATGCCTATCAGGCCTTCCTGGAAGAGATCGGTGCCGAGTATATCGGACGCATCATACAATGGGTCTACTACCGCCGGAAGAGCTCCTTAGGAGCTTTCGACCTCTTCTCCGACATCGATTCCCGCATCAGCCATCTGCAGAAGATCGGTCGGATCCTCACGGCCGTCGGGGTCATAAACCTGATCTTCGGGACCATGAACCTGCTGGTCGGTCTGACTTCGGCTGTGGGGAATACCTCGGTCGGTTTCCTGAACCTGCTCGCCGCTACCCTGCTGATGTACTGTCTGGGGCGGATCCACGGCAAGATCGAAGCACTGCAGAAAGAACGCTTATTGCACGAATAAACGAAAAGGAGAGTCAGCTCTCCTTTTTGAGTCCGAAGATCCGGATCGTATTCTCCAATACCTGCTGCCGCAGTCCTTCTTCTTCCATCCCCTTCTCCTGCGCCAGACGCTGCAGGACATAGATGATGTTGCGGGGATGATTGGTGCGGGAGAGGCCTTTGATGCCTCTTGGGGTCAGATACGGCGCATCCGTCTCGATCAAGAGTCTTTCCGGGGGGATGATCTTCACGGCTTCCCGCAGTTCGTCTCCCCTTCGCTCATCGCAGATCCAGCCGGTGATGCCGAAGGAGAAGCCCATCGTGAGCAGTTTCTCTGCTGTTTCCCGGTCTCCGGTATAGCAGTGAACGACGCTCCTCTGACAGAGTTCCGGATAGGCTGAGAAGATCTCGATAAAGTCCGCGAAGGCATCCCGGCAGTGCAGGAAGAGCGGTTTGCCGCTCTCCTCTGCGATCGCGATATGCCGCTGCAGACAGTACAGCTGATTCTCCTTCTTCGCAAACATGCGGTCATAATCCAGTCCGCATTCTCCGACCGCTACGTTCTTCTCCCCTTTCACCAGCTCCGCGATGCGTAAGAAGTCTTCTTCCCGGACCCGGTCCGCATTGTGGGGATGGATGCCGGCGGTGGACCAGACATCCTCATGGTTCTGCGCAAAGGCGGCCGCCTTCTCGTTGTCTTCCGGATCGCTGCCGGTCAGTATCGCCGCGACTCCGGCTTCTTTCGCCTCTTCATAGATCTTCTCCGGATCAGGGAACTGGGGACAGAAGAGGTTGAGCCCGATATCGATATGCTTCATAAAAGGAAGGTCACCCTTCCTTTTTCAGGCTTTCCAGAAGCTCGATCGTCTTCTCATGGAAGCAGCCTTCGTACTCTTCGATCTTTCCTTCGTCCGACAGCGAAGAAAGCTCGGCATCGAGCGGCAGTCTGGCCAGGATCGGCAGACCGTAGGTCTCAGCGATGCGTTCGCAGTCATCTTCCTTGTAGAGATGGATCTCGTGTCCGCATTCCTCGCAGCGTACATAAGCCATATTATCAACTAAGCCCAGGACCGGGACATCGGTCTTGCCGGCCATGACGATGGCCTTGCTGACGACCATCGAGACCAGACGCGACGGAGTCGAGACCATCAGCAGTCCGTCTAACGGGATGTCCTGCAGGACAGTCAGGGCTACATCGCTGGTCCCCGGAGGCATATCGATCAAGAGGTAATCCAGTTCGCCCCAGAGGGTATCGGTAAAGAACTGATCGACGATGCCGGAAACGATCGGACCGCGCCATAAGACCGGCGTATCTTCGCTCTCCAGCATCAGATTGACGGAGATGACCTTGATCCCGTACTTTTCCGTCACGCAGGGATAGATCTCCTTGTCGGAACCGTAGGCACGGTCATGGACGTTCAGCAGACGCGGTACGCTGGGACCGGTGATATCGGCATCCATGATGCCGACCCGGAAGCCCTTGCGGGCCAGTTCCACCGCCAGAGTCGTCGTCACGAAAGACTTGCCGACACCGCCCTTGCCGGAGAGGACGCCGACGATCTTCCGGATATGGCTGGAGAGACCCGGCTGTTTCTTCTGGATCTGCGGCGGGGTATTGCGGCGCAGACTGCAGTTCTCTACATCACAGCCTTCGCAGTTCTTCTTGGGATCGGTGCAGTTGTTGTCGCTCATTTTCTTTCTCCTATTCGTAGAGGTCCTTGGCCTCATCTTCTTCGTAAGAAGGCAGTTCCGGCAGTTCTTCAAGACTTACCAGTTCGAAGCTGTCCAGGAACTCATCGGTCACTTCGTAGAGGATCGGCCGCCCCGGAGCTTCGCTCCGTCCGGCCTCTTTGATCAGGTTGCGGGCCTGCAGCTTGCGCAGCATCACCTCGCAGCCCACGCCCCGCAGTTCTTCGATCTCGATGCGGGTCACCGGCTGTTTGTAGGCGATGATGGCCAGCGTCTCCAGAGCGCTCTGGGAGAGCGTCTCCGGCTTGAAATTGTGATAAAGCCTCTGGGCATAGGGGTAGATCTCCCGCTTCGATACGAACTTGTATTTGCCGGCATAGGAGACCAGTTCCATCCCGTGATCGGGCGAATCATAGCGCTGCCGGATCACGCTCAGGATGCCCAGGGTCTCTTCTTCGCTGCGCTCCAGCGTTGCCGCCAGCTGTTCCAGCTTCAGTCCGTCATCCCCGACGATATACAGGAGGCCTTCCGCAATGGTCACGATATCCATCTTCTTTTCGATCTTCGGAACCCGGGTGACCTTGCTGGGCAGGTTCTTCAGGCGTATCTCTTCCGGACTCAGTTCCAGTCCCCAGCTCTCAGTGTTCATAGTCCACTCCTCTCCTGAACCAGATCCGCTCTTCTTCATCGACCGTGAAGACGAGCACATGTTCCTTGGCCAGGTCCAAGATCGCCAGGAAACTTACTACGAATTCATAACTGTCCTTGACATCGGAAAGATACTGCTCCAGGGTGAAGTCTTCCGGCATCTCCCGCAGACGTACCTTCAGCTGCAGTTCTCTGTCTTCCAGCGAGATCTCCCGCTTGGTCCAGTTGGTCTCGATCGGCTTGGACAGCTGCACCCGTTTCAGAACTTTGGACATCGCCTTCAGCAGATCATAGGGATTGCCTTCCAGACGGTCCTTCTCTTCTCCGTAATCTTCGGCATCGCCCGGAGGACGGGAGAACAGGGCCTGCCGGGACTGATAGGCTTCGTAGAGCTCGGAAGCCGCTTCCTTGTAACGCTGGTATTCCAGAAGTCTTCTGACCAGGACATCCTTGGGATCTTCTTCCTCTTCTTCGGCCCCTTCCCGTTTGGGCAGCAGTTTCTTTGATTTATACTCGATCAGCGTTGCCAGTTCCACCAGATATTCGCTTTCGATCTCCAGATGTTTCTCTTCCATCTGCTGCAGATAGGAAAGATACTGGTCGGCCAGTACGTCCATATCCAGATCGAGGATATCCAGTTTATGTTCGCTGATCAGGTGCAGCATCAGGTCCAGGGGGCCTTCAAACTGCAGTGTCTTCGCTTCAAAAGGCATACTTTAGTATTATACCATCTTTACCGAAAGAAAAGACCTGCGAACAGGTCTTAACGGAACAGTTCAAAGTTCAGCACGGCGTAAGTGAACAGACGGATCCCCTCATAGAGGCTGTCCAGCCGGGCATATTCCTTCTCACTGTGGGTATTGGCGCCCATCACCCCGCACTGACAGACGATCTTCGTACCGGGAGGCATATGGGCCGCATCGGAAGCGCCGCCGACCTGGATGCTGCCGGTGACATTGCTGCCAATGGTGTCGCTGATCATTTTCAGTACCCCGTAGGCTTCATTGACCTGCGGGGTATTCTCAAAGGGAGGCATCGCATCGACCAGGATCAGTTCACTGCTGGTATCCGGGACATAGACCTTCGCCAGCGCTTCCTGCATCTTCCCTTCCGCTTCTGCCAATGCGGCATAGGAGCGGATCCGGAGGTCGATCATCACTTCGCAGCGATCCGGGATCACATTGGTCACCGTGCCGCCATGGATCACATCGACGCTGAGCGAGTAATCGCGGTCCTTCTCTTTGGGGGTGATCGCCTGCAGATCGATGATCTTGTAGGCCATCTCTTCGATCGCATTGCGTCCGGCATCGAAGGCATGGCCGGGATGCGAAGCGACCCCGTGGGTGATCACCTTGTATTCGTAATCACCCTTGCGTCCGACGCAGAGCTCTCCGCTCTCATAGCGGTTCTCCATGTTGAAGTCGATCAGGATGTCGGAAGTATACTCTTTGATCAGCTCGATGGTTCGGCCGCCGATATGATTGACTTCTTCGTCCCCCACGAAGAAGGCCCGGACAGGACATTCCCGGAAATCCAGGAACTGCAGGGCTTTGAGCACGAAATAGGCGATCGTGATCCCGCCTTTCATATCGCAGCAGCCCGGTCCGTAGACATAGTATCCCTCTGCCCGGAAAGGATCCTTCCCCCGGGAACCAGCCGCAAAGACCGTATCGTAGTGACCGCTGAAGACGATCTCTTTGCCGGATGCTTCGGGATTCAGGACAGCCGTGACGACCGGCGCATTCTTTTCTCCGGTCTCCAGCAGCTGTGCCTGCAGGCCCAGTTCGTTCAGTTTCTCATGCAGGAAGGAAGCCGTCTGCAGCAGCGCTTCTTTCTCCCCGTGCTGACCTTCATGGTTGACGAGATCACGCCAGAATTCCAGCGCTTCCTGCCGGTGTTCCTCGATGTAACTGCGGATCTGCCGATCCAATCCTTCGTTATAGATCATGATCAGAACGGTCCGTAATTGATCAGGACGGCACCGGTGACGGAAACGAGACCGATCAGGCACCAGACCGCGCAGAGCGGAGCGACCCACTTCAGGTATCTGTCAAACGGGACTTTGGACACGGCGACCGCACCCATCAGCGAGCCTAAGGTCGGAACGACCAGGTTGGTGAAACCGTCGCCGTAGTGGAAGCAGAGGACCGCCGTCTGACGGGTGATCCCCAGCATATCTGCCAGCGGCGCCATGATCGGCATCGTGGCAGCAGCCTGTCCGGAACCGGACGGGATGAAGAAGTTCAGCACCAGCTGGAAGATATACATGCCCCAGACCGCGATCATCTTCGGCAGATGTTCGAGAGCTCCGGCACAGAGATAGATGATCGTATCGATGATCCCGCCGTCCTGCAGGACTAAGAGGATCGCTTTGGCGATGCCGACCATCAGGGCGGCATAGGTCATATCCTTGGCGCCTCTGACGAAAGACTTCGCCGTACCGTTGGCTCCCAGACCGCCGATGATGCCGGCCAGGATGCCCATGATCAGGAAGATCGTGGCGATCTCTTCCATGTACCAGCCGTACCGGAAGACCCCGTAGACCATGAAGGCCATCGTCGCAAAGAAGAGCACCAGCACCGCGATGCGTCTGCCGGTCAGTTCCACTTCTTCACCGCTGTCCGCATCCTCTTCGACATCCACTCCGTACATGATGCTGGAAGTGGGATCCTTCTGGATCTTATGGGCATAGCGCAGGATGTACCAGCAGGTCACGACCAGGATCAGGGCATACCAGATGAGGCGGTAAGCGAGACCGGAATACATCGGCAGACCGGAAAGACCCTGAGCGACCCCGACCGTAAAGGGATTGATCAGACCGGTGGTAAAACCGACCCGTGCACCGATCATACAGACGGCCAAAGCGACCATCCGGTCCAGTTTGAACTGTCTGCACAGCATGACCACCAGCGGTACGAAGACGATGACTTCCTCAGCCATGCCGATCGTTCCGCCAAAGATCGAGAAGATGAAGATGAAGAGGATCAGGATCAGATCCTGACGTTTGCCATAGCGGCGGACCAGGGCATGGATGCCTCCGGCCATCGCTCCGGTATCCTGTACGATCGTAAAGGCGCCGCCCAGGATGAAGATGAAGAAGATGATATCGGAAGAGCTCTCCATGCCGAAGACGAATTCCTTCATCACGTCAAAGAAGTTCATGGCGCTGCTGCCTTCCAGATACTGGAAGGTCCCCGGGACCTTGATGGTCCTGCCGGTAGCCACGTCCTTGGCTGTTTCATAGGCGCCGGCCGGTACGACCAGTGCCAGCAAGGCACAGATCAGCACCATGACGAGCAGCAGTACGTAGGTGTGCGGCACTTCGAATCTTTTCTTTTTCACTGTCATTTCTCTTTCCCCCTGTCGACAGTTTCTGCGAAAAAAGTCCATACGCGCCTTGTCGTATGGACTGTAAGATCCCTTATGACATAGCGCCTCTGCATTCGCAGGAGTGTTACGGATCTTCTCCGTGACCCCACATATCTTCCTTGCCAGGAAGATATGTTCGGCGGTGATTGCCTTTCCCTTCTTTCACAGCCTGCCGGCTCCGGAAGGTACTCATCTGCACCGCTACCTCTATAGTTGTTACAGGGAGAAGAGTAACACGCTCTTTTACCCTTGTCAATAATAATGAACCGTAAAAAAGAGAACTGTTTCCAGTTCTCTTAGACGACGATGTTGATGACCTTGCCTTTGATGACGAAGTGCTTGCGGATCTCCCTGCCGTCGATGAAACGCTGAACGTTCTCTTCCTGCAGAGCGCGGGCATAGAGTTCTTCTCCGTCCAGATCCTGCGGAGCGTTGAACTTCGCCCGGACCTTGCCGTTGACCTGTACGACGACTTCCTTGACTGCTTCGGTCAGCTTGTTCGGATCGTAAGCCGGCCAGGGCCTGTAGGCGATCGTTCCTTCCTCGCCGGAGAGCTGTGAATAGAGTTCTTCGGTCATATGCGGCGCAAAGGGATTGAGCAGCTGTAAGAAGTTCAGCAGATAGGGCTTGTAGACCTTCTCTACCCGGTAGCACTCATTGATGAAGATCATCATCTGGGAGATAGCGGTATTCAGGTTCAGGGTATCGATATCTTCCGTGACCTTCTTGACCGTACGGTTGTAGACGATGTCCAGAGAACCGTCGTTCTCATCGCTGATCTTGCCGCTTTCGGTGACTAAACGCCAGACCCGGTCCAGCCACTTGCGGGTACCGGCCAGGGTATCTTCGTTCCAGGGCTTGGAATCTTCCAGCGGTCCCATGAACATCTCATAGACACGCAGGGTATCGGCACCGTAGACGTCGACGATCTCATTGGGATCGACGATGAATTCCGGGAAACGCTTACCCATCTTGATGCCGTTAGCGCCCAGGATCATGCCCTGATGGACCAGCTTCTTGAAGGGTTCCTTCACGGAGACGATGCCCTTGTCGTAGAGGTAGTTGTTCCACATCCGGCTGTAGAGCAGATGTCCGACCGCATGTTCCGGACCGCCGACATAGAGATCGACCGGCATCCAGTGCTTGATCAGTTCCGGATCCGCCAGACATTCCTCATTGTGCGGATCGATATAGCGTAAGAAGTACCAGCTCGATCCGGCCGAACCCGGCATGGTGGAAGTTTCCCGCTTCCCCTTCTTTCCGTCGATCTCGACATTGACCCAGTCCGTTGCCTTCTCTAACGGCGAAGCACCGCTCTTCGAGGGCTTGTAGTCATCGAGCTCGGGCAGGATCAGCGGCAGATCTTCCAGAGGCAGAGCGATCATGTCGTCGTTCTCCAGATGGACGATCGGGATCGGTTCGCCCCAGTAACGCTGACGGGCGAAGATCCATTCACGGATACGGTAGTTGACCTTCTTCTCGCCGAGACCTCTCTCACTGAGCCAGGCGATCATCGCAGCAATAGCGTCTTCCTTGCCCAGTCCGTTCAGGAAGTCGGAGTTGATATGGACGCCGTCCTCGGTCCAGGCTGCTTCTTCGATATTGCCGCCTTCCAGGACCGGGATGATCTCGAGACCGAACTTCTTTGCGAAGTCATAGTCGCGCTCATCGTGTGCCGGAACGGCCATGATGGCGCCGGTGCCGTAGGTCGCCAGGACATAGTCGGAGATCCAGATCGGGACCTCCTTGCCGTTGACCGGGTTTACTGCATAAGCGCCGGTAAAGACACCGGTCTTCTCCTTGGAGAGATCGGTACGTTCCAGATCGGACTTGCTGGCGCAGAGCCGGACATAGGCATCGACCGCTTCCTTCTGTTCCGGAGTCGTGATCTTTTCGACCAGTTTGTGCTCCGGGGCGAGGACGCAGTAGGTAGCCCCAAATAAGGTATCGCAGCGGGTCGTGAAGACCGTGAACTTCTCGTCATGACCGGCGACCTTGAAGTCGACCAGAGCGCCTTCGGAACGGCCGATCCAGTTGCGCTGCATCTCCTTGGTGCTTTCCGGCCAGTCGATCTCTTCGAGACCTTCCAGCAGCCTGTCGGCATACTTGACGATGTCGATGACCCACTGGCGCATATTCTTTCTGACGACCGGATAGCCGCCGCGTTCGCTCTTGCCGTCGATGACTTCATCGTTGGCCAGGACCGTGCCCAGTTCTTCGCACCAGTTGACCGGCATATCGACACACTTGGCCAGTCCGTCTTCAAAGAGCAGTTTGAAGATGTACTGAGTCCACTTGTAGTAGGAAGGATCGCAGGTCGAGACTTCCTTTTCCCAGTCGTAGGAGAAACCGATGTTTTTCAGCTGGCTGGTGAAGAAAGCGATATTGGCTTTGGTGAACTTTTCCGGATGGTTGCCGGTCTTGATCGCATACTGTTCCGCCGGCAGACCGAAGGAGTCGAATCCCATCGGATGCAGGACATTGAAGCCTTCCATGCGTTTCTTGCGGGCAACGATATCGGTAGCGGTATAGCCTTCCGGATGGCCGACATGCAGGCCCTGTCCGGACGGATACGGGAACATATCCAGCACGTAGTATTTGGGCTTGGAGAAGTCATGGGCATCACAGAAGAAGGTGCGGTGTTCATCCCAGTACTTCTGCCATTTGCGTTCTACGCTTTTATGATCGTAAGGCATAATATCCTCCTTGAACTTAACTTATATATATTACCACAAAAACCGAAGATGGCTTCGCTCTATTCGATGGCAGAAGGATCCTGCAGCAGGATAAGGATCTGTTCCTCTTTGTCCTCATAGATCCCGTAGACCGTATAGACGACGGAAGGATCCTTGCTGAGGACAGGGCTCTCAGAGAGACTGTATTCACGCACGAAGATATTCTCCCCGTCCCGGTCTGCCGAGACCCGGACTCCTTCCGGCTTTCCGGGCAGGTAGAGCGGTACGGCGACCTCCTCCTCTTCGCTGAAGAGATAGTATTCGTTCTGTTTCCGATCGTAGGCCACAGTGTAGGCGTCACTCTCCAGTGGCCGCATCACGCTGCCTTTATTGGTGTTAGTCAATACCCCGATGATGATCAAAAGAGCCAGGAACAGCACCCGGAAGACAGGATGGGAAGTCACCGCTTCCAAGGTCACGATCTGCTTCGCTTTCTTCAGTTTATCGAGTTTTCCCCAGAGAGTGCTGTCATAGGCTGACTGTCTTTTTTCCTCAGTAAAAGGATGCCCGCAGCTGTAACAGTAGTGTGCTTTGATCAGATTCTCTTTTCCGCAGTTCTTACACTTCATATTATCCCTCCGGATCAACGGGCAGCGTTTCGGCGATATACCACTCCCCGTCCATTCTTGTCAGAACGAACAGGAAACGGTCGCTGCGGATCGCAGGGGCATCCTCGTCCGATCCCTCTGCATAGGTATTCGTCACTTCGAACTCAACGATCGGAAAACCATCTGCCCGAAGCGTCTTTCCCAGTTCCGTCGTCGGCTCATTCGTCCGTATCCAGTCACTTTGAGAGGTCATGATGTGCGGATAACTGGCATCGATGAAAAAGTACGAAGAGACCGGGTAGGCATCGTAGGTCTTGGGAATATAATAAGCTTCCGGAGGCGGCGGAGGTCCGTCTTCGAATTTCGCGATATGAACCTCTCTTTCTCCGTTTCCGGTAACGGCATTATAGAATATCGAATCCGTAAATCCGTTCGCTGCTGCCGTTGCTGCCGAAAGATCTTCCGAATGAAGTCTTTCTTCCTCTGCCTGCGGTGTCTCTGAGACTGTCTGCTCTGCCGGGCGGGCGGGGGAGCTCACTTCCCGGATGTAAGAGGGAAGCCGGGGAGGAGAAAGAGCGATCCCGGCCAGTCCGATGAATACGAAGGAAACGATCAGACCGTAGAGGTGCGACAGCAGCCAGTTTTTGACAACGGCAAACAGAGCGTCGTCCGCCTTGCCTTTCAGTTCGTCCTTCGTGTTCCGATAAAGGAATTCTTTGAACAGATCCTCCTTCGCGGGGATCTGTTTCCTGCAGGAAGGACAGACATCGCTGCCTTCCGTGAGCGGAGATCCGCAGAATATACAATAGTGTTTTTCTTCCATGGGTGACCTTCTTTCAGGAATGAGAAGCATCGATATAGTTGATATTATTATACAGTTTTCGGAGAATGATTGCTTCTTCCTGCAGAGCGTATCGCTTGCATGATACCCCCCAGGGGTATATGATCATAACGGAGGGATCCTTATGAGTGAATGTGACTGCTGCAAACGTACGAAACAGCGTTCCGAAGAAGAACATAACGCCCTGCTGAACCGTCTGTCCCGTATCGAAGGACAGATCCGGGGCATCCGCCGGATGGTGGAAGAAGACGCCTACTGCGTCGATATCCTGACCCAGTCCTCGGCAGCTCTCTCTGCTCTGGATGCCTTCAACAAGGAACTGCTGATCAGTCATTTCCGCAGCTGTGTGGTCCGGGACATCAAAGACGATGACGAAGCTGCGATCGAAGAATTCGAGAAAGTCCTGAAAAGGATGATGAGGTAAATATGAAACAGTATACTGTCGGCGGCATGAGCTGTGCCGCCTGCCAGGCCAGAGTCGAGAAAGCCGTCAGCGCCGTGCCCGGCGTGACTTCCTGCAGCGTCAGCCTGCTGACCAATTCGATGGGTGTGGAAGGAACGGCTTCGGCCGGAGAGATCATCAAAGCGGTCGAGAATGCCGGCTACACCGCCAAAGAGCGCGGCGCAAAAGAAAAGAAGTCTTCTTCCTTTGCCGAGGAAGAAGAAGCCCTGAAGGATACCGAGACTCCGAAACTGAGACAGCGTCTCCTCCTGAGCATCGGTTTCCTGCTGGTGCTGATGTATATCACGATGGGCACCCACATGCTGGGACTTCCCCTGCCCGCCTTCTTTGTCCATAACCACTTCGCCCTGGCTCTGACCCAGATCCTGCTGGCACTGATCGTGATGGGCATCAACCACAAGTTCTTCAGCAGCGGACTGCGCTCCCTCCTGCACGGTGCGCCCAATATGGACACCCTGGTCGCTTTAGGATCCGGGGTCTCCTTCCTCTGGAGCCTCTATGTCGTTTACCGCATGACCGGGCTGCAGATGAACGGGGCCACGGCAGAAGAGATCATGGAAGTCTACCATAACGAGCTCTACTTTGAATCGGCAGCCATGATCCCAGCCCTGATCACCTTCGGCAAAATGCTGGAAGCTCTCTCCAAAGGCCGTACGACTTCAGCCCTGCGCTCGCTGATGAAACTGGCTCCCCAGACAGCAGTCCTGCTCCGGGATGGTCAGGAAGTCGAAGTCGGCATCGAAGAAGTCGAAGTCGGCGACGTCTTCGCCGTGAAGCCCGGCGAGAATATCCCGGTCGACGGGGTGATCCTGGAAGGCAGCTCAGCTGTCAACGAATCCGCTCTGACCGGTGAATCGATCCCCGTCGACAAGACCGTCGGCGACAAAATCTCCGCCGCTACCCTTAATACTTCCGGATATCTCAAGGCAAGAGCCACGAGAGTCGGCGAAGATACGACCCTCTCCCAGATCATCCGCATGGTCAGCGATGCGGCTGCCACCAAGGCTCCGATCGCCCGCAAGGCCGATCAGATCTCCGCAGTCTTCGTACCGGCCGTCATCGGCATCGCGGCATTCGTGACCCTGGTCTGGCTCCTCTTAGGCAAGGAGCTCTCCTTCGCCCTGGCCAGAGGGATCTCGGTCCTCGTCATCTCCTGTCCCTGCGCCTTAGGTCTCGCGACTCCGGTCGCCATCATGGTCGGCAACGGTCTCGGTGCGAAGAACGGCATCCTCTTCAAGACCTCCGAAGCGCTGGAGATCGCCGGCAATACCGAGATCATCGCTCTCGACAAGACCGGCACCATCACTTCCGGCAAGCCGGCCGTCACCGATATCCGGCCCTGGAAGATCAGCGAAGAAGAACTGCTGCAGACTGCTTATGATCTCGAAGCCCGCTCCGAACATCCCCTGGCCCGGGCCGTCGTCGAAGAAGCGGAAAAGCGCGGACTGAAGAACACAAAAGTACAGGACTTCCGGGCCCTGCCGGGCAACGGTCTGACCGCCGTAAAGAGCGGTATCGCCTATTCCGCCGGCAGTGAGAAGTATGCCTCTTCCGTTACGGAGCTGCCGAAGGAACTGCAGGAAGCCTCCGCTGCCTATGCCTCGCAGGGCAAGACGCCCCTCTTCTTCCTGAAGGAGAAGGAGGTGCTGGGCATCATCGCTGTCGCCGATGTCGTCAAGGAAGACTCGCCCAAAGCGATCGCCGAGCTGCGCAGCATGGGCATCGAGGTAGTCATGCTGACGGGGGACAACCAGCGCACGGCCGAAGCGATCGGAAAGATCGCCGGAGTGGACCGGGTCATTGCCGGCGTCCTGCCGGACGGCAAGGAAGCTGTGATCCGGGAATTGCAGAAAAAAGGAAAAGTAGCCATGGTCGGTGACGGGATCAACGACGCCCCCGCTCTGACCCGGGCCGATACCGGTATCGCCATCGGCGCCGGTACCGATGTCGCCATCGATTCTGCGGACATCGTGCTGATGAACAGCACGCTTAGCGATGTGCCGGCTGCTCTGCGTCTCTCCAGAGCGACGGTGCGCAACATCACCGAGAACCTCTTCTGGGCCTTCTTTTACAACCTCATCTGCATCCCGCTGGCTGCCGGGGTCTTCCCCTACAAGATGAACCCGATGGTCGGGGCCGCGGCGATGTCTCTCTCCAGTTTCACTGTCTGTATGAATGCCCTGCGTCTCAATCTCTTTGATCTGCATGACGCATCCAAGGATAAGAAAGTCTCTCATAAGAGCAGAAAGGAAACCAAGACTATGGAAAAAACTCTCACGATCGAAGGCATGATGTGCCCACACTGCGAAGCGACTGTCAAAAAGGCGCTGGAAAGCCTGGAAGGCGTTGCCGCTGCCGAAGTCAGTCACGAAAAAGGAACGGCTGTCGTTACACTGGAAAAGGAAGTAGCGAACGAAGTCCTCAAGGAAGCCGTCGAAGCCAAGGACTACAAGGTCGTATCCGTCGCCTAGGAAGCAGAAATGCTTCCTTTTTTCAGCGCCATTTGATAGACTGCAGGCGAGGAGAGAGAATATGAAAACACTGGAAGAAAAGATCCGCCGGGAAGGCCGGATCCTACCGGGAGATGTCCTGAAAGTCGACAGTTTCCTCAATCATCGCATCGACGTCGCCTTCACCGACCGCATGGCCGAAGTTTTCCATGATCATTTCAAGGACAAACGGATCACCCAGGTCATGACCATCGAAGCTTCCGGGATCGCCATCGCGGCCGCTACCGCCCGTTATTTCGGGGTACCGGTCCTCTTTGCCAAGAAGACTTCCAGCAACAATATCGGCAATGAAGTCTATCATTCCACGGTCTACTCCTACACCCGCGAACAGAACTACGAGATCACCGTTTCCCGGAACTATCTGAACGAACATGATACCGTCCTGCTGGTCGATGATTTCCTGGCCAAAGGCAATGCCTTACGCGGTATGATCGATCTCTGTGAACAGGCCGGAGCGGAAGTAGCCGGGATCGGGATCTGTGTCGAAAAGGGCTTCCAGGGCGGCGGTGATGCCCTGCGACGGGAGCATTTTGACCTGCTGAGCCTGGCGGTCATCGACCGGATGGACGAAGACGGAAAGATCGTTTTCCGGGCAGAATAAAAAGTACCCTTGCGGGTCCTTTCAGAGCGTTGACAAACTGCCCTTCCAGATAACAAAGATATTATCCCGAATAAAAAGTGGGAGAAACAATGCGTATACCAAGGGAATATGATGGTTAGATCCCATTATTAGTGCTTATAAGGTGCAAAAGTGGTAATCA
>JAFWEP010000035.1 GCA_017512885.1 Erysipelotrichaceae bacterium
ACACCTCAATCGCATGAGTCTATTTTACTGAAAAGGCCTCAGGTTCGATTCCCTTGGCCTTTTTTACTATTCGCAATTATGAGAAAGGACTGTCCCTCAGCCGTGTTCAGTCACGGACTTTTCGGACAGCCCCTTTTTCTTTTTACGCAGTCCTTTAAGATCCTTACAGCTTTGCGTAAGAAGCGATCAGCCGTTCGGCCTGCGTGATCCCGTCCGTTGCCGAAGAAACGATGCCTCCGGCATAGCCGGCCCCTTCTCCGCAGGGATAAAGGCCTTGAAGCGTCTCGCTGTTTCCGTCTTCTCTGCGGGGCAGACGGATCGGGGAGGAGGAACGGGATTCCATGCCGACCATGATCCCCTCTTCCCGGAATCCCGGGATCTTCCTTTCGAAGTTGTCGAAGGCTCCTTCCAGAGACAGCGCAAGCTCTTCCGGGAAGAGCGTATGCATATCGCTCAGGACCGTCTCCCGCGGGTAGGAACTTTCGATGACCGGAGAAGACGAGGTATGGGCGCAGAAATCGCGGATGTTCTGCAGAGGAGCGCCATAGGCGCTGCGCCAGGCCTTCTGCTCCAGCTGCTGCTGATAAGCGAAACCGTCGAGCGGATGACCGTGGTCAAAATCCTTCTGCGGGATCTGGACCAGGATCGCACTGTTGGCATTTCTGCCGTCACGGGCAGCATAGCTCATGCCATTGACCGCCAGCAGGCCTTCTTCGGTCGAAGCCGGGATCACGACCCCGCCCGGACACATGCAGAAGGAGTAGACCCCGCGGCCGTTGCCGCTGTGGAAGGTCAGCCGGTAGGAAGCTGCCGGCAGCAGCGGATGACCGGCATAGGTGCCGTACTGGACCCCGTCGATCAGCGACTGACGGTGTTCGACCCGCACGCCGGCAGCAAAGTCCTTGGGAACGATCCGGACTCCCTGTTCATAGAGCGTACGGTAGGTCTCCTGGGCGCTGTGGCCCAGAGCCAGGATCACTCTCTCGCAGGGGATCTCTCCCTTTGAAGTACGGATCCCGGTCAGTTTCCCCTTCTCGATCTTCAGCGATTCCAGACGGGTCTCAAAAAGGATCTCTCCGCCCAGAGCGAGGATCTTCTCGCGGATCTTCCTGACGATGTCCCGCAGGACATCGGTGCCTAAATGCGGCAGAGCCTGATAGGCGATCGCCGGGTCTCCGCCCGCTTCGATCAGTTCAGCCAGGACTTTCTGTACCCGGATATTTTTGATACGGGTCGTCAGTTTGCCGTCTGAAAAGGTGCCGGCTCCTCCTTCCCCGTACTGGACATTGCTTTCGGGATCGAGGATGCCCTCTTTAAAGAAACGCTCGACGTCCTTCGCCCGTCCTTCGACGGCTTTGCCTCTTTCGATGATCAATGGACGATAGCCGCATTCTGCCAGGATCAGCCCCGCAAACATGCCGGCCGGACCGAAACCGACGACGACCGGACGGGGAACATCCTGTACCCTTTGAGGAGGCAGCTGATACTCTTCTCTCTTGCCGGAACTGACGCCCCGGCGGTGCAGATAGCGTTCTTCCTGTTTCACTTCAGCATAGACCGTATAGGTATGGCAGATCCCTTCGCGGGCATCCAGCGCTTCCCTCTCAATGGTATAGGAAAGGATCTGCGAAGGAGCGCAGTGCAGTTTCTCCGCGATCTTTTCTTTATCCAGCGTCTGTCCCAGGGGACAGCGGATCTCCGTGATCTTCAGCATCTCTTCTATCTTACCAGTTCTGAACGGATCAAAAAAGCCGGAGCGTTCCGGCTTTCGTTTCTAGACGAGCTTGCTGTAGGCAACGGCGATCTTCGAAGCCAGACGGGCGTTGTTGTAGGCGAGCTGCAGGTTGCTGGCGAAGGAGACGCCCTTCGTCATATCCTTGATCTCGGCCAGCAGGAACGGCGTGATGTACTTGCCGCGGATGCCCTTCTCATCGGCTTTCTGCAGAGCCTTGTTGATGACGGCTTCCATCTCATCATAGTTCAGGGCATACTCTTCCGGGATCGGGTTGCCGATCACGACACCGCCCTTTAAGCCCAGATCCCACTTGGTGTAGAGGATCCTGGCCAGTTCTTCCGGCGTCTGCACGTTGCGATCCAGTTTGTATCCGGAACTGCGGCAGTAGAAGGCCGGGAATTCATCGGTATTGTAGCCCAGTACCGGGACCCCGTAAGTCTCCAGATATTCCAGAGTCAGACCCAGATCGAGGATCTGCTTGGCACCGGCGCAGACGACAGCCACTTTCGTATTGGCCAGCTCCTGCAGGTCGGCAGAGATATCCATGGTCTCCTGAGCGCCGCGGTGGACACCGCCGATGCCGCCGGTCGCAAAGACCCGGATACCGGCCAGTTCCGCGATCAGCATGGTCGTAGCGACGGTCGTGGCTCCGGTCGCACCGGTCGCCAGATAGACAGCCACATCCCGGCGGGAGACTTTTCCGACACCGTCGGCCTTGCACATCAGATCCAGTTCTTCACTGCTGAGACCGACTTTCAGCTTGCCGCCGATGATGGCGGTAGTAGCCGGGATCGCTCCTTCTCCGCGGACGATCTCTTCAACTTTATGAGCGAATTCCACATTCTCCGGGAACGGCATGCCGTGAGAAAGGATCGTGCTTTCCAGGGCAACGACCGGCTTTCCGGCTTTGAGCGCTTCAGCGATCTCCGGAGCTACTGACAGATACTTTTCATAGGACATATGTTTCTCTCCTTTATGATCTTCCCGATCATTGTATCACTTATCTCCGGATTAATGGTATCCGGAGAGAGGATCGCAGCGATCCCGGCGGCATTCGCCCGTAACAGGATCTCTTCCGGCGGAAGTCCCTGCAGCGTCGCACAGATGACGGCTGCCAGGAAGGCATCTCCGGCTCCGGTCGCATTGACCGCTTCCGTCGGGCGCAGAGCGCTGTACAGTTTCCTGCCTTCCCGGTCGGCATAGTAGCAGCCCTTCGCCCCCAGCGAAACGAAGACTCGGCCGACTCCCTTCTGCAGCAGGATATCTGCCGCTTCTTCGAGATCCTTATCGCTGCGGATCGTTTTCCCGGAGAGGATCTCGGTCTCCAGGACATTAGGTTTGATGGTATGAAATGATCCGATCTTCTCTTTGATCACTTCTGCATAGGCGCAGCTGACCGGATCGAGATAGACCGGTACTTCTTTGCCGTAGTCCTGCAGCAGTCCGTCCATGACCTCCGGCGGGATAGAAGGATCGGTCACGATCAGTTTCGCTCCTCTTAACAGTTCCTTATTCTCCTGCAGATAGGCGACGTCCATCTTCTTCATGATGTCCATGTCACTTAAGGCCAGGACCATATCTCCGTCTGCTCCCAGGATGTTCAGATAGCTGCTGCTGCTGTGATCGTTCAAGATCCGCACGCGGCTGACATCGATCCCGGCGGCGGAAGAATGCTCCAGGATATGGCGGCCGTAGGCATCATTGCCAACCAGAGAGAGCAGAAAAGGCCTGGCTCCCAGGCGGGCGGCATTCTCGAGGATATTGCGGGTCACCCCTCCGGCCGAGATATGCATCCTTCCGGGATTGGAATCGCGCATGATGATGGGCTGAAAACTGCGGCCGGAGATATCGATATTGGCGGCTCCGACCCCTGCGATATAGTCTTTCATGGTACAATGCCTCTCTATTCATGATAACGAAAGACGGCGGAGCGGAAAAGAGTGAAGCTGTGCTATACCCATTCCCCGGGAAGAAAAAACCAAGTATAATAAGGGTAAGAAATGTCAAAGAAAAGGAGAGATGTCCAATGAAATTCAAATGTAAAGTCTGCGGCGCAGTTTTCGAAGCAGAAAGCCCTGAGACAGCCGTCTGCCCCGTCTGCAAAAAGAGCGGTGATGCACTGGAAGTCGTAGAAGAGAAGAAGAACCCCTACGTCGGCACACAGACCGAGAAGAACCTGCAGGCTGCCTTTGCCGGGGAATCACAGGCCCGCAACAAGTACACCTATTTCGCTTCTGTCGCCAAGAAGGAAGGCTACGAACAGATCGCTGCCCTCTTCTTAAAGACGGCTGACAACGAAAAGGAACATGCCAAGATGTGGTTCAAGGAACTGAAGGGCATCGGCACTACCGCCGAGAACCTGCTGGCTGCTGCCGAAGGCGAGAACTACGAATGGACCGATATGTACGAAGATTTCGCCAAGACCGCAGAAGCCGAAGGCTTCCCGGAACTGGCTGCCAAATTCCGCGGTGTCGGCGCCATCGAGAAGCATCACGAAGAGCGCTATCGTGCCCTGCTGAAGAACGTCGAGATGCAGGAAGTCTTCGCCAAGAGCGAAGTCAAGGTCTGGGAATGCCGCAACTGCGGACACATCGTCGTCGGCACTCAGGCTCCGGAAGTCTGCCCGGTCTGCAACCATCCGCAGAGCTACTTCGAAGTCCACGAAGAGAACTACTAAACAAAAACAGGATCCGGCGAATGCCGGATCCCTTTTTCTTTGGGTCTAGATCTTGTTGTCGCAGCCCAGGACATCAACGATCTTGTGCTTGACCAGTTCCTTGATGTTGTTGCGGGCAGGTTTCAGATAGGTACGCGGATCGAAGTCAGACGGATGATCGTTGAAGTGCTTACGGATCGTTCCGGTCATGGCCAGACGCAGGTCGGAGTCGATGTTGATCTTGCAGACAGCCATCGAAGCAGCCTTGCGCAGCTGTTCTTCCGGAACACCAACGGCATCAGGCATGTTGCCGCCGTTCTCGTTGATCATCTTGACGTATTCCTGCGGAACGCTGGAGGAACCGTGCAGAACGATCGGGAAGCCCGGCAGACGGCGGGAAACTTCTTCCAGGATGTCGAAACGAAGCGGCGGCGGGACCAGGATGCCTTCTTCGTTGCGGGTGCACTGTTCAGGCTTGAACTTGTAAGCGCCGTGGCTGGTACCGATGGCGATCGCCAGCGAGTCGCAGCCGGTACGGCGTACGAATTCTTCGACGTCTTCCGGACGGGTGTAGGAAGAATCTTCAGCAGCGACCTTGACTTCGTCTTCGACACCGGCCAGGGTACCTAATTCTGCTTCAACGACGACACCGTGCGCATGAGCGTATTCAACGACCTTGCGGGTGATCTCGATATTTTCTTCAAACGGCTTGGAGGAAGCATCGATCATGACGGAAGTGAAACCGTCATCGATGCAGGACTTGCAGATCTCGAAAGAATCACCGTGGTCCAGATGCAGGCAGATCGGCAGACCGGTCTCGATGACGGCAGCCTCGACCAGCTTGACCAGGTAGGTGCGGTTGGCATAAGCGCGGGCACCTTTGGATACCTGCAGGATGACCGGAGCGTTGCATTCTTTGGCGGCTTCGGTGATGCCCTGAATGATCTCCATGTTGTTGACGTTGAAAGCGCCAATGGCGTAACCGCCATTGTAAGCTTTCTCGAACATTTCTTTTGATGTTACGAGCGGCATAATATAATTCTCCTTTTTTCTATCCCAATTATAGAACTTTCTTTTCCTGACAGAAAGATTATTCTCTTCGATCAGTACACTTCGACCTGACACATCTTCATGGTCTGTAAGGCAGCTTCATGGCTTTCCGGAGTGACGCCGGCACAGCAGGAACTGTCGACGCTGACCCTTATCTCCGGGAAAAGCGTCTTGAGCAGCAAGGCGTTAGTCACGACACAGATATCGGTGCAGAGCCCGACCAGTTCCACTTCTTCGAAAGAGAAGTCCTGCCAGCCCTTATAACCGAAAGTCGGTTTGTCGATGATCAGCGAACCTTCCGTATCCAGTCCTTCGCGGATCTGCCAGCCTTCGCTGCCTTCGATGCAGTGGATGACCGGGAGGTGTTTTCCTTCATTGGTCGACAGGTAATCTTCGTGATGGGTGTCCCGGGTAAAGATGATCTCATCTCCCGCTTCCCGATACGCTTCGATCTTCTTCCGGACGTTCTCCACGATCGCTTCGGCTTCTTTCGTACCCAGCGATCCGTCGATAAAGTCATTCTGCATGTCGATCACGATCAGTGTCTTCTTCATGTCCGTCCTCCTTTTTCCCTATTGTACAGAGTTTTCCCCGCAGCACGTAGCCGATCTTTTCATAGCAGGCATTGGAAGCCGCATAATCCGCATCCGTATACAGCATCGGCATCCTTCCTTCTTCGTGAATGAGGCAGCTCATCTGCCAGACCAGATTCTCAGCATAGTGCTTCCTTCTCTCTTCCGGCAGGGTAAAGACCCCGCTGATCGTAGAGATCTCCCCGACAGGATGCTGGCGGCACATGGCCACGCTCTTCCCTGCAGGATCCTTCCACAGCCAGAGCATCCCTCCGGCGATGCAGTTCGTCAGGATCTCCCGATAGGTCTCCCAGTCTCTTTCATCCAGCTGCAGTTCCCGATGGAAGGCCGCTTCCATCTGCAGGACATCCTGCAGATCCTTTTCCTCCGCTCTTACGGCAGAGCCTTCCGCCGGATCCGGCCTCTTCGGAGAAGGACAGTCATAGGCATACATGTTGGTATAGATCTCGGCCGGACAGCCTTCTTCTGCGGCCCTCTGCAGGAAGTATTCCGCCAGTTCATAGCGCAGATTATAACGATAGCCTTCTTTCAAAGGACAGAGCTCCCGGGCCAGCTGCCAGGTCGCTTCCTTTTCTTCAGTACCGGCATCCGCCGGGACCCAGATCCAGACCGGGAAAGGATCTTCGGAATGGCAGAGGATCAGCCTTTTGCGGTCCGTACGGATCAGCCGGCATTCTCCTTCCAGGATCCTCAGCAGGACCGCATAAGTATAGCGGTCATCCTGCAGCAGGATACGGTCTTCTTCGTGCCATATGGTTTCCATCAGTATTCCTCCCTTGCAAAGAAATCCCGCACCCGACGGTTGAAATCCTTTGCCTCTTCTTCATAGACGGCATGACCTCCGTTTTCATAGAGGTAAACTTCGCAGTTCAGTTTCCCGGCGATCTCTGCAGAAGCTTCCGGTGTTACGATCTTATCTTCCTTCCCGCCCAATACCAGGACCGGGCAGGAGATCTTCTCCAGCAGTTCATAGCTCTCGCAGCTCAGGCAGGCCTGCGCACAGATCAGAAAACGGGACAGCGGCATCGTCTTCGTGAATCCCGCAAGCAGGGGCAGCAGGATACGGTAACGCTCCTGATAGGCTGCGGAATAGTTCTCCTGCAGATAATCCAGCAGGATCCCCTCCTTGTCGCCGGCTTCCGCCAGAGCGCACCAGCGTTCGATATGTCGAGCGAGCGTATCATTGCGGCGGCTGAGCGTCACTCCCAATACCAGTTTCCTGACCAGTTCCGGATGGTCGATCGCGAGATACTGCGCGATCATGCCGCCCTGCGAGACCCCCAGCACGCAGGCGTCCTTCAGTCCCAGCGCTTTCATCCCCAGAGCGATATCTTCTGCCATCTCCCGTACGGTACAGCCTTCCGGAAGGTCTTCCCGGCGGTCAAAACAGTACAGGGTATACTCCTTCGCAAACCCGCGATACAGCCACCAGAGCCCGAGAGCAACGGAAAGACCGCGCACATCCTGCACGTTCAGTCCGCTGATCAGCAGCATCGTTTTCTTTCCTTTGCCGAAGGAGATGCAGTTCATCTTCCTGCCTTCAGCCGTGATCGTCCGTTCCTGTATCATTCCTCTGTCGTGATCTCTCCGCTCCAGTCCTGGATCCCGCCCAGATCATAGACCCGGGCATAGCCTGCATCGCTCAGTTTCCGTGCTGCTTCCGCGCTCCTTCTGCCGCTGCGGCAGTAGACGATGATCGTCTGCGAAAGATCCGGATAGTCCGCGAAAGCTTCCTTTCCGATCGTTTCGTTGGGTATGCACACAGCCGTGGGAATGTGTCCGCTGCGGTATTCCTCTTCCGTCCGTACATCCAGCAGGAGGACGTCTCCCTTCTCCAGCAGGGCCAGAGCTTCTTCCTGCGTGATCTTCGTATAGGAAGCCGCCGGAGCAGCCCTGCAGGCAAAGAGACAGATCAGCAGCAATACATATCGCAGGGTCTTCATTTTCTTTCTTTCAGATCGTAGACGAAGACTTCCGAGATCTCCCGTTCATAACCGGGATAGAATCCACGGGGCATGCCCAGGATGATACGGGCTCCCCGGTTATAGAGCAGGATGAACTGTTTCTTTGTCTTGTTGAAGGTAAGGCCTTCGATCTCGCCCGAAAAGGTCACATCATCAAAGGTCCTTTCCAGGGTGACGGTCGCATGGCTGTCTTCCGGAGAGACCTTCATCCGGTAAAGATGATCCGGTTCCGAAAGATCGGCTTCGCCGTCATCTGCCGTCAGGAAGAGCTCTCCTTCGTAATAAGCGACGCCCTGCAGCCACTGCGGCGGCATCTGCAGATGGACTTTGCCGAGATAGGCTCCGCTGTCCAGATCGTATTTGTACAGATAGCGTCCGCTCTCTTCGCCGACCCAGGAGCACATCCAGACGAGGCGGCGGTCAGGATCGACAGCGATGCCGGAACATTCCAGCTGACCGCTTTCCGGTTCGAACGGAAAGGTCCTTTTCAGTTCGAGTGTATCTGCATCATAGACAGCGATCTGGATATTGGTCCCGATCCCGTCCATGAAGTATTCCGCTCCGATATAGAGCTCATTCTGATAGACGTCGATGTCTCCGATATGATTGACTTCCCGTTCATAACCGATGAAAGGTTCATCGTTCGTCTTCAGCAGGTTCCAGTCGGCATCGTATTTGCTTAAGGTCGTACTGCCGCTGACCCAGTAGAAGTCCCCTTCGCTGCAGACGCCCTGCCGGCCGTTCACTTCCGCTGACATCTGCAGGGTGTATTCATAGTGCGGCAGCATCACTGAGACATCTGTCTCTGGACGTCCTGTTTTCTCCTGTCCAGTGCATCCCATCAACATGATCAGTAACCCTCCGATCAGGATCTTCCGATATATCCTCTCTCTTTTCATTATAACTACCTCAGCGCATCCTCTGCGAAAGAGCTCCAATAACGGGCTACGGTAAGGCTCATCTCCTGCGGAGATCCCTTCATGCCCTGAAGCACCCATTCCGTGATCCAGCCATAGAGTCCGTATAAGACAAAGATCTTTTTATCCTTCTCCGATCCTGCCAGTGGAAAGAGCGCTCCGTTCTCTTTCAGCATCTCCAGCAGCGGGTAGCCCAGCCGGTTTTCAAAAAGCGGGCGGTAAAGCGCACGATACTGCTTGATATGCATGAAGAGCGCCAGAAAGCGGCTCTCCGGACTGCTGTCCGGTTCCTGCAGCAGAGCCCAGTCCTGCAGCAGTTTTTCAGCATAGACGGTCAGGATATCCTCGACCCGTTCGTAATTGCGGTAGAAGGATGCCCTTCCGACACCGGACTCCCGGCAGAGGGAGCGGACTTCGATCTCCCGCAGTTTCTTCTCCTGCAGATCCTGCAGCAGGGTCTCGGTGATCTTCTCCTGCAGCGGTGTTAACGATCTTCTCATAAGACCTCCATAGATACATATGTCTCTCATTATTATATATGATACATATGTTTCGTTTTGCTGTCAAATCAAAGAAAAAAGAGTCGACAGACTCTTTTTGCTCAGAAGAATAACTGACGGCTGCTCCCTCTCAGCAGGATGAACAGGATCAGCAGATAGGCCGCCAGTTTCAGCAGCGGGAAAGCATTGATCTTCCCTTTCAGTTTCCAGGATACGGAAGCCAGCGAGAACAGGGTAAAGCCAAGAGCCAACAGATAGTTTCCCGGACTCCCTGCCTTCAGGATCACCGCGGCAGTCAGGCCCTGTACGATCCCGACAAGGAAGGTCACACCGCCCATCTTTCGGGCAAAGGTGCTTCGCTTCTCTGCAGTATCCAGTTTCTGCAGGAAACTGTCTGAAAGCTCCAGCGGGTTCAGCTCCCGCCTGCCGCTCAGATAGATCAGACCGGTCACGACGCTGAAGACGCACAGCACCGCATAGAATACCGAGCAGAGGATCAGAGGGATATTTCCGGAAAGGACCGTTCTCATTTCATTCATCGAACTGCCTCCATTCCCTGCCATTATACGATAGATTCAGGAAAACAGAACTAGGACCAGATCACCCAGATCAGCAGATAGCCGGCAATGACAGCCGTCAGAGTGAAAGGCACACCGATCCGTAAGAAGTCCTTCGTCGTCGGCTCATAGCCTTCCCGGCGCAGGATGCCGATACCGGCGATATTGGCACTGGCACCGACCGGCGTGATGTTGCCGCCCAGCGTCGCACCGATCAGAAGACCGAAATCAAAGAGATAGGGAGAAACGCCCATCGCAGCCGCGATCCCGTTCACGACCGGCAGCATGGCCGCTACGTAGGGGATATTGTCGACGAAGGCGGAGACCAGCACAGAGACGAAGACGATCAGGGTATACATCAGGAAGAGACTGCTGCCGCCTGCCTTGACGAAGGCATTGGCGATCGCATCGATCACGCCGGCCCGGGTGATCCCTTCGATGACCATGAAGAGGCCGCAGAGCAGCAGTAAGGTCTCGTAGTCCACCGATGCCAGGACATCCCGGATGACGGTCTCTTTCTTCTGACGGAAAGTCTCGCACAGTGTGCCCAGGATCCCCAGAGACATGCAGATCAGACCGTTGGTCAGTTCCGGTTTCTGTTCAAACTGGGAAGCCACGATCAGCAGCACAACTAACGACACCAGCAATGCCGTCGGTACATGATCCTTTACCTCGGTCGTCACTTCCGCTTCGACCTTCCCCTGCTCCTTGCGGAACAGGAAGAGGATGACCGGGATCGTCAGCAATGCACCCAGTTCGACCGCCCAGCAGATGCCCGGACGGCCCTGGAACCAGAAGAAATCATTGAAGCTCAGGTTGGCATAAGAACCTAAAAGGATACTGGTCGTATCCCCGACCAGAGTGGCAGCGCCCTGCAGGTTCGAGGAGACGGCGATACTGATGATGACCGAGATCGGGTTCGTGCCGATCTTCCTGGCGGCTGCCAGTCCTACCGGCGCTACCATCAGCACGGTCGCGACATTATCGACGAAGGCCGAGATGATCCCGGCAAAGAGGCTCAAGACAACGACCGCCCACTGAACGTTGGGCACCCTCTTCAGCAGTCTTTCCGACATCCTGGCCGACATGCCGCTGTCGATGAACAGTTTGACGATCATCATCGTCCCCATCAGCATCAGGATCACATTGAGATTGATCGCCCGCAGCGCATCCAGCGGCTTGACGATCTGTAAGACCATAAACAGCGCTGCCGTGACCAGTGCCGTCAGATGACGGTACTTCGGAAACATCAGCAGCAGAACATACATCACAACAAAAATACACAGTGCCTTTACCATATCTACCTCCGGTAAATCAAAAAGCACAGTCAAAACTGTGCCTGTTCCTCATTCGAGTCCCATCCACAGTTTCCCTGTGCATGAGTCTCACCATTTCAAGACAGTCCGGGTCGATAGACCGCGATGACGAACTGTCTGCTAACTGCCGGTTACTCCCTCAGCATTGCCGATTATAGCGCTTTTCGTCCCCGGGAACAATCTCATCTTATGGGGTGCCGGATCACTGTCTTCAGCTTTTCCGGAGGAGTCTTCCGGGCGTCGCTGAGATAGATCTCATGGTGGAGCCGTTTTTCCGTGATATCCAGGACATGGCCCTGTTCTTTCATGTATTCATGCATCCGTGCCACTGTAGCAGGCTCCTCGTCATAAGGACCGTTATGCAGGCACTGGATGCAGAGACCTTCATCATAGCTCAGGAATTCCACTTTCGAGAAGTCTTCCTTCTTTTTCCGGGAGGCTTCCCCGACTGCCCACTCCACATCTGCCTCTGACACGAAATCCGGGAGCCGGATCAGTGATATCCAGTGAAAGTCTTCCTTATGGGCATAGTCGACACCTTCGACGCCCTCCTGCCGCCAGAGGCCTTCCAGGGGCGGGACCACATAATCAAAGAAGCCCTCGATGCGATGGTCGCCCTTCTTACTCATTTTCAGGGTATAGGCAACGCCGTACAGCAGGCCGATCGCCCGCTGATATGCTCCGCCTTCTTCGTTCGGATCGCCTTCCCCGCGCACTGCCAGATAGTTCATATGCGGGATATCGACGATGGCAGGGGCTTCCCCCGGCATATAGAACTCTTTGTATTCCTTCTTGAAATCGAAAACCATGGGTCTCCTCCTTCCCATCATATCTTATCGATCGGACCGCGTACGACTTCCGCCTCGCGTATCTCAGGACTCCTTGACGATCTTTCCGGTCATGTGTTCCGGGATGAGCGCAAACATCAGCGTACCGGGACCGGAATGTTGGATCACATGCTGGATATAGGCTTCGTCATCAGTGAATTTGCGGCTCAGCCTTGCAGCGATATCGTAGATCTTCTCCCGGTCCTCGATGAATTCGATATGACCGAAAAGGATCACACTGCGGATATGCAGGGCCCAGTCCCCTTCCTCCCGGTAACCTTCATCATAGACACAGTAAGAGACCTTCGGGTCCTTCTTCAGCATCTCCACCTTATAGCCCAGCTTCCCGCCGTGGAAATACAGTTTCCCGTCTTCCTCGTTATAGTAATGATTCAGCGGCATCCCATAGGGATAGCCGTCATCTCCGTTGACCGAAAGGACGCCCCGTTTCTCCTTCTTCAGGATCGCGATGCATTCTTCTTCCGGCAGTTTCTGCCGGATCCTTTTCAGTTCATGAAACATGGCCTTACCTCCTGCCCATATACAAGATATCTTTCACTGTGTAGTGACACAGATCGGTCACTTCCTGTTAAGCGACCTCAGAAACTCCAGCTCTCCTCTTTTGTTCAGAAGACGTTCGTTGTATTTCACGTTGTCTTCGATATATATCGCGAACAGTTCTGCTGCTGCCGTTTCCGGATCATCGTTTTCAACGGCATCCCGGAAAACATGATACGCTGTACCGGAACGTGCTGTATAGTCGATGAGATCCTTTGCGATCATAGATACTGCCTCGTCTTCCGATATTTCTTCTTCATGAACGCCGTAGTCTTCAACGATATACTTTTGAAACGGTTTCGTAACGCGCGGCTGCGTGAAAGAGACCCTTATCTTGTTTTTGTCTGTTACTTTTCTGTCGCTGGAAAATGTCCTTATGCCCGCATGGTACTTTCCGTCCGATGTCAGGAACAGGTCGTAGCATTCGCTTCCTCGCGGCAGAAGATAGTATCCCCACATGCACTTTACCGATTCGCCGAAAAAGAGACTTGGATTCTTCTCCACAACGAGCGGAAGCGGTTCTACACCGATCTGCTGCATTGCCCCGGGCAGTTCCTTCAATCCCTGCAGGAGGAAAGGATGGACAGCATCAGCAAGCTCCTTTTCTCTTTTCAGTTTGTGCATTTCAGAGGAAAACTTCACCAGTTCCTCTCTGTTCTTCTGCTCGCTCTTCGCGATCTCTTTTCTGACTGCATTATCCAGCAATCCCATCTGTATATCCCCCTTTCCGTATCACAGAACGCTCAGTCGGTGTACAGGATATCCAGATCCACTCTTTCCGGAACACCGTCCAGTTTCCCCTTCTCCGATACCTGCCAGATCTCATAGGGACCGTTATAGGTCGGACGCGAAGCATACTGGGCCAGCCAGACCGGACGGGTATCGGTATGGTTCCAGACCGACTGCAGATAGTACTTGCTGCCGTACAGCATCGCCTGATACCCTCTGCTCTCCGCATCCTTCGCAAAGACGTCATAGAGATGGTTCAGCTGCTGGAAACTGACTTCGTACTCCTGATAGTTGCCGAAGTTCTCCCAGTCGAAGACGACCGGCAGTTCCAGGGCGGTATCGCCCAGTTCCTGATAGACCTGTTCCAGTGACTTCCGCAGGTCTTCTTCATTGTTGTCGTAACAGAAGAGATAGATGCCGACCGGCAGACCGGCTGCTTTGGCTCCGTCCAGATTCTGATGGAAACGTTTGTCGACCGTCAGTTCACCCTGGAAGGAATAGCCGACCCGGATGATCACGAACTCACAGCCGGCGGCTTTGGCAGCCCGGAAATCGATGTCGCCCTGCCAGTTGGAGATATCGATGCCCAGTTTCCGGCCCGGACCGCCGTGATCGGCCCGAAACTCTTCAAAGGCATAATAGGAATCATCGGGTTCCGAAGGTTCCGGCTCCTCATCGGTCACCGTAACGTTCAGTTCCCAGTCCGTTACATTGCCGGAGGCATCGGTCAGGACTGCATACAGGGAATACTCTCCGGGCTCGGAGGTATCGACCTTTCCGCTCAGTTCCAGGACCGGACGGGGATCGGCGTTGTCGCCGTAGCTCATGATCGCATTGGCGTCGAATTCCTCGCCGACCTGAAAGACCGCTCCGTTGCCGCTGCGGAAAACGACCGGTGCTTCGGTATCGCGGACCACGATGTTGAAGGAGGCTTCGGAAACGTTGCCGCTGTCGTCCTCGGCCCGGACCTTTACCGGATAGGTGCCGGAGAACTCGGCTTCGTAGTCCGTCTCGACAGTAAGCGTTCCTTCGTTGATCTCTGCATTAGCCCGGATCTCTTCTTCGCTCAGGGCTACGCCCGGATCACAGAAGAGCACTTCCCGCAGGAGAGCGATCTGCGGAGGTATCGTATCTTCAACTGTGTAGGTAAAAACGATGTCTCTTTCAAAGATCCATTTCTTTACCTTGTAGTGGAAGCTCTGTTCGCCGACTTCCTCGGTATCCAGCATCTCTGTTTCCGGCGCGACCGTACCGTTGGCTCTCCCAACGTAGTCCAGCGCCCGATAGCTTTCCGTCCTCTCCAGAACGGGATGTTGCTGCGTAAAATGAATACTCGGTCTTAACAGCAGGACGCCTCCGGCCAGTACAGCGATCAGCAGGACTGCGATGCCCGCCGCAAGTTTCACGTTCTTCTTCATCAACATCACCCGTTTTTATTATAGCGGAAGGATCGTTTCTCTGTGTCCATAAGGAAAGGAATTCTCTTCCGAGACTTCCTTACTGCTTTAAAGGTTTATTCAGCTTCGAAATCGAAGTTGACCAGTACGCCGCTCTGCTGTTCGAAGAAGTCGATGCCCACCAGCATGCCTTTCTCTTCATTGTAGATCGCGATCGCTTTCGGCGAACCGGCCATATCCGGACTGACCCGGTCGAATCCCTGTGCGTTCAGCGCTTCTTCGTACTTGTTCAGGAATTCTTCAGCTTCCGCCGTCGTGGCATAGTTCTGGCTGACCGTCAGGAACAGTTTGTCATCCTTGCCGTAACGTGCTTTCTCGAAGAGGGTCAGATCACGGCAGGTGATCGGATCGTTCAGATCGATCTCCGGGAATCCGGCAGCGACCAGCATCTTCTCAGCTTCTTCTGCCGGGATATTCTTTTCGGCCCGGAACAGCATCGTGACCTTGTTGCCGGAGGGGAAGATGTAACGGAAGTTCACCCGGCCGGTATCCAGTTCATAGTATTCCGGGGTCTCTTCATCATCGGTATAGACCGGATGGAAGCCGTTATCCAGCAGAGACTGTACATACTCATCCAGATAGGTCTGCATCTTGTCCCGGTCATCGAATTCGACGTTCACATAGAGGTTGGCATCATAAGCGAAGAAGTACAGCCAGGACTCCGTCAGTTCGACCGCCCGGTCTTCAGCCAGGATAGACACGAAGTTCGTGGAGGCCGGCAGTTCCTGATAGCCCAGAGGCGTGAGCCGTTCATTGATCGTATCGAGGCCGGCATAGGTCGGGACATCATAGTACTTCCGGGCAGCCATATCGACACCGTTGTTGTATTCCAGTTCAACGGAGGTGTAGCAGTTGAAATCCTCTCTGAGCAGTCTGCGGTAGACTGTCACTTCGTTTCCGTCTTCATCGGTCTCTTTGGCTTCCTGGAACCCTTCCTGCTTCAGAAGAGCGATATACTCCTGCAGATCCTCTTCGGTCGCGTGGGAGTCACGGATATAGACCGCATCTTCCATCACGAAGTTTTCTTCATCCATCTTCATCGCATAGCTGGCGAAGCTCGGGAACGGAAGCACCTCTTTCCCTTCGGTGGTGATAAAGACGGAATTCAGGACGAACTCATCGGCATCCGTCCAGCCGGTACGGGCTTTCGGATAGACCGGAGCAGCCATCCAGGCTTCGGCAGCAGCATTTCCTTCAGCATCCCCGAGGGTAATGAGCACATCGATGTCATCGAAGGAGATCCGGGCGACCAGATCATCGTTGACGACAGCCTTCAGACGGACGATCGTGGGATCTTCGCTGTCCATCTCCATGTAGACATCTTCCATCAGCCGCAGCGCAGTCTCTCCGTAGCCGACGAAGTTCAGCAGCGTACGCTTGACCGTCTCCTCATGGGAAACGAAGGTCAGAGGGGTCTCGATCTGATTGTAGAAGAATTCAAACAGATTGCCGTTCGAGAGAGTCAGCCAGTTGTTCGGCAGACGGGTAGAGGCCGCATCCAGGGCATTCCCCTCCCCGAGGAAACTGGCATAACCCAGATTTCCGTCTCCCAACTGGGCCTGGAAGGCTTCCTCGTTCACGCTCATGACCGCAAAGTCATGATAGAGCTCTTCGGCATAATCGAACCAGACCAGATCTTTGGAAGGTACGGAGATCTTTACGAAAGGCGATGTAACAGTATAGTCTCCGGCCTGGAGCTTCTTTACGAAGTTCTCCATGGCTTTCTCGGAGATCTCAGCAGGACTCGCTTCCGCACTCGGCTCTGCCGAGGGTTCCGCCGTCGGGGTCACCGACGGCTCCGTTTTGGAACAGGCCGTCAGGGAAAGGCAGAGAGCCGCCAGCAAAATCAGCAAAGGTTTCAGGACCTTCATGCATACTCCTCCTCGTTTTCTTTTTAACAAGTTCTGCCTTTATTATACTGTATTCTTTCCAAGTTTGATCTGTGCGATAAGGACAAGCGCATCGTTCTGTCCGGAATGATGCGCTGCTTTCATTTTCTCTGTTCTTTCCGCAGCCGGACAACGATCAGAGCGATGAGAGAGACCAGCAGGAAGAGACCGGTATAGTTGATCGTGATATCGGTATAGGCACCGGGTGAGAGCGGATCGATGAAACTGCTCAGCCAGACCGTCAGCAGCACTAACGGCATCGTCAGGGCATAGACGATCACTGCCCGTAACAACATATTCCTTACCGGCAGATGCAGGGCCAGTTCGTAAGCCAGCACGCCGATCAGCACTACAGCAGCTCTCGTCAGTTCGTGCCAGTTGCCGTTAGGATCATGGTGTATCCCCTGCAGCAGATAACCGATACTGTTCAGGATCGTTGTCACGGTATAGATCGCGCAGTAGAGCACGGCGCCTTCTTTGACGCTTTCATTCAGGAACTTCTTCATCTTCTTCCTCCTTGAATGAGAACATTCTTTCCCCATTATAGTGCCGTTCCCCCTTTTCCTCACGGGAAATGAAAAGCGAAGACCACTGTCTTCGCTCCGATTCATCTTCCGGCCTTTTCCTGCAGCAATCTGCAGAAGCGTTCACGTCCGAAAACGATATAACGGTAGTCCAGTCGATCGCGCATATGCAGGGTAACGGTCGGGAAACAGAAGAGCCATCCTTTCTCGAAAGAAAGGATATCCGCATACCTCATCTCGATATGGCGCAGCCTCTTCGCGACCGAGACTTTCCCGGTCCGGTAGACCAGGGCTTCTTCTTCGGCAGTGATCGCTCCCCCGAGGATCCCGTTATAACAGAGGCTGACGATAAAGTGTCTTTTCACTTTTTCTCCCGTTCTTTCCTCTTCCGGCGGCGCTGTTCACGGTTATCTGCTTCAGAGGCAAAGACTTCCACTGCCGCGTCGGTCAGTTCTGTCGGCCACACCGTTCCGCTGATCTTCGTTTTCGCCCAGGGGCAGATCTCCTGATAGTCTTCGTCCAGGATGACCGTATAGGGCGGTCCGCAGCGGTCATCGACAGCCATATAGAGATGCCTTCCTTTACTGATGAGACTGCTCGGCCATTCGACATCCGGATCATCCACCCGCTCATAGATCTCTTTGGTGATCTCATAGAGATCATGGTTGGGTCCTCCGCCGATCTCAGCAGTATACCTGCCGGTCTCCGGATCGTAGCAGCAGCGCCAGCCGATCCCTTTCTTGAATTCCATATCTAGTCTCCGGAGCCGAAGGAGATCGAGACCGAACTGTCATTCTCCTGACGGGCTTCGATCATCTTCTCGAGCTGGATCACGATCGCTACGATCACATCTTCATATTCCGGCTGATAGACCGCGATGCTGTACTTGCTGTGCAGGGAGACCATCTTCCGGCTGATGGTCGCTGCCGGTTCTCCTTTCTCATCGATCAGATTGAAAGCGAGTCCCAGGACATTGCCCCGGATCTGCCAGTCCAGACCTTCGATATTAGTGATGTCTTCCACGACATGGAAGAGCTCATTGGACAAGGTAAAATTCCTGCCGTCAGCCATCGTGATGTAGTGGATCTCATGCAGGCTGATCGGTTTCTTTTCCAGATGAGCGATCACATTGTCCCGGGCATCCATGATGTCGGTCTCTCCCTTGATCTGGATGAAACTGGACTGGGTATAATACTTTATTTCGCCTGTCTCATCAGTGACATTGATCCGCCAATGGATATCCCCCAGATCACGGGCGGTATACAGGGTATAAAAAGGTTCTCCGTAATCGGTGACCGAGCTCTTTCCGACGCTGTCGGCAGCTTCATTCACCTGTTCAGCCAGTTCCTGCAGTTTCGATAACAGTCCCATGGGTACCTCCTGTCTGCGTACGATAGGGTAATGCAGAGCTTCTCTGTCTTCATTATACAGAAACAGGACCTTTCGGTCCTGCGGAATGTCGAAATGATCAGCCCGTTCTCTTTCTGCTCAGAAAGATCCCGGCTCCGGCAGCGATCAGCAATAACGGAGCCACCCGGACAAAGAGCCATTCAAAAGAATGGAAGGCTACGCCCAGCACAGCCGTTTCCGGATCGCTGTAGTCCCAGTTCAGATACGGACTGCCCTGCACGAAGAGGACTGCCGTGATCAGCAGGATCACCACGGCCAGAGAGATAAAAGACCAGTGGATCATCTTCCTTCGTGCCTCTTTCTTTTGAGCCAGCTGGAGGTTGATCACTTCCAGTTTCTGTGTGATCGTCTTCAGGTCATCGGCTTCCGGCTCACTGACATTCTCTCCCAACAGAGTGCTGACCGGGGTCTCCAGCGCTTCGGAGAGAGCGATCAGCAGATCGGAATCCGGTACCGAGAGACCGTTCTCCCATTTGGAGACGGTCTGGCGCACCACGTTCAGTTTGGCAGCCAGTTCTTCCTGAGAAAGGCCTTTGGCCTTACGGATGGTCTTGATATTTTCATTCAGCATAACGAAGATCTCCTTTCGCCGTCATGATGCCTCTGCAGAGAGCGTTGCACAAGCAACGCATCCTAACATCACCCTTATTCCCTTCCCGACTATCCCTGTAGGAAGATCCGGATCTCGCTGACCGGGATCAGGGCTCCGTATTCACAGGAATTGTCACTTCGCAGGCATAGTCTTTGGGCAAGGCGTCACGCGTCCCTCTCAAACGCCAGTAGTCTTTCCAGTATTCCCACCATTTTCTTGACAACGGCTCTATTTCTTCTTCCGTATATTTTCCCTTTTTTCCTGCGATCTCTATTTCATCACCGCCAACGATAAAGCCAACTTCATCACATCGGGCACAGAGGATGTGTTTTGCGGTTGCCAGAGTTTCTGCACCTTTGAAGTCTTTGACGATGACCCGGTTTCTGTAATCATTCAGTAACGACTCGGCCTCTTTATGATCATCGAATGCCATGTCATATGTATCGACAGTATAAAGGATCGAATCGTCATCACGGAAACGTTCATGCCAGTTTTTATCATTCAGATCATCCAGAAAGACCGCAAAGACATGACCATAGAAGCGCACAGCCAAAACACCAGTAGTATGAGTTTCTTTTTCGGCTTTTGTTTCATCATAAAGCTGCACATCACAGAACTCCAGCTGAAGCATATCGTCGCCCACGTGCCAGCACCACCACGATCCTACATCAGATATGGCGTCTGCCAGTATGTTGAGCGTATCTCTGCCTGTGATGCTTTTATGAGAATCGGGCTTTGAATCGTTATAAAACACATCTGAGACAGGAACTCTGTTTGTAAATCCTGATTTAATATCATGAAAAGTAACGGAATCATTGTCCTCTATAAAAACAGCTTCGTCATACTGCATTTCTTCAGCGTATTCAATATCATCATGTTCCTCTACAGGAACGATATCCGCTGCCGCATGATCACGTGCACGATAGTTGTCGCGCAGTTTTATTGCCAAATCAGCATATTCGGGCTTGTAAAAAATCAACGTCTTCTTCATGAATCCTCCCAGGTTGGAATTTGTTAATCTGCAAGATAGAAGGACGGCACTAAATCGTGGCTGATGTATTTGTCACCAAGAATAAGACCCTGCTCTCTCGTTTCATGAATATAAGCTTTTATATCTTCAAGTGACCTTTCTTCAAATCCATCTTCATGAAGCCAGGTCTCGGCATACATCCATTCCTGATCATCAGGATCAGTGTATCCGCCGCTTCCGCAGGATACATGATTCATATTCTTCCTGCAGTGATCCCACCAAAGGATGGACGAAACGCGGCCACCTTCTTCATAGAGATAATCCAGGAATGCTTCCCAGTCTTTGAAAAGGTATTCCGAGCAGAAGGAATGATCCTCTATATATTTCTGTATCTCACCCAAACATTTCATCAAACAGGATCGAAACAGATCCTTCGCTGCAGAATTCTCTGACGGAATAACCGAGATTCGGAGCTTTGTAAGAATCATCTGCTCCGGCGTCTTTTAATGCCTGCAGCACACTTCTGAGATCTTCGTGCAATTCCTCTGTAAAGATACGATCTTTCCCTTCACGATGTTCCGCATAATTGTATGATGGCAATATCTGCTTTGTCTGCAGTGCAAAACGGTTCAATCCTGAATTGCCATATGAATCAAGCGCGTTTACATCTGCTCCCATATCAAGCATTCGTTTCAGAACAGCGAGTGCTTCAACAGCTCTCTCTTTTGTCGAGAAAACCCGGAAGCCTGTATATTTATCATCTGTATTCCACCTGCATGACATCACAGCACAGTTGATCGCATCATGGAGCACCGGTGTTCTCCATGTGTTGCAGCAGGTCTCATCCTCGATAAAGTTCACATCTGCGCCCATATCCAGTAAATAGCTGGCAATTGCGGTATTTCCTGTTTTGAGCGCGACCTGCAAAGGCGATTGTCCGTCATCCTTCTTAGGCGGCTTCTTTGCAGCACAATTTACCAGTTCAGGTTTCTTTTCAATAATTTGTCTTACCATTTCAAGGTCAGATGCTCTTATAGCAGTAAACAGTTTGTTCATGTCGTTTCACCTTCCTGAATTATGCTTTATTTTTTCTCCGGCAATTTCACAGATCATATCAAACTCTTTTTTTATAATGTCCGCACAGGCAGGGAAGTCCTGGCGCATTACTTTCCTTATCATTTTTTCTCTTCCAGCCACTCTGCCGTCATAATCAAACGGGAATTTGTCAGCATTACCTATGCAATATCGATCCAAATGCCTGTATCATGCATTGACGCATTTTCTACGCTTTTATAAAAACTTTGTGCTTCATTGTTATTCGCCATCAATGCGATCAGCACTCCCACACCCAGCTCCTTGCACCTCTTTCTTAAGGCGCTCAACAAGGCATGTGCAACTTTATGATGTCGTTCGCTTTTCAATACACAGATCCAGTCCATATATGCGCTAAAGCAGGACGCATCACTTCTGCTGCTGATAAGCGAGGCATCAATTCTGCCAATCACTTTATCATCTTGCACAGCGATAAATGATATTGCATTTCTGAATCGGTCATCCTCAAAGCTCTGTTCCAGAAGCTTTCTGTATGTTGGATCCGGTTCCCAGTAATATGTATCCGGTTCCTGTTTTCTCAACTCACGTTCAAAAGCGATCACGCTGTCGATGTCATCTTTCTCAAATTCTTTTACCTTGAACATGTTGATCTCTCCAAATCCCGACTTCTCTCTGTATGAATTATACAAAAACAGGACCATTACAGTCCTGTCTGTTTTCATTGGTGGAGCTGACGGGAATCGAACCCGTGTCCAAAATGCGCCCCACATCCCCACATCTACAGTTTATTCCGAATTTGTTGTAAGACGACCTATTTAGCCCGGACTGCCATAAGCCGAATCTGCCTTTTCGGTTTTCGGTAGACGAGATACAGGCTAACTCGTTTTCCCTAGTTCGTACCTACGATCGGAAGCTACGAACCTTACTTCCGAAAGCTGCTTAGAGCCTATGTCGGCTAACGTTTAAGCAAATGCTAATTCAGTGTTGTCGTTTCTTTTGTTTTGGTGATTAGGTCACCGCTCCACTGCCGTTGGGATCCAGCAACATCCTGTCGAGACCAAGTACAGCCCCATGTGTAATTAGTTTTACTATCTTTGCCCCGAAAAGTCAAACCCTGTGCTATGCTCAGGGTATGCAGACCATCGAAGAAGCCCTGAACAGACTGGAAAGATCGAAGTTCCGTTCTTCCTTTCATCTGAAAGAAAAAGACCGGGAATATATCGACCGGGTCGGCATGGAGACCATTGAAAGACACTGCCGGGACTTCGTCCGGCAGAAGCTCTCTGCCGCCCATCCCGAGAATGACGGCAAACAGACACCGATGAAGGGCCACCCCGTCTTCATTGCCCAGCATGCGACCGCCTGCTGCTGCCGCGGCTGTCTGCAGAAATGGTATAGAGTACCGCAGGGCACGGAACTGAACGAAGTCCAGCAGGAGAAGATCGTACACCTGCTGATGGCCTGGATCGAACGGGAAAGAAAAAGGGGCTAAGCTCCTCTTTAGTATTTCATCGCTTTTTCCGCTTCCCGTTTCATGGTCCGGATGCGGGCATCCTCACGTTTGTCGTAGAGCAGTTTGCCGCGGGCCAGGGCGATCTCGACCTTGGCCAGACCTTCCTTCAGGTAGATCCGTAAGGGGATCAGGGTATAGCCCTGCAGTTTGGCCTTGTTCTGGAGCTTGCGCAGCTCCTGTTTATGCAGCAGCAGCTTGCGGTCGCGGTCTTCCTCATGATTGTGGCGGTTGCCGAAATCATAAGCGGAGATATGCAGCCCTTTCAGCCAGGCTTCCCCGTTGCGGAAGGAGACATAGGTATCCTGAAAGGAAGCTTTGCCGGCACGCAGAGACTTGATCTCCGTTCCGCGCAGGACCAGACCGGCTTCGTACTTTTCATCGATGAAATAGTCGTGATAGGCTTTGCGGTTAACACTGACGTCTTTTACGGCCATAGTCTTCCCTCCTTTCCGTCACCGGATACAGATCGATCGTCCTTCTGGAAAGATCGACTCCTTCTACTATGATACGCATTTTCTGTCCCAAACGGTAGGTATTCTCACCGTCGGACAAAGTACCGTCGCTTCGCAAGGAATAGTAGCCCGGCAGGTTCCGTAAGGGGATCATCCCTTCGATCGTATTGGGCAGCTGAACGAAGATCCCGAAGGACGTGATCCCGGAGATGACTCCTTCGTACTCTTTCCCAACCTTATCAGACATGTAACGGGCACACATCAGATCTTCCACAGTGCGTTCCGTTTCGACTGCCCGTTCTTCTTTCTGACTGCAGAGGAGGCCGTATTCTTCGGCTCTCTTTTCATCTTTGGAACGCTGCGGCTGATGGGCAAAGAGATACTTCTTCAACATGCGGTGCACGAAGAGATCGGGATAGCGGCGGATCGGCGAAGTGAAATGACAGTAGTATTCCCGGCTCAGGGCATAGTGTCCCTGACAGCGGGAATCATAGTGTGCCTTCGCCATGCAGCGTAAAAGCTGTCCGCTGAAGACCTCTTCGTTCCCTTCCTTCCGGAAGTGTTCCAGACAGTCGGAAAGATCTCTGGCGGTCAGAGCGCTGACAGGCTTCTCAAAGAGATAGCCCTGTTCTTCAACAGCCTTGCAGAAGTCTTCCAGTTTCTCGCTGTTGGGAGACTGATGGACCCGGTATAATGCCGGGATCCCGTTCTTCTCGCAGGTCTCGGCTGCCGCACAGTTGGCTTCGATCATGAAGCTCTCGATCAGTTCTTCCGCTTCGCCGTGTTCGCGGGGACGGACGTCGACGACTCTTCCGCCGGTGACGCTGATCGCCTTCTCAGCCTGCCGGAAATCGATATTGCCGCGCTCATGGGATCGTTTCTGCAGGATCTTCGCCAGAGCTGCCATCTCTTTCAGCATCCCTTCCAGTTCCTCGTCAGCGAAGACCCCTTCTCCCTGCAGGAAGACATTCACGGCATTGTAGGTCAGCCGTTTATGGGATACGATCACTGCCGGATAGAACTTATAGCTCAGTCTCTCTCCGCGTTCATTGAACAGCAGCTCACAGGTCAGGGTCAGCCGCTCTTCGCCCGGATTCAGGGAACAGAGACCGTTGGACAGGGCCTCCGGCAGCATCGGGATGACCTGTCCCGGGAAATAGACGGAAGTGCCTCTGTCCAGAGCCTCCCGGTCCAATATCGAGTTCTCCGTTACATAGGAGCTGACATCGGCAATATGCACCCGCAGGCGGTAGTTCTTTTCTTCTTTCTGCAGTGATACTGCATCATCGAAGTCTTTGGCATCATCGCCGTCGATCGTGACTGCATAGATGTCCCGCAGATCGCGGTAGTCCGGATAGTCTTCCACAGCGGGATCCATGAAGCTGTCCGCTTCCTTCAGGACCTCTTCCGGAAAGAAGGTCCTGACCCCCTCCAGCATGCATACCGCCCGGACCGCGGCATCGAGAGACCGGCTGTCGCCGAGGACCTCCTCGATCTCCAGTTCTTCTTTTTCATAAGAAGAGATCCGGCAGATCACGAGGCTCTGATCTTTGGGATGCATCTGCCGCCAGTTGACCACCCGATAGCCCTTCGGCAGATAGATATCCGGCCAGAAGCTGTATTCATGCCCCTTCTTGCGCACGATGCCGCTCAGACGCTGCGTCCTTCTCTCCAGTACCTGCAGGATCCTTCCGCTCTTTTCCTCAGCCAGGACCCGATCCCGGCTCAGCAGATGGAAGGCCCGGAAGTCGCGGACTTCGAAAGTATGCTGCAGATCCTCTTCGTCGGTGACGAAGGCTGAACCGTTATGACGCAGGGTGATCAGCCCGCAGGTATAATTCTCTTTCAGAGCCAGTTCCTGTTCCGGGGTCAGAAAAAGAACTCCTTCTTTCAGAAGCTGATCGATCGCTCTGTGCAGTTCTTTCTCTTCCTTAACGGGAAGCTTCTCCCGCAGCCAGGCAAAGCTGAGCGGGATGCCTTCCTTCCGGAATACTCTCAGGATGGTCTCTCTCATAGTTTTCTCCACGAAAAAAGGGGCTAGCCCCTTATTCCACGATGCGGATCACGATGACCAGTGCGAAGAACAGCACTCCCAGGACCAGCGTAGCCCGGGAGATGATCTTCTCCGGACCGCGCTCTTTGACGTTCTGGAACAAGCCGAGATCGCCCGAGCCGGTGAAGGCGCTCAAGCCTTCCGATTTACCGCCCTGAAGCAGGGATAACAGAATCAATAATACCGCAACGATCAGTAACAGAATCCTCATAATGGCACTCCTAACGTGCATATATTTTACTATCCTTGGCGAACTTCGTCAATCCAGGGACGAAAAGAAACTCAGGAGAAGAACGAAAACCGAATTGTAAGCCAGTGCTACTTCATTGGAAGAGTAGCTGTTCCGGTCATCGATATAGCGTTTGGCCGGCGGTGTGGCCTCGCTGAAGGCCTGCATCGCATCCTCACTGAGATACTGGTCCGGACCTCCGACCAATGCTCCGGGCAGGGTCTTTCCGCTCTTCATGGCGATCCGGTGATGGATATCCACCGGGGATTCTTCTCCGAAGCCGGTCACGAAACAGAGACCGTTGCCGTTCTGTCCCAGCAGATAATCCAGTTCATAAGCCGCCAGTTCCCGGTAAGAAGGATCTCCCGAAAACTTCCAGGCGCTGAGCAGCAGGAAGCCGTTCTCAGCGGCATGCTGGTTGCTGCCCCAGTGATAATCGTTCAGGGCATAGCCGTAGTTGCGGCTGCGCAGACATTCCGCACTGGCATTGGCATCGCTGATCAGCCGTTCATAGAGCTGCTGCGCCAGTTCGTCCTGACGGGGCAGTTCATTGAGCAGGATATAGATCCCGTAATCTTTCAGACCGTCGGAGAGATGGTTCTCGACGCCCTTCTGCCAGAGCTCTTTAGCTTTGTCGCGGTAGCTGTCTTCATGGGTCAGGGCCCAGAGGGCAGCAGCCGCAAAGAAGCGCTCATCGCTCTCATTCTCGTCGGAATACTCGCCGGTCTGGAAATCAGCCGGGTTGTGGACCATCCCCTGCGGTTCCGCCTGCAGGACCTGTCCGGCCCGGATCGCCGCATGAGCCAGAACTTCTGCATACTCCGGATCGGCATCCTTGAACAGCAGAGAAGCCAGCGCCGTCACTCCGGCATAGGAAGCTGTCGTCAGCGTCCAGGGAGGCAGGACAAAGACCGTTTCCTTATCCTCCTGAGGGAGCACGAGACCGGCGAAGTTCTGGGTCGTAGCCTTGTTGTAGGGGGTGCCGTCTTCCTTCGTCATCCGTAACAGCCAGTCCAGCTGATAGCGGCATTCATCCAGCAGGTCCGGCACGCCGTTGCCGGATTCCGGGATATTCAGGGCATCATTCTCGCTGCGGAAGATATACTGGCTCATCAGCAGGGCAGCCAGAGCCTTGTTGCCGGTCTGCAGGTAGCGTCCGTAGTCTCCGGCATCGTGCCAGCCGCCGTGCACGTCGGCCGTTTTGCCGCCCCAGCCGTAGACGGAGGCTTCCGCCGTATGACAGGCTTCGTGGGCATAGTCTCCGGCGATCTCCGCCGACAGATCTATGCCACAGCGCTGCAGAGTAAAGAAGCGGATCGTGGATGCCAGCAGTTCCTGATAGGGATCCTCACTGATCGTAAAGGGATAGGAAGAGATCCCGGTCTCCGACATCAGATAATACTCTCCCTCTTCCTGCCAGTCGCTGAAATCGCAGAGATAGTTGTATTCTCCGTTGCGCTCATCCTGCCGGCCGTTGACCACTTCTCCGCGGTAAACGATGCGGTCATCCTCGGCCCGGCAGAGATAGAAGACATCTCCTCCGTCATAGGCCAGGGAAGCCGTCTTGAAGCGTTCCCGGTTGTAACCGACCTGATCACAGCGGATGCCGATGGTCGGGGAAGATTCCGGCTTCAGCAGCAGATCGCGGATCACGATCTCATGCGCAGTATCGCTGGAGTCATTCAGGTAGAAGGTCAGCTCCCCTTCCCAGGAAGTCTCTGCAGGCGTGAAGGAGAAGGTCATCTCCTCTTCTTCGCCGGCCCGGATATCGTAGGCATGGAAGACTTCCTTGCCGTTTGCCGAGACGCTCAGAGCGACAGTGACCGGCAGGGAGGAAAAGAGGACGAAGGAGAGCGTATACTTCTCTCCGGCTTTCAGGTAGATCTTCCCCTTCTTCAGGGTCAGAGTGCCCTGCTTCTGTTCGACCTGGACGATCTTCGTCGCTTTCTCGCTGGTCAGGCTGCTTCCTTCGCCGGCTTCCAGCACCCAGGAATGCACAGTTTCTTCAGCATACTGAAAAGACGGAACTTCTTCCGTTTCTTCCTTCTCCGGTTCCGGGGTGCTCTGCGGTGTCGGCAAAGGTCTGCCTTCCGCATAGGCCGTGATATTCTTCTCTTCCGGCAGCAGACTGCAGGAAGTCAAAAGGACACATAACAGCAGCAGGAATGCTCGCATAGGTCTATTATACCTCAATCATGGAAAAGAGAGGCAGCGCCTCTCTAAAGTGTCTGCAGGACTCCTTCGGACAGCAGTACCCGCTGGTCCGACATCTGCGATACCGCATCGGAATGGGTAACGACGATGACGGTCTTGCCGAAGTCGTGAGCCAGTTCCTTGAATACGGCAATGATCTCCTTCTCGGTAGCCGTATCCAGGTTTCCGGTCGGCTCATCGGCGAAGATCAGATCGACGTTGGAAGCCAGCGCCCGGGCGATCGCCACACGCTGCTGCTCACCGCCGGAGAGCTGGGAGACCAGACGGTCGGCCTTGGTACGGACGATACCGAACTTCTCCAGCAGGGCATAGGCAACGTTCTTATGGTCTTTCGGCAGTTCGTTGTCCGTCTCGCTCATGGCGACCAGTACGTTCTCCGCTGCCGTCAGGTAAGAGATCAGGTTGTACTGCTGGAAGACGATCGCGATCTTGTTGCGGCGGTATTTGCCCAGACCGATCTTGTTGATGTCTTCTCCGTTGTAGTAGATATGACCGCTCTTGGCTGTATCCAGACCGGCGATCAGCGACAGCAAGGTCGTCTTGCCGGATCCGGAAGGACCGAGGATCGTATAGAACTGACCGGATTCGAAGCTGTAGCTGAGATCCTTCAGGATCTTTCGCTCATAGCCGCCGTCGATATAGGAATAGTTGATGTTTTCTAATCGTAAGATCTCCGACATGGTACCCTCCTAGTTCTGATTCATCAGGATCCGTTTCGGATTGAAGCGCATGATCATCATCGAAGGAATGATGGTCGAGATCAGCACGATCCCCAGACCTACCACGTAGATCTCGCCGATGATGACCGGAGAGACATTGACGTTGTATTCCTCGACCAGATCATCCAGGGTGATCTCGGTGGTATAGTCCGTATCCCAGATGCTGTTGTAGTTGTAGTAACCGGCCATCTCATCTTCTTCTCCGACACCGCTGGAAGTGATCTGATAATCCAGAACGGTACGGCCGACCTTATTGGCGATGAAGGAACCGCTGACGATCGAGAGCGTGAAGCCCAGGATCGCTACGATCGCCAGTTCCGCAAAGAACTGGGCAACGATCTTGGCTTTGGAAGCGCCGATCGAGAGGAGGACGCCGATCTCGTATTCCCGGGTCTTTAACGTTAAAGCCGTGACCAGGGTGATGATGACGATCGCATTGATGACGACCAGCCAGACGATGAAGCTGGCATAGAGCGACAGCGTATCGAGCGGCTTGCTGAGACGGTCGAACTCTTCGTTGTTGGCGCTGATCTTCTTGAATTCACCGACCTTATCGGCATATTCTGAAACGAAGTCATCGACTTCCATCGGATCACGCAGGAGGATCGTTACTTCGGAGATATAGTTCTCATACATCTCCCCGCTCGGACGGTTGGCCGGATCACTGTAGTATTCATCATCCGGGTTCAGCTGAGCCTGATAGTCGAACTGCTTCTGCGAGACGATCAGCATCTTGTCGAAGTATACCGTCGAAGGCATCAGCAGCATGTTGTCGGGGTTCTCATAGGGAGAGAGCCAGTTGTAGTTGTCGTTGTCCGGAGTGATCGGGGAATGGTGGTCATAGATACCGATGACTTCCAGATCCAGACGGATATCATCCAGTTCCACGCCGGCCATCCAGCTGCCTTCCTGAATGTAGGCAGGATCCTGCATGTAGAAGGAGATGGTATCGCCCAGACGGATGTTGTTGGCATTGGCCAGTGCTTCCGAGATCAGGACGACCGCTTCGTGGTTGTCGATCTCTTCCTGGGTGTAGAAACGTCCTTCAGTCAGGGTATACATATTGTCGGCAAACTCGATCATATCCGGGAAGGCATTCGCCTTTACGAAGAAAGCCGGTTCATGGTATTCCATGCAGGTCTCCTGACCGGTCGCATCATCGTAGTGGCAGGACTGCCCGTAACCGCCTTCGCGGTTCTCCGCTTCATTGTTCAGATGGACATAATCGATACCACCGTCCACGCCGTAGATCTGCGAATTGACGATCGCATTGGCGGTCTTGACCCGTTCATCCTTCAGGATCTCCTGAACGTCTGCCACGGTGACCCGGGGATAGTGCTTTTCATAGAACTCGTTGAGCTCATCTTCGTCCTCGATCTGGTTGGTATAACGCCATACGGCATCATAATCGATGTTGTAGGTGACGACGGCCCGCATCTTCTGACGGGTCAGGATCTTGGCGCTTTCGGAAGCTGCCGAAACGCCGAGACCGATGATCACGAAGTTGCCGATCACGAAGAAAGTGATCAGCAGCAGGATCGATTTGGTCTTCCTGCGGGTGATATTCTTCAGAGCACGCTGAAAGAAATTCATACTTACTTCTCCTTTACTGCTTAGTTATCTGCCACAATCTGGTACTTCTTATCCGAGAAGACCTGATTGCCTTCCAGATCTGAGCCGTCTTCGTTGACGACTTTCGCATCATCGCTGTTGTTTAATCCGCCTTCTACGGTAAATCCGGCCACATTGCCCTGCAGCTGGTTCTTGAGTTCGACGACCGTGCCGTAGACCTTGATCGAGGTGCCGACCGGCGGTTCGGGAGTCGGGTCCGGCGTGGGTGTCGGTGTCGGCTCCGGGGTCGGAGCGCCGCCGGTCAGCACGATGCGGTATTCCTTATCCTCATAGACCTTGCCGTCAGACAGGGAACTGCCGTCCGCATTGACGACCTTTGCCGGATAACCGTAACGGTCAGCAGTGATGTTGCTGTCGAGCTTGAAGGATACGACTTTCGTCAGTTCATCCATCAGTTCCGTGACAGTGCCTTCCTCATCGATCGGCGTGACCTTGCCCTTGGAGATGACGACGTCGAAGCGCGCATCCAGCGGCAGCGGACCATCGCAGGCATAGACCTTGTTGTCGGAATAACCGGTGCACTGAACGGAAATGATCTGTCCGCGGTTGTATGTCTCGGAATAGACCTCATTGCCGGCGGTCCAGTTGTCGGTATAGGCATCGATGCCCTGCGGACGCAGATCGTTCAGTTTGTCGACCAGACGGTCGAAATCATTGCCGATCAAAGTGATCCCGGCATCCTCTGCATAGAACGTACTGCCCAGGTTCACGACGACTTCCATCTTGTAGAGCTCGCTCTCTGAGACCATCGTGCCTGCCGGCAGGCTCTGCGAGACGATGTGATGCGTCGTATTGGAATAACGCTGTTTGGTGACGACCGGATACTGTGCCAGCCATTCCTCGGCCTGCGTCTTGTTCATGGAGACGAGATCCGGCACCATGACGCCCTTGCCCTTGGAGATATAGACAGTGACCGTATCACCGGTCTTGACGGTCTGATCTTTCTTCGGGTTCTGGTCTACGACATAGCCTTCCAGCTTGTCATTGTTGAAGGATTCGATGATCTGAACAGTGATCTTGTTGGTCTTGCCCCAGTTCTCCGCCTGTTCCTTGCTGGTGAATTCCGGGACGGTGACCGTACCGGCCGGAGCCGGTCCCTTCGATACCGAGATGTTCAGCGTACTGCCGCGGGTGAAGCTGTCAGCTTCCACCCCTTTGAATTCATAATTGATGACTTCGCCGTTCGGAACGGTCTCACTGTAGGCGGTCGTGATCTTTACCTTCTGCAGCTTGTTCTTCTTGACCCAGTCATTCAGTTCATCCTTGGTCATATTGGCGATATCCGGCACACTGATCTTTTCATCCGGATCCGCTCCCTTGGAGACCGTAAAGTCGATCTTGACGTCTTCCTTGACCTTGGTGCCTTCCTTGACGGACTGCGTCATGATCACGTTCTCGTCATAGTCCAGGGAATACTCCCCTTTCATGATGATGCCGCTGCTGTCGATGCCCTGCTGCCGGACCCAGGCTGCCACTTCCGACTGGTTCTTTCCGACAAAATCCGGCATCACGATCTTCGGCCGTAAAAAGAAGAACCAGACCGCTGCCAGGGCCACCAGGGCCACAGCAGCCAGTCCGCCGATCAGCTTCCAGTTCGGCTGGAAACTGTTCTGTACCGGGATCCGTTCCTCTTCCTGGAAGCTCTTCGGCTTGTTTTCGGAAGAGAACTGACTCAGGAAATCTTTTTCATTTTTTTCGCTCATCTTGTTACCTCTATATCTACGATCTCTGTCGTGCAAAAAGCATTCTGTCTGTATTAACTGTACTAAGCATAGCACAGGGGGGTAGAATGTCAAGGCTTGTTATCAGGGAGAAAATATGCTTCTTCTGTTCTGTACCGTTTTTCTGCTTTTCGGTCACATCTCCTGGAAAAACAGGTACAATGGAACCATGAAAAAGATCATACTGCTCCTGCTGTGCCTGTTTCTTGCAGGCTGCAGCTGGCTGAAAAGACCGGATCCCGTTCCGACGGAGGTCGTGACCCCGGCTCCGACGAGCGCTCCGGCTCCGACGCCTTCCCCGACTCCGAAGCCGACTTCCACCCCGAAGCCTACGGCCACCCCGAAACCCACACCGACACCGACCCCGGAACCAGTGGTCTACACCAGCGATGATCTGGAGGATCTCACGGATACCCAGCACTTCCGCAGGAGCACCATCGAGCACATCTTCATGGGCTCGATCAATTCCAGCGGCAAGGCGACCGGTTATCACTATGACGGGATCGCCGATTCTCCCGGCAAGATCATCGAAGGCAGCCGCAGCGAAAAAGACGAACACGGTGTCTATACCGCCAGAGTCACGGTCGACGGAAAGAAGAAGAGCGGCAACAACGGCTATTCCTCCTTCTTCCCGGATGATATGTCTCCGCAGGAAGTGGTCGATGCGATCAACCAGGCCTATGAGAACCGCGAGAAACTGAGCGGCGATCTCTATGCCGGCTTAACGGACGAAGGGATCGAGATCGACATGGCCCTCGACAACAAGGGCCGGATCATTACCGCCTATCCCATCTACGAGGAGTGATACGATGCTGGAACACGCTTATCATGAAGTAAAACTGCGCGGCAAGAATCAGACCAAACGCCGCCTGGTCATCGAATTCGAAGAAGGCTATGACCTGCTGTCCGTCTTTCTGGAGAGCGAAGTCACGAACTTCTATGAACCGATCCGGAAGGAACTGCTTGCCGTTCTGAACGGAGAAAAAGAGGACGGAGCCTTCAGCGGCAATCACTGCCGGCTCTCGGTGATGGGAGATCTCAGTATCCTCTGGGATGATACCGCCGAAGATGAGATCGGCAACTGGTGTCAGCTCGACAGCAGTGATCTGCTGGAGCTGGTCGAAGAATGGAAGGAAAAGAACGATGCCTTCCGGCAGAAACAGAAAGAGATCGAAGAAAAAGAGAGAGTCGAATGACTCTCTCTTTTATTCTGTCCGTAAGGCGGTAACAGGGTCGCTGTGCGCGGCTTTGCGGGAAGGGATCAGTCCTCCGATCAGGGTCAGAACGACGCTCAGAATGACCAGGATGACCGCTGAGGAGGGTTCCAGATAGGCCGTGACATCGGCATCGGTCAGATGATGGATCAGGGCATTGCCCGGGATCAGCAGCAGTTCGCTGATGACGATGCCTAAGACGCCGGCCAATAGACCGATGATGAAGGTCTCGGCATTGAAGACTTCGGAGATGTTGCGCTTGGAGGCGCCGATCGCCCGCAGGATGCCGATCTCTTTCCTTCGCTCCAGGACGGAGATGTAGGTGATGACCCCGATCATGATCGAAGAGACCACCAGCGAGATCGCCACGAAGGCGATCAGGACATAACCGATCGCATTGATGATATCAGTGACGGAAGACATCAGGGTCCCGACGATATCGGTATAGACGATGACCTTTTCCTTGTCTGTCTCCCGCATATCATCATTGTAGGCATCGAGGATATTCTTGATCTCGCCCTTGCCGGCAAAGTCGTAAGGGAAGATCGTGATCATATAGGGCTGATCGGGATCGGCATAGCCGAAGAGTTTCAGGTTGCCGTTATAGGAAGAAGTCTCATTGGCCATCAGGGAACTCAGCAGTTCCTGCAGTTCTTCTTCGCTGAAATTCATGGAGATGGCATTGCTGAAGGAGGATGCATCGAAACGGAAGGCATCCATGAAGGAGCCGCCCATCGAGGACACGGCCTTCTGCATGCCGTCTGCCAGCTGTGAAGCCATCTTCTGCATGCCGCCGCCGATCTGCTTCGCCAGTTCATCCGAATAGGAGGACATCTGGGAAGCGACCGCTTTCTCAACTTCTGAAGTATCGACCGACTTTTGCAGGAAGTCGCTGATCTGTTTCTGTGCTCCTTCGCTCTGCAGATAGGTCCCGAAGGAAGCAGAGATCTTCTCCGGCTGCGGCAGTTCCTTGCCGGAGGCATATTCCTGGTACCCGTTCAGGAGGTCGCTGCCGATCTGTCCGGCAGCCTTTTCGACCACTTCCGGGTCGATCTCACCGATCAGTTCGCTGTCCTTGGCCGTGATCAGCTGCTGCACTTCCGGCAGCTGCAGGTATTCGGCGATATACGTGCTGAACTGTTCCGGGTCATTATAGCCCTTCTCCATGGCCCACTGCGGATAGCCGGCCATGACTTCGCTGATCAGCTGGGTCAGATCCTCAGCAGAGATCTGATCCAGACCGGAGTCTTTTAGGAAGGCAGCCAGATCCTGCTGCAGCAGGGCACGTGCTTCGTCGCTCTGCAGATAGCTGCGGAAGGCATCCGGCAGAGCGGTGATGTCCGTCTGCGGATCGGCCTTGGCATATTCGGCATACTCCTGCAGCAAGCTCTCAAAGAGCTTCTGCAGTTCCTCTTCATCAAGATCGATCTTCACCTGACTGAGCAGCGATCCGAGATCGAGCTCAGGCATCGCCGAAGACAGGGCATTGGGATCGATCAAAGAAGACATATCCAGTGAGGACATGTCGAAGGCAGAGGCATCGATACGGAGCTTGCTGGTATCGAAGGAGAAGGCATCGTTCATGGCCTGTTCATCGATGCTGAAGAGCGTGGACATGTCCAGTGTCCCCTTCCCGGCTTCCCCGAACTTCTGGCCGGTGATCACATCGGTATCCGGATCGGCTTTCTGGGCCCGAACGATAGTGCTGCCTGCCGAGCGCTCCATCATGTTACGGATCAGTTCCGACGGGAAAGAGATCCCGCTCTCCAGGATCGCGACCGAAGCCTCTTCGGAAGGCCGGACGACCCCGACGATCGTCAGCTGCGGCGCTTCTTTCAGCAATGAACGCATATAACTGCCGTCAGAGGATTTATCGACATAGACCTTGTATTCTTCATCGTAACTGTAGCGCTGCCAGGCATCGATGACCCGGAAAGAGATCCCCAGGAAGTCCTTGTAGGAATACTTCCCGATCTCTCCTTCGATGGTCACGTTCTCTCCGGAAGAGAAGGCCTTCATCAGTTCATCCAGTTCCTTCTGATCCTTGATGCCCATCGCGTACAACGAAAGGTCACTGACTCCGCCGTTGCGGGTCAGTACCAGTACGGCTTCTTCGGCATTCTCCGGCCAGCGTCCGCTCTCCAGCAGATACTGTTCACGGTACAGTTCTTCGTGTTCCGGCAGAACATGGAAGAGATCGGTGCTCATGGCACTGGAATATATCATATTGGAAGAGAAGCCCATCGAGGCAAAGACCTGGTTGGGATTGACCTGCCGGTAATCCTTCCCATCGAAGCGGTAGATCAGCGGAGAAAGATCATAGGAATACTCGATCGCCCGGGTATAGGGCTTCATGCCGCTTTCCGGACTCTCCAGGAAGATCTTCAGGGAAGCCAGGTCATTGGAACTCAGACGCGAAAAGAGCGAGGTGATCGTACGCATCTCATGGACTTCGGAAGGTTCTTCTTCCTCCTGGGTCCCCATCGTTAAGAGAAACGTGGAATCAAAGGCGGAATTCTGGATCGTCAGCGGGTATTCCTGCAAAGTCTCTTCTTCGATGTCCTGAATGTAGCGGTTGACGCCGTTGGAGAGAGACAGGATCAGAGCGATGCCGATGATGCCGATCGATCCGGCAAAAGCGACCAGCAGGGTCCTGGTCAGTTTGGTACGCAGGTTGTTGAAACTTAAGGAGAGCGAAGTCAGGAAAGACATCGAAGACTTTCCCAGATTCTTATGGACCGCTTCTCCGGCTTCTACATGATAGGGATCGGTATCCGAGAGGATCACTCCGTCCTTCAAACGGACGATGCGGGTCGCATACTGCTCAGCCAGTTCCGGGTTATGGGTGACCATGACCACCAGACGGTCTTCAGCGACTTCCTTCAGCAGATCCATGACCTGCACGCTGGTCTCGGAATCCAGAGCACCGGTCGGTTCGTCCGCCAGCAGGATATCCGGGTCATTGACCAGGGCCCGGGCGATCGCAACACGCTGCATCTGACCGCCGGAGAGCTGATTCGGTTTCTTATGGATATGATCCTTCAGACCGACCTTCTCCAGAGAAGCTATGGCTTTCTGCCGTCTTTCCGCACCGGAGATGCCGGAGATCGTCAAAGCCAGTTCAACATTGGCCAGAATATTCTGATGGGGGATCAGGTTATAGCTCTGGAAGACGAAACCGATGGTGTGGTTGCGGTAACTATCCCAGTCCCGGTCCTTGTACTGTTTGGTGGAGATGCCGTTGATGATCAGATCCCCGCTGTCATAACGGTCCAGACCGCCGATAATGTTCAAAAGCGTCGTCTTTCCGGATCCGGAAGGTCCCAGAATGGCGACGAATTCATTATCCCGCAGATTGAGACTGACATGGTCCAACGCCTGCTGGACCAGTTCACCGGTACGGTATTCCTTGCATATGTCCTGAACCTGCAGCAAGCCCTTCTCCTCCTTGACGTTCTTATTCTAATGAATGAAGGCTGTTTAATCAATCGATACTCATTGTACACAATCATTTAGAGGCAGAACATAGCCGGGAGGGCCCGGCTGTTCTGTAGGAAAGGAGTACGTATATCTTCAATAAGGAAGTTCCTTATGAGACCATCGTACTCCTGTCTGTTCTATGGAATTCGTCAGAAATGCAGAGAATTATGGGATTTCCGCAAACGAGTGCTACTGCCAGCTGCGGACAGAGACTTCACCCGAATCCAGGACCCGGATCCCCTCTTCCGTTTCGACGAGCAGTCTTCCCTCATCATCGATGGCCATGGCTTTGCCGCTGTAAAGCACATCGTTCTCCCGGAAAGTGATCTCCTTTCCTAAAAGGAGCGAAGCTTCGCGGTATTCCGGCAGCAGTTCTTCCTTCGGCAGACTGACCGCCCGGTTCAGTTCTTTCCAGAGCAGTCCGGCCAGCTTGCTGCGGTCTTCTTCCGAGATATCCAGACTGCCGGCGATATCTGCGATCTCCGGCGGGAACGCCTGATCGGTGCAGTTGATGCCGATGCCGATGATGATCCAGGAATGTTCCGCCTGCAGCGCTTCGGCCAGGATCCCGCAGACTTTCTTTCCGTTATAGAAGAGGTCGTTGACCCATTTGATGCCGCATTCCCTGCCGCAGCATTCCTTGATCGCCCGCTGTACGGCGACTCCAGCTGCGATCGTCGGCAGTTCAGTCTCCTTCCGATCCTGATCGAGCAGGATCGTCAGATAGAGTCCGCTTCCCTTCGGAGAGTAGAAGTCATGACCGTGCCGGCCTCTTCCGGCGGACTGGAAATCCGAGAGGACCAGCGAGCCGTGAACGGCCTCTCCTCTGCGGATCAGTTCCTTGGCATGATCATTGGTGGAATCGATCTCTTCAAACAGCAGCAAAGGTGCGTCGCTTTCTGCCAAAGAGAGGATCTTTTCCCGCTCCAGCATATTATCCGCGCAGAGCCTTGTCAGCCAGCGGCTGCAGTCTGCTGCTCAGCAGGCAGACGGCAACGATCTTCAGAGCATCGCCGAACAGGAAGGGAACGACGCAGACGCTGAGGGCATAGCCCAGTCCGGAACCGGTCGAAACACAGAACCAGACAGTGCCCAGGATATAGCAGGCAGCCGTACCCAGCAGCATGCCCGCTACCAGCATGCCGATCTTCTTCGAACCGGTCATGCCGGCACTCTTTTCAGCGAACAGTCCGGAGAGCCAGGCATAGGGGATGTAACCGATCATATAACCGCCGGTGACGCCCAGGATCTTGGCGAAACCGCTGCTGTAACCGGCAAAGACCGGCATGCCGATGGAACCCAGGATCAGATAGATGATCACTGCCAGAACACTGTTGCGTTTTCCCAACAGGACTCCCGTCAGCATAACGCTCAGCGTTGCCAGCGAGATCGGTACGCTTCCGGTCAGCGGGATGGAGATCGGAGCAGTAACCGAGATCAGGGCAGCGAAGATACCGATGAGAGCGATCTCACGGGTGGTCAGCAGTGAAAGACTTTTCTGATTCATAAAAATACCTCTTGTGATTCTATTATCCAACTTTTCCGGGAGACAAATAATACATCTTTCTATATCCTTATATACATTGTCGGGTATAACAAACCTGCATGTATACAATAAACGAAATATTTCTGATCATAAACAAAAAAGGACCGCTGCAAGGCTATAGCGGTCCCAGGGCCGGTACGGCCCTTTGCACTGTATTTCGCGGTAAATAGAAAGGGGAATAAACGAAACACAGCCGTCAGAAGGAAGAACGACTTTTCTTCTGAACTCGCCTTTAGTATACATAAATATCAATAGATTAAAAATACAGAATAAATAGTTTTATATATCAGTATTGTTATGTATACAAAAAGCGCATTTTTTGTTGTTTTTCGGCCTTTACCGCATCGCTACGATCGAGATCACCAGCAGTGCACAGGGGATCATGACCGCCTGGACGCCCATCATCCGCGAGAAGATCCCGCCCAGTCCCGCTCCCAGCATGAACACCAGCAGCAGACTGCCGACCAGGGTTGCCCTTTTCGCATAGTATTCTTCACCGGTATTCAGCGAATAGACCAGAGCGTAAGCGAAACTGCGCAGATTTCCGGTCGCCATCGTCGTGGTAAAGGTGTATTCCCCTACTTTCCGGAAGGTCTGCAGCTGGATCCCGCAGGCGAAAGCGATCAGCGTATTGGCGATCGTGTTATGCGCCTCCGGCAGGAAGGCGACGATCAGCAGGATCGCCGCTTCGATCAGGACCGTTTCCTGACGCCAGTGCAGGCCCTGGATATGGCGGATATCCCGGACATAGACGACCAAAAAGATACCCAGCGTGAAAGTCAGGATCGAGAAGAGATAACGGAAGCAGGAAAAGAGATCTCCGTTCATCAGGGCCATGCCGCACTGTACGACATTACCGGTCTGGGTATTCGCAAAGACCCCTCCTCTTACAACATAGCTATAGGCATCGAGGAATCCGCCGGCAACGGTCAGCACGACATACAGCGCGAAACTGTTCGATACCTGTTCAGTTTTTGACATATGCTTCTCCCATAGAAAAGGCGGTGCCGCTCGCACCGCCTTTCTGTTTTACTTGAAGAACAGCAGCAGCATACCGGCCGCAACAGCGGAACCGATAACGCCGGCTACGTTCGGGCCCATGGCATGCATGAGCAGGAAGTTGGAAGGATTGTACTTGACGCCTTCCTTCTGGACGACACGCGCAGCCATCGGGACAGCCGAGACACCGGCCGCACCGATCATCGGGTTGGTCTTGCCGCCATCGAGCTTGCTCATGATCTTGCCCAGAACGACACCGCCGGCAGTACCAAGGCTGAAGGCGATGATACCGAGGGCAATGATCTTGATGGTCTCAGCACGCAGGAACATTTCCGCAGTAGCCTTCGCACCGACGGTCATACCCAGGAAGACCGAGATGATGTACATCAGGGAGTTCTGTAAGCAGTTGACCAGGAGCGGGACCTGATTGGACTCTTTCAGCAGGTTACCGAGCATCAGCATGCCGATCAGCGGAGCAGCGTCCGGGAGCAGCAGGCAGGTGAACAGGGTAACGACGACCGGGAAGACGATCTTTTCCGTCTGAGAGACCGGACGCAGCTGTTCCATCTTGATCTTGCGTTCTTCTTCCGTCGTCAGCAGTTTGATGATCGGAGGCTGGATGACCGGGACCAGAGCCATGTAGGAGTACGCTGCGATAGCGATCGCACCCAGGAGGTTCGGAGCCAGCTGAGAAGTCAGCAGCAGAGCGGTCGGACCGTCAGCGCCACCGATGATACCGATGGAAGCTGCTTCCGGACCGGTGAAGCCCAGAACGATCGCGCCCAGGAAGGTAAAGAAGATACCGAGCTGAGCAGCAGCGCCGAGCAGCAGGGACTTCGGGTTCGCCAGCAGCGGACCGAAGTCGGTGCCGGCACCGATGCAGAGGAAGATCAGCGGCGGGTAGATACCGAGATCGACACCCTGGTAAAGGTAGTACAGCAATCCGCCTTTCGCCGATTCGGTCGCATGATCCATCAGACCGGCCAGAGGCAGGTTGACGAGCAGCATACCGAAGGCGATCGGGATCAGCAGGTAAGGCTCATAGCCTCTTCCGATAGCCAGGTACAGGAAGAAGCAGGCCAGACACAGCATGATCAGATTGCCAGGCAGAGAGACCGGGCCCAACTGTGTATTGCAGACAAAGAGCTGAGCCAGACCGGAACTCTGCCAGAATTGCAGAAGGATATCCAGCATGGGTGGCCTCCTTACTTCAGAGAGATCAGCAGATCACCGGCAGAGACTTTATCACCCTTCTTGACAGCAACGCTGGCAACGACGGCATCACGCGGAGCAACGATCTCGTTTTCCATCTTCATGGCTTCGATGATCGCAACGACCTGGCCTTCCTTGACGGAATCGCCGGCCTTAACAGCAACGGAAGAGACCGTGCCCTGCAGCGGAGCACTGATATCTCCTGCGCCGCCGGCCGGAGCTGCGGCCTTCTTCTTGGGAGCCGGTGCGACCGGAGCCGGTGCAGCAGCGACAGCTGCCGGAGCAGCAACGCCGCCCAGTTCTTCTACTTCTACTTCGTGTTCAACGCCATCTAAGACGATACGGAATTTCTTGACTGCCATTTTAAGTTCTCCTCCTTAATCATTCAGGAAGCCAGTACGGCTTACAGTTGCCCAACTGCCTTCATCATTGACTTTACGTACACCACGTACGATAAAGCGGTCGGTGCCGAGATATGCGGCGATAGCAGCTGCGGCCAGGATGAACTTGTCGGAATCATCGGTTTCTTCCTCTTCGACGACAGGTTCAGCGGCCGGAGCAGCCTTGACGGGTTCTTCTTTCTTGCCTTTGTTCAGGATCATGTCGAGGACCTTGGCGACCAGCTGGATCATGTAACTGATGGCCAGCAGGACCAGGAAGACGACCAGGATACTGACTACAGAGACCAGCAGAGCATCCCCGATGGAAAGTTTATCTCCGAACATGTCCCCTCCTTATAACGGCATGTTGCCGTGTTTCTTGCGGGGTTTGTAGACCTGCTTGCCCTTCAGCGAAGCGAAGGCATCGATCAGACGCTTGCGGCTCTCGTGCGGCATGATGACGTCATCAACATAGCCACGGGCAGCAGCGACATAGGGGTTCATCGCCATTTCCTGGTATTCAGCCAGCTTTTCAGCTCTCTTGGCAGCCGGATCTTCAGCGTTCTTGATCTCCTTCGCGAAGATGATGTTGGCAGCACCGTCGCCGCCCATGACCGCGATCTCAGAATCCGGCCAGGCGAAGGCGATGTCGCTTCCCAGGTGCTTGGAGCACATACCGATGTAAGCGCCGCCGTAAGCCTTACGCATGATCAGGGTGACCATCGGTACGCTTGCTTCCGAGTAAGCATACAGCATCTTGGCACCGTGACGGATGATTCCGCCGTGTTCCTGAGCGGAGCCCGGCAGGAAGCCAGGAGTATCTTCCAGCGTCAGCATCGGGATGTTGAAGCAGTCGCAGGTACGGATGAAGCGGGCAGCCTTGTCAGCAGCGTCGATATTCAGACAGCCGGCATTGACCTTCGGCTGGTTGGCGATGACGCCAACGCTCTCACCGTTCAGACGGATGAAGCCGGTAACGATGTTCTGAGCGAAAGCTTCCTGCGTTTCGAAGAAGACGCCGTTGTCGGCGATCTTTTCGATAACGTCCTTGACATCGTAGGGCTTGTTCGGGTTTTCCGGAACCAGGCTGTCCAGTTCAGCATCAGCGCGGTCGATCGGATCAGCGCATTCATAGCTCGGAGCAGCTTCCAGATGGTTGGACGGCAGATAGCTCAGCAGTTCACGGATCTGGTTCAGGCATTCGTCTTCGTTCTCGCAGGAGAAGTGAGCGACACCGCTGATACGGTTGTGGGCATCAGCGCCGCCCAGAGCTTCACCGGTAACTTCTTCGCCGGTGACCGCACGGATGACGTTCGGGCCGGTGATGTACATCTGACCGATGCCCTGGACCATGAAGATGAAGTCCGTGATCGCCGGGGAATAGACAGCACCGCCGGCGCACGGTCCCATGATAACGGAGATCTGCGGGATGACACCGGAAGCGATGGTGTTGTTGTAGAAGAGACGGCCGTAGCCAGACAGAGCGTCAACGCCCTCCTGGATACGGGCTCCGCCGGAGTCATTGATGCAGACCATCGGAGCGCCGACCTTCAGTGCAGCTTCCTGCGCTTCAGCGATCTTCATGGCATGCATTTCACCCAGCGAACCGCCAACGACGGTGAAGTCCTGCGCAGCAGCGTAGACCAAACGTCCGTTGACCTTACCGTAACCGGTAACGACACCGTCTCCGGCCAGATCTTTCTTTTCCATGCCGAAGTTGGTGCAGCGATGTTTGACGAAGATACCGGTTTCCGTGAAGGTGCCTTCATCAAAGAACATTTCGATACGCTCACGAGCGGTGTACTTGCCTAAGCTGTGCTGCTTTTCGATGGCTTTCTCGCCGCCCCCGAGCATGAGTGCTTTTTTCTTATCCAGCATTTCCTGCTGTCTTTTTGTGGGCATTTATACTCTTCCTTTCTTTATTTGTTTTCTTCCGGCTTGTATTTCAGCTTCTCCGGGATCTCATAGAGTCCGCCGGAGATCTCTGCGATCTCTTCCAGAGACTTCGCAGCAAGCAGGTCCTTATTGGCACGGCTTCTGTCGATGCCCAGATCTTCCGGCAGAGCGACCTTGCCCTGACGGCGCAGGCTTTCGATCTCGGAAGCAGGTACCATATCGCCTAACGGAGTACCCTGAGCAACAGCGCCCATCAGCTTTCCTCTCTCGGCTGCATCCTTTGCAGTGTAGAGGTAAGCGATACCCTGTTCGGTAACGACATGGGTGACATCCTCACCGTACATCATGACCGGAACGGAATCCATACCGGCATCCTTACCGATCTTGACCGCATCCAGTTCCGGAACGAAGGCCGGACCGAACTTGGAGGAGGACTTGATCATCTGAACGTTCAGCTTGCGGCCGGAGATCAGAGAACCGTTGCCCGGTGCCATATCCATCCAGGCTTTCGTCGTATGACGACGGCCGCCGGTGGAGTTACCCATATTCGGAGCTCCGCCGTAACCGGAGAGACGTCCATTGGTGACCGTAGAAGAGTTACCGGCATAGTCCATCTGCAGCGTTCCGCCTAAGAACAGATCCATACCGTACAGACCGGCGCACTGTGCATAAGCACGGTTGGAACGGAGGGAGCCGTCCTTACCGGTGAAGAAGATATCCGGGTGAGCGGAAGTATACTTGTCCATGCCGACTTCGCCGCCGAAGGCAACGACAGACTTGACCCAGCCGTCTTCGATCGCCGGGATCAGCGTCGGATGCGGGTTCAGGACCCAGTTGGTGCAGATCTTGCCCTTCAGACCCAGTTCGTTACCGTAGGTCGGGAGCAGCAGTTCGATCGCGCATCCGTTGTAACCGATACCATGGTTCAGCGTCTTGACTTCGTGCTTTGCGTAGATGCCCTTGATGACCATCATCGCCTGCAGGATGTGAGCATCCTGGATCTTGCGCGGATCTCTGGTGAACAGCGGTACCATCGGGTAGGGCTGATCAGCCTGAACGATGAAGTCGACCCAGTCGGACGGAATGTCGACGCGCGGCAGATCTTCGGTATCAACGATGCTGTTGACCTGAGCGATGACGATGCCATCCTTGAAGGCAGCAGCCTCGGTGATCATCGGGGTGTCTTCCGTGTTGAAACCGGTGTAGAGGTTACCGTTGCGGTCAGCCTTATCAGCAGCGATCAGGCAGACGTTCGGGATCAGGTCGACATACATACGGCTGTAAAGTTCCAGATACGTATGGATGGCACCGATCTTCAGTTTGTGTTCTGCCAGCATCTGGGAGAGCTGTAAGCTCTGAACACCGGCAAAGGCGAAGTTAAGTTCCTCAGCAATGCCCTTCTCGAAGATCTCGAGGTGTTCATTACGGGAAATGGACGGGATCAGCATGTTCAGGTGGTTGACCTTGGACGGATCCACTTTCGTCAGAGCACCGGCCAGGAATGCGGCCTGTTTCTGGTTGCAGCCCTCCAGTACGACTTTGTCATAAGGATGAATGACTGCTTCCAGCAGCTTGACGATGTCTTCGGTCGCGACGACTTTGCCGTCAGCGAACGAAGCGGCGTTGAGGCGCTCTTTTTTAGATTGTCTCTGTGTGTCCCACTTCATAATGATTTGGTTCCTTTCTATATGCCTCCATCGTAACGATGCGCTTTCATAGCGTCTAATATAAGATTTGGTATTGTTTCATAGCGGGATTGTTATTTTTCGTACAAAAGAATGGCATAAAGTTAACCGTCATTGGTTTCTGTCAAAGTCTCGTGAAAACAGGGTGTTTTATCTACAAATTTTTTTACAGATCATAGCTTATATAAGAACTGTGCAGTCATACAGGACTATTTCGGTCTATGCATAAGCAAATGCATTTTCTGTTATCAATTCGGTAATTCCTTCGGTAAATCTTAACAGTTTCGTTATATGTGATTGTTCAAACATATATTAGACACCGGAAATCATTCACCGCTATTCTTTGGCTATATTGATACAGGTGAAAGGAGTATTTAGAATCATGGGTATTTATGGTTTAGGCATCATCGGCGCCTGCATGTTCGCCGGATGCTTCCTCGGAAACCTGCTGGGTGCCGCACTGGGTCTGAACAGTGATGTCGGCGGCGTAGGTTTTGCGATGGTCTTCTTTATTCTTATTCAGGTCTATCTTGCAAAGACCGGTAAGAAACTTCATCCGAAGACGGAAGGCGGCATTGAATTCATCTCCGCCCTCTACATCCCGGTCGTTGTCGCTATGAGCATGAACCAGGATGTTTATTCCGCTGTTGCTTCCGGACTGGTTCCGATCATCTCCGGTATCCTGGCCGTTATCATCCCGCTTCTGTGCATTCCGCTCATCAGCAAGCTGGCGAAGGACTAAGAAGAGGAGGTATCTGATAAATGGCAATCTTTGCAAAAATGGCTGCCGGCTACGGCTTAGTCGGTTCCTTCATCCTCACTGCAGTTGTAACGTTCCTCGGCTACAAGGTAGCTGAACTGATCGGTCAGAAGAGAATGGGCTCCGCCTTCGCGATCCTGCTCGCTCTGGTCGTTGCCTACATCGGCGGCGTCATCGCTCACAAGCAGATGGATGCCGGTGTCCTGACTTCCGCTTCCAAAGGTATCACCGATGTCGTCTACGCTGTCGGTTCCGGCGATTCCCTGAAGAAGTTTGCGATCTTCTCCGGTGTCGGTATCCTCGGCGGCGGTATGATGCGTGACTTTGCGATCATCTCCACAGCCTGGGGCATCGATCCGAAGAACCTGGTCAAGGCCGGTCTGGCAGGTATCGTTGCTCTGGCTCTCGGTCTCTTCTTCTCCTTCGCTATCGGCGTCGTTGTCGGTCTGATCTTCGGTTACAGAGATGTATACGAACTCGCTACGATCGGTGCCGGCGTTCAGACCTTCGTTGTCGGTCCGGTCACAGGCGCTGCCTTCGGTGTCAGCTCTGACGTCGTCGCTCTGTCCATCGCTGCCGGTGCCGTCAAGTCCATCGCTGCGATGATCATCGCTCCGCTGATCGCCAAGAAGATCAAGCTGGACAACCCGACTGCTGCCATGATCTTCGGCGGTCTGATCGGCTCTACTTCCGGTACTGCCGGCGGTCTGGCTGCTGTCGATGCCAAGCTGGTCCCCTACGGCGCCATGGTCGCTACCTTCTACACCGGCCTCGGCTGTCTGCTCACTCCAACAGTCTTCACGGCTGCGCTGCGTCTCTTCATCCACTAATTCAAATTCAATACTGTATCAAGGATCCAGACAGGCTTCGGCCTGTCTGTTTTTTAATTGCGGAAGTTTTTATCGTATTCCAAAAAAACTATTGACGGATTGTTAATAAATTATTATTCTTTTATTACAAAACGGCTATAAAGCATACCATGGAGGCTAACGATGAATTTCCACAGTTTGTATTTTTTCAAAAAAGTCGCTGAACTCCAGCATCTTACCAAAGCAGCCGAAAAACTCTTCATCTCCCAGCCCTCGCTGAGCCGCTCGATCTCCTCTCTGGAGGACGAGCTCGGGGTAAAGCTTTTTGACCGTGTAGGCAAAAGCATCGTCCTGAACGACTACGGGCGCATCGTCCTGCAGCATGCCGAAAACATCTTCAAGGAAGAAGAAGCGATCCATTCCGAGATCGCCGACTTCAAGAAGGAAGGTTCCAAGACCGTCCACCTGTCCATGCGGGCCGGTACCCAGCACCTGGCCGAGCTCTTATACGGCTTTGCCCGTCTTTATCCCAACATCAAAGTCTCGACCCTGCAGGGCTATATCGAGAAAGAAGACTTTGAAAAGATGGATCTCCGGATCATCGCCCGCAACCAGAAAGAAACCAATCCCCATGAATTCCTCCTCTATTCCGAGCGGATCATGGTCGCTCTGCCGGCCGATCATCCTCTGGCCTTCCATAAGACCATCAATATCTCCGAACTGAAGGACCAGCATTTCGTCTCTCTGAAGAAAGGCAACGCTCTGCGTGATCTGCTGGACCAGTACTGCCTGAATGCCGGTTTCGAACCGAATATCTTCATCGAATGCAACTCTGCCGAGACGGTCCGTAAGATGCTGCGTCTGGGCGGAAACATCTCGCTGGTACCGGAACTCTCCTGGGGCGGCATCTCCACCGACAACACCGTCCTGCGCCCGCTGTCCTCACCGCAGGGCACCCGTTACCTGTACCTGATCGAAAACAAGCCCTACCTCAGCGAATCGGCCAAGTGCTTCCGCGATTATACCCTGCAGTATTTCCGGGACATCGTCGAGAACGGACCGAATGCCTATATCTCCGGTCACTTCCAGAAAAAGAAAAAAACAGATAAGACCGTCTGACAGGCGGTCTTATAACTGTTTCGGTATAAAGGATTCGAATTATTCTTGCATCGCCGTCTGAAAGAAGGACCTATAATCGGTATATACAACCTTTTACTGCCGATTTGGAGGTCCTTCCTATGAACAGTTTTCTCATGGCCCTCAATGCCGTCGTACCCATGTTCTGCATGCTGGGGCTGGGCTATTTCCTGAGACGCATCGCCTTCCTGGACGAAACGACCCTGAACCGCCTGAACAAGCTCTGCTTCAAGGTCTTCCTGGCCACCAATGTCTACTACAACATCTATAAGACCGATATCGCCGAAGTCTTTAATGCCAGGCTGCTGCTCTATGCCTGTTTTTCACAGATCCTGGTCCTGGCCATCTCCGTAGCTGCCGCTCTGTTCACAGAGAAAGACAAAAAGAGACGGGGCGCCCTCGCCCACGGCATCTTCCATACCAATTTCGTCATCTTCGGCACCCTCATCGGTACGGCCATCTGCGGTGAAAACAATATCGGCGGCATCGTCCTGCTGATCGCCGTCATCGTCCCCCTCCAGAACATCCTTTCCGTAGCCCTGCTGGAACACTTCCGGGAAGGCGGCAGTTCCTCTCTTTCATCCACTCTGCGCTCGGTGCTGAAGAATCCTTACGTGATCGCTGCTCTGCTGGGCTTTGCCACCCAGCTGCTGCACATTCACTTCCCGGACTTCCTGGCCGGGGTCTTCCGCGATCTCGGCCGCTGCGGCACCCCGCTGGCACTGATCGCCATGGGCGGTCTCTTCAACTTCGGTTCCATCAGGGACAATCTGCGTCCGATCTTCACCGGTGTCCTCTTCCGTCTGGTCATCGTTCCGACCCTGCTGATCGCCCTGACTCTGCTGCTGGGCTTCCGCGGCAATGAATTCGTCGCCCTGATGTGCATCTTCATCGCTCCCTGCGCTACAACTTCCTTCAACCTGGCCAGCCAGATGGATTCCGATGCCGATCTGGCCGGACAGCTGGTCGTCTTCACTTCCCTCTTCTCCCTGCTGACGATCTTCCTATGGATCTTCGGACTGAGTTCAGCCGGTATCTTCTAGGATGCGCTCAGAGGCATTTACAGGCCGTTTGAACGACTTTTTCCGGGAATTCGGATCAATACTCATTTCAAGGGAAAAACCAATAGAAAAGACCGGGATCGTGTGATCCCGGTCTTCTTTGTCATACTTATTTGTTCAGGTTGTAGAAGGTCTTCATGCCCGGGTACTGTGCCGCACTGCCCAGTTCATCTTCGATGCGGAGCAGCTGGTTGTACTTGGCGATACGATCGGTACGGCTCATGGAACCGGTCTTGATCTGACCGGCATTCAGACCGACGACGAGGTCAGCGATCGTGGTATCTTCGGTCTCACCGGAACGGTGGGAAACGACAGCCGTGTAGCCGGCCTTCTTGGCCATTTCGATCGCATCGATGGTCTCGGTCAGGGTACCGATCTGGTTGACCTTGATCAGGACGGAGTTCGCAACGCCCAGTTCGATGCCCTTGGCGATGTATTCGGTGTTGGTGACGAAGAGGTCATCGCCGACGAGCTGCCAGCGGTCGCCCAGACGGTCGGTCAGTTTCTTCCAGCCGTCCCAGTCGTTTTCCGCCAGACCGTCTTCCATGGAGATGATCGGGTACTTGTCAGCCCACTTGGCATACATTTCGATCATTTCTTCGGAGGTCTTTTCGCCTTCACCGGAACGCTTCAGTTCATAGACGCCCTTCTCGGTGTTGTAGAATTCGGAAGCTGCAGCATCCATACAGAAGACGATGTCCTTGCCGGGAACGTAACCGGCCTGTTCGACAGCCTCGACCATCAGAGCCAGCGGGCCTTCGTTGCCCAGCTTCTCTAACGGACCTTCGCCGCCCGGAACACAGGACGGTGCATAGCCGCCTTCATCACCGACAGCAGTGTTGTAGCCGTACTTCTTCAGAACGTTCTTCAGGGTGTGGAAGACTTCAGCACCCATTCGGATCGCTTCACTGAAGCTCGGAGCACCGACCGGCATGATCATGTATTCCTGGCAGTCAGCAGCGGAATCCGCATGCTTGCCGCCGTTGAGGACATTCATCATCGGGACCGGCAGGACCTTGCCGTTGCAGCCGCCCATGTATTTGTATAAGGGCATGCCGTAGAAGTCAGCAGCCGCTCTGGCAGCAGCCAGGGAAACGCCCAGGATCGCATTGGCGCCCAGTTTGGACTTATCCTTGGTGCCGTCCAGCTTGATCATCTCTTCATCCAGAGCGACCTGGTCGGTGACATCCATGCCCAGGACCGCCGGAGCGATGATGTCATTGACATTGCTGACAGCCTTCAGAACGCCCTTGCCGCCGAAACGGGATTTGTCGCCATCGCGCAGTTCCAGCGCTTCTCTTTCACCGGTGGAAGCTCCGGACGGGACCATTGCGCGTCCGAAGGCGCCGGATTCGGTAACGACTTCGACTTCTACTGTCGGGTTGCCGCGGGAGTCGATGACTTCGCGTGCGTAAACATCCATGATTGCAGGCATTTTTTCTTTCCTCCTATTTGACAGCGTCCATGATCTCCTTGAAGGAATCGACCTTCAGGGAGGCACCGCCGATCAGCGCGCCGTCGATATCGGGCTGCGCCATGTATTCCTTGATGTTGGTGGGCTTGACGGATCCGCCGTACTGGATGCGGACCTTTTCGGCAGTCTCTTCCCCGTACATATCCTTAATGACGGAACGGACATAGGAGCAGCACTTCTGTGCGATCTCCTTGTCGGCAGACTTGCCGGTACCGATCGCCCAGATCGGTTCGTAAGCGACGACCAGCTTCGCTACGTTCTCGGCGCCGAGATCGGCCAGAGAACCGTTCAGCTGACGCTTGATGACTTCTTCGGTCTCACCGGCATCGAACTGTGCTTCGGTCTCGCCGATGCAGACGATCGGGGTCATGCCCGCTTCGATCAGTCTCTTGGCCTTGAGGTTGACGGTCTCGTCGGTATCACCGAACATGGTGCGTCTTTCGGAATGACCGATGATGCACCATTTGACGCCGATCTCTTCCAGCATCGGTACCGATACCTCGCCGGTATAGGCGCCGCTGTCCTTGAAGTGGCAGTTCTCTGCGGCAACGATCAGCTTCTTTGCCAGAGACACTGCACAGGGCAGATCGAGATAGGGAGCGGCGATGCCGAAGTCAGCGGAATCGTTGACGAAGGGCTCGACAGCCTGTACGAATTCACTCGTCTCGGCAATGGTCTTGTTCATCTTCCAGTTGCCGACGATAATGGGCTTTCTCATCTTATTTCTCCTCGATGATAGCGATGCCGGGCAGTTCCTTGCCTTCCATGTATTCCAGGGAAGCGCCGCCGCCGGTGGAGATGTGGCTGAACTTCTCAGCGAAGCCCAGGTTCTTGGCAGCAGATGCGGAATCACCGCCGCCGATGACGCTCATGCAGTCATCCAGCGCTGCGATCGCCTTGCAGACACCGGTCGTACCGGCTGCGAACTGTTCTCTTTCGAAGACACCCATCGGACCGTTCCAGAAGACGGTCTTGGCTCCTGCCAGTTCCTTGCTGAAGAGTTCGATGGACTTCGGACCGATATCCATGCCCATGTAGTCTTCCGGGATCTCGTTGGAAGCGACGACCTTGATGTCGGTCGGATTCTCGAAGTCGTTGGCGACAACGGTATCGACCGGCAGGACCAGCTTGCCGGCGCCTTCTTCCAGGAACTTCTTCGCCGTCTCGATCTTGTCGGCTTCGAGCAGGGAAGTACCGACATTCCAGCCCTTGGCTGCATAGAAGGTGTAAGCCATGCCGCCGCCGACGATGACCTTGTCAGCCAGTTTCAGCAGGTTCTCGATGACACCGATCTTGTCGGAGACTTTCGCTCCGCCCAGGACGGCAACGAAGGGACGCTTCGGATCATCCAGGGCCTTGCCCAGATACTTCAGTTCCTTTTCGATCAGGAAACCGACAGCGCTCGGCAGATGGCTCGGGATACCGACGGTGGAAGCGTGTGCTCTGTGTACGGAGCCGAAGGCATCCGAGACATAGAGATCCCCGAGGGATGCCCAGTAGGCGCCCAGTTCGGGATCGTTCTTGGATTCGCCCTTTTCGTAACGGGTGTTCTGCATCAGCAGGACTTCCCCTTCCTTCAGTTCGGCAACCGCCTTTTCCAGGGCTTCTCCGCGGGTAGCGTTGACGAAGGTGACCTTGTTGTCAGGAAGCAGTTCCTGCAGACGTACGGCGACCGGAGCCATGTCGTTCTTCTTCTTGTCGGCTTCCGTCTTCTCCGGGTCCTTGTGGTCGACCTTTCCTAAGTGAGAGAGCAGGATGACTTTGGCGTCATTCTCCAGCAGATGTTTAATAGTAGGCAAAGCAGCCTGGATCCGGTTGTCGTCCGTGATCTTATCGCCCTTGTGCGGTACGTTGAAATCAACGCGGACGATGACCTTTTTTCCGGCAACATTCAGATCTGTGACCAGTTTCTTTCCCATGATATTTCCTCCTTCAGCCTTACTATTATACTACAGGAAAAGGGCCTTGTTAAAGGATTAACGATGCCTGTAAACGCTCTCAGGAAGAAAAAAGGAATATCCTTCGATATTCCTCCTTACTTCAGTAAGCCTAAAGAGATCTTTCCCCTTTCCGGATCGACAGAAAGGACCTCCACTTCGATGATATCCCCGACAGAGACTGCTTCCCGCGGCGACTGCGAACGGCTGATATGCATCTTGCTGCGGTGGACCAGACCGTCATCGTGCAGACCGATATCGACGAAGGCGCCGAAGTCGACGACATTGCGCACCGTGCCCTGCAGCCGGTCTCCGACCTGCAGGTCTTCGATCTTCAGGATGTCGCTGCGTAAGAGCGGGGCATCGTATTCATCGCGGTAATCGCGCAGCGGTTCCTTTAAGGCCGAAAGGATGTCTGCCACAGTGTAGGCATCGGAAGAGAGCTCTTCTGCGAGCTTCCCGGCGTCTTCCTTCTGCAGGGCTTCCTGCAGTTCCCGCGTACCGGGCTGCCAGGGAGCGTATCTTGCCAGGATCGCCCGGGCCGTCGGATAGCTCTCGGGATGGATGGAAGTGCCGTCCAGGACTTCCTTTCCGCCCTGGATGCGCAGGAAACCGGCACACTGCTGGAAAGCCTTGGCGCCGATGCCCTTGACCTTCAGCAGATCCTGACGGTCAGCAAACTTCCCCTTCTCATTGCGGTAGGCGACGATGTTTTTTGCCAGCGAAGCGCTGAGACCGGAGACGTGGGTCAGCAGTTCCGGCGAAGCAGTCGCCAGATCGGCACCGACCCGGTTGACTGCCTTTTCCACGACGAAGTCCAGACGCTGGCGCAGTTCCTTCTTCGGCAGATCGTGCTGATACTGCCCGACGCCGATGCTTTCGGGATCGATCTTGATCAGTTCCGAGAGCGGATCGAGGATCCGGCGGGCGATCGAGACCGCACTGCGCTCTTCGACTTCCAGGTCCGGGAATTCCGCCCGGGCGATATCGCCGGCAGAGTAGACGCTGGCGCCGGCTTCGGAAACGATCGTGTACTGGGTGCGCAGTCCGTTGCGGCGGATCACGTCTGCTACGAAGGCTTCCGATTCCCGGGAGGCAGTGCCGTTGCCGATGGCGATGATGTCGACGTCGTATCTCTTTATCAGTTCCAGCAGGGTCTTCTCGGAAGAAACCTTCTGACGGTCTCCGAAGGTCGGGAAGATCTTGGCCACTTCCAGCATCCTTCCGGTCTTGTCGACTACCGCCAGCTTGCAGCCGTGGGCATAGCCGGGGTCGAAGCCCAGCACCGTACGTCCTTTTAAAGGTGCCTGCAGCAGCAGTTTCTCAACGTTCTCGGAGAAAACTTCGATCGAAGCGGCCTGAGCCTTCTCGCTGCATTCATTGCGGACTTCTCTTTCCAGGGAAGGATAGGCCAGACGTTTCAATCCGTCGGCGACCGCATCTTCGATATCATCGATGGTGATGCCGTTCCTGCCGCCGGTCATCTTCAGCAGGGCGAAACGTTCCAGTTTGTCCTTGTTGTAGTCGAGGGTAACGGTGATGACGTTCTCCTTCTCAGCCCGGTCGATCGCCATCGTCCGGTGCGGCTCCAGCAGACGCAGCGGTTCATTGTGATCGTAATAGAGCTGATAGGTCTTCTTTTCGTCTTTGGCATCCTTGCGGACCTTGGTGATGATCCTGCCGTTGCGGAAGATCTCCTGCCGGATCTGATCACGGATCAAAGGCGAATCGGCACAGACTTCGGCCAGGATGTCTCTTGCGCCCTGCAGAGCAGCTTCCGCATCGGGAACTTCCTCGTTCAGGTATTTCTTCGCTTCCTGATAGACATTGCCGTAGTGCGGCAGTTCCAGCATCCAGTCGGCCAGCGGCTGCAGGCCCTTCCTTCTGGCTTCGGAAGCTCTCGTCTTCTTCTTCTGTTTGTAGGGACGGTAGATGTCTTCCACTTCGGAAAGCTTCTCCGCCTTCGCTAAAGCTTCTTTGATCTCTTCGCTCAGCTGCCCCTGCGCTTCGATCAGCCGGGCGACATCCTCCTTGCGCTGGGCAAGGTTCTTCGCATAGCGGAAGGCTTCATCGATGGCACGGATCTGTTCCTCATCCAGATTCCCGGTCACTTCCTTGCGGTAACGGGCAATAAAGGGAACGGTGGCATCTTCCGCCAGCAGATCCAGGACCGCTTTGGCCTGCCGGGCGCTGACACCGGCCTCGGCAGCGGCTTTCTGTATCAGTTTCTCTTCCTGATTCTCGTTCATGGTTCCTCCTGTAAAAAAGCCCTAAGCTATTCCTTAGGGCTCTTCTTTTTACTTTCTTCGATCCCGTAAAGGGCACATTTTTCCTGATATTCTTTTTCGGCCTCTTCCAGCTCTTTCAGGATCTCATCCAGATCTTTGTTCATGACTACGATTGTAGCAGACTCTTTGGAAATGTATAGTCTTGACTTTCTATACGGCCTGTGCAAATGCCTTCTTATAGGCTTTCATGATCAGCGGCAGGAAGATCGCCACGACCAGCACTTCCGCGATCGGATAGGAGAACCACACGGCTTCCAGACCGATATTGGCCAGGATGTAGGCAGCCGGGATCAGGAACCCGATCTGCCGCAGGACGGACAGGGTCATACTCATCACACCCTTGCCGAAGCTCTGGTACATCGTCGAGAAGACGATGGAACAGGCAGCCGGAACGAAGGAGAGGGATACGATGCGCAGGGTGACCCGGGAGATCGCCTTCAGGGAATCCGTCATCGTGAAGAAGGACAGGATCAGATCCGGGGCGAAGTTGAACAGCAGGGTGCCGGCGATCATGATCGCGACTGCTGTCGTGATATAGATGCGCACCGTATTCTTATAGCGTTCCGCATTGCGGGCGCCGTAGTTATAGGAGAGGATCGGCAGTGCGCCCTGGTTGAAGCCGAAGACCGGCATGAAGACGAAGCTCTGCAGCTTGAAGTAGATGCTGAGGCTGGTGACTGCTTCTTCCGAGAAACGGACCAGGATGTTGTTCATCAGGGTGGTGGTGAAGGAACCGATCATGTTCATGATGGCGGTCGGCAGACCGACGGAATAGATCGCCTTCAGCCGTTCCTTCTCAAAGAGATCCATGCCGCGGAACTTCAGTTTCACTTCGTGTTTGCCCAGTAAGGCTACCGCTGTGATGAAGATGCCGGAGAGGATCTGACCGCCGACCGTTGCGACCGCAGCTCCGACGACGCCCATCTCAGGCATGCCGAAACGGCCGAAGATGAAGACCGGATCCAGTACGATGTTGGTGACCGCACCCAAGAGCTGAGCAAACATCGGGAAGAGCATATTGCCCTGGGCCTGCAGCATGCGTTCAAAGAGCAGGGAATAGAAGAAACCGAAGGAGACGCCCATGCAGATGAGCAGATACTGGTAGCCCAGTTCCACGATCTCCGCACGCTGCGTAAAGATCCGTAAGAACGGTTTTGATACGAAGATCCCTAAGAAGACCACGATCAGCATATGCAGGAAGGCCAGGATGACACCGGTCGAAGCAGTGGCATTCGCTTCTTCGCGGCGCTGTTCGCCCAGCCGGCGGGAGACCAGGGTGGAGACACCGACGGCCGTACCCATGGCGATCGAGAAACCGATCATCTGGAACGGGGAAGCCAAACCGATCGCAAACATGCCGTCCTGCGAATACTGAGAGATATAGATGGAATCGACGACGTTGTACATCGCCTGGATCAGCATCGAGAACACAGCCGGGATGCCCATTGAGAATAACAGTCTGCCTACCGGCCAGTTGGCCATTTTATCTGATTTACGACTCATGCGTCGATTATAGCACATCCTCTTTCCTATATATAGGGCGAATTTCACAAATCGCTGCGCTCTTTTGGCTATTTCCGCAAAGCTCCGTTATACTGGAATCATGAAGATCGCCGAAGAATGTTTTGCGGAATACATCGTGGAGCGCTCCCGTTTCCTCTGCACCGTTTTCCCCTGCGAGAGCGAAGAGGCTTTCAAGGAGAGACTGCAGGAACTGAAAGCCGCCGACCACGATGCCACCCATGCCTGCTACGCCTGGTGCATCGGCGGACGCAGCCGCAGCAACGATGACGGGGAACCGGCCGGTACGGCCGGGATGCCGATCCTGGCAGTCCTGCAGCGCAAGGGCCTGGAAGACTGTGCAGCGGTCGTGATCCGCTATTTCGGCGGCATCAAACTGGGCAAGGGCGGCCTCTTCCGGGCTTACGGCAAGGCAGTCGAAGAAGCGCTGGCCTCTGCCGTCTATGAGGAAGAAGTCGAGATGGAGCGCTACCAGCTGGTGCTTCCCTATGATCAGGCCGAGAAGGTACGTTTCCTGCTGGAGAAGGAAGCAGTCGATCCGTCCACGGAATACGGGGAGCAGGTGATCTACCGTTTCTGCTGCGAAGATGGCGCGCTTTTAAAGAAACTGGCAGCTCTGACCAAGGGGGCACAGCCTGTCTCGCTGGGAAAAGAAATGCGGAAACGGAAGATAGGAGGTATAATGGAATCATGAATACGGTGATCGCTTCTCTGCAGTCTGTCAATCAGTATGCGAAATACGCCTATCTGCTGGTCATCCTGATCCTGCTGGCTTTCGTGATCGCTCTTCTGGTCACGCTGGCGAAAACGCTCAAAGGCCTGCAGCCGGAGCTGGAACAGATCAACGGCATCAGCCAGCGGGCAACAGCCGTCAGCGAAGGCTACAGCGACCTCTTCAATAAGACGAAGAAGAGCGTCGGTTCCCTGATCAAGGTCGGTTCCGTGCTCCTGTTTGCGAAATACGTCCTGGAGGACTACCGCCGGAGCGAGAAACGCTCGCTGAGCGTCTCCGTCAACCGGGCGATGAAGGATACCCGCTATCTCAACAGTTTCAAAGGCAAAAAGAAGAAGTGACGGCTGTCACTTCTTTTCGTACAGGCACGATGTGCCTTTTTTTTAATCCTTTACGGCGATCGCTTCGATCTCGAAGAGCGCACCGGCCGGCAGCGCGGCGACCTGGTAGCAGGAGCGTCCGGGATAGGGTTCCGGGAAGTATTCCGCATAGATCGCATTGATGGCCGTGAAATCGGCGATGTCCTTGAGGAAGACCGTCGTCTTCAGGACACTGGCCAGCGAGGAGCCGCCTTCTTCCAGGACGGCTTTGAGGTTCCGGATGGCCTGGTGGGCCTGCGCTTCGACGCCTTCCGGGACTTTGCCGGTCAGCGGATCGATCGGCAGCTGACCGGAAGTGAAGATCAGATCTCCGCAGACAGTTGCCTGGGAGTAAGGCCCTACGGCCTTGGGAGCGTTGCCGGTGGCGATGATCGTTTTCATTCTGTCTCCTCCGCTTTCTCTACCATCTTCTTGCATTTGCGTTCGAAATCCCGTCTCTCCATCATGACCACGGCTCCGCAGCCCTGACATTTGATCTTGATGTCGGCCCCGACCCGGATGATCTTCCAGGTCTTTGCCTTGTGACAGGGATGTTCCTTCTTCATCTCTACGATATCATTCAGTCCGTATTCACTGATCATAGCCTTCCCTCCAGCAATAAGCCTGCCAGGTATTGCGCAGCAGCCGGGCGATGGTCATCGGACCGGTGCCCTTGGGCATCGGGGTGATCCCGGCGCAGAGCTCTTTGATGTTGTCGAAGTCGAGGTCGCCGCAGATCTTTCCGTCGACCCGGGAGATCCCGACATCGACCGCATAGACCCCTTCCTTGATGTAGTCTTTCGTAAACATGCGGGCCTTGCCGACCGCCGTGACCAGGATATCGGCCTGCCGGCAGACAGCCGGCAGATCCTGCGTACGGGAGTGGCAGACCGTCACCGTGCAGTTCTTCTTCAGCAGCAGATGGATCAGAGGCAGTCCGACCAGACGGGTGCGGCCGACGATGACCGCATGTTTGCCGGAGAAATCGCAGCCCATCTCTTCCAGAAGATCGATGACTCCCAGCGGAGTGCAGGGCACATGCCCGGAAAGACCGTTGGCCAGCCTTCCGGCATTGATGCTGGTGAGGCCGTCGACGTCCTTCTCCGCTGCGATCTTATCGATCAGTTTATCCTTGTCGAGGCCTTTGGGCAGCGGCAGCTGCAGCAGGATCCCGTCGACTGCAGGATCTTCGTTCAGTCTTTCGATCAGTCCGGCAACTTCCACTTCCCGGCTCTCCGCCGGCAGCAGGAAGGTCTCCGCCTCAATGCCGACTTTATGACAGGCCTTCTCCTTGGAGCGGACATAGATCTGCGAAGCCGGGTCTTCCCCGACCAGGATCACCGCCAGTCTGGGCTTTCTGCCCGTCAGCGCAGCGACTTTCGCTGCCAGTTCCTGATTCATCCTTTCGGACAGTTCACTGCCGTAAACGATATTCATTTTAAGCCTCCTCTTCCAGCAGGATCGTGACCGGACCGTCATTGACCAGAGCGATCTTCATATCGGCGCCGAAGATCCCGGTCTCTGTCCGCAGTCCTTCCTGCCTCAGACAGTCATTAAAATATTCGTAGTATTCCTTTGCCTGTTCTCCCTTCATGGCCCTCACGAAACTGGGCCGGTTGCCCTTGCGGGCATCCCCGTAAAGGGTGAACTGGGAGATCGAGAGGATCGCTCCTCCGACCGCAAAGATATCCCTGTTCAGTTTCTGCTGCTCATCTTCGAAGATGCGCAGATGTGCGACTTTATATGCCTGATGGGCAATGATCTCTTTCGTATCGCGCTCTTCGATGCCGACCAGCAGGAGATAGCCCTTTCCGATCTCTCCGGTGATCTTTCCCTCCACGCTGCAGGAAGCCGAAGAGACCCTTTGTACAACGATCCTCATTTCCGGCTGAGCTCCGGCTCCTTACGGAGCTTGCTGGCCTGTTCGAAGGCATAGCCGTAGGAGAGCAGCTCTCCGTCGCTGAAGGCGGTGCCGACGAAGGAGATGCCCATCGGACGTCCGTCGGCAGCGATGCCGGCCGGTACATTCAGGATCGGATAGCCGCAGGTCGGAGCCAGTGCGGTCGGACCCGGACAGACCAGCACATCGAGATCCTTCTCTTTCAGCAGATCGTCGATGCCGTGGCTGCAGGCCGCCAGAAGACGGATCTTCTCCTTCAGGTAATCCGGTTCGGTCATGGTGCCGGAAGTCTTCGCACAGTCTTCCAGGATGTCCTGACCGTAACGGATCGCCGTTTCTTTGTGGGCGTTGTTGTAGTCGACGATATCCTGCAGGGTGCGGATATCGGCCAGAGAGCAGTATTTGGCGAGCCAATGATCCATGTAGCACTTGAACTCATAGCGTAAGACCATGTCGCTGAGGAAGCCTGACGGCGGGAAGACGTCCGGCAGATCACAGTCTTCGACCAGCGTCGCTCCGGCTTTCTCGAGATAGGGCAGAGCTGCTTCATAGACTGCCAGCTGTTCTGCAGAATACCAGGGCCGTGCCTTGCGGCTGATGCCGACCCGCTTCCCTTTCAGGGCGTCTTTCTTCAGATAGGGCCAGTATTCCCCGGGAACGACTTCTTCCGTTGCCAGGGTCGCCGGATCTTCCGGATCGGGACCGACCATCCCCGCATAGAGCAGGGCTACATCTTCCACGCTCCTTCCCATCGGACCGGCCGTATCCTGCGAGTTGATGGGGATGATGCCGGAACGGCTGACGGCGCCGATCGTCGGTTTCAGACCGACGATGCCGTTGGCGCTGGACGGCGAGATGATCGAACCGGAAGTCTCGGTACCGACGGCTGCCGCACAGAAGCTCATCGCAGCCGCTACCGCCGAACCGGTCGAGGATCCTAAAGGATCCAGTTCTTCCCCATAGGGATTCTTGCACTGTCCGCCCCGGGCGGAATAGCCGTTGGGGATCTCCGTGGCCATATAGCGGGCAAACTCGGAGAGATTGGCCTTGCCCAGGATCACAGCGCCGGCATTGCGCAGGTATTCGATCACTTTGGCATCTCTCAGAGAGAAATTGTCTTTCAGAGACTCCGCTCCGGCTGAAGTATGCAGCCGGTCAGCGGTCGAGATATTGTCCTTGACCAGGAGCGGGATCCCGTGCAGAGGACCTCTTCCCTTCCCGTTCGTTCTTTCCCGGTCCAGGGAACGGGCGATGAACAGGGCATCAGGATTGATCTCCAGGACGGAGTGCAGCTGCGGATCCAGCCGGGCGATACGTTCCATATAGGCCAGTACCAGTTCTTCAGAAGTCGTTTCCTTATTCTCCATTGCCGTCTGCAGTTCACGCAGGCTCTTTTCACATACATCAAACATATACAGATCCCCCTTTCTGTCATTATACCCTATCGGGAAAGGTATCTCTTCGGTTTTGCGCGGAACGTAGTATGATAGATACAAACGGAGGAAGTGTTATGCGTTCATCCCTGATCGGCACCTGCCGTACCTATATCCATAACCAGGACGTCCTGGCCGAGACGATGCGTTTCAGTTCGGTCACGACCATCCATGCGGCCGCTCTGCTGCTGGCCCAGGAAAGAAGAGAACTGGACCTCGAACAGATGAAGAAGATCCGGGAGATCTTTACCGAGGAGACTTCGCTCTTTTCCGCTTTCCGCGGTTCCGCCCAGCTGGTCGCTCTGGCTCTGCTGTCGGGGGTCGATGATCCCCGCACTGCCATTCAGCGGGCGCAGGAGATCTATTCTCTCTTCAAGGGCTTCTTCTATACCAATTCCTATGCCCCTCTGGCCTGTCTCCTGCTGGTGCCTTATGAGAACCAGGCGGACCTGCCGGAGATCATGCGTGTAGCCCGGGAGATCTATGACCGCATGGATGAAGTCCATCCCTTCCTGACCGGCGGCAACGACGTCCTGCCCTCTCTGTTGCTGGCGCTGCGGGGAAGAGATCCGGAGACCGTCTGCGCAGAGATCGAAGAGTGTCTTTCCTATCTCCGTACGGGACGTTTCAGTTCCGAAGGAGAGCAGGGCATCGCCGAACTGCTGGCGCTGAGCGATGAGAGCGTCCGCACGAAAGCCGCCAGAGTCCTGCAGCTGCGGAGCCTGCTGCCTGATCCCTTCTGGCGTACGAGCGAGATGGAGAAATTGCCGCTGGCCCTGCTGGCTGTTCTGAACATGGATCCGCAGGAGATCGCCCGGGATGTCGAAGACTGCGCCGACTGGCTGAAAGGTCAGCGCCAATACGGGCTCCTGGGAGTCACCAGGTCCTTCCGTTACTTTGAAGCATCGGTCCTGACCGCAGCCGACTGGCTGGGACAGGAAGATACCGGTTCCTCCTTCTCTTCCGCCGTGGTGACGGCGATCATCTCAGTCATCCAGGCTCAGCAGGCAGCTGCCGCTGCAGCTGCTGCCTAGCCTATGAGCTGCAGAAATGCAGCTTTTCTTTCTGCTTGACATCCGTTATATACTGTTATACACTGTTTATGCAGGAGGTGATCTATGAACATCGTTGTGAATACTTCTTCGATGATCCCGATCTATGAACAGATCGTCGATCAGGTCAAGAAGATGATCATCTCCGGAGAACTGCAGGAGAATGATCCTCTGCCTTCCGTAAGGTCACTGGCCAGAGATCTGAAGATCAGCGCTCTGACCGTCAAGAAAGCCTACGATCAGCTGGAGGAGGAAGGTCTGACCGCCACGGTCCACGGCAAGGGCAGTTATGTCCGTTCGGCCGATCCCGGAAAGGTGGCGGAAGAGCGCCGGAAAGAGATCGAAGAGGATCTCTCGGCATTGCTGCAGAAAGCGAACGTTTACGGTGTATCCCCGGAAGAGATCCGGGAGATGCTGGATATCCTGACGGAGGAATAAAGAAATGCTGAAATGCACGAATATCCGGAAAAGCTATCCGGGGTTCACCCTGGATTGCAGTTTTACTGTACCTTCCGGCCGGATCAGCGGTCTGATCGGGGCCAACGGAGCCGGAAAGAGTACAGCCTTCAAAGCGATCCTCGGACTGGTCCGCCGGGACAGCGGGACGCTCTCTCTGTTCGGGGAAGAGAAGGAAGCCCTCAGCGAAGAGGACAAACGCAGGCTGGGAGTGGTACTGGCGGATGCCGGCTACAACCCTTACCTGACTGTCGAAGATACGATCCTGATCCAGAAAGCTTTCTACCCTGCTTTCCGGGAGGACTTCTTCCGGCAGAAATGCCAGGAACTGGATCTGCCCCTGCAGAAACTGATCAAGGACTTTTCGACCGGGATGAAAGCAAAGCTGCGGGTCCTCTGTGCCGTCAGTCATGATGCCGATCTCCTGATCCTGGATGAACCGACAGCCGGACTGGATGTCCTGGCCCGGGATCAGATCCTGGACCTGCTGCGCGACTTCATGGCGGAAAAGGAGGAGCGTTCGGTCCTGATCAGTTCGCACATCTCAGCCGATCTGGAGACGCTCTGTGATGACTTCTACATGATCGACCGGGGAAAGATCTTCTTCCACGAAGAGACTGACCGGCTGCTGAGCGAATACGGTATCCTGAAGGTCACGGAAGAAGAACTGCAGCAGCTCGATCTGCGTTATATCCGCCGCAAGCGTAAAGAGAGCTGGGGCTACAGTCTGCTCTGCGATCAGAAACGTTACTACTTTGAGAACTGTCCCGGGATCACGATCGAGAAAGCCGGGATCGATGAACTGATCATGATGATGCTGAAGGGGGAGGAAATATGAAAGGGCTCCTGTTAAAAGATCTTCTTCTGCTGAAGAACCAGAAACGTATCCTGCCGCTGTTCCTCTTCGTACTGATCTGGATGGTCATGCTGGGAAGTGCTTCCTTTGCGATCCCCTTCTTAAGCATGATGGCGGTCGTTCTCGCCCAGAGCTCCTTTTCCTACGATGAGATCGACCACAGCGATTCCTTCCTCTTTACCCTGCCTTTCTCCGGAAGGACCTATGTGCTGGAGAAGTATCTCTTCTCCCTGCTCTGCGTGCTGAGCGTTGAAGTGCTGGCAGTCATCCTGATCGCTGTCGGTTCGTTCTTTGCGCCGCAGTTCTTCTCGCTGCAGGAAGGACTGGAATACGTGATCGCCTTCCTGCCGATCTGCATCCTGCTTACGGCTTTTGCCTTACCGATGCGCATCCGCTTCACCGGCGAACAAAGTCGCTTCATCTATATGGCGCTTTACGGGGTCATCGCCCTGCTGTTCATCGTCCTGCGAAAGCTCGTTCCGCAGGAAGCAGCAGAGAAGCTGTTAGCGGCCATCACTTCCGTACCGGTCGTGGTCTACGCAGTCGGGATCCCGCTGCTGATCATACTGCTGCTGTTATTGAGCTACCGGCTCTCCTGCCGCTGGCTCAAAGCGAAAGAATACTAAGAAAACACCCTCTGCCATTGCAGAGGGTGTCATTTCCTATAAGACTTACCTTACCCGGGAACCGTTCTCCAGCGAGGAAGTCAGCACTTCGACATGAGCCTTCCCGTCTTCATCGATATATTCCGAAGTCAGGATCATGCCCTGGGAAAGGATGCCGCGCAGTTTGCGGGGCGCCAGGTTCAGGACAGCGATGACCTTTTTGCCGATCAGCTCTTCCGGTTTGTAGAACTCGGCCAGACCGGAGACGATCGTACGCGGCTGTTCATCGCCGAAGTCCAGCGTGAAGACCAGCAGTTTGTCGGCCTTGGGATGACGTTCACAGGTCAGTACCTGACCAACGGTCATCTCCAGTTTCTCAAAGTCGGCATATTCGATCTCCGGAAGGTGCTGGACCGGCTCCTTTTTCTTTTCCGCCGGAGCGGCTGCTTCCAGCTGTTTCTTCAGGGCTTCCGGATCCTTGCGTTCAAAGAGCGTTTCCGGGTTTTCCGTGACCTTGTTGCCGGAAGGATAGCGTCCGAAGACATCCATCTCTTCCAGAGGCCTCTTTTCGGTATTCAGCTGACGGAGGACGGCAGCAGAAGTTTCCGGCATGAAGCTCTCGAGCAGCGAGGCACCGATCGTGATCGCCTCTGTCAGGTTATACATGACGGTACGCAGACGGTCGGCCTTTTCTTCGTCCTTGGCTAAGAGCCAGGGTTCCGTTTCATCGATATACTTGTTGCAGCGGCGGAAGATGTTGAAGACGGTACCGAGCGCATCGGCGACCCTTAACTGGTCCATCTTCTCACTGCAGACCTTAACACAGTCTAAGACCGTATTGGCCAGATCCTCATCGACCTCAGCCTTGACCCCGGCATTGGTGACGACACCGCCGAAGTACTTGTTGGTCATGGAGATCGTCCGTTTGACCAGGTTGCCGAGGATGTTCGCCAGCATGGTATTGTATCTCTCGATCATCAGATCCCAGGAGATGACGCCGTCATTCTCGAAAGGCATCTCATGGATGACGAAGAAACGTACAGCATCGACACCGAAGATATCAGCCAGATCATCGGCATAGAGCACATTGCCCTTGGACTTGGACATCTTGCCGTCCGCCTGCAGGAGCCAGGGATGACCGAAGACCTGCTTCGGCAGCGGTTCTCCCAGAGACATCAGGAAGATCGGCCAGTAGAGAGTATGGAAACGGATGATATCCTTGCCGATCAGATGCAGATCGGCCGGCCAGTATTTCTTATACAGTTCATCGCTGTTGCCGTCGACGTCATAACCCAGTCCGGTCGTATAGTTGCTTAAGGCATCGAGCCAGACATAGACGACATGTTTGGGGTCGAAATCGACCGGGATGCCCCACTTGAAGCTCGTACGGGAGACGCAGAGATCCTGCAGTCCCGGCTTCAGGAAGTTGTTGACCATCTCGTTCTTGCGGGAGACCGGCTGGATGAATTCCGGATGTTCCTCGATATGCTTCATCAGACGGTCGGCATACTTGGACATCTTAAAGAAGTAGGCTTCTTCCTTGGCCTTCTTGACCGGGCGTCCGCAATCCGGACACTTGCCGTCGACCAGCTGGGAATCCGTCCAGAAGGATTCACAGGGCGTACAGTACCAGCCTTCGTATTCGGACTTGTAGATATCGCCCTTCTCGTACATCTTCTTGAACATCTTCTGGACCTGCTTCTCATGATCCTCGTCCGTCGTACGGATGAACTTGTCATAGGAAGTGTTCATCAGGTCCCAGATGCGCTTGATCTCGGCAGCTGTCTTATCGACGTATTCCTTCGGCGTTACACCGGCAGCCTTGGCCTTTTCCTCGATCTTCTGACCGTGTTCATCGGTACCGGTCTGGAAACGGACATCGTAGCCCTGGAAACGTTTATAGCGGGCGATCGCATCGGCCAGGATGATCTCATAGGTATTGCCGATATGCGGCTTTCCCGAAGCATAGGCGATCGCAGTAGTGATGTAATACGGTTTCTTCTCGCTCATACAAAAACCTCTCAGCGTCTTACGCGTCTCTTATTGTAACATGTCCCCCTGCGTTTAAAAAGCCTTATGGTTCGCAGCTGAAGCCGGCATCCCGCCACTGCTGCAAGGTCTGCAGCGAAGAGACGTAAGCCGCTCCTTCTTCGATCTCGATGAAGCCGTAGAGATGCAGATCTTTCAGGGAAGCCTTACGGGTATCGATGGTGATCTCTTCATAGAAGGGATCCCCGTTCTGATAACGGTAGCTCACTCCTTCCAGAGAGTTGTAGAGTCCAGACATCTTCTGCAGTTCCTTTTCCGAAAAGGCATACCGGGAAGTACGCCGGTAGGTCAGCTGCAGGATCTCATCATCCTGAACGGTATAGGTATTCTGCCACTCTTCATTCTCATCCTGATAATGACAGCTGAAGGTATAGACCTCCTTCTGCCCGCAGCAGGACAGCAGGAATATCAGCAGCAGGAACAGAACTCTTTTCATAAACCTATTCTACTAAAAAAGATCGTTCCTTCGTACGTTAGGAACGATCTTTTCCGCTGTATCACCGCAGTTTCTATTCCTTGAATCTTTTCTCTGCCTGATACAACTGGTTTTGAAGATCAAACTCGATCAGCTCTGCTTAGTGCTAGAATTCTGGATAGGGTTCCTTGTCTCTGTAAATGAGTCATGTTTCTATTTACAGATAACTATGATCGAACTGTCACATCTCTGATCTAAGTTTGTGGGCGTCTTCTTGTTTCATACTCATGAAGACGTTCAATTATTTGTTGTCCATGGGTCTGAACCTTCGGTTTTTGACCGCCCTTTCTTCACCTACATACTAGCAGATCCAAAACACAATACAAGTCTATTATTTCAAATATATTTCCTGTATAATAAGAATGTTGAGGGTCGTAAGATCTTTTTATTTTGGGCTCTGAGCCCGGATCATCTACATCAAAAAGCCCCTGTACAGACAGGGGCCTGTTTGTATTCCTACTTTCCGGCATTCAGACAGCGCATGGCGTTGAGCACGCAGAGGAAGGCGACGCCGACATCCGCAAAGACCGCGGCCCACATATTGGTATAGCCCAGAGCGCTGAGCAACAGGACCAGGACCTTGACGCCGATCGCGAAGTAGATGTTCTGGTAGACGATGCGGTTGGTCTTGCGGGCGATGCGGATGGCCGTCACCAGCTTGGAGAGCCTGTCATCCATCAGCACGATATCGGCTGCTTCGATCGCCGCATCGGAGCCCAGAGCTCCCATCGCGATGCCGACATCGGAGCGCATCAGCACCGGGGCATCGTTGATGCCGTCGCCGACATAGGCCAGTTTCTCGTTCTCTTTCTTCTGTTTCAGCAGTACTTCCACGGCAGAGACCTTCTCTTCCGGCAGCAGTTCCGCCTTTACTTCATCGATCGCCAGTTTCCTGCCGACGGCTTCTGCCGTCTTTCTGGCATCACCGCTCAGGAGCACGGTCTTCTGAATGCCGCTCTTCTTCAGGGCAGCGATCGTTTCAGCGGCTTCTTCCTTGATCTGATCGGCGATCAGGATCCTTCCGGCATACTCTCCGTCAACAGCCACATAGACGGTCGTACCGAGATCGTTCTCTTCTTCCGGAAAGGCGATCCCCGCTTCCGCCAGGAGTTTGCGGTTGCCGACCAGGACATTCTTCCCGTCAACGTTTGCACTCACTCCGTGACCGGCTGTCTCCTTTACTTCCGTGACGGTACCGGCCAGCTCGCCGGCTGCTTCCTTAAGAGAGACCGCGATCGGATGATCGGAGTAGCTTTCAGCCAGTGCTGCAGCGTGCAGCACTTCTTCTTTCGTATATCCTTCAGAGGGGGCAACTTCACTGACCCGGAAGACACCTTTGGTCAGGGTGCCGGTCTTGTCCATAGCCAGGATCTTCACCTGACAGAGGGCTTCCAGATAGTTGCCGCCCTTGATCAGGATGCCGCGCTTGCTGGCGCCGCCGATGCCGCCGAAGAAGGACAGCGGAACGGAGAGGACCAGAGCGCAGGGACAGGAGATGACCAGGAAGGTCAGCGCCCGGTAGATCCACTGCTTCCAGACAGTGATATCGGCCATGCCGGTAAAGAGCGGCGGCAGTACCGCCAGAGCCAGGGCACAGTAGACCACGATCGGGGTATAGTATTTCGCAAAGCGGGTGATGAAGGCTTCCGAACGGCTCTTCTTCTCTGCGGAATTCTCGACCAGGTCGAGAATGCGGGCAACGGTGGAGTCTTCGAATTCCTTGGTGACTTTTATCTTCAGCAGTCCGCTCTCATTGATGCAGCCGGAGATGACTTCTTCCCCTTCCTGCACCTGCCGCGGTACGGATTCCCCGGTCAGAGCGGAAGTATCCAGGCGGGAAGTACCGGAAAGGACGATCCCGTCTAATGGGACCCTCTCCCCCGGTTTGACCACGATCACGGAGCCTTTCTCCACTTCTTCCGGATCCACTTCTTCGAGCTGTCCGTTTACTTCGATATTGGCATAGTCCGGACGCAGATCCATCAGGGAAGAGACCGACTTGCGGGAACGGTTGACGGCATAATCCTGGAACCACTCCCCTACCTGATAAAACAGCATGACCGCCGCCGCTTCCGAGAACTCGCCCAGGGCAAAAGCACCCAGAGAGGCAACTGCCATTAAGAAGTTCTCATCGAAGACCTGACCGTTGCGGATATTGCGGAAAGCTTTGCGTAAGACAGTCTCCGCAACGATCAGATAGGAGACCAGAAAGAGGATGAACTTCCCGATCTGAGGCAGCGGCAGCAATACCGCCAGAAGATAAAGAAGCGCTGCAGCCAGTATCCGCTGCAGCATCTTCTTCTGTTTCGTCGTCAGTTCAGCGAACATAGATGACCGTATCCGGATCGGCTTTCGCTACTCTCTTGACCGCTTCTTCCACGATCGCTTCCATCTTTTCGGCCGGAGCCTTGATGGAGAGCTTCTGGGTCATGAAACTGACCGTGGCGTCTTCGACGCCTTCGATCTCCTTGATCAGATTCTCTACTCTGGCAGCGCAGTTGGCGCAGTCGACTTCGATCTTGAATACCTTCTTCATACGTCACCTCTTAGTTGAATACTTGTTCAACTGTTCATAGTTACAGTATACTGTGTACACTGTATCCTGTCAATGCAGAACTCGCAAATCGGGAAAGAAAAAATTATAATAGAGTCATGCAGGAATTTCTTTACGAAGCGATGGATCGGGAACTGATCGAAAGGACCTTAAAAGCCCTGCCGGGAAACGAAGAGATCGAAGCCCTGGCCGAGTTTTACAAAGTCATGGGCGATCCGACCCGTCTGCAGCTACTGATGGCGCTGGAGAACGGAGAGTTCTGTGTTTCCGATCTCTGCAATGTGCTGAATATGAACCGTTCCGCGGTATCCCACCAGTTAAAGGCCTTGAAGACCGCCAAACTGGCCAAATCCCGCAAGGACGGCAAGACCGTCTATTACTCCCTCGATGACGAACATGTCCGTTCGGTCCTGGAAGTCGCCCTGGAACATATCCGGGAGTAAGATCCGCAAGGGTCTTTTTTTTATAAAGAAAGGCTCACCTTCCGGTGAACCCTATAACTGTGCTTTGAGATAAGCGAAGAGGAAGGCATCGATGTCTCCGTCCATGACCTTGTTGACATTGCCCTCTTCATAATTGGTGCGGTTGTCCTTGACCAGGGTATAGGGACAGAAGACATAGGAACGGATCTGGGAACCCCACTCGATCTTCTTCTGTTCGCCTTTCAGGGCTTCCTTTTCCGCTTTCTGCTGTTCGATCTTCAGCTTGTAGAGCTTCGAACGGAGCAGTTCCATGCAGGTCTCGCGGTTCTGGATCTGGGAGCGTCCGCTCTGACAGAAGACCACGATCCCGGTCGGGATATGTTTGATGCGGACTGCCGAGTCCGTTTTGTTGATGTGCTGACCGCCGGCACCCGAAGAACGCATGGTGTCGACTTCGAGATCCTTGTCGTCGATGACGATATCGACGTCTTCCGGCAGCTCCGGTGTCACTTCGACGCTGGCGAAGGAAGTATGTCTCCTCGCTCCCGCATCAAAAGGCGAGATGCGCACCAGCCGGTGGACGCCGTTCTCTCCCTTCAGATAACCGTAGGCCAGATCGCCTTTGATCAATACCCGGACCGACTTGATCCCGGCATCATCGGCTTCTTCATAATCCTGCACCTCAAAACCGAAGCCCTTCTTTTCCGCATAGCGCTGGTACATCCTGTACAACATGCTGGCCCAGTCCTGGGCCTCAGTGCCGCCGGCACCGGGATGGATCTCCAGGTAGGCATTGGAATGGTCGTAGCGGTCGGAAAGTAGGACATCGATCTCGAACTTGTCGAAGGCTTCCTGGATCGCGGAGTATTCCTCCTCGATCAGGGCAAACATCTCCGGATCATAGTCCTTGGTGATCTCTTCGACGCTGGCCGAAAGATCCTGCAGATCGCGCTGGTTCTTTTCGTACTCGGTCCTGAGGTTCTTTAAGGTGTTGTATTCCTTGATGACGCCCTGCGCCTTCCTGGGATCATCCCAGAAGGTGCTCTCGTTCTGGCGGGCATCCAGTTCCTTTATCTTTTCTTCTAAGGCAGGCAGGTCAAAGAGAGTCGCCCAGCTCTTTGAGCTTCTTTAAGGAAGCGGCCAGGCTCTGTTTGATTTCGTAGATCTCCATATTACTTCTCCTTTTTGATCACGATCCGTACGTTATTGCAGAAGGTGACGATCTCTCTGGCGACAGTATTCATCATCTCTTCGAAGAGGTCATAACCCTCGGAGACATAAGCCTGCAGAGGATTGTTCTGGGCATAGGAGCGCAAGTGGATACCTTCACGCAGCTTGCTCATGATATCGATATGGTTGATCCAGGCCCGGTCCATGACCCGCAGACACATCGTCTTCTCGACCGGCAGGACCTGCTCCTTCACCGGAGCGATCTTGGCTTCGTAGCCTTCCCAGGCTTTGCCGGCGAGCAGGCTGACGACTTCTTCGCGGCTCTTGCCGTTCAGTTCGTCCCTGTCGACGTCTACCGACAGATGGAAACCCTTGAGGTGCTCCAACAGACCGTTAAGATCGATCGTTTCCCTGCGGCCTTCATTGCTGACATAGGGTTCGACTTCGGCCGCAAAGACCCGGTCGAACATGGCTCTGACGACCGAATGGACATCTTCGTTCTCCAGCAGGTAGTTGCGCTGGTCATACATCGTTTCGCGCTGCTGGCGCAGGACATCGTCGTAGTCCAGCAAGGTCTTACGGGCATCGAAGTTGACGCCTTCAACACGCTTCTGAGCGGTCTCGATGGACTTGCTGACCATCTTGTTTTCGATCGGGGCATCACCCATCTGGCTGAAGACGCCCTGGATCCTTTCGGAACCGAAACGGACCATCAGTTCATCTTCCAGTGAGACATAGAAACGGGAGAAACCGGGATCGCCCTGACGGCCGGAACGGCCGCGCAGCTGGTTGTCGATACGGCGGGATTCGTGCCGCTCGGAACCCAGGACAGCCAGTCCGCCCAGTTCCCGGGAAGTGTCCGTCAGCTTGATGTCGGTACCACGGCCGGCCATATTGGTGGCGATGGTCACGGAGCCTTCGTGTCCCGCCCGGGCGATGATCTCTGCTTCACGGGCATGGTTCTTGGCGTTCAGGACTTCGTGTTTGACCTTCCTCCGCTTCAGCATCGCACTGAGCAGTTCGGAAGTCTCAACGGAGATCGTACCGACCAGCACCGGCTGTCCCTTCTCATGAAGTTCGATGACTTCGTTGATCAGGGCTTCGTATTTGGCCTTCTTGGTGCCGAAGACGAGATCCGGATAGTCGATACGCCGGACGGCGGTATTGGTCGGGATCGGAACGACCCGCATGTTGTAGATGGAAAGGAATTCTTCTTCCTCGGTCTTGGCCGTACCGGTCATGCCGCAGAGTTTGCGGTAAAGACGGAAGAAGTTCTGGTAGGTGATCGTAGCCAGCGTCGTCGTTTCCTGTTTGATCGGCACGTTCTCCTTGGCCTGGATCGCCTGATGCAGACCGTCGGAGTATTCCCGGCCCGGCATCTTACGGCCGGTGTTCTGGTCGACGATGATGACTTCGTTCTCCTCAACGACATATTCGACATCGTTGCGCATGATGTAGTTGGCTTTTAGAGCCTGGTTGATGTAATGGACTTCCGCGGTATGTTCGCTGTCGAAGAGGTTCTCGAAGCCGTAGCGCTTCTCGGCCTTGGCGACGCCTTCTTCGGTCAGCTGGATATTGCGGGTCTTGATGTCGATGACGTAGTCTTCATCTTCCTTCAGGCTCTTCGCAAAACGGTCGGCCTTGATGTAGCTGTTGGCCGTCTGCTTCTCGCCGCCGGAGATGATCAGCGGGGTACGGGATTCATCGATCAGGATCGAGTCGACCTCATCGACCAGGGCATAGTTCAGTTCCCGCAGGACACGGTCTTCGACCCGGGTGACCATGTTGTCGCGCAGGTAGTCGAAACCGACTTCCGAGTTGGTCGTATAGGTGATGTCGCATTCGTAGGCTCTTCTCTTCTCAGCCGGGGTCAGGGCATGCTTGTTGAGACCGACCGTAAGGCCCAGGAAGCGGTGGATCTGGCCCATCCAGTTGGCGTCACGCTCAGCCAGGTATTCGTTGACCGTAACGACATGGACGCCCTTGCCGGTCAGGGCATTCAGATAGACCGGCATGACCGAAGTCAGGGTCTTGCCTTCACCGGTCTTCATCTCGGCGATATCGCCGTGATGCAGCACGATGCCGCCTTCCAGCTGGACCGGGAACGGATATTCCCCGATCACCCTGCGGCAGGCTTCGCGGGCCACCGCAAAAGCTTCGGTCTGGATATCATCCAGACTTGCCCCGTTGGCCAGTCTTTCCTTGAACTCTGCGGTCTTGGCCTGCAGGTCTTTGTCCTCCAGGGCTTTCATCTCTTCGGACAAAGCCAGGATCGGCTGGACGGCCTTTTCTATATCGTTCAGGATCTTCTTATCGGCATTGAAGAATCTGTCTAAAAATCCCATATGCTACCTCCCGATTCGATTAATTATACCATTACCTAAAAAAATAGTCAGCCTTCGCAGACTGGCTATTCCTGTTGACGTTGGCGGGCTTAGATCTTTTGGATCTGTCGAGCCTGTAAGCCTTTTTCTGTTTCTACGACTTCAAACTCAACGCTTGCGCCTTCATCGATCGTCTTAAACCCATCCATGATCAGCTCGGAATAGTGGAAGAAGACATCGCGGCCATCTTCAAGGGTGATGAAGCCAAAACCCTTGGTCTTGTTGAACCGTTTTACCTTGCCTTGCATCGATATATCTCCTTTGCCACGATTTTAACACCTTTCGATTTTGTTTAAAAGAACTTTCGATGCCGGAAACAGGAATCGTCTTTCCGTACAAAAAGACGCTTCTCTTTGTGCCTCTGACAGCACAAAAATGCGAATACTGGCAGTTTTTTGCCGTAAAAGGCGGTATGCTCCGCGCATCGTTGCCCCGCTGCTGAGCACATCATCGAACAGCAGGATCTTCTCATTCTCCCGGATCTCATCCAGGAAACAGAAGTTCCCTTCCATCTGTTTACGTTCCTCTTTCGTCTTTCCTTTCTGGGAAAGATCCTCCTTCATCGTGATCCGTTTGCGGGGCAGATCCAGACAGCGGGTGATCTCTTCCAGGTGACAGAAGCCTCTTTCCGCTTCATGAGAAGGCGCCGAAGGCAGGCAGACCAGGGTAAAGGAACGGTAACGCAGCTTCAGGGTCTCGGCATAGGGAGCTAAGAAGACCGGCGCCAGCGCTTCGTCATAAGCCTCCTTGTACTGCAGCAGCATCTCCCGGAAAAGACTGTCCGGACCGTAGCTGTACAGGCAGGTATAACGCAGACTTCCCAGTCTTCCCCGCCGGAAATGCCCCTGCAGGGCCTTCCGGCAGGCCGGACAGAGCGGATCATCCCGCAGAAAGACCGTATTCAGCTCTTCTTTGCCGATCTCTTTAAGACAGTACAGACAGTGTCGCATTGGCCTCCTTGATCTCCTGAATGCAGGAGCGTACTTCTTTGGACGGGAATGAGCAGCAGATCACGACTTCCCCTTCGGGAGAAAGAAAGTTCCGTCCTGCTCTTCCGCTCATCTGGATCAGACTGGCTTTGTCGAAGACGCCCGGCAGCCAGTCATAGATCACTACATCGATATCCCTGATCGTGACCCCTCTCTCCAGGACCGTCGTCGCAACCAGCAGTTTTCCCTGTCCCTCCCGGAAGGAAGCGATATTCGCTTCCCGCTCCGGCAGATCGGAATAGGCCAGGCTGCAGGATACGAAAAGAGAGAAGAGACGGTACAGGATGCGGCATAGTTCCCGGGACGGCACAAACAGGATCATACGTCTCTTCTTTTTGTACAAAAGGTACAATGTGTAAAGAAACTGACCTGTTTTTGGCAGGATACAGATCTTCGGGACCGGGATCGGACGATGATGAGGGCGCTCCTGCAGGCGCAGCACCTTAGTCTTCCCTACCATTTTTTCGGTAAAGGGGTCGAGGGTCGCAGTCGAATACAGGATCCTTCCCCGGGATGCCCTTTGGGCGATCCCCCAAAGGGTCTCATCTCCTTTGAACGGGAAGGCATCGACTTCATCCAAGACCAGCAGATCGAAGGTCTCGTGGTAGCGGTAGAGCTGGTGCCTCTTCTTTATTATCTATATGCAATTCTACCCCTTCACTATTCCATACAGGGTTCAATGCCTTTTTGCGACGACGATCCTCTTTGAATCCACTTCCGTCAATACTTCTTTGAGATCCTCCTTTAAACACAAA
>JAFWEP010000036.1 GCA_017512885.1 Erysipelotrichaceae bacterium
AAGGAGAAACAGAAAAGACGGCCACTCAGATCGGGGAACTTCCCTTTCCGTGACCGTCTTTCATCGTCTGTTACTCTATCTGTACCCACACGATAATTTAGAGTGGAAGATCAGAGAAACACACGATAATTTAGACTAACCTTTTGTCTTATACAGTATGTTCTGCCTTTTGCCCGTTTTTAGATAACGAATAATCCCTATTTTACTTCAATGCTTTTCCATGTACTGTATTGGCTCCAGGTCGTTCCCCTGTCTTTATTGGTCTTCTGGCAGCGGATGCGGAAAGCATAAATAGTGCCGCGTTTCAGACCGCTGATGACCTGTGAAGTCTGTGTATTCTTTGCCTGAGGAGCTTTCTTCCACGTTCTTCCTCCGTTATCTGTATACCGCACTTAGAATTTCCCATAGATAAATGCAGCCGCATCATATGCAGGGCCATAGATGCCGAAGATGATGATCGCGAAGATCGCACCATAGTAGACCAGCCAGCGGAAGATGATATTCTGCTCGGCGATCGTTTCCCGGATATGGACTTCTTTCTCGTGCAGATGATCGACATAGAACAATACCAGAACGGCGATCAGCAGCAGTATCCAGTTTGCGTTATCCAGACCCAGTTTCAGCAGAGAACCGTTCGTCAGGAAAGTGGGATCGGTCCAATCGGTAAATGTCAGCTTCAACATCTTCAGCGCATCCTTCAGGCCGGCAGCCCGGGTGAAATAACGTCCAAATGTCCCGATCACAAAGGTCCGAAGGATCTGAAACAGTTTCCAGGTCACGGTCTCTTTGTCGATATGCAGCCAGTTCCGAATCCTGTCATATGTCTCTCCGAAGATCAGTCCGCAGACGATGATGACACTGTTGTACATGCCGAAAGCCAGATATTTCCATTCCGGCCCATGCCAGATGCCGACCAGGATATAGACGATAAACATCGCAATAAATGATGGCAGACGTTTGCCGTACTTCGCGCCCAGCACTTTCCTGGACTTCCGGCTCAGCCAGGCAAAAGGTTTTGACAATGACAACGGGTAGAATACATAATCACGCATCCATCCCCCCAGAGTCATATGCCAGCGTCTCCAGAATTCTTCGATCGAAGTAGAGAAGTACGGCTGGCGGAAGTTCTCCTCCAGTTTCACTCCTACGACTTCCGCAAAGCCGATCGCAATATCCATACCGCCGGAGAAGTCAGCATAGATCTGCAGACCATATAGAGCGACCGCAAAGAAGATGATCGGTCCTTTATACTGTGCATAGTTCTCAAAGATGGCCGCTACCGGGATCGCCAGACGATCCGCAATGATCATCTTCTTCATCCAGCCCCAGATCATCCGCTGTGCGCCGAAACATGCACGCCGATAGTCAAAATCATGACCTTCATAAAGCTGCTCTGCCAGAAGATTGTGACGGGCGATCGGTCCCTGCAGGATCTGCGGGAAGAACGACATGAACAGCAGGAAACGGAAGGGATCGTGATCTGCCGGATACTTCTTCCGGTAAACATCGATCATATAGGAGATCGCCTGCAGCGTGTAGAAAGAGATCCCCAGCGGGACCAGCAGGTTCAGTCCCTTTAATTTCTCTCCGAAAGAGAAAGCTGACAACTGTTTTAGAAAGAATCCGGAATACTTCAGCAGGATCAGTGCTCCCAGAACTACAGTTATACCAAAGAACAGTACGATCCTGGCATTCCGTTTCGTTGCATTGCGAAGCGCCTTTTTCTCTTCCTTTGTGATCTCTTTGTTGCGCTCGGTCTTCTCTTTTTCAACGACATAGAGCCTTTCGATCAGGAAACCGATGATAAATGTGAAGAGTGCCGTACCGAACTGAATAAGCAACAGTTTCTTGCTGTTCGTCCAGTAGAAGATCCAGCTGGCGATCAGCAGGACCGACCAGCGATAATCCTTCGGAGTCAGAAAATAGCAAACTGCGGTATAGACTGCAAGCAGCGGAAAAGCGAACGATACCAGTGACATATCAGTTTGCCTCCTTGGGAACTCTTATCTCAACTGCTTCCGGATCGAATTTCCCATAGATCTTTTCCTTGCCTTCGTAACGGACAGGTATGACGGTAAACGGTAAGTTTCACCGGGCGTCAGTACTGTATCATCGAAAGAAAGCAGTCCTTTCGGCACTTCGGCAATGAATACAAGATCTCTTTCCTCGCCCAGGTAACCGCCCTTGCGATAGATCACATATCCTTCAGCATCCTTTACTTCCTGCCAGGTCAGTCTGACAGCGCCCTCTGCAATAGAAGCTTTTACCGACTCAGGCTTCTCGAGCAAATAATCTCTTCGGGCATGATCTCTTTCGAAATCCGTTGTGTAAGGGGACATGTAGTAAAGGAACTTATCGTATGACTCATCCCAGCTTTCCCATCCGGGAAGACCTCTCTTGTCAGTAAAGCCATAATTACTGATCAGGTACTCACTCAGGTACTTCGTGAACTTGATCGCCCCGTGGATATTGGTATGGTTCTCGTCATGGATATCGGTATCCATCTGGATATCCATATCTTCCCACTTTCCGTCCAGATCGAGACAGTCGAAACCTCTTTCCCGGACCATATCATTCAAGGTATTCATCTGTGCAGCAGTTTCTTCATCGTAGATCTGCGGTGAGGTGACAAAGAGAGTACGGATATTTTCTTTCTCCAGATAGTCCATCAGGTCGATCAAAGCGTCTCTCTGCTCTGCCGGCACTTCTGCTCTCTTATCAGTAATGACTGCCATGCCTGTCGCATCCAGATGTTCGCGGAGGAAGGGATTATGAGGATAAGCACCCTTCAGGCCATCGACCGGATGAACGAATTCCTTGGAAGTCATCGTTGACCACCGGGAATGGAACTGAATGATCGGGAAAAGAAATTCCATCGTTTTTGCGGGGCTGAAATTCCCTTTCTGAACCAGTGTCGCAAACAGGCGGACTTTGTTCAGCGACCACGGCATATAGTCCAGATTCCGATGCATCACCTGTACCGTAAAAAGGTCTCTCTTGAAGGTATTCAGACTGATGATATATAGACTGTCCTTCTGTGTCTTTCTGGCCTCGATCACGCGGTATTTCACCGCCCAGGGCTGTAGAGAAGGAAAAGAATAGGTGAATACGGAGATGCCATAATCTCTCCATGCCAACGGCGCTTCATAGAAAGAGAATACCGGACTGGCACCGATAAAGACGGCATCCAGCGTATTTTCCCTTTCCTGTTTAAACCCATTTTCCCGGGAATAGATAGAGTAGTCATCGATCCGGAAAACACCCATGATCGTATGTAGAAGAATAAAGAAGAGAACGACGAAGACGATCACTTTCGTGATCATTCTTTTCGTGAACGTTTTTGTTTCTTTCGTTTCGCTCATTTCTCTATCTTATCCTAGAATTGTCCGTAAATGAATGCTGCAGCGTCATATGCCGGTCCGTACAGTCCAAAGATCAGCAGAAACAGGACCGTACCGATATAGATACCCCAGCGGAAGATCAGGCTTTGGCGGGCGATGACTTCCCGGAAACTGATGCCCCGTTCATGTTGAAGATCAACGAAGAACAGAAGCAGGATCATCGCCAGCAGCAGGTACCAGTTGGCGTTGTTCAATCCCATGTTCAGCAGTTTCCCTTCTGTCAGGAAAGACAGATCCCACCAGTTGATGAATGTCCTCTTCAGCATCTGGACCGCCGATGTGAAGTCATCTGCACGGGAGAAATAACGGCCAAGGGTCACTACAAACAGTGTTCGGACCATCCGGAAGACACGCCAGCTGATCGATCCTTCATCGATCCCGCACTTTTCGCGCGCTTTCTTATATACGTTCTCCATCAGGATCCCAAACATGATGAAGAGACCGTTCCAGAGACCAAAGGCTACATACTTCCAGTTCGGTCCATGCCAGAATCCGACCAGAAAGTAAACGATAAACATGGCCAGAAATGAGGGGAGCCGTTTCCCGACAAAAGTACCGAAGACCTTCCGGCTCTTCCGTCCCAGATTAGTAAATGTCTTCGAAAGAGAAAGCGGATAAAAGACATAGTCCTTCATCCAACTGCCCATCGTCATATGCCATCTGCGCCAGAAATCTTCGATCGAAGAAGCAAAATAAGGCTGATCGAAGTTCTTCTCCAGATCGATGCCCAGCATCTGGGCAACACCTCTGGCAATATCCATGCCTCCGGAAAAATCACAGTATACCTGCAGACCGTAAAGCAAAGAACCCACGAAAAGGATCGGCCCGTTGTAGTTCTCATAATGACCGAACAGCTGATTCGCCGGCATAGCCAGACGATCTGCCAGTACGATCTTCTTCATCAGCCCCCACAGCATCAACTGAACACCGAAAGTCAGTTTCTTATAATCGAATTCGTGTCCCTCATACAGCTGACTTGCCAACTGCCCGTAACGGGGGATCGGCCCCTGCACGATCTGAGGAAAGAAAGACATGAACAGCAGGAATCTGACCGGATCCCTGTCTGCTTTCTGTTTCCCCCGATAAACATCCGTCATATAGGCAATGGCCTGCAGTGTATAGAAAGAGATGCCCAAAGGCAGCAGCAGGTTTAGCCGGGGAAGAGTTCCTTCTGCGTGTACGGCAGCTGCAAGGCTATTGAAATTGTCGATAAAGAAATTCGCATACTTCAGCACCAGAAGGGCACCGAGCACGAGCAGGATCCCCAGCAGCAAGACTCTTTTGGTACGCTTTTTAGCGGCTTCTTTTTCCTTCTTTTTTTCTTCGCGGGAAAGATCAGGATGGTCATCGAGATGCTTCTGCTGCGCTTCCTGGATCTTAGCGATCCATAATCCGATCAGGAAGGTGACGAGAGAAGTCGTGACCAATACCAGCAGCAGGATACCGCTGTTGAACCAGTAAAAGAGCCCGCTGGCAGCAAGCAGGACCAGCCAGCGATATTTTTTGGGAACGATGTAGTAACATAACACGGTCGCTGCGACCAGGATAAAAAACGGCAAAGATACGATCGTCATGTTACTCACCTCCTTTCAGATTGCTTGCTGATCTCATAACCGAAGTTCTATTCAAACACTATAGAAATGCCCCTATAGTCAAAGTTGCCATAAATGATCTGCCCCGAGGCTCTTCTGACCGGCACTACAGTATACGTATAAGTAACACCGCTCTCAAGATCCTTGTCTGTGTATTTGGTAGTTGCAGCACTGACAGTATCCAGATATTCCCAGTTCATCTTTTCCATAGAGTCCGTTTTACGGTATATCTCATAAGCTTCTGCGGAGTCAGTTACTGACCAGCTGAAGACTATGTTATGATCCTCGATCTTTATCCCGGAGAGGTCTGGGATCATCAGATCATAATCTCTGGCAAGATGTTCCCTTTCAAAAGGAAGGATATAGTGAAGAAGCTTTTCATTATACTCTTCGATCGATTCATCCCAGCTGGCATATTCCTTCTGGCCTCGTTTGTCTTCGAACCCATAGTGATCGATCAGATAACGTGAAAGATAATCAGTGTATTTTATCGCTCCATGAATATTGAAATGACCGGTATCCATGAAATCGATCGAACTGACGATCCCAACATCTTTCGGATCGATCAGATTCAAGGTATCATAACCATGCTCTTTCACTATTTCTTCTGCCTGCAAGATCGCAGAGTATTCGCTGCTTACAAAAAACATCGGAACCGTCACGAACAGAGCCTTCACGTTGTTTTGATCACAATAGTCCAGAAGATCTTCCAGGGAATCTCTGCGGCCATCTGAGAGTTGATCTTCATCATTGTAGATCAGGTGATTCTTTGTATTATCAAAAACGGCTGTCATGAACTCATTGCTATAGTAAGCCCCTTTATAACCGTAATTCGGCGGTATGAAGTCTTCTGTCTCAAGATCCGACCAACGTTCATGAAACCGGATGACCGGGAGATAAAACTCCAAAGCGTCCAGACCGCTAATGTCAGCCATCCTGCACATTTCAGCAGTCATTTTCAGTTTATTCAACGAAAAGGGCATATAGTCAAGGTTGTAGTGAAGTGCCTCGACCGTATCTACAGTTTTTCGGTAAGCATTCAGATTAATGATATATAATGCGTCAGGTTGTGTCTTCCTCGCGTCTATGATCCGATACTTTAAAGCTGTATGAGGCATCCAGTTGTGTGAAAGATCAAAAACTGTTATGCCATAGTCTTCCCAGGCGACGGAAGGAATAAAGTTTCTGTGTACATGGCTCGACCCGATATAGACCGCATCCAGAGATCCTGGTTTTTCAGTTGAAAACTCCACTTCCCGTGAGTGGACCTGGCCTTTGCCAACAGAAAAAACCCCTTGGACCAGGGATACAGATATCATCAATATCAACAAGAATATGGCCGTTTTTCCTATATACCGAGCTTTTTGCACAACACGTTTCCTTCTGATTTCGGATTCTGAAACAACATCCAAAACCCTAAAACGGAAAGACGCTCCTCGCGTCTTTCCGCCTTTGTGCTGGATCTATTCTGCCTGCAGTTTATCGATCAGTTCCTTCATAGCTTCGATCGTGTTGAAGTTATCCGGTTCCAGATCTTCAACATTGATCTCGATATCGAAGGCATCATTGAACTCACTGACGATCGAAATGATGTCAAAGGAGTCCAGCACACCGTCGTCGATCAGTTTCTTCTCGTTTCTGAAGTCAACATCAGCGCGTACGCTTTCCAGGATCTCTAAGATCTTATCCATATTCATTCCTCCTGTTGGTTACTTATCTATATTACATGATTCCTCTCGGGAATTCACTTTCTTCTGGTATATTCATTTGCTTTACGCATGCCGAATCGATATCCAAAGCGTTCATAAAGCCTTACAGCCGGTTCATTGTGGATATCCACCCAATGCCGGAAACTGCGCACATCCGACCGATAGTGCTGCAGGAAAGCATTGACCAGCAGTGCTCCGCTGCCGCAGCCTCGATAACGCTTATCGACTGCCAAATGTGAGATCTCTGCACTGTTCTTGATCACTGTGCTGTTCAGAACAGCGATCACTTCCCCTTCTCTGCGGATCACAAAGACAGAACCTTTGGAGATCTTCTCTTCGATCTCTTCCACAGAAGGAAGGAAAGCAAACAAAGGATCAAAAGCTTCCACGAGCAGTTCTCTGACTCTGTTCCCTTCGCCTTTCCGGGCAAACTCACAGGCAGTTTCCGGAAGGTCATTCAGATCTTCCACATTCAGCTGCATCTCAGAGCTTTCTCTTTCCAGTACGAAGCCCAGTTCCCGAAAACGGCGGATCTGTTTTTCCTGTTTTTCTTTTAATTCACCACTGAACGGGAGTTCGATCACAGCATCTTTATCCAAAGATACCGTTCTATTGATCTCTTTATCAGGATCCAGATCGAAATAGCAGCGATAAAAAGATCCTTCGTCTTCTGCGATCAGCAGATAGTCATCTGTTCTTGCATATAACAGCTTGTTTGCGGCAATACGCTCTTTCAGACCATCCGGCAGCATGAACAGATTGCTCGTCTTTAAACCGTCAGCCTTCGCATCTGCCTTCAGCTGCTGATAGGTCTCGTAATCAGGAATTCGTTCCATTGATATACTCTTCCTTCAGTCTGACCTTATCGATCTTGCCGTTCAGATTGAAGGGGAACTCTTCGATCTGATGATAGTCATTCGGCCACATGTACTTAGGCAGTAACTTGCCTAGTTCCAGCATGATCTGCTTTCTGTCCAGACTTCCCTTATAGATAAAGACGATCCGGTCTTTTTCCTTGTTGAACAGGCAGCAGCATCTCTCAATACCGTCCAGACTGCTCAGTGCTGTTTCGATCTCACCCAGTTCGATACGATACCCACGGTGTTTGACCTGGTCATCCTCTCTCGCCGCAAACATGATCTCCCCTCTTTCGTTGTACCAGCCCATATCTCCGGTCCGGTAGATCAGTTCCGGATAGGCCTTCTGCAGAGGGTTCTGTACAAAGACAGAAGCAGTCTTTTCGGGGTTGTTGTAATAACCGTTGGCCAGTGCCGTACCGCGGATGCAGATCTCACCGGTCTCCTGACCCTTGACCGGTTCATCGCCTTTCAGGATCAGGATCCCGACATTCCGGCAGGGACGACCGATCGGCAGTGCTTCATCATCTGCGAATTCGCGGTCAACGACATAATAGATACTGTCAACGGCAGCTTCCGTCGGACCGTAAAGATTGACATAGGTCGCATTGGGGACTTTGGACTTCCAGAAATTGAACTGTTTGACCGGCATAGTCTCTCCGGCGAAGGTGATCATCCGGAGGTACTGCGGTGTCTCTTTTTCGAATGCCTTCTCATTGGCGGCCATACAGATGGCAGAAGTAGCCCACAGGATGGTATTGACTTTCTTTTCGTTCAGATAATGGAATAACTGGGTCGGGAAGGCAAAGAGTTTTTGGGGGATGATGTGCATCGTTGCCCCATTGCGCAGAGTACTGTAGATATCCTTCACGGAGGCATCGAAATAGAACGGTGTCTGATTGCCAAAGACCGTCGTTTCATCGAAGTGCAGTGCTTCTGAGATCCATTCCGCCAGATCGATGACTGCCCGATGGCTGAGCACTACACCTTTGGGTACACCGGTGGAACCGGAAGTAAAGATGATATAGACCGGATCGACATCCGTCAGATCTTCACGAATAGCCGCCAGCGCTTTCTCATCTGCTTCCGCCTGACGAAGTTCAGAGACCAACAGTACTTTCCCTTCGAAACCGATGTTGTCCAGTCTGGCTTTCCCGTCTTCATCCGCGATCACGATGCCGCTGTCCAGAGTTGAAAGGATCAGACTGATCCGTTTCTCCGGCATCGTCACGTCGACCGGAGCATAAGCACAGCCTGCATAAACGCAGCCCATGAAGGCAGCGATCGCTTCCGGAGTCTTATTCATACATACGGCGATCGGCGTGCCGATAACTGTATCTTTCAGGAGACTTGTGCCGATACGGCGGGACATGTCTCTTAATTCCGCAAATGTCAGTGAACTGTTTTCATCTGCAAATGCTGTTTTACTGCCAAAGCGTGCTGCTGTTTCATCCAGGTATTCCGTTACGTTCCGTACCATATATGCCTCCAAATTCAAGTGTATACTTTTTAATTATAGCGTGATTTCAGTTCCGGTGAAATGTCATTAACAACACACTCGGACATTTCACGGATGAAGATGATAGACCGTCGAATAGATATACATTCCTAAACGGGTGCTGTCATTCATTTTCGGACAATGCTTCAGTACCTCCTCCATGATCTCCGTTTTTCTTCCGGGCACAAGCAGGACCAGTTCCTGCTTATCGATCAGTTCTGAACCATACAGCAGTTCTTCCAGATGATCCTCCCGCACAAAGGTTATGCTGCGATAATCCTTAATGATCGAAAAAGCAGCGTGTGCATTTCCGTAGAGCCTTTCTACAGGGTAGATCAGTACACAATCCAGATCACGGTTGTTTTCGGCGAATTCCGTTAGTCTGTGTGTTTCCTTATACCGCAGATATTTCCAATCGTTGAGCCTCAGACCATTTCCGCAGACTGCTAATATGACCAGGATCATAAGGAAGATCCGTTTCTTATTCTCAAAGCAGCAGAGCAGATCAAAAAGGAAAGCGAAAACGGCCGTCAACAGAACAGCATATATCGGGGTCATGTAACGATGATCCAGATACGGAGCAGTCTTGCAGATAAACAGGAAATACAGCAGAGTGGGGACAAGGGCGAGGATATATTTCTCCTTCTGTTCTGCTGCAACAACCGGTGTTTTGCGTCTGGACTGCAACATAAGAAGCAGAAGGATACCTGCCAAAATGACGACCAACAGTCTTCCGAAAAGATACGTATCTGCCAATCGCAGGTACTCTATGGCCCTTTGCGGATAGCCTGAAAACGAAGAGCTCAGATTCGCGAAAGCTTCTTTTCCTCTTCGGCTTGTTAAAAGGTGCTGAATTATCGGCGGAAACAGCAAGACTGTCGAGATCCCCGAGACAGCAGAGGCAAGGATATACTTCAACAGATCGGAATAGGATCTTTTTCTGATAAGGATCAGACAGAATACGACAGAGATAAGTACTTCATATAGAATGCAGTGATAATGGGTTAAGGCTCCGGCAGTCACGATAAGGGCAAACTGCAGAAAGAACTTCTTTGTCAGTTTCTCTTTCTCTAAATGATGCAGCAGCAAATACGTCAGCAGTGTACACCAGAACATGGCCATGATATACATACGGAAGAAAGCTGCCAGAGAGTACATCCCGCTCGTTAAAACAAACATGACATCTACAGCCACGACAGCCTTTTCCGTTGTCAGCTCTTTTGCCAGTTTATCAACAATAAGAAAAGTCAGGGCCAGGAACAGAACGTTGATCGCCCCGGCATAGGCATAAGAAAAGTTCCCGGATACAACGAACAGATCGTATGCAGCAGAATATGATATAAGGGCGGATGGTTGTCGTTCTTCTGATTCTCATAGACCATCCGGTAATTGAACGTGTTATCCGGTGAAGCAGACAGGTATCCGTATACGACATCTCCTGCCGGTTCATAGGTCTTCCCCTCTTCTACATCCAGGTCATAACCGGCAAGGCTGTTTGCCTGACCGTAACTCCAGACTTCATCGACATGAAGCGCATTCTTTTGACTGATCGCCAGACATGAGAGACCTGTCAGAAATATAAGAAATACAGTAAGATAACACTTTCTGAACATACCAATATTGCTCCAGAAACAGATCAGACATACAGTTCATTCAACAACAGGCAACAGTTCGCACATATTATTAACGGATCTGCTGATCTTTATAGATGTTTTTATCTCCCGATGATGCTCTAAGACAACCATAGGAAACAGAAGCCGGACGACCGGCTTCTGTTCATTCGAAACGAATATTACTTCACCACACACTTCATCCAGGAACTGTACTGACTCCAGGTACGTCCTCTGTCCTTGTTGGTCTTCTGACATCTTATACGGAAGATGTATGTCGTTCCTTTCGTAAGACCGCCGATCTTCTGTGAGACCGTCGTTCCGGAAGTGACTTCCTTGGCTTTCTGCCAGGTCTTACCGTTGTCGGAAGAATACTGGACTTCATAGCCCTGACAGGTCTCTTTGGTCCACTTCACTTCCACTACACCTTTGCCTTTGGCAGTGACAGAGGTGATCGTAGGCTGCTTCAGACGGTACAGCGGCAGACCGTGGCTATCGTAGACCAGACGATTATTCGCCATGACGGCTACGGAGTAGATATAGCCCTGCCCGTAATTCCTGGCGATCGTCGTATCGATATACCTATAGTTTCCGTCTTCCTTGGTCAGTGAGGATGCGTTGACCGGTGCCACACAGGACCAGATGCCGTTGAGTTTTTGCATGATGTAGTAGGTCTTTACCCCATTCTGAGGCTTCCAGCGGATATCCGCTCCCTTGGCAGAATTGTAGACCGTGACCAACGTCGGGACACTGCCCGGAACATTGACTGTACAGGTAGCTCTCTTGCCGGAGCCGTCCTCGGTGATCGCCGTGATCGTAGCGTTGCCGATACCGGTCGCCGTTACGGTGCCCTTGCTGTCAACACGAGCTACATCCGCATCGGAAGAGAGCCAGGATACTTTCTTATTGGAGGCATTGGAAGGAGAGACAGTAGCGATCAGTTTCGTTGTCTTATTCTTGCTGAGGCTAAGTGATGTCTTGTTCAGTTTGACTGATTTAGCCAGCGTACCGGAAGTGCTTTTGAGTGGGATCTGGTAGATCGCACTTCGGCTCCTGCCATCATTGTCCTCAAGACGGAATGACGCATAGAAATACTTGGAAGTTTTCGGCAGGGCGAAAGCCACGGAAGCGCTGCAGGAAGTTCCTTTAGCAGACAGTACTTTCGGGTCCGTCTGATGGGTGCAGGGATAAAAAGCAGCAGCATTACCGAACTCATCATAAACGGCTTCCGGCCATAATAAGAGCCCGGAATACCACCCTAAAGATTCACCCTGGAAACCGGTATTCTTATAGTTATAACGGATCAAGACGACCTGTTCACCGGGACCGTCATAGTACGAATTGCAGAAGGAATGCAAAGAAGCGCCGGTAACGGTCAGTTCCCAGTTGTTGCTGACTTTCCAAGTCTGACCGCTCTTCAGATCATAATCACCGGCTCCGGCGAAATGTGCGGTATTCCAACTGTATGTCGGCTTTGCTGTACTGACCGGAACTCTGAAATCAGCTGTCTTCATCGTCTTGTAGTTGTCCGTACATTGTACAACGTGCACCTTGATATTCCTGCTCGTCTTAGGCAGGACGAAAGCTTCTGAGGCGGTCTGTGTAGTACCTTTGAGTTTCAGGTGTTGGCTATAGATCACATGCCCGCATGGATACCCTTCGGCAGCCTTCCCCTTCTCGTCATAGACCCGATTCAAACTCATTATGAGTCCATAGTCATCATCATAACCAATGTTCTTGTATTGGTAGGTAATGATGACGACCTGTTCTCCTTTGGCAGCAGCTTCAGAATTGCACTTGTCATGGATCTGGACATTGGTGATCTTGAATTCCCATTGTCCGTCGACCTTCCAGGTCTGGTTCAGACCATAGGTCGTGGCTGCCTGTACCGGCATCACACCAAAGACTCCTGTTAACAGGAGTATAGAGAAAAGCAGCGTCATGATCTTTTTCATAGGATAAAGGACCCCCTATAGTTTTATTATAATCTGATTCTTTATATTTGCAGTAAAGTTTCACTGATGAAAACAGGATCCGGAATGATCCGGATCCTGTCGTTAATGACTCATATTCTGACAGTTCTTACAGAGCGATCTGCCCATGGCTCTCGCTTCTCCCAATGTCGTCGTATGTATATTCTTTGACCTGGCTAGGGAACGACAGCCGGAATAGAGATGGTAGACCGAACCGCTGCTGACGTAATAGACCGTTGAACTGTCATTGAATACGGTCGCTGAACTGGAACTTCCAGAAGAGGAGCTTCCACTGCTCTGACCGGAAGAGGATCCGCTACTGCTCTGACTGGAAGAAGAACTGCTGCTCTGGCCTGAAGAGACGGTCACGCTCCTCCAGGCACTGTACTGACTCCAGGTCGTTCCCCGGTCTTTATTCGTTTTCTGACAGCGGATCCGGAAGGCATATCTGATGCCGGGATCCAGACCTCCGATCGTCTGCGATACCGTTGTTCCGCTGTCGATCCGCGGGTATTTGGTCCAGGTACTGCCGTTATCAGAAGAATACTGTATCTCATAGCCGTGACAGTTCTCTTTGGTCCAGGTCAAGGTCACGGTGCCTTTAGCGGTAGAGGTGATACTGCTGATCGTCGGCTGTTTCAGACGGTATAACGGAAGCCCGCGGGTATCATAGACCAGCTTGCCGTTTGACATAACAGCGATCGAATAGATATAACCGGTCCCGTAGTTTCCGGCGATCTCCGTATCGATGTATTTGTAGTTGCTGCCGTCTTTGGTCAATGATGAAGCAGGGAGCGGTCTTACATCAGACCAGACACCGTTATACTTGCGCATCAGGTAATAGGTCGTAACGCCGGCCTGTGGTTTCCAGCGGATATCCGCACCTTTAGCGGAATTGTAGATCGCTACGAGTTTCGGAGCGCTGGCATTGACCGTCACCTTGCAACTAGCTTTTTTGCCGCTTCCGTCAATTGCAGTTACCGTGATCGTTGCGGTTCCTGCTCCGATCGCGGTGATCCTGCCGTTACTGTCCACAGTGGCTACAGATGTATTGGAAGAAGTCCAGGAAACACTCTTATCGGAAGCATTCGAGGGAGAAACTGTTGCAGTCAGTGTTGCGGTCTTGCCAATCGTAAGGGTCAGCGAAGTCTTCGAAAGTTTCACTGAAGAAACCAGTGCTTTTTCAGGCACAGCAGTGCCGTTGATCGAAACGACATAAGTGACCTCCTGACGATTGATGTCTTTATCGTATTCTTCAAAAGTCACGAAGATATATTTGGAAGTCTTCGGGAGGATCACAGCTGACGATGCACTGCAGCTTGTTCCTTTGACATTTAGTTCTTTTGGGAAGGCATCGTGTGTGCAGGGGTAGGTAGATGCAGCATTTCCGAATTCGTCGTATACCTGGTCAAGATTGATGTACAATCCCATCGATTTTCCGGTATATCCGATATTCTTATAGTTGTAATCGATCAGAACGACTTGCTCGCCGAGCCCGTCATAAAACTGATTGCATAATTGATGTGTTCGTGCCCCGGTCACGGTCAGTTCCCAGTTATCGGCCACTCTCCAAGTCTCATTATTCTTATAGTCATAGTCTCCGGCACCGGCTATATGACTGGTATTCCATACGTAAGTCGGGGCAGAAGAACCGACATTCACTTTAAAGTCTGCGCTCTGTCTGGATCGCGCATCTGTATATTTTTCCATATGAACTGTGATCGACTTGCTGGTCTTTGGAAGGATATATGCCATTGAAGTAATGATCGAAGTACCGTTGATCTTCAGTTCGTGATTCGGCAATATATGCGTGCAGGAATACGTTGAAGCAGCATTGCCGTATTCGTCATATACTTCGGAAGGAAGCATATAAAGGTCCACAAAAGAGCCCTTATACCCAGTATTCTTATACTGGTAAGTGATGATCACTACCTGTTCCCCTTCTTCTGTAGAATACTGGTTGCACTTTTCGTGAGTCTGAACGTTCGTGACCTTGAATTCCCACTGTCCGGCGACACGCCAGGTCTGATTCAGGCCATAAGTCGTATCTGCCTGAACCGGCACGACAGCAAAACTGCCGATCACTATCAGCAGCACAGACATACAAGCAATGATCTTCTTCATGAGAATATACCCCTCTTTTATTAGAATTATTTGCCCGGTTTTGTTTATGTGAGACTGATCAAAGATACAGGGACCGGTCACCCAGTCCCTGTATGCTGATGATGAATGTTATGAATGTCCGGCAATGATGATCGCCTGACAGAAAGACTGTTTGATAGATGCCTTTCAGAGTCAGAGACTATTTCCAGTCTTTCAGCCATCCGTCTGCCGTAAAGAGGTTCTGTGCCAGATCGTAGAGAGTGACGTTTGTAGCGCTGCCGAAGCCTCCTTCACAGGTGCGGCTGGAATAGTCGCTGCTGTAGGTGCAGTTATAGTCATCATGCCAATCCTTGCCGATATAGACCCGGTCATTGCTGGACCAGCGGTCCTGGTAATCCGAAGGATTATTCACCGTATCTTTATAGATGAACTGCGAAGGGATATCGACCCGGTAGACATAACCCTGTGCCTTACTGCAGGTCAGATCATTCAGAGAATCGAAGTAGACTTGCGTATACACTTCATTCACATAGCCGGAGATGTAGTACTTTCCATAATACTTACTATATTCATTGGTCTCCTTGTTTACGTAGACCGTGCCGTAACCGGAAACAGTAATGTATTTGCCTCCCGCCCCGATGCGCAGAGCCGATTCTTTAGTCCAGATATAGGGCTTCTTGGGCCGGATGACATAGTTTGTATAGCGGGAAGTGATCTCTCCGAAGGCATCCTTATTGATCACTTCATAGCTGTAGAGCTCGAAATAGTTCTTCCAGCTGGAGGCAGTGAGTTCGATCGGGACGAGCCAGGAGCGGATCTCACCGGCACTCAGACGGATCTTGCCGGTATCTGTGCGGTTGCCGTAGGAATCATAGTCATAGACCTTCGCACGTGGATACGCACTCTTAGCCGTCGTAGCCTTCTTCCAGGGAGAGTAAGGAGACCAGACCGTACCTCTGTCCTTATTGGTCTTCTGGCAGCGGACACGGAAGATGTAGGTAGTAGCGGGCTTTAAGCCGGTGATGAGCTGGGAAGTGGTGGAACCGGAAGTGACCTGTTCGTATTTGATCCAGCTCTTGCCGCCGTCGGTAGAGTACTGTACTTCGTATCCCTGACAGGTCTCTTTAGTCCAGGTGACCCGGATGGAGCCGGTGCCTTCGGCTTTGGCGGAAGTGATCGTCGGTTCCTTTAAGCGGTAGAAGGCCAGACCTCTGGTATCATAGACCAGTTCGCCCTTACTGTTATAGGCAGCGACGGAATAGATATAGCCTCCGCCGTAGTCCCCGGCAACTTCGGTATCGATGTATTTCCAGTTGCCGCCGTCCTTGCTCAGTTCCGAAGTATGAACTGTTTTGATCGGATACCAGGTGCCCTTATACTTGCGCATGATCTCAAAGGTATCTACGCCGGCCATCGGTTTCCATCGTAAGTCAGCACCCTTGGCGGAGTTATAGATATTGACTAATACCGGTTTAGAGGGTTCTACCGTGATCGTACAGGTAGCAGTCTTCTTAGCGGCATCGGAAGTGGTGACCGTGATGGTAGCCGTTCCTACCTTCTTGCCGGTAACGACGCCCTTACTGTTGACGGTAGCGATACTTGTATCGGAAGACTTCCAGGTCACATTCTTATTGGAGGTGGCAGTGGGAGATACGGTAGCGCTGAGAGTCAAGGTCTTGCCTAAGGTCACTTCGGCAGAGCTCTTGTTTAACTTGACGGAAGTGGCCAGGGTCGTGACGGTGACCTTGCAGAAAGCAGAGAGCTTGCTGCCGTCTGTAGTGGTTGCCGTGATCGTAGCAGTACCGTTTCCTTTGGCCGTGATCTTGCCGTTAGAATCTACGGTTGCGACCTTGGTGTCGGAAGACTTCCAGGTGAGCTTTTTATTGGAGGCATCTGTAGGTGCTATCGTAGCCTTTAAGGTATAGGTCTTGCCGGTATTCATGGAGAGGGTGGTCTTGGATAATTTGAGGGAAGTGACCAGAGTCGTAACGGTGACTTCGCACTCTGCATAGGCACCACCGCCGTCAGCAGCAGTGACCGTGATCAAAGCAGTGCCGTTTCCAACAGCAGTGATCAGACCGTTCTCATCAACAGTAGCGACCTTCTCATTGGAGGAGGTCCATAGCAGTGACTGATCAGCAGCATTCCAGGGATCGATCTCTGCACTCAGATATTCACTGTCCCCGGCATAGAGATCTAAGTGATCTTTGTCCAGAGTGATCTCACGGATCAGGGACACAACTGTGACTTCACAGTTCATAGAGATGCTGCTGCCGTCGAGCGTACTGACGGTGATCGTAGCAGTGCCTTCACTTATAGCGGTGAGATTGCCTTCATCGTCTACGATCACAACGTCACTATCAGAAGAAGAATAACTCAGGCTCTTATCTGAAGCGTCTTCCGGCAGGACGGTCACCGTAAGCATCTCGGTTCCATCGAGAGGCAGAGTAAGCAATTCCGCCATCGTCAGTGAGGATACCAGGGTTGTAACAGTGACTGTAGCCTCAGCAGTGATCTCACTGTTTTCTACAGATACTGCCTTGATAGTTGCAGTACCGTTGCCTATTGCGGTGACCACGCCGTTCTGGTCAACAGAAGCGACAGAAGGTTCATTACTGCTCCAGAGCACTTCCTTATTGGAAGCCGTCTCCGGTTCATAGCTCAGGGATAATCCGATAGTGTCTCCCGGATGTAAGGAGATCTCTTCTTCTTCTTCGATATGAAGAGACTGCAGTAAGGTCGTAACAGTAACCGTACACTCTGCAGAGAGATCGCTGCCGTCGGTAGTAGTGGCAGTGATAGTAGCAGCACCATTACCTACTGCAGTGATATTGCCTTCTTCATCTACAGTGGCTACTGCTTCGTCAGAAGAAGTGAAGACAACAGATTTATCTGTGGTGTTCTCCGGTAAGACCGTAGCACTTACCTGTTCATTCTCTGCCGGATGCAGATATACAGTTTCTTTATCCAGAGAGACACTTTCTGCTAAGACCGGTTCTACGGTTATCGTACATTCAGCAGTGATACCGGAACCGTCTTCAGCTGTTAAGGTAATCACGGCTTCCCCTACTCCTACTGCTGTGATATTGCCGTTCTCATCTACAGTAACGACTGTTTCATCAGAAGAAGAGAAGGAGACTTCCTTACTGGTGGCTGTTTCGGGAAGGACGGTGTAGGAGAGGGCGAAAGAGGAACCGATCTTCAAAGCTAGTTCTTCCTGTTCTAAGGTAATACCTTCAACAGGTGTAGCTACAACGTTTACTTCGCAGGCAGCGGAAATACCGGAGTCATCATTGGCAACGGCGGTGATTGTTGTAGTACCAACACTATGAGCAGAAATCTTGCCATTTTGATCGACTGTAGCTACTGCAGTATTGGAAGAAGACCAGGTGACGGTAGGATCAGAGGCATTCTCCGGTAAGACCGTTGCCGTCAGTGTTTCACTGTTCCCGGTATAGAGAGATAAGGATGTCTTGTTCAGAGAGATTGAAGAGACGAGGACACTTTCGACTGTTACGGTACACTTCACCTCTGCACCGGAACCGTCAGCAGCAGAAGCCGTGATCACGGCAGTGCCGGCTTTGACGGCCGTGACCTTGCCGGTATTGTCTACTCTGGCTACACTGCGGTCGGAAGAAGACCAGTTGATCGTTTTATCTGAAGCAGTAGAAGGTGTTACCGTTACCCGTAAGGTCTCATAGTTTCCTTCTTCCAGTACTAAGGAAGTCTTGTTCAGAGAGAGGGAAGATACTAAGGTAGTAACACTTACTTCGCATTCTGCGTAGACGCCGCTTCCGTCTTTGGCGCTTGCGGTAATAATAGCGTTGCCGTTACCTGCCGCGGTGACCTTGCCGTTCTGATCGACAGCAGCCACTGAGGTATTGGAAGAAGACCAGACGATCTCTTTATCGGAGGCATCTTCAGGAGATACGCTTGCCGTAAGTGTTTCGCTGTTTCCCTTTGTGAGAGCTAAGGAAGTCTGATCCAGTTCAATAGAAGATACCGGGGTAACTACCGTTACCGTGCAGGAAGCCTTCTTATTGGAGCCGTCGATCGTAGAAGCAGTGATCACGGCGGTACCGTTGGCTAAAGCCGTGATATTGCCGTTTTCATCAACGGTCGCTACGGACTTGTTTGAACTTGTCCAGGTGAGCGCTTTGTTGGAGGCAGTACTTGGCGAGATCGTTGCCGTAAGTTTGAATGTTTCTTCCGGATGCAGGGACAGGGAAGTCTTACTGAGAGTAATGCCGCTGACCAGCGTCGTTACGGTTACTTCGCAGGTCGCAAAGACTCCGGAACCGTCGGTCGCCGTCGCTTTGATAACTGCCGTACCATTGCCGACCGCAGTGACTGTTCCGCTGCTCGAAACTCTGGCTACTGAGGTATTGGAAGAGGACCAGGAAACTGTCTTCGTCGTCGCATCGGCAGGAAGGACAGAAGCCGTCAATGTTCTGGAAGAACCGGAAGTCAGAGCGATCGATTCTTCATTCAGTGATACATAGGAGACCAGGATAGGTTTCACTGTGATCTGACAGGATGCCTTCAGATTCGTTCCGTCATTCGTTGTCGCGGTAATGGTAGCCGTTCCGACACCTTTCGTTGTAACGTTCCCGTCCTGATCGACAGTGGCTACAGAGGTATTGGAAGAAGACCAGGTCACTGTTTTATCAGTTGCTGTTTCCGGTGATACTGTCGCAGTTAGAGTCAGCGTATCACCGATATACACGGTTTCTGAAGTTTTGTCCAAAGCGATCGAAGTAACAGGAATACGTACCGAGACATTGCACTCGGCATATACATCCGATCCGTCTTTCACGATTACAGTGATTACGGCTGTACCTACATTTACCGCCGTGACCTTGCCGGTCTGATCAACGGTCGCAACTGTTTCGTCTGAAGAGGACCATTCCAGTTCCTTGTTTGAGGCTGTGTTCGGGAAAACTGCAGCAGACAGCATAGCAGTCTGATCCACATCAAGATACAGCTTTGCCTTATCCAGAGTGATCTTGTTTACCAGAGTCGTTACCGTTACGCTGCAGGAAGCCGAAAGTCCGCTTTCATCGTTTGCTGATGCGGTGATCACCGCGGTACCGTTGCCGATTGCTGTTACATTGCCGTTCCGGTCAACAGTGGCTACAGAGGTATTTGAAGAAGACCAGGTCAGAGAAGGATCGGTAGCAGATGCCGGCAATACTGTAGTTTCCAGTTTCTCGCTCTCACCGGTATGAAGGCTCAGTTCATCCTTGTTCAGGGTCACAGAACTAACGAGCGTAGGCACGAGCACTTCGCAGGAAGCACTGGCTCCGCTTTCGTCATTTGCGGTAGCAGTGATCGTTGCGGTGCCTTCGCTGACGGCCGTGACTTTGCCATCCTGATCCACAGTCGCTACGGCAGGATCGGAAGAAGACCAGGTCAGTGTCTGATCGGATGCCGTATCCGGTAAGACCGTAGCTGAAAGCGTCTCGCTCGTTCCGGTGAACAGATACAGGTTTGTCTTATTTAAAGAGATATTGCTGACCAGGGTCGTTACCGTAACTTCGCAGCTGGCTGTAAGATTCGTGCCGTCTGTCGTTGTGACACTGATCGTAGCCGTGCCGCTGCCTACTGCAGTGATCTTGCCGTTCTGATCGACAGTTGCGACAGCAGGATCGGAAGAAGACCAGGTCAGTTTTTTGTTTGTAGCTGTTTCTGGAAGAATGATCGGCTCTAAGATCTCGCTAAGAGGAGTATGCAGAGAAAGAGACTCTTTACTAAACGCTAACGATGATACCAGAGTATAGACATTTACCTTGCAAGAGGCGGAAACGCCGGAACCGTCCAGTGTAGAAACTGTGATCACAGCTGTTCCGTTGCTGATCGCTTCAACATTTCCTTCTTGATCGACTATAACAATACTATCATCGGAGGAAATCCAAGTAACAGATTGATCAGCATCCTCAGGCAAGATTGTAAGTAGTAGTTTCGTGCTTTCTCCGTTATACAAATCAATCGATTCTTTATCCAGCGAAAGAGTAACTGCTGGTATATACCTCACCCAGGTTCCGTTCCACTCAAGATTGTGGTTTTTGTAATCTGTATATAACTCTTCTCCCGTTTTGATTAAAGTTCCATTCTTCCATAGTATCGAACTATCGCCGCATAAATATGCATTATTGGACCAAACTGTAAACTGTTCGCCTAATGCCACTTTTTTAAGTTGTGGGCAATCAGAGAACATTAAACTCATATCTGTGACTTGAGATGTGTTAAAAGAACTAATATCCAAAAGCGAAAGGGAGGTGCAGCCTTTGAACATGTTGTACATCTGTGTGACTTTGGAAGTTTCGAAACCGCTCAGATCCAGCGAAATCAAAGACGAACAGTTCTGAAACATGTACCGCATATATGTGACATTCGAAGTATCGAAAGAACTGATGTCAAGAGAGGGCAAGGAAGTGCAGCCTTCAAACAATGAGATCATGCTTGTGACGTTGGAGGTATCAAAATGACTGAGATCCAGAGAAGTCAAAGAGGAACACTTGTTGAACATACTGCTCATGTTGGTGGCTTTTGAAGTATCAAAAGAGCTGATATTCAGAGAAGTCAGGGAAGAACAACCACTGAACATGCCGCTCATGTTCGTAACGTTGGAGGTATCAAAATGACTGAGATCCAGAGAAGTCAAAGAGGAACAATTATTGAACATATCGCTCATGTCGGTGGTTTTTGAAGTATCAAAAGAGCTGATATTCAGAGAAGTCAGGGAAGAGCAGTTATAGAACATATAAGACATATCTGTAACATCAGCAGTGTCAAAAGAACCGAGATCCAAGGATGTAAGAGATGAGCAATTATAGAACATCCTATACAACCTCTTGACGTTGGTAGTGTCAAAAGAACTGAGATCCAAGGATGTAAGAGATGAGCAATTATAGAACATCTCATTTACATGTGATGAATTAATACTTCTAAAATCGGCCGTCCCAAATGAACTGAGATCCAGTGAAGACAGAGAAGAACAATAGTAGAACATGCTATTCATGTCCTGGACAGACGAAATATCAAAATTGCTAAGATCCACTGTTTTTAAAGAAGTACAATACGCGAACATCGAACTCAGACTTCTTGTTTTTGAGGTATCAAACCCGTCGCCGTAGAACGCCTCCAATTTGCGTGCACTATCAAACCAGTAATTCATACTCATAGGACTAATTATGTAGCCCGATGCGACTCTTACTGTTTTAATGAGGGACATGCTTTGATACCAAGGCAAATATCTAGGTGCAGTGTAACTAGTTTCAACATTCGAATATACTGTTCCTGAGTAATGAACGCCATTTAAAACAACAGAATAGATTTCACCGTTAGTATAAGTAGTTGTATCCCTAAAGAATATTAGTTCTCCTTCATCTGTCAGGATCGCATACGCTTCCCCTTCTGTACCGGTAGCCGTCAATAAGGGAGCTTCATTAGCAGCTAAGGGAGCAACAGAAAGCAGAGGAAGATCTTCCTCTAAGACTTCAGTCGTTTCTTCTTCAGATCCTTCTGTTTCTTCAGGAAGAAGCGTAGGTACAGGAGATTCTAAAAGTTCTTCTGTTTCCGAAGGAAGATCGGATTCTGCAGGAGCTTCTGTTACTTCTGCAGGGGTTTCTTCAGTAGGAAGAGAAGCCTCTTCTACGATGATCTCCGGAACAGGAGTCTCCTGTGTTTCATCAGTTACAGGAGTTTCTATAGGTTCTGGAGTAACAGCAGTTTCTGTATCTGCAGGAAGTTCTTCTTCCTCTTTCTCTTCGGCAGGAGCAGGTTCTACTACTTCAATAACAGGGTCTATTGTGATCTCTGTTTCTTCTGTTTCTTCAGAAGAAAGAGGAGTTTCTTCATCTCCTGTTGTTTCTTCTGCAATTTCATTTTCTGTCTGTTCTACATAAGAAACTCGCTAAGGATTGTCAACAGAAACTGGCATAGTTATAAATGCGCATTATGAAAATCCGTTCTATATAGGACGGTTTTTATTTCGGGCTGATTGTCAGGCAATTATCTCAATGCTTTACCTGTTCATGCTTAT
>JAFWEP010000012.1 GCA_017512885.1 Erysipelotrichaceae bacterium
ACCACTTTTGCACCTTATAAGCACTAATAATGGGATCTAACCATCATATTCCCTTGGTATACGCATTGTTTCTCCCACTTTTTATTCGGGATAATATCTTTGTTATCTGGAAGGGCAGTTTGTCAACGCTCTGAAATGACCATCATTGATGGTCATTTTTTCTTTCTTCCGAGAGCCGGGCATTGGACATCATCAGCCGGATGCGGTTCTCCTGGTTGACCTTGGAGGCCGAGGGATCGAAATCGATCGCCACGATATTGGCATCCGGATACTGATCCTTGATCTTGCGGATCATGCCTTTGGCTACGATATGGTTGGGCAGACAGCCGAAGGGCTGAGCCATGATGACATTGTCGACACCGGACTTGATCAGGGTCACGACTTCCGAAGTCAGCAGCCAGCCTTCTCCCATCTTGACGCCGGGAGAGATATAGTCATGTCCGTTCGCAAAGACTTCCTCGAAGTTGTCCGGCAGATAGAACGTGCCGTCCTTCTGCAGTTCCCGGCGGAAGACGTTCTGCATGGCCATGATGATCTTCTTGGCCGTGCCGAAAGTAAAGCGGTGGTTCTTGTGCATATGGTAGTACTCGTAGTCCACCAACTCGTTCTGGATGCAGTAGAGACCGAAATCCATCGCCCCGGACAGCACCGGTTCAAAACCGCCTTCGATCAGGAAATCTTCCAGATGGGAGTTTCCCAGCGGAGAGTACTTCATATAGATCTCCCCGACGACACCGACCCGGATCTTCTTCTGTGAACGGTCCTGCGGAACGTTCTTCAGCCGCCGGATCATCTCCCGGTAGATGCGTTTGGACTGACGGTAGCGGGCCGAAGAGAAGTCCTCGATCAGATCGGCACAGATCTGATCGATCGTCCGGTCCGTCGCTCCTGCTTCCGTCTCATACGGTTTGACCTGGTTCTTCAGCCACAGCAGAGCATCCCCGTAGAGGACCCCGTAGACCAGACGCAGCACCAGATCCAGAGTGAACTCCATGGAGGAGTCCTTCTCCAGACCGGCATAGTTGACGGAGAGACAGGGGATCTGTTCCCAGCCTTCCTGTTTCAGAGCCTTTCTCAACAGGGAGATATAGTTGCTGGCCCGGCAGCCGCCGGCGGTCTGGGTCATGGCCAGAGCCGTGTGATCGAGATCGTACTTCCCGCTCTTCAGGGCATCGATCATCTGACCGACGACCAGGAGACAGGGATAGCAGGTATCGTTGTGGACGTGGGAAAGACCGGCTTCCCGGACGCTGTCCCCTTCGTTCTGCAGGACTTCGATCTGATAGCCGCTCTTGGCGAAGATCGGCGTCAGCAGCTTGAAATGGATCGGCAGCATGCTGGGGACCAGGATCCTGTGGGTCTTTTTCATCTCCGGAAGGAATTTCGCGTAGTCGCTCATAAGCCCTTCCCTTCTTTTTCCGCTACAGCTTCCTTCATGGAACGTAAGCGGATCTTGGTAGCACCCAGGTTATCGATCTCATCGATCTTGATCTGGGTATAGAACTTGCCCTTGCTGGCAAGGATATCCTTGACCTCATCAGAGGTGATCGCATCGATGCCGCAGCCGAAAGAGACCAACTGGATCAGTTCGGTATCCGGATTCTCGATGCAGTAGTGAGCCGCCTGGTACAGCCGGGCATGATAGGTCCACTGATTCAGGACGTGGACTTTGTGGGGAGCCTGACGAGGGATGCTTTCCTCGCTGACCACGACGAAGCCGAGCTGAGTCAGCAGCTGGTTGATCTGATGGTTGATCAGCGGATCGAGGTGGTAAGGCCGGCCGCAGAGCAGCGCGATCGGATGACCGTGCTCCCGGGCAAAGGCTACCGCCTTCTGCTGTTCTTCGACCAGACGGGCAAAGAAGGCATCATAGTTTTTCGCACCGGCTGCGAAAGCTTCCTTCAGTTTCCCTTCTTCGAGCGGGATCCCGGCCTTGCGGAAATGCAGGGCGACAGCCCGGGAGAAGGTCTCTTCATCTACGAAGTTCAGGTACGGATAGAGGAACTTCGTCTCTTCGAATTCGGTATTGCCGGCAATGACTTCCGGATAGTAGGCGACCAGCGGACAGTTGTAGTGGTTGTCCGACTGATGTTCATCGATGTTGTAGGTCATGGCCGGATAGAAGATGACCTTGATCCCCTTCTTCAGCAGTTCATCGATATGACCGTGAACGACCTTGGCCGGGAAACAGGCGGTATCGCTGGGGATGTTCTGCTGACCGTTATGATACATGGTCTTGGTGGTCGGAGAGCTCCAGACCACCTCATAGCCCAGTACATCAAAGTAGGCATTCCAGAAAGGAAGCAGATCGTAGTTGTTGAGGACCAGCGGCATTCCGAGCTGTTTCTCGTGCGGATACTTCTTCTTCTCTTCCTCCAGCATGGCGGTCTTGATCTTGTAGAGATCAGGCAGCTGTTCCTTGCGCTGTCCTACCGGCAGCATGCGGTCGCACTTATTGCCGGCCATCAGGGTCGAACCGTCCGCGAACTTATTGATGGTCAGGGAACAGTGGTTGGTGCAGCCCTGGCACATGACCGAACGGGAAGTATGGGTAAAGTGTTCCAGTTCTTCCTGTTTCAGGATCGTGCTCTGCCCTTTGGAAAGAGTCTGGGCATAGACAGCCGCTCCGTAAGCGCCCATCAGGTGGGCGATCGAGGGACGGATCACTTCGTAGCCCAGCTCCTGCTCAAAGGAGCGTAATACCGCATCATTGCGGAAAGTGCCGCCCTGTACGACGACGTTCTTTCCGATATCATCCTTCGATTTGGCCCGAATGACCTTGTATAAGGCGTTCTTGACGACGGAACGGCAGAGACCGGCCGAGATATCCTCGATGGTCGCACCGTTCTTCTGCGCCTGCTTGACGCCGGAATTCATAAAGACCGTACAGCGGGTGCCGAGCTCGACCGGATGCTGGGACTTCAGGCCCAGCGTCGCAAACTCTTCGCTGCTGTAGCCCATCGACCGGGCAAAGGTCTCAATGAAGGAGCCGCAGCCGCTGCTGCAGGCTTCGTTCAGGACGATATCATCGATATGCCCTTCCCGGATCCGGAAACACTTGATGTCCTGTCCGCCGATATCGATGATGAAATCGACCTGCGGATTGAAGAGCCGGGCAGCGGTATAGTGAGCCATCGTCTCGACGACACCGCCGTCGAGATGGAAGGCATGTTTCATCAGTTCCTCGCCGTAACCGGTCGCAAAAGCGCCGTGGATCTTCATATCGGCCGGAGCCTGTTTATAGATCTCCTTCAGATCTTCCAGTACGACATCCAGGGGATTGCCCCGGTTGGAGGAATAGGATTCATAGAGGATCTCATGGTCCTCTCCTAACAGCACCAGCTTGGTGGTGGTGGAACCGGAGTCGATGCCGAGATAGGTCCTGCCGTGGTATCCGGACAGAGGCTTGCGCTCGACGTCATGACGCTGATGGCGTTCCAGGAATTCTTTATAGTCTTCTTCCGTACGGAAGAGCGGTTCGGCTTCCGAAAGCTTGGCCGGCGCATCGGCCAGTTTCTGCAGTTCGGCTTCCAGTTCTTCCCGGGTATAGGTCCTGTCGGAACATAAGGCAGTGCCCAGAGCGACAAAATGGATCGCCGTATCCGGTACGGCCATGTCTTCTTCCTTCAGTTTCAGGGTCTGCGCAAAACGGGAACGCAGTCCGCTCAGGAAATAGAGCGGTCCGCCTAAGAAGAGGGTCTTCCCTTCGATCCGGCGGCCCTGGGCCAGAGAAGTGATCGTCTGATCGACGACAGCCTGGAAGATGCTGGCGCTGAGATCGCATTTGTCAACGCCCTGATTGATCAAAGGCTGGATGTCGCTCTTGGCAAAGACACCGCAGCGGCTGGCGATCGGGTAGAGACGATGATAGTTGAGGGAGGCTTCATTCATCTCGGCCAGCGACATGTTCAGCAAGGTCGACATCTGATCGATGAAGGCACCGGTGCCGCCGGCACAGGTGGAGTTCATGCGCTGTTCGATGCTGCCGCGGAAGAAGAGGATCTTGGCGTCTTCGCCGCCCAGTTCGATCGCGACATCGGTCTCCGGGTAGTATTTGCGTACAGCAGCTGCGGAGGCAAAGACTTCCTGTACGAAAGGCAGTCCGCCTTCTTCGCTGAGTCCGATCGCACCGGAACCGCTGAAAGCGAACGTAAAAGGCTCTTCCGTAAAACGGCGCAGTTCAACGATCTTCTCCAGGGCTTTCTGCCGGACCTGAGCCAGATGCCGCTCATAGCTCTTGTAGCAGATCTCCCCTTTCTCATTCAGCACGACGGCTTTGATCGTTGTGCTTCCTACGTCAAATCCGATGCGGTACGCCATGGTATTGCCTCCTAATCAAAATGTAATTATACGCGTTTTCCATGGAAGAATGAAGAAAAAGTCCTGCTCAGAGAGTGCCAGAAATTTCCCTGTTGCGTTTTCCGGAAGGAACGTGTAGAATAATCAATGCGATGGCGGTTGTGGTGAAGCTGGTTAACACACCAGATTGTGGCTCTGGCATTCGTGGGTTCGAGTCCCATCAATCGCCCCAATTAAAAAAAGAAAGACTCTGCCGAGTCTTTTTTTGTATTACATCAGCATCGCAGCCAATGGATAACCGACGAAGGAGAGCAACAGGATCGCTGCGATCGCGAAGATCCCGCCCCATACGAACATCGAACGGGTATCGGTCCAGCCGGAACCGATGGCTACGGTATTGATTGTGCTCTGTCCGGCCGGAGTCATATTGCAGATCCCGGCGCCGAAGCCGATCAGGCAGAGAACGGCTGCCACGCTGACGCTTCCCTTCGGGAAGGCCAGCAAGACGCTTAAGGCAATGGCAGAGACAACGGTCGTCGTAACGATGTTGGAAGAGAAGTTCGTTTCCAGGACCGTCCAGGTCACGAAGAAGAGGATCAGCACCGTGACCGGCAAGGCAGCGGCGACCGGACCCATCAGAGAGGACAGCCAGTCGCTGATGCCGATATCGGCATTGGTCAGGCAGCTGCCCAGGACCGTTGCGGAAGCGGTCATCAGCACCGCTCCCCAGAGCACGCCCTTGGAAGCCGCTTCCCGGAAGTTCAGGATCGGTCTGCCCTGATCACGGCAGATGAAGAGCAGGATGCAGCCGACCAGAGGCGGCATCGCCGTCGTCCAGGCGTTGACCGTGGCATAGAACTGCGGCCAGATCCCCTTGACGAGGCCCGGAACGATCCATAGGAAGACCGTCAGCGCGACTGCAGCCAGGATGATCTTCTCCCGGCGGTCCGCCGGTTCGATACTGTCTTTGAAGACTTCGGCCTTGTTGGGGTCGATCGCAGAGAGATCGTCCGGCCGGTACAGGAAACGGAAGATCAGCAGAAGAGCGATCAGCAGCAGGATCCCGACCGGGATGCCCATTGCCATATACTGAAACTGATTGATCGCTTCCCCGGTCGCCGAAGCATAATAGCCCATGGCCAGAGTCGGCCAGACGTGTCCGATCGGCGTCATGCCCGAAGACATCGAGATGCAGAAAGCCGTTCCCATCATCAGCATATTTCCGGTCTTTCCGCCCTTGCGGATGCCCAGGACCTGACAGATGTCCTCTAAGAAAGGCATGAAGGCCACAAAGAGCACCGAAGGCGAGATGAAGAAGCCCATCAGGGTGACAGCCGTGAACAGGAAGGTCACGAACTGCCAGGGCCCTCTGCGGGCATAGCGGTTGGTGATGAAAGAGATCGTGCAGCGGCGTACGAAACCGGTCTGCGAGAGCGGATACACCAGCATGAAGGTAAAGATCAGGAAAGCGACCGTCGAGTTGCCGAAGGCGCTCTGCAGGGTCTTGGAGAAGCCGAAAGTCGGCAGGAAGCCGATCAGCAGCAGCGTGATCAGGCTCGGCCAGTCGATCGCGATCGTGATCCACATCGTCAGCGAGGCAAAGAAAATGCCTAAGACCAGATGGGCTTCCCGGCTGAGACCTCCTTCCGGCATAAGGTATGACAGCAGCAGGATGGCTGCCGCTGCCAGAAGGAACAGATACTGGCGGTCGTTCTTCTTCATAGGACTCCTTTCGAAAAAGACCGGATTTCCGGTCTATTCATTGAATAAGGCAAAGATCTCTTCTTTGCGGGCTTCCATATCGCTGCGTCCGAGCTCATAAAGACGGCGCAGGTCGGCTTTGTCACCGCGTAAGCGGCTGACATCGACCTTTTCGGAAGGAAGCATGTATACGGCTCTCTTCTCTTCGACGAGAGCGTCGATGAGAGAGATCTGCTTGTTGTAGTTCAGATGGCGGACGGCATAATCCGCAGCGATCCGGGGATACTGCAGGTAAGTCAGACGCATCAGGGTGCGCAGGAAGAAGCCTGCCGGTTTGCGGACATAGCCGGCCGGTTTGGTGGTGATGACGAGATACCGGTCGTTGCCGTCTCTTTCCGCTTCCTCGATCGGGATCATATCGGTGATCCCGCCGTCCAGATACTTCCCGCCTTCATAGGGAACGATGCGGCCGATGATCGGCAGTGTGCAGGCTCCCTTCAGATAACGGTAGTGCTCATCCATGTCCTGCAGTTCCTTGTAGACGGTCTTCTGCACGGAAAGGTCGTAGACGCCGATCTTGGCGATGCGGCCCTTCGCGCTCTCCCGCAGTTTCTCCACATCAAAGTGAAAGATCTCCGGGAAGAGATGATCGAAGATATAGTCGTAGCCGACGATACTTCCTTCACGCAGAAGAGGCTGCAGTCCGACGATCTTCTTATCGGCGATATAGTCGGTAGAGAAATCGTAAAGGTACTGCTTATTCTTCATGAGGAAAGAACTGAGATGCACCGCACCGGTGGAGATCCCGTAATTCCCGTCAAATTCCAGACCCTGATCGACCAGCCAGGAGAGACAGCCAGCGGTATAAGCTCCGCGCATGCCTCCGCCTTCCAGGACCAGAGCGACTTTCTTTTTCATACAGACATTCTAAACTTTCCCTCTTTTTTGTGCAATAATAGCAACATGAAAACCAAAGTCTATCTGAATGCCCCGATCACTCTGGGCTTTGCCGCCCTCTGTGCTGCCGTGCTGGGCTTGCACTATCTGACCAACGGGGCTTCCACTTCCCTGCTGTTCTGCACCTATCGCTCTTCCTGGGCTGATCCGCTGACCTATGTGCGCCTTTTCGGTCATGTGCTGGGTCACGCCGGCCTCTCTCATTTCGTCTCCAATATGACCTATATCCTGCTGTTAGGGCCGATCCTCGAAGAGAAATACGGCAAGAACCTGATCACCATCATCCTGGTCACCGCTCTGGTCACCGGACTGCTGCACAACTTCATCAGCACGACTGCCCTCTTAGGAGCCAGCGGCGTCTGTTTCGCCTTCATCCTGTTAGCTTCCGTTACCGGTAAACAAAAAGGCATCCCGGTCACCCTGATCGTGGTTGCCCTCTTCTGGATCGGCAATGAGATCTACACCGGCTTCACCGCCAACGACAGCATCTCCCAGATCACCCATATCGTCGGAGGTCTCTCCGGCGCCGGCATGGGCTTGCTGTTCAAGGACGGCGAACCGAAACGCTACTTGTGATAGTAGCGGTAGTATTCTTCATCCTTCTCGCTGTCGATCTCCGGTCCGCTCTCTTCCAGTTCGAAGAAAGTGTCCCGGCCGTACAGTTCCAGGAAATCTTCCAGACTCATCACAAAACGGGATCCCTTGCGGTATTCCGTTATTTTTTCTTTCTGCCAGGCAAAGACGTCTTCCCGGTTCCGACAGACCTTCTCTCCCATCTTCAGCCGGACAACGACTTCCCGGATACTTTCGATCTTTTTCATATTCCTCCTACAGCAGCGGCGCAAAGACCGAGAAGAAGGCCCGGGCGGCAATGACCGCAAAGGGCGTATCTTCGATCTTTTCGACCGTGATCTCTTCGCTTTCTTTTACCGTTTCCTCAAAGTCAGCGGCCATCCTGGTGATCTCCGGATCATAAGCGCTTAAAACACCGCATTCATAGTGCAGATAGTAGGAACGGAAATCCATATTGATGGTCCCGTTCAGAGCCAGGATCCCATCTACCAGGATCATCTTGGAATGGATGAAGCCCGGGGTGTATTCATAGACTCTGACCCCGCTGCGGATCAGGGGGACCGTATTGGCCCGGGTGACCATGAAGACGGTCTTCTTGTCCGGGATATGAGGGATGACGATCCTTACATCGACCCCTCGTTTGACCGCATTGATCAGAGCTGTCTGCAGACTGTGATCGATGATCAGGTAGGGAGTCTCGATATAGAGACTCTTACGGGCCGCATTGATCAGGTTGAGATGTACGGTATGTCCGACATCCTCCTCATCCATCGGCGAATCCGAGAACGGCTGTACCAGCGAAGTGCTGCTGATCTCCTTACAGGGATAGGAAGTATACTTCTCGTAAGAGATATCCTCTTTGGAAGAGGCATCATAGAGCTGGATGAAGGCAGCCGTCAGCGAGCGTACCGCTTCCCCTTCCAGTCTCACCGCCGTATCCTTCCAGTAACCGAAACGGGAGATCTCGTTGATGTATTCATCGGCCAGATTGAGTCCTCCGACATAGGAGACCTCATTGTCGATCACCACGATCTTTCGGTGATCGCGGTTGTTGGTCTTGCTGAGGAGCAGGAAGAGCACCGAGACCGGACTGAAGACCGCCGTATGTACGCCGATCGAGGACAGGTCCTTGCTGGCATTGAAGTTGGTCGTCGTGATCGATCCGCCGTCATCGTACATGAAGTAGACTTCAACGCCCTCTTCGACCTTCTGTTTCAGGATCTCCCGGATCTCCTGGTACATCCTTCCGTCCTTGACGATGAAGAACTCCAGGAAGATGAAATGTTTCGCCTGTTGCAGGTCTTCCTTCATCTTCGCAAAGCACTCTTCCCCGGTCGCAAAGTACTGCAGGGAAGTATTCCGGTAATAAGGATAATAGGCATATTTCTGCAGGTAGCGGAAATGGGAAGCTACCTCTTCTTCCGGGATATCCTGTTCATTCACTTTCAATACGCCCCGGGAAAGGGTCAGCTGATACATCAGTTCATTGCCCAGATTTTTGGGGATCTTATGATTCGCGAACAACAGATACAGCAGGCCTCCGAAAGCCGGCAGGATGTTGATGAAGACGATCCAGGCCATGCGGTAGGAAGGGTCATTGTTGCGGTTGAGGATATAGACCGTCAGGATGAGGTTCATCAGGTAGAAGAGGGCATAGCCGTACTGCAGGTACATCAGCCGGTTATAGACCGCAAATACAAAAGAAGCCACCCAGATCACCTGCATGATCATGATGACTAAGGCCATAAAGAAGCGACTGAATAAAAATTTCTGGATCCAACCGAAGAGTCTCATAGTTTGTATTTAAAGATGCATTTGACTTTTTCTCCCCGCAGCCAGAGTTCATGATGCCGGGGAACGTCAACGGTCTCTACAAGTTCCCCGCCCAGTTTCTCCAGTGTACGCAGAGAAGGCAGATTATCGGGACAGCAGGTGATGATCAGTTCTTCCATCCCGAATTCTTCCTTGGCGATCTGAAAGACCTTCTTGCAGGCCTTATATGCATAGCTGTGTCCCCGATAGAAACGGTAGACATGATAGCCGATATGACCGTAATAGTACATGTAGTCGTTCATCGTCAGTCGCAGGTCCAGGGTCCCGACTTTCAGTCCGGAAGGCAGACAGATGTCATAATAAACCGTTGCGACATCGTCGTAGGCTTCTTCGCGGCTGACGCGATGGTGCTCTTTCAGGAGGATCTCCTGTTCGGAACCTCCGAAGAGCGAGGCAAATATTCCGCCTGACTTCGTCATGTTCCTCCTTTGAAACTACTTTTATTATACTCCGTTCAGGAAAGAACGTAATTCATGTCGCTCGTAAGCTGCAGATGGGCAGCATAGTAAGCTTCGATCCCTTCGATCATGTAGTCGACATCCCTGCTGCCGGCCGTCTCCATAGGAGAATGCATGGCCAGCTGGGGCATGCCGATATCCAGGGAGAGCAGGGATACCTGACCGTTGGAGATATTGCCTAATGTACTGCCTCCGCGCAGGTCGCTGCGGTTGGTGAAGTACTGGTAAGGGATCTTCTTTTTCTCCAGCAGGGAGACGAAGACAGCAGCTGAGAGCGCATCGGTCGTATAGGACTGGTTGGCATTGTACTTGATGACGATGCCCTGGTTCATGAAGCAGTGATTGGTAGGATCGTTCTTCTCGGGATGAGCCGGATGAGCAGCGTGGGCATTGTCGCAGCTCAGCATCATCGAATGGGCCAGGACACTGCGGTAGTTCAGGTCCAGAGCTGCAGCGACCCTCTCCAGGGTTGCCGAAAGGAAGTCGGAAGCTGCTCCCTGACGCGTTAAGGAGCCTACCTCTTCGTTGTCGAAGCAGGCATAGACATTGATGCCTTTTTCGTCTTTCGTGCTCAGGAAAGCCTCTGAAGAGGTATAGGCGCAGGCCAGATCGTCCAGATGATGGCTGCAGAGGAATTCCTTCTTCTCTCCGAAGAAGAAGCCCTTCTGACGGGGATAGAGATAGAGATCGTAGGACAGCAGATCCTTCTCGGCGATATGTGCTTCTTTCGCCAGATACTTGCGCAGATCGAAATCCTTGCGTTCACTGACCAGCGGCAGCAGATCGCTCTGGGGATTGCTGGCGAAACCCTGATTGGCTTCCCGGTTCATGTGGATGGCTAAGGAAGGGATCACAGCGAAATCTTTCTTCAGATCGAAGAGCTTTGCGGAGATCTTCTCCCCTTCTCTGACGACCAGTCTGCCGGCCAGCGACAGCGGGCGGTCATACCAGGGCGTGAATAAAGCCCCGCCGTAGACTTCGGTATTCAGACGGGCATAGTGCTCGGCGGCGATGACGCCGTTGGGCTTGACCTTGAAGGCCGGACAGTCGCAATGGCTGGCTGCTGCCTTGAAGGAAGGCTCCGAGAGTTCTTCCCCGACCCGGAAGGCCAGGATCGAAGATCCGTTGCGGGTCAGATAGTAGGACTTCCCCTTCTCCAGGGAGAACTCCTCACTCTCCTGCAGCCGGACGAAACCGGCTTTATCAAACTTCTCGGCAATATTGGCAATAGCCTGAAAGGCAGTCGGACTCTTTTCGATGAATTCCATCATCTCTTTCGCTTTGGACATCATGCATTCTCCTTCTGACTTTTCCATCTTAATCAACAAAGCCGGCTTTGGCAAACCCTCCAGCCGGCTTATAGACAGTTATGATGCTTTCGGTCGTCTGCAGGACAGCGGACAGCTGCCGCAGTCTCCTCCGCAGGAGAACTTTCCTGCTCTGTGCAGACGGAGGCTGTGACGCAGCGCCAGCGCAACAGCTGCCAATAGCAGTGCACTAAGCAAAAGATCCCAGACGTTCATCCGGCCACCCCCAGCAGGATCAGGATGATCCTGACCAGCAGGGTCACGATCCAGGCTACGGCGCACTGCCAGAGCACGACGGCCCAGGCCCACTTCCGGCCCAGTTCTCTGCGGACCGAGGCGACAGCAGCCACACAGGGCGTATAGAGCAGGGTGAAGACCAGCAGAGATGCGGCCGTCAGGGTGCTCAGTACGCTCTGAATGTTTTCACCGAAGAGGATCTGCATCGTCGCCACAACGCTCTCCTTGGCCATGAAACCGCTGAAGAGCGAAGTACAGATCCGCCAGTCACCCAGACCGATCGGCCGCATCAGCGGCACCAGGAGACCGGCGATGGTCGCCAGGATGCTGGTGCGGGAATCGCTGATCAGGTTGAAATGGAGGTCAAAGGACTGCAGGAACCAGACGACGATCGTTGCGACCATGATGACCGAGAAAGCCCGCTGCAGGAAGTCCTTGGCCTTTTCCCAGAGCAGCTGGATGACGTTGGCAGCACTGGGCATGCGGTAATTGGGCAGTTCCATGACGAAGGGGGCAGCCTCACCGCGGAAGAGCGTGCCCTTGAAGACATAGGCGATCAGGATCGCGGTGATGATCCCCAGCACGTAGAGACCGACGATGATCAGCCAGCCGTTTCGCGGGAAGAAAGCAGCCACGAAGAAAGTGTAGATCGGGACTTTGGCGCTGCAGCTCATGAAGGGAGTCAGCAGGATCGTCATCTTGCGGTCCCGTTCACTGGGCAGGGTCCGGGTCGACATGACCGCCGGTACCGTGCAGCCGAAGCCGATCAGCATCGGCACGATGCTGCGGCCGGAGAGGCCGATCTTGCGCAATAACTTGTCCATGAAGAAAGCGACCCGGGCGATATAGCCGCTGTCTTCCAGGATGGACAGGAAGAAGAACAGGGTCACGATAATCGGCAGGAAACTGAGGACGCTGCCGACTCCGGCAAAGATGCCGTCGATGATCAGTCCGTGGATCACTTCGTTGACCCCGGCTGCGCTCAGCGCCTGATCCGCCGCTGCGCTCAGCGCAGAGATGCCGCTCTCCAGCAGGCCCTGCAGCCAGGCCCCGATCACGTTGAAGGTCAGGAAGAAGACCAGGCCCATGATCCCGATAAAGGCCGGGATGGCAGTGTATTTGCCGGTCAGGAAACGGTCGATCTTTTCGCTGCGGATACGTTCCCGGCTCTCGACCGGTTTCCTTACCGTCTGTTCACAGACTTTCTGAATGAAGGAGAAACGCATGTCGGCGATCGCCGCGCTGCGGTCCAGTCCCCTCTCGTTCTCCATCTGGGTGATGATGTGCTCCATCGTCTCACTTTCGTTCTGATCGAGCTGCAGCTGTTCGACGATCAGCGGATCGCCTTCGATGACCTTGGTGGCGGCAAAACGCTGCGGCAGTCCGACCCGCTGTGCATGGTCCTGGATCAGGTGGGCGATCGCATGCAGACAGCGGTGAACGGCCCCACCGTGATCTTCTTCATCACAGAAGTCCTGACGCACAGGTTTCTCCTGATAGCGGGCGATATGCACGGCATGATCGATCAGTTCTTCGATGCCTTCGTTCTTTGCCGCTGAGATCGCTACGACCGGGGTCCCCAGCAGGGCTTCCATCGCATTGACGTCGATGCTGCCGCCGTTGGCGGTCACTTCGTCCATCATGTTCAGGGCCACGACGACCGGGATGTCCATCTCCAGCAGCTGTACGGTCAGATAGAGGTTCCGCTCGATATTGGTGGCATCGACGATATTGATGATGGCCTGCGGTCTCTCGTGCAGGACGAAGTTGCGGGAAACGATCTCCTCACTGCTGTAGGGAGACATCGAATAGATGCCCGGCAGATCGGTCACCGTCACGTTCAGATGTCCCTGGATCTTCCCGTCCTTGCGGTCAACGGTGACACCGGGGAAGTTCCCGACATGCTGGTTGGCACCGGTCAGCCGGTTGAACAGTGTCGTTTTGCCGGAGTTCTGGTTTCCGACCAGACCGAAAAGCAATGGTGCATCCTTGGCGTAGACTTCGGTATCGCTCTTGCGGTGGTATTTGCCGCCTTCACCGAGACCGGGGTGACTGGTTTCGGTCTTCATTTCCTGTTTCTCTTCCTTCAGTGTTTTCTCCGAAAGAAGTTCCACTTCGATCTGTGCCGCATCCTCCAGGCGCAGAGTCAGTTCATAACCATGGATCATCAGCTCGACCGGATCCCCCAGAGGAGCGTATTTGATCACGGTGATCTCCGCTCCGGGAATGACTCCCATATCCAGGAAATGCTGACGCAGAGCCCCTTCTCCCCCTACTTTGGTGATACGGGCCGTCTGCAGGATCTCCATTTCTTTTATCGTCATAGGCACTGCTTCTCCTTGTATATTTACATTTCTGTTAACTGCCGAAAACAACGCAGTACCTGTATTGTAATCTATTCAGCCTGCAAATCACAGGGCTTTTCTTTCGGCAGGATCGACAAAAAAGATGCTTATTCAGCATCTTCTTGTCTTTCAGCTGTATAGTTCCTTTTCCAGAGCACCGTCCCGTATAACGGCAGGGAACCGTAATAGACCAGTAAGGCCAGGATCTTCAGGGGCATGCTGCTGTTCATGACGATGTTCAGGATCATGAAACGGTCACTGACCGCAAAGATCGCAGCCGCCGCGAATACCAGCTTTTCAAACGAATGGGAGAAGACCACCGTAGAGATCAGGATCAGGAAGTAAGCCCAGGCTCCAAAGAAGCTCAGCAGGGTATTGAGCCGGAAACGCAGGAAGTTCAGCGGGATGAACATCAGCGCCGACAGGAACAGCCACAGCAGGACCTGTCTGCGGGAAGGCCGCTTTTCCTGCAGGAAAGCTGCGTCGTAGAGCAGATGACCGACCAGGAAGAAGGCTCCCCCGCCCGCAAAACCGTTGCCCTTTCCCTTCCTCAGGATCTCTGTTCCCGGTCCTTCGTCACATAGAACAGGAAGGTCAGGATCAGCAGGATGTAGCAGACCGTCTTCGGCAGCATCAGCATGCCCAGGATCAGCAGTTTCCCCGCTCCCACTGCGACCGGCAGGTAGAACAGGAAAGACAGCGTGACGAGCAGCCACACCTTGCGGAAGCGAAGGATCTCCCCTCTCTTCTTATAGAACAGGAGAATGATCAGTAAACCCAGCAACGTGAACGGGATATTGCGCAGGATGCCCCAGGTCATGTCCGAGCTGTTCTGCAGCCAGCCATTCTGCGGGAAGAGGCAGAGGACGACTCTTACCGCCAGCAGGAAGAGCACAAAGGCCGTCATCCGTTTGTCTTCTTTTTCCCGGTAGAGTTCAAGCCAGATACGGTACATGAGCACATAGAAGACGGTCATCGTAAGCGAAGTGACGAGCTTGCCGATGCCTAAGGCGGCCGTAAAGTCCGCCGAAACGAAATAGTTCAGCACCCGCGGCACCAGATGAAAGGCATCCCCGATCCCCAGGATCAGAGTCGCGGCACCCATCAGCTTCCCTGCTCTGCTTTTTGCCCTGTTCAGGATCAGCACACCGCTGACGACCGCCAGCAGCAGATAGAGGATATCGAATGCCGATTCACCGTATTTCATGATCGCTCCTTTTCTTTGACCGATACAGGTCCCCATTTGAGATAAGCGATCCGATAGCGGCGCACCGCTTCCCGGGCTCTGTCATCTGTCAGAGGTCCGCAGGAAGCGATGAGATGCTCGCAGACCGCATCCATCTTCGTCGCCGATCCCGGCTCCTTCCTGAACAGAAAGACGCCGCCGTCATTCATGGCCGCATTCCTGCCGGCCATATTCTCCAGGATCAGGACCCTCTGGAACTGATCCAGACGGTCCATCTTCTCCATCTCTTTGAAGAGCCGCTCCCCGTACCGCTTTGTGTCGCAGCGCTCCCGGCGGAGGATGCTGAGGATGCTTTCGTGTACGATCCAGACTCTCTGCGGATCGGTCCACATCCCGGCAAAGAGATCCTCCAGCAGTTCCTCATCCCATTCCTTCAGTGTCTCTTCACTGAGGGAGAGCTGTCGGAAAGCACGGTACTTTTCCGGTTCCTCCCGGCCCATATGAAAGGAATGACCGCTGTACCGGAAATAGAATTCTTTCGCTTCTTCTAACGTCATGATGCTGCCTCTGTTTCTAGGAACGACGTGAAAGCAGGACGACTGCTTCCAGATGATCGGTATAGGCGAACTGATCGAAGAGATCGACCTTACCGACTTTATAGGCTTTCTGCAGGACCTTCAGGTCTCTGGCCAGAGTAGAAGGATCACAGGAGATATAGGCTATTCTTTGCGGTCCGTTCTTCAGCAGGGAAGTACACAGCTCTTTGGTCAGACCGGCTCTGGGCGGATCGACGATCAATGCTTCAAAGGAGTGCTTCATCAGGTATTCCGGAGCATCGGCACAGACGAAGCGGACGTTCTGTACATCATTACGCAGAGCACTCTCCTTCGCTCCGGCGACCGAAGCCGGATTGATCTCGATCCCGGTCACTTCTTTCGCCTGTTTTGCCGCCAGCAGCGAGATCGTGCCATTGCCGCAATAGGCATCCGCCACCTTCTCTTTTCCGCTCAGCTGCAGACGTTCCAGTGCCCGCCCGTAGATCTTCTCGGCCATCCGCGGATCGACCTGATAGAAGGAAGCAGAAGCGATATGGTAGGTATTCCCGCCCAGTTCATCGTGCAGGAAACCTTTCCCGTATAAAGGCCTTACTATCCCTTCAATGACCACACTGGTATTACGGGGATTGACGCAGTGATCGACGCCGATGATCTCCGGATGCAGGGTACGGATCTCTTTGATGATCTCCTTCGAGGAATAGAATTCCCGGCTGCCGGTCACGAAACAGAGCAGCAGTTTCCCTTCCCGGGAGACCCGGATCAGTAAGTGACGCAGACAGCCTCTTCTGCTGAGAGGATCATAGGCTGTCAGTTTGTGTCTGCGCAAGATCGGCAGCAGATCTTCGAGCACCTTGCAGGCACTGCCGGCCTGCAGAGGACAGTCGCTCAGAGGAAAGACCTTCCCGGAACCTTCGGGATGAAAGCCGGCGATCAGTTTCCCTTCCTTCTGGGCAAAGTGAAAGATCGCTTTATGCCGGTAATGCAGCGGGGTCACCGTCGGCGTGACTTCCCCTACTGTAAAAGGTTCCAGGACCTTGCGGATCTTATCGGTCTTCTGCTGCAGAGAAGCTTCGTAATCTTCCAAAGGATAACGGCAGTTGCCGCAGGACTTGAAATGCGGACAGTTCATGACTCCATCTTAACGCAAAACCTGTTAAGAGACAGGGAAAAATGTTACAGTAGACGAAAGGAGATGTACCTATGTCTGAAAAGAATCCTGTCGTTTTAAGCGATGTCCTGCAGAAACTGACCGAAGAGATCCAGAAGGATCCCTCCCTCCTGAACAGGCTCTCCGAAGATCCGGTCAAGACCGTCGAAGCGCTGACTGGTCTCGATCTGCCGGATGAACAGGTCAACAAACTGCTGGAGATGCTGAAGAAGGAAGCCGCCAATATCGATCTCACCAAGGTCGACTTCGAGAAGATCGGCAATACCCTGGACTTCCTGAAGAAGTTCATCAAGTGAGTTCTCTGCGGAGAACTATTCTTTCATAGAAAAAAGGCCGTATCCCCTGATACGGCCTTTCCTGTTTTCGGTTTAGAGAACGATGTACTTCAGGACGAAGACGACGGCCAGAACGTACATCAGCGGAGAGATATCCTTGGTCTTGCCGGTCAGCAGATGCAGAACGACATAGGAGATGATACCGAAGGAGATACCTTCCGAGATGGAGTAAGCGAAGCCCATCATCGCAATGCAGATGAAGCAGGGAACCGCATCGGTGATATCGTTCCACTCGATCTTGCCGACCTGCTGCATCATCAGGAAACCGACGACGATCAGCGCCGGAGCCGTTGCGAAGCTCGGGATGGTCAGGAAGAGCGGAGAGAAGAACAGGGCCAGCAGGAAGAAGCAGCCGGTGGTGACGGAAGTCAGACCGGTGCGTCCGCCTTCAGAGATACCGGAAGAGGACTCGACGAAGGTCGTGATCGTGGAAGTGCCCAGAACAGCACCTAAGGTCGTACCGACGGCATCGGCCAGCAGAGCGCCCTTGATGCCCGGCAGATGGCCTTCTTCATCGAGCAGGTCTGCCTTGGCAGCGCAGCCGATCAGCGTTCCCAGCGTATCGAAGATATCGACGAAGAGGAAGGCAAAGACGACGACGACAAAGTCCAGCAAATGGGAAGTGACGAATCCGAAGTCAAACTGGAAGAGAGTCGGTCCCATCGATGCCGGCATCGAGAAGACAGCGGTCGGGATCAGGGAATAGAAACCGGCCTCCGGATTCGGGACATAGATTCCGAGCAGCTGGCAGATGATGCCCAGGGCCCAGGTGATCAGGATGCCGTACAGCATGTATCCCTTGACACCTTTGATCAGTAAGAAGGCGGTGATCAGGGTACCGACCAGCGCCAATAAGACGGTGATGCCTTCATAGGCGAAAGTACCGGAAGTGATGGAGCCCGAGAAGGAGAAGAGTCCGACCAGGGTCGCACTGCCGACGATGATATGCGCATTCTGCATGCCGATGAAGGCGATGAAGAAGCCGATACCGACAGAGACCGCTACCTTCAGGGTCTTCGGAATGGCGTTGAAGATCGCTTCCCGGACATTGGTAAGAGACAGGACGATAAAGATCAGACCTTCGACCAGAACGGCCGTCAGAGCGACCTGCCAGGGATAACCCATCTGTCCGCAGACGGTGTAGGCAAAGTAGGCATTTAAGCCCATGCCGGCCGAAAGCGCAAAGGGCAGGTTGGAGAACAGGGCCATGCATAAGCAGGCGATCGCCGACGCTACGGCCGTAGCGGTAAAGATCGCACCCTTATCCATGCCGGAGGCACTCAGGATATTCGGGTTGACAGCCAGGATGTAGACCATCGTCATAAAGGTCGTGATACCGGCCGTGACTTCGGTCCTGACAGTCGTGTTATGTTCCTGCAGCTTGAAGAATTTGAACATAAGTCCTTCTTTCTAGTCTCTTACCAAAAAAGAAAATCCCCTGCAGGTCCTCTGCAGGAGGTACTCTTTCTGCTGAAGCACCCCTGTTTCAGCCAATAAAAGACTCTTCTATTATAGTCCACTCTGCAGTTTCGGAAACAGAAAATATCAGCTTTCGCTGACATTTTGCGGCATCTTCAGGATATAGTCCGCTTTGGAAGCGATACCATAGTGCGAAAAATACATCTCTTCCAGAGGTATCCACTTCTCTCTGAACATCTCCCACTTTTCCGGGTTGCGCTCTTTTAATCTTCTTTCCTGTTCAGAGGGATCGATATCCAGGAAGAATTTCAGATCGTAATAAGCGATCAAAGAAGGCACGAAGGCATAGGAACCTTCGACGATCAGCAGTTTCTTATCGGGCACCCTTCGCTCTTCTCCAAGGGTGAAAGTCGAGCAGTCAAAGGGACGGTAGACGATCTCTTTTCCTTCCTTGTAAGGCTTCAGGATCTCTTCTTCGAAGCGTTCGTAGTCGACGTTTCCGCCGGGCGTAGCATAACGCTGCGCTGTCCGCTGTTCCGGGCGCAGGAAGAAGTCGTCCATGTGTAAGAGGGCTCCGTCATACTTCTCTGCCAGATAGGCGCCCAAGGTGCTCTTGCCGGAAGCACAGCGGCCGTCGATCCCTAAGAGGACCTTGCCCTGCTGCAGGCGTTCTTCCAGTTCACTGAAAGCTTTATTCATAGAGGGACGGCTTGGCCAGGATCTCGTTGATCTTCAGATCGAAGAGATGGTTGGAAGCAGCCGGGGTCAGGACGATGACCGTATCTTCTCCTCTTCCGGTACCGCCGAGGCAGAGGATCGGCTCCCCTTCTCTGACCGCACCCTGATCAGCTGCCATCAGCGCGATCTCGGCGCAGACTTTGGTGCCCTGCCCGAACATGCGCAGGGTCTGGGCGACCAGCTCCAGCGGGTAGTTCCCCTTAAAGACGGAGGAGATCCCTCTTTCCCCGGCAGATAAAGCATGGGTGCCGGTCAGCACCTGTACGCCCTTCTGCTGCAGTTCTTTACGGCATTCCTCACTCAGTTCGTTCTGATTCTTCTCCCGGAAGCCGTAGGCATGGGTCACGGCGATGATCTTTCCTTCGTAGCCCTGTTTCTCTTTCTCTTCCAGAACGATATAGACGCTGTCTCCGCCGGTCGTGGCCATCAGGAGGTCGAGACCTCTCTCCTTCGCTTCCTTCACCGCCAGCGTTACGGCATCGACAGTATTCTCTTTGCCTGTTTTCGGATATGTCTGCATAAGCACACCTCTTTTTCTTCCTCCCTATTCTAACAAACCCCTCTATAATAAAACTATGAATATGACTCTCAAGGACCATGCCCTGCTCTACGCCCTGCTGGTCAAAGGACTGCAGGAGACCCGCAAAGAAGAAGCGGAAGGATACATCGCTGTCTTTACCCGTCATTACGGACATCGGCGGGCTTTGCGGATGAAAGAGAATGCGAAAGCGCTGGACCGGGAAGATCTTTTCGGTTTCCTGCTCTGCGGCGAACTGAATATGCAGGGACAGGAGAATTCCTCGAGGATGGAATGCAAAGAAAAGGAAACAGTCTCCCGGGTCGCGGTCTGTGCCTGGATGCAGGCCTGGAAGAGATATGATGTCGTAGACTACGGCAGCCATTACTGTCGTTATATCGATGCCGCCCTGGCCGAAGTCTTCTCTCCTGCTTTCTCCCTGCAGATCGACAGCACGCAGGGACAGGGAGAGAAGGAGTGCGTCTTCCGCTGGGATCAGTCCGTAAACGAAAAAGAACTGCAGGAAGCGAGAAAAGAAGCCAACGGAAGATATCTAAAAGATTATGCCTTTCACTGTCAGGATCTCCTGGAAGCCTTCCGGGAAAGTCTGCCGGATGATCTCGTCAGAGAAGTGCTCGGCAGAGTGAAAAAAGACCTCCGGGGATATCCGGAAGTCTCTCAGGACGTATCGCAGATACTGGACTAGTTCTTGCGGTAGGTAGCCGGTACGACCAACAGCAGCATCGGGAACAGTTCCAGTCTCCCCGCCAGCATATCGAACATCAGCACATATTTGGCGATGAGCGACATATCGGCATAGTTGCCGGTCGGGCCGACCGCATTGAGACCGGGACCGATGTTGTTGAGGGTAGCGGCTACGGCTGTAAAGTCGGTGACCAGATCGGTGCCGGTCAGACTCAGGAGGAAGACCGAGGCAACGAAGATCAGCACATAAGCGACCAGATAGACCGATACGGAACGTACGGTATCCTGATCGAGCGATTTCCCGTCCATACGGACCATCTCGACCGAACGGTTGTGAATGAAGCGCCGGACTTCGGCCTGGACCGTACGGTTGAAGATGATGATACGGGAGACTTTGATGCCGCCGCCGGTGGAACCGGCGCAGGCACCTACGAACATCAGCAGTACCAGAATGGTCTTGGAGAAGTTCGGCCAGAGGTTGAAGTCGGTGGTGGCAAAACCGGTGGTGGTGATGATCGAACCGACCTGGAAAGCGCTGTGACGCAGGGCTTCCGAATAGGTCGCAAAGAAGGAACGGATGTTGAAGCTGATAAAGATCACCGAGAGGAGGATGACTGCGAAATAGACGCGCACTTCCTCGATCTGGAAGGCTTCTTTTTTATTCTTGCTGCGGAGCAGGTAATAGTAGGCATTGAAGTTCACTCCGAAGAGGATGATGAAGAGCGTGATGATCCACTGCAGATGCGGGGCATAGGAGGCACAGGAATCGTTCAGGACACCGAAGCCTCCGGTACCGGCTGAACCGAAGGAGATGCAGAGGGCATCGAAGACCGGCATCCCGGCCACGATCAGCACGACGATCTCCAGTACAGTGATAAACATGTAGATGCTGTAGAGGATCTTGGCAGTCTCACTGACCTTGGGGACCAGTTTGCCGACCTGCGGTCCGGGGCTCTCGGCCCGCATCAGGTTCATGTTGTAGCCGCCGGAAGCCGGTAAAAGAGCCAGCAGGAAGACGATGACGCCCATACCGCCGATCCAGTGCGTAAAGCTGCGCCAGAGCAGTGAAACATGGCTCAGCGCTTCCACATCGCGGAGGATGCTGGCGCCGGTCGTCGTGAAGCCGGAAATGGTCTCAAAGAGCGCATCCGTATAGGACGGGATCTCGCCGGTCAGCACAAAAGGAATAGCTCCGGCCAGCGATAATACGATCCAGGAGAGACCGACCGCTACGAAACCTTCCTTGGCATAGAAGATCAGTTTCTGTGATCTGCCCCGGCGCAGGAAATAACCCAACAATGCGCAGAGGAGGGCGACCAGCAGATAGATCACGCCCTGCGGTTCCCGGTAGATCAGCGCCGTCACACACGGCAGCAGCATCAGCACCCCTTCCAAGAGGAGCACATTGCCCAGGAGGTAAAGGATCACCGAGAAGTTCATGCCTTCTCCTCCAGGATATCGCTGAGATCATGAAAGCCCTGGATACCGGATACGACGATGACCGTATCCCCGGCTTTGATCTCGCTCTTGCCGTTAGGGATGATCGTCTTCTCGTCGCGGTAGATACAGGCGACTAAGACGTTCTTCTTGATGGAGAGCTTCTCCAGAGGGATATTGCAGACAGGGGCATTCTCCTGGACTTTGAATTCCAGGGCTTCGACCTTGTTGTCGATGAGATGGTATAAAGATTCTACACTGTTGCCTTCCGCGTTCTGTTTCGCCCGGACATAACGGACGATATGGTCGGCTGTGATGTATTTGGGATAGATGACCGAACCGAGATCCATCGAAGCGATGACTTCACTGAAGGCGGAACGGTTGACCTTGGTCACGATCTTGGCATTGCTGACGGTATGGACATACAGGGATAAGAGGATATTCTCTTCGTCGATCCCGGTCAGGGAGACGAAAGCGTCGCTGCGGGTGACTCCTTCTTCCAGCAGAACATCCTGATCTGTGCCGTCGCCGCAGATGATCTGGGCTTTGGGCAGAGAATCCGCCAGCTGTTTGCAGCGTTCTTCATCCTGTTCGATGATCTTGACCTGGATCCCGGTCGTCTGCAGCATCTCGGCCAGATAGTAAGCCATCTTGCCGCCGCCGATGATCAGTACGTCCCGGACTCTCTGGATATTGATGCCGATGCGTTTGAAGAACTCCCGGGCATGGGCCGGAGAGGAGACGATACTGACTTTGTCCCCGGCTTTCAGAACGAAGGAACCGTTCGGAATGATCGCTTCTTCTTTTCTTTCTACAGTACAGATCAGGATATCGGCTTTGACTTTCTTGCTGATCTCTCCCAGGGCACAGCCATCCAGCAGAGAACCTTCCGGTACGATGAACTTCAGGATCTCGACCTTCCCCTTGGCAAAGGTATCGATCTTGACGGCAGCCGGGAAACGCAGGATCCGGGCGATCTCCTGAGCAGCTGTCATCTCCGGATTGATGATCATGGAGAGACCGAGCTCTTCGGAGATAAAGCGTACTTCTTCACTGTAGATCGGATTGCGGACCCGGGCGATCGTATTGCAGCCGCCGACTTTCTTGGCGATCAGGCAGGTCAGCAGGTTCTGCTCGTCGGAGTCCGTGACCGCTAATAAAAGATCGGCCGTATCGATCCCGGCATCTTTCAGGACATTATAACTGGCACCGTTGCCGACGACGCCCATGACGTCATAGGCATTTGCCGTTTCTTCTACGACGTCCCGGTCGATATCAACGATCGTGATATCGTGACCTTCCTTACTGAGCTGAGAGATGATGGTCGCACCGACTTTTCCGCAGCCGACGATAATAATACGCATCCTGCTACCTCCGGGTTATACGAATCTATTATACGCTTCTTTATCCATAAGAAAAGCAGGCTATGCCTGCTCTCTTTCGGGTAATGCCTCCAGTAAGGCATCGAGATTGCTTTCCAGTGTAGCCCAGCTGGTCACGAAGCGGTAGACCGTCCTGCCGTCCGGCAGGTTCTCCCAGAAGGAGAAGCGGAAGCCTTTTTCGTGCAGGAGGGCAACTTCCTCATCCGTAAGGATCGTGAACTGCTGATTGGTCGGTGAGACATAGGTCATCTCGTAGCCCTTGGCTTCGAAACCTTCCTTCAGTTTCTTTGCCATCTTCAGGGCATGACGGGCTTCCTCAAAGTAGAGATCATCGGTGAAGAGCGTATCGAACTGCACCGACAGCAGTCTGCCCTTGGCGACCATGCCGCCGTGCTGCTTGACCCGGGTCGCGAAGTATTTGGGCATATTCTGGTGGGTAAAGACGACTGCTTCCCCGCAGAGCGCACCGACCTTGGTGCCGCCGATGTAGAAGACATCGGTCAGAGCGGCGATATCCGCCAGCGTGCAGTCGCACTCTTCGCTCATCAGGCCATAGCCTAAACGGGCGCCGTCCAGATAGACCCGCAGGCCGTACTTGTTGGCGATCTGACGGATCTCCTGCAGTTCGGACTTCTTATACAGGGTACCCAGTTCGGTCGGGAAGGTCAGGAAGACCACACCCGGGAAGACCATGTGTTCATGGTTGCCGTCCGCGTAGAACATGGCACAGTAATCTTCCAGTTCCTGCGGGCAGATCTTTCCTTCATGGGAAGGAAGGGTCAGGACCTTATGTCCGGTGAATTCGATCGCTCCGGCTTCGTGAACGGCGATATGGCCGGTCTCCGGGGCCACGATGCCCTCGTAAGGTGCTAAGAGCGTATCCAGAACGATCTGGTTGGTCTGCGTGCCGCCGACCAGGAAATAGACCTGGGCCAGCGGATCGCAGCAGGCATCCTGGATCTTCGCGGTCGCTTCAGCAGTGTAATGATCAGCTCCGTAACCGGATAACTGTTCCAGATTGGTATCGATAAAACGTTTCAGGATCAAAGGATGGCAGCCTTCGATATAGTCGCTTTCAAAAGAGATCATGAGTCATTCCTCCGCTACAATCTTCTCAAAAAAATCCTCAATGTCAATGAACATACAGTGAAAATTCAGAATACGGTCTGCACCAGTACCATGTATAACAGCGTACCGGCGGCGATAGATAAGAGGGTGTTGCGCTTCCAGACATAGGAAGCGGAAGTCACCAGCACCCCCAGGATCTCCGGCAGGGCATGGGAAGGACCGAGGAGCGGCATATCCTTCAGACAGTAGATGACCAATACCGCCATGATGGCCGGGGGCAGGACGGCTCCCAGACGCACCAGCGGAGCCGGTACTTCCCCTTTTCCGGAGAAGAGCCAGAACGGCAGGAAACGGATCAGGATGGTAACAGCGGCCGTGACCGCGATCGCTGCGTAGATCATGCCTTCTTCCTCCCGCTGCAGAACAGAAGGATCACCGTCAGCACCAGCATGGTCGGGATCAGGAAGTTGCCGCTGCCGAAGAGGAAACGGCAGACGATCGCTGTAAAGAGACCGCAGAGAGCCGGGATATGATCCTTGCGGGTCAGCCACTGGTCGGTAAAGACGGTGACGAAGAAAGCCGTCATCACGAACTCCACTCCTTCGCTGGGGATCGGAAAGGCCGTTCCCAAAGCAACGCCCAGGAGGCTTCCCAGCACCCAGTAGCTGTGGTCGAGCAGGGATACTGCCAGTCTTTCTTCGGAAGTCATATCTTCTTCACTGCTGACTAAGGCAAAGGTCTCATCGGTCAGTTCATGGACCAGCAGTGCTTTCCTCCAGCCTTTTTCCTTGTAGCGGTCAGCCATGGCCAGCCCATAGAAAAAGTGCCTGCCGTTGACGAAAAGCGTCGTCAGGGCAAAGGTGCCCAGAGAAGCTCCTGCTTTCAGCAGTGAGATCGCCGCAAACTGCATGGATCCGGCATAGATGAAGAAGCTCATCAGGAAAACTTCGAAGAAACCGTAGCCGATCTCTTTTAAAAGGATCCCGAAACCGATCCCCAGAAAGAGATAACCGATAAAGACCGGGATGGTCTTCGGCAGTACTTTGCGCAGTGTATCTCCTCTCATCGCTTTCCCCCTATGCGATTAAGTATACGCTTTTGCCTTCCCAAGGGACAAAAAAACACTCCTTACGGAGTGTAATCCTGACAATTGGTGCGGATAGCAGGATTTGAACCTGTATGGGTTTAACCCCACTGGTTCCTGAAACCAGCGCGTCTACCGATTCCGCCATATCCGCAACGGTGCATTACTATCTTACTTCAAACAATTTCAGAAATCAATCATAAATTAAAAAAGATGTACCGAGGTACATCTAAAGTGTTTTTTCGTGCTTGATGGCCGCAAAGCACTTGTCGATATAGGCTTTATAGGCGACTGCAATGATGGTGGAACGTAAGAGGATCTTCTCATCGGTGGAATCGATGCCGACCTCTTCCGGTTTCTCCTTCAGACCGAAGACCGCATACAGCATGTTTTCCAGTTCATCGCAGAAGTAGTCATAGGCTCTTTCATCCGGGTAAGTCTCGCGCTGCAGTTCGCAGAGCAGACGGATATCCTCCAGGGAAAGGACGGTCTTGGCGACGGTGATGAACAGCAGGCGGGCGATCTGTTCGCGGTCATACTGCTTCTTGACCGGATTGCGGATCAGATCCATCTTGACGTAATTGCTGATCATGGAGGGGGTGATGGAGATGTTCTGCAGAGGAGAAAGGTTCTGCAGCAGATATTTGGAGACCTGTTCCAGGAACAGTCCTACATCCGGGATCTCCCGGTAACGGGGAAGCCGGAAACCTCTGATCGATTCGGAAATCTCTTTCTTGATCTCTTCGTTCATATGCCTGTCCACCTTATAACAGTCCTATTATAAGGTATTTACTATCTCTTGACAAGATATAGAGTATCCCCTAAAATGTTTTTGTGTATGTCTTCAGAAGGAGGGCTTTCCTATGAATTTTCGGATCATTTCTGATTCTTCCTGCGATATAAAAGAATATCCCGGCGTCGATTTCCGGATCGTTCCCTTAAAGATCCTGACGGCCGGCAAGGAATTCGTCGATGACGAAACGATGGACATCGAAGAGATGCTGAAGACCGTTCGCGAAAGCAATGAGAAGACCGGTTCTTCCTGTCCCAGCATCGGGGACTGGATGCAGCACTTCGATGAGAACGACGGTATCTTCTTAGTCACCATCACCAGCGGTCTCTCCGGTTCCTACAGCTCCGCGCTGCAGGCCAGAGATGCCTATCTCGAAGAACACCCCAATGCCCATATCGCTGTCTTCGATTCCCAGCAGACCGGTCCCGGCATGCTGCTGATCATTGAAAGGATCAGTGAGGACATTCAGAAAGGCATGAGTTTCGAAGAGATCGAAGCCGATGTCCGGGCTTATCAGAAGAATACCTACCTGCTCTTTACCCTGCATTCCGTCGAACATCTGGCCAAGAACGGACGTCTGAATCCCTTGGTCGCCAAAGGCATCGGGATCTTAGGCATCCGCATCATCGCCGAAGCGAAGGAAGGTGTCATCCACCCCCTGCACAACTGCCGCAGTTTCCGCAAGGAGGTCAGTATCCTCTTTGACGAGATGGTCAGGAAACACTACCACGGCGGAAAAGTCCGCATCGCTCACTGTCACAATGACGGTGTCGCCACCGCTCTCAAACAGATGCTGCTGGATGCCTTCCCGCAGGCAGACGTACTGATCTCCACGCTGGGCGGGCTCTGCAGTTTCTACGCTCAGGAAGAAGGCGTCATCATCGGCTGTGAGATCTAAAAGAACGAGTCCCCTCGTTCTTTTTTTCAGGCAAAGTGTTTGCGGATCTCTTCCACGGACTTCCTCTGCCGGCGCAGAGCGATCAGCTCCTGCAGCTTCGGCAGCGCTGTCTCATAATACTTCTTCATACCTTCGCAGAGCAGGTATCTCCCCTCTCTGCGGTCTTTTAAGCAGCCTCCGCGGCAGAAAACAAGATACGGGCACTGCTGACAGTCCGCACTGAGAAGTCCTCTTTTGGCCTCTCCGAAGGCCTTCTGAGCCGGGTCTTCGACCGCCTGATAAAGACCTTCCTGCAGAGAGCCTCTGCAACAGTCTTTGCGTACATAGTGGTCGCAGGCATAGATGCGGCCGTCCTTTTCAACGACCAATGCCCGGCCGCAGGTCTCCTGCAGGGTGCAGAGACTGGGATGGCCGCCCATCAGCACCATCATCGTTTCCGCAAAGAGCTGCACATCGCAGATCCCGATATCGTGCTTCAGCCATTCTTCGAAGATCACTCTCAGGAAGCTGCCGTAGTTCTCCCCGTCCGTTCCCGGAGCATTTCCCTCACAGATCACCGGGATGAACTGGATCCAGCCGGTCCCCAGTTCCTTTAAGGCCCGGTAGACCCCCAGCGGATCTTTCTGCGTCTCTTCGTTCACAGTACAGAGCAGATCAGGCTGCAGGCCTTTTTCCTGCAGCAGCCGGACATTCCTGACGATGCGCGCGTAAGTCGCTCTTCCGCCGGCGTCCCGACGCAGGGCATCGTGCGTCAGCTTGGAACCGTCGAGCGACAGACCCACATCAAAGTGCTCCTCCGCCAGGAAGGAGCACCATTCCTCATTCAGCGCCAGACCGTTGGTCTGCAGATTGTTCCAGACTTCCTTTTCCGGGGGACAGAGCTCCTTCTGCAGGCGGACCGCTTCCCGGTAGAAATCAAGACCGGCCAATGTCGGTTCTCCGCCGTGCCAGACGAAAGAGACGACCCTTCCGGGGCAGGTATGGGTATGCTGGAGGATCAGATCCCGCAGGGTCTCGTGACTCATGCAGGATGATTCGCTCTGCTCCGGATTGTCCAGGTAGTAGCAGTAGCGGCAGCGCATGTTGCAGCGGCTGCCGACCGGCTTCACCATCACCACATAGGGAGCAGAGGCCGTGTTTATTGTGTTTTCAGCCATTCTCCGAAGAAGTCCAGGACCTTTTCCCAGGAATCCATGGCCTGAGCCTGCCGGTACATCGGTTTGTCATAGTACCAGATCCCGTGTCCGGCTCCGTCATAACGGTAGAAGGTATAGTCCTTCCCCTTCTCTTTCAGGATCCTTTCCAGTTCATTGACGTCTTCCGGGTCGGGATGCTGGTCATCATTGCCGAAGATGCCCAAGAGCGGACAGTTCAGACCATCGGCAGAATCGACTGCCCGGTAGATCTCTCCGTGTTCGTCCTCGACTTCCGCAAAGACACCGCCGCCCCAGCAGTCGACGGCCGCATCGATGCCTTCCAGCTCGCAGGCCGCCAAAAAGGCGTGCCGCCCGCCGGAACACATGCCGATGACACCGGCTTTGCCGTTGCTGTTAAGCTGAGAGCGCAGATAGTCCAGAGAACCGCTGGTATCGCCCATGACGCTGCGGTCTTTGACTCCTCCGGCTTCCCGGCTCTTCTTCGCCACCTCGTCCGGTCTTCCCTTGCCGACCCGGGCATAGATGTCCGGAGCGATCACGGCATAGCCATGCTGGGTAAACCGGCGGCAGGTCTCCCGGATCATCTCATCCCAGCCCGGCATATGCGGGATCAGGACGATCCCCGGATAGGGACCTTCTCCCAGCGGACGGGAATAGTAGGCCGGGATCCGGTCACCGCCGAAACCTTCGATGACGACGGTCTCGGCGATCATGCCTTCATATTTCCCGGTATCGATATCATTCCAGTTCATGGCATCCTCCTAATACTGTTTCTTCAGATCGATCACGTGTTTCATTTCTTTTCCCGCAAAGAACAGCGGGATGTTCTCGAGGAACTGCGAGATATTGCGCCTTCTCGTCTCCGGAACGTTCAGTACGCCGGAGCAGTGCGGCGTGATGATGAGGTTCGGCGCCCGATACAGCGGGGAATCGACCGGTAAGGGCTCGGTACGGAAGACGTCCAGGGCAGCTCCGCCCAGCTTGCCGTCCCGCAGCGCTTCATAGAGCGCATCCTCGTTCAGCAGAGAACCTCTGCCGACATTGATCAGCAGCGCCCCTTCCTTCATCAGAGCCAGACGTTCTTTGTCCAGAAGATTGTAGGTCTCGCTCGTTTCCGGCAGGGATGCGATCACGATATCCGCCTTCGGCAGTTCTTCCTCCAGCTGATCGGTCGTAACGATCCGGTCATAGACCTCCGGATCGGCTTTGCCGCTGCGGTTCAGGCCGACCAGTTCTGCCGGTTCAAAAGCTTTGACTCTCTTTGCCGTGTGGGTGCCGATATCACCGGTCCCCAGCATCAGCACGTTCTTTCCGAAGAGAGAACCGATATGCGTCGGTTTCTTCCATTCGTGTTTCTGCACGCTCTCCTGTACTTCGGCCTGCTGGCGAAGCAGTTCCAGGGTGACCATCAGGACATGTTCGGAGATGCCCATCCCGTAAGCGCCGGAAGCACCGGTAAGGATCGTATCTTCCCGTAAGAACGGGAAATAGGCATTGACACCGGCAGATGTGGAGGCGAACCATTTCGCGGACGTTGCTGCCTTGCAGAGATCTCCGCCCATACCGTAGACGATCTCGGCGTCTCCGACATGTTCCAGAGCCTCAGCATTCGTATCATAGTATTCGATCTGTAACTCGTAGGGTGCTGCAGCCTCTTCGAAAAGAGCCTTTTCCGCATCTGAGAGATTCGGAAAGACAACGACCAGTTTCATGGACTTATCCTCCTGTTTTCCCTATTATAGCAACTTGCCAGCCTTCCTTACAAAGGCTTATACTCTAAACGAGATACAGGAGGTTACTATGTCCAACAAGATCATCATCACCATGGCCGACGGCGGCGTCATCAAAGCGGAACTCTATCCCGAGATCGCGCCCAAGACCGTAGAGAATTTCCTTTCCCTCGTCAACAAGGGCTTCTATGACGGACTGATCTTCCACCGCGTCATCCCCGGCTTCATGATCCAGGGCGGCTGTCCCTACGGCACCGGTACCGGCGGACCCGGCTACACCATCCCCGGTGAATTCACTTCCAACGGTTTCCGCAACGATCTGAAGCACACTGCCGGCGTCCTGTCCATGGCCAGAGCGATGGATCCCGATTCGGCCGGTTCGCAGTTCTTCATCATGCATGAAGATGCTCCGCATCTCGACGGTCAGTATGCCGCTTTCGGCAAGGTCACCGAAGGCATGGACGTCGTGGACCGCATCGCCCGTACGCCCCGCGACTTCCGCGACAAGCCGCTGGAGAATCAGGTGATCCAGTCCATCAAGGTCGAAGAATAAATAAAAAGTGCGTTTCAGAGAAACGCACTTCAGCCTGTTGACAAAGTCGACAGGCTTTTCTTTTTGGATGGTCTTTGGAAAGATATAATGGTTACAGAGCAGGTGCTTCCTCATTTCTAACCAATCTGTCGCAGCCTCCTGCTCCTTTTTTTGTACCTCTCACAGGGAT
>JAFWEP010000037.1 GCA_017512885.1 Erysipelotrichaceae bacterium
GACTTCGTTGACGATGCGGGTCGAGATCCTGTCCAGCACCTCATAAGGGATCCTGGCCCAGTCGGCAGTCATGCCGTCGATCGAAGTCACCGCCCTTACGACAACAGTATAGTCATAGGTACGCTGATCGCCCATGACGCCTACGGAACGGATATCCGGCAGACAGGTGAAGTACTGCCAGATCTCCCGCTGCAGACCGGCCTTGCGGATCTCTTCACGCAGGATCGCATCGCTCTCCCTTACGATCAGCAGCTTCTCTTCGCTGATCTCGCCCAGTACCCGGACGCCCAGTCCCGGACCCGGGAAAGGCTGCCGCCAGACCATCTCTTCCGGCAGGCCCAGTTCTGTGCCCAGCTGTCGCACTTCATCCTTAAAGAGCTTGTTCAGAGGTTCCAGCAGTTTGAAATTCATGTCTGCCGGAAGACCGCCGACATTATGATGCGACTTGATGGTCTGTGCTGTCTTGGTACCGCTCTCGATGACATCGGTATACAGCGTGCCCTGCGCCAGCCAGCGGATATCGGTGCCCTGCAGCAGTTTGGCGACTTCGTCACGGAAGGTATAGATGAATTCGGAACCGATGATCTTACGCTTCTGTTCCGGATCGGAGACACCTTTCAGTTTCTCCAGGAAACGCTGTGAAGCATCGATACGGATCAGATTCAGTTCCATATTGCGGGAGAAGGTATTCATGACCGATTCGGACTCCCCTTTCCGTAAGAGCCCGTGGTCGATAAACATGCAGGTCAGATTCTTTCCGATCGATTTGTTCAGCAGAGCAGCAACGACCGAAGAGTCCACCCCGCCGGAAAGCGCCAGCAGGACCTTGTCCTCCCCTACCTTTTCCCGGATCTCCTGAATGCTGGTGTCGATGAAGTCCTTCATCGACCAGTTCGCTTCAGCTTTACATACCTTGAAGACGAAGTTCTCCAGCATCTGCAGACCGTGTTCGCTGTTGCGCACTTCCGGATGGAACTGCAGGGTATAGATCTGTTTTACGGTATTCTCCGAGGCTGCATAGGGACAGGTCTCCGTACCGGCCGTACCGCGGAAGCCTTCCGCCAGGACCGCTACCTGATCACCGTGACTCATCCAGACGGTCTGTTTCTCTTCGAGACCGTCGAACAGCAGACAGTTCGGATCTACTCTCAGTTCTGCCCTGCCGTACTCTTTCTTAGCGGAACCGACGACCTTGCCGCCCAGCATATAGTGGCTCATCTGCATGCCATAGCAGATGCCTAAGATCGGCACTCCGCTGTGATAGATCTCCGGATCGCACTTCGGTGCTCCTTCTTCATAGACACTGTTGGGACCGCCGGAAAAGACGATGCCTTTCACATCCCCCATCGCTTCGATCTTCTCCCAGGAAGTATCTCCGGGAAGCAGTTCGCTGTAGACGCCGAATTCCCGGATACGCCGGGCGATCAACTGATTGTACTGACTGCCGAAATCCAGAACGATGATCTTATCTGCCATAGTCCCCCTCTTTCATCTGCCTGTGCAGAAATCACTTGTTTATCATAGCAGAAGCAGGAAGCTCCTGCCGAAAAAGAATACTCTTCGGTATTATTTCATCTCCGTGAGATACCAGGCGATCAGATAGTCCGTCACTTCCCCGTAAGAGCGGATCCCGCTCTCCTGTGAGAAGGTCTTGAGGTACGTATCATTGACCTGATCCGATACCTCCTTCAGCGGGGAAGCGTAGCTGTCATAGACAGCGGAAGTATCCTGCCGGTCTCTCTGCACCAGCTGTACGCCGGGAAGTTCATCGTAGCGGTGATACAGTTCATACCCCAGCTTCGGATCTGCCTGATAGAGCGAAGAGAAACAGTAGGAAAAAGCAGAGGAATAGCCGCTGTAGAGGAACTGCGGATCATCCGTACCGAGACAGGCCAGAAAAGCAGCAAAGTTCGCTTCCTGCTCGCTGGCGATGCCCAGACGGTGGGCTGCTTCGTGACACATCGTAAAAGGCAGCGGAACCGGAGGAACGGAAGAAGGTACCGAAGCCTCTCCGGTGACCGGCATAAACATGCCGATGATCCCGTTATACATCAGGTATTCTCCGATCAGCGAGAAACGTTTGACCGGTCTCTGCGAACCGGCAAAGACCGGATATCTGTCCGTCAGCGCTCCGTAGGAAGCGCCGGCCTTGCGGGCAACGGCAGAGATATCGCTGATCACCGCCCGGCCAGCTTCATTTCTTTCCGTCAGCGAAGCGTATTCCGCTGCTTTCAGCAGATAGGCTTCCGTAGCGGCAGCCAGTTCTTCTTTGGAGTATTCCCGTACCGGCAGAGCGATCTCTGCACTGAGTTTCGGCGCATAGTGGTTCAAGAGCCAACCGCCGGTCGCTTCAAAACAAAGCAGGGATATACAAAGCACCACGATCGACAGCCAGTTCAGCAACGATCTCTTTCTGAGAAGCACATGGATCAGGCTGCCGATGAGCAGGATGCTCAGCAGCAGAGCGCCGATATCCCAGAGAGAATACGGAAAGAAAGAAGTGAGTGCGGCCAGAAAGCCGATCCAGACTTTAGAGAAACGCCGGAAAGCCGGAAAGAAAAGCTCCGGCCAACGTCGGAAAGCCCACATCCCCGCTCCGTCCAGCGCAAACAGGACAGCAGCGATCACGATCCTGCGCAGTGCTTTTTTCATCTTCTGTATTATATAAAAACCCTGTCGCAAGGAACAGGGCAGAACTGCAGAAGGATCGCAAATGCTTATTCGTTGTCTTTACGGACATAGCGGATCGGAATGACCGCCAGCAGGGCCACGATCGCTGCTGCCAGGAACAGAGTATAGGGCGGTACGAAGTTCTCTCCGTTCATGCCCATCGCATCCAGTCCGATCAGCAGAGAGATGATCGGTCCCACGATCATCGGGATCAGGACCGTAAAACACATCCGGACGCCCTGAAAGCGCCCTTCCGTGCCTTCCGGCAGATGATCCTGGAAGGAAGAAGTAAAGGCACCGGTCAGAGACAGGATGCCGCCCATCATCAAGACGCCGCCCAGATAAAGCACGACCGTTTTCAAGGTCCCGTTCAGGAACTGCAGGGCCCAGAAAGACAGGATCCCCAGGATCATGACCGCCAGCAATGGGTAGTAGAAATCCTTCCGGCCTTTCTTATCAAAGAGGATGCCCATCACAGCTGTAAAGACAGCTGCCCCGACGATGATCACGGCCATCGGGATCACGAAGCTGTCACCCAGTCCCAGTGTTACGGTCAGGAAGTTGATCAGGTAGGAAAAGAAGGTCTGCTGGGCGATGCCGATGATGCAGGCTGCCGAGAGACAGACATAGATCATCTTATGCTGAACGAACACTTCCCGCCGGAATCCGTAGAAGGTCTCCTGCAGATAGTCCGTTTCTTTCGCTTTCTGAATACCGGGCGCATCCTGCAGGACGAACAGCGCCAGTACGCCGGCCACGATCGGGATGATGCCCAGGATGATGAAGAAGAGGGCGTTGCTGGAGGAAGCGGAATTATAGAGACTGCCGAGACCGACGAAGACGATCACTACGGCAATGACCGGCAGGATGGCCAGGATGGAGTTCAGTTTACCGCGGTTGGTCTTATCCGTCACATCCGCGACCCAGGCATTGAATGCTGCATCATTGGAGGTAGAACCGGCAACGGTCATCAGACAGTCGAAGAGCACCAATAATACTGCCACCAGCATGACTCCGGAAGCTTCCGCTCTCATCGGCAGCAAAGCAAACAGCATGATCGTAAAGCCCCAGAGGATGTAACCGAAGGCAATGAACGGTTTCCGCTTACCGGTCCTGTCGATCAGCCCTCCGGCAAAGATCGTCGTGACGGTGGCTGTAATGGCCGAGAGGATCACCATCAGGGTGGTGACTCCGTAAGACATGTCTGCCCTGCCCGAATTCGCAAAGATATCCTGGGCAAAGGTCGCAAAATACATGTTTTCGACGATCCAGGCGATCTGCCCGATCAGACCGAAGAATACGGCCGAGAACCATACTCTCCCGCTCAGCGGCGTCGGCTTCTTCTCTTTCATGATCTTTCTCCTTCTCTTCTCTGTCTCCATTATAATCCTCTGTCTCCCTGTGAAACAAAAGACCCTGTATCTCACAGAGTCTCTTTTGTGCAATAAGAGTGATATCACGTAACACTCTCACTTAACGTCATCTCGCAACATTTTGACATTCTCGCTGAACCTCCTTACGGTCCGTGATATGGCGTTACGTCAGGGTCGATCCGTCATCTCTCGCATCGTTTTCGGTGACGTGACTTTCTTACGAACCGACATCCTCGGGACTTCACCAAACAATCCGCAAGCCCTTGAAATTACGGGACTTTTGGGACGTTTCGGTCTTTCTTCTCTTGGATGTATTACAAGACGAAAGGGTATAAAAAAGCCTCATGCCGTAATGGCACAAGGCTCTTAGTTTTACTATGTTTTTCAGGCTGTCAGACGCTCACCGAGTTTGTAAGTATCAGGCTCAATGAGTTTGTAAGCCGTCAAGTGAACCGTTATTCCCACTCGATCGTAGATACCGGCTTGTCCGAAAGATCCCAGAGGACCCGGTTGACGCCCGGAACGGTCGCGATGATCCTGTCACGGATCCGGCAGAGCATATCGAAGGGGATCTCCACGCTCTTTGCAGTGACCGCATCGACTGTGCTGATCGCCCGGATGATGACCGGCCAGCCCATGTAACGCTTATTGTCCTTGATGCCGGTAGACTGGATATCCGGAATGACCGCGAAGTACTGCCACGGTACCGGATCCAGCTTTCCGATCTCCTCACGGACGACCGCATCTGCTTCGCGCAGGGCTTCCAGTCTGTCGCGGGTGATCGCACCGGTGCAGCGTACGCCGAGACCCGGTCCCGGGAACGGCTGACGGTAGACCATCTCATCCGGCAGGCCCAGTGCCTTGCCGACGACCCGGACTTCATCCTTGTAAAGGAATTTGACCGGTTCGACCAGCTCGAAGTTCAGTTCTTCCGGCAGGCCGCCGACATTGTGATGCGCTTTGACTCCGTCGGATTCCAGGATATCGGGATAGATCGTTCCCTGGGCCAGGAAATGGATCCCATCCAGTTTCTTCGCTTCTTCCGCAAAGACATCGATGAATTCCTTGCCGATGATTTTTCTCTTCTTTTCCGGCTCTACGACACCGGCCAGTTTATCCAGGAAACGGTCGGTCGCATCGACATAGACCAGGTTGGTATCCATCTGGTCACGGAAGACCCGGATGACCTGTTCCGGTTCCCCCTTCCGCAGAAGACCGTGATTGACATGTACACAGGTCAGCTGATGACCGACAGCCTTGACCAGAAGGGCGGCAACGACCGAAGAATCCACACCGCCGGAAAGTGCCAGCAGGACCTTTCCGTCCCCGATCTGTTCCCTTAATAACGGGAGCTGTTCATCGATGAATGCCTGGGCCAGTTCCGGGGTGGTAATGCGCTGCATCGTCTCAGGACGCTTGTTTTCACTCATAGTATTCTCCTCCACGCCACTACTATAGCAGACTTTTCCCGGTTCCTTGGAATTATCGTTAAACAATATACATGAAAGACCGCTTATTCCTGCGGTCTTTCTTCCAGTTTCTGCAGTTCGTAACGTTTGCTGAGGTAGCGGCTCAGCAGATAGAAGGCGATCATCAGCCCGGCAGCGATCAAAGCACCCAGCGGATCTTCCCGGATATCGATCAGGGAAGAAGAGAAATAGGCCAGCGATGCCAGCATCGCTGCCTTGGCCGGCAGCAGGATCAGAAAGTACTTTTTCGGATCCAGCGAAGAGAGTCCGGCGGTCAGATTGACGAGACAGGAAGGCGTGAACGGCATCATGATCAAGAGGAAGATGACCCCGGGATGCAGGCGCCGGATCCAGGCATCGGCCCGGGCGACCCGTTCATTGCTCTCCCGTTTCTTCTCAAAGCAACGCTTTCCGATCAGCCGGAAGAAACTGAAGACGCAGATACAGCCGAGAACACTGCCTGTCCAGGAATACAGCAGTCCTGCCGCCATCCCGTGCATGGCCACATTCAGAGCCACGATCCCGACCATCGGCAATACCGGCAGGAAGGCTTCACAATACGCCAGCAGGATCGGCATCAGCGGGCCCAGCGAACGGAATTCCTCCAGTACCGCTGCCCACCATTCCAGGTCGGTCAGATGTCCGTAGATCTCCGTCAGGCTCATAGCCGGGAGATCCTTTCCCGGATCTCTTCCGGATCGATCTTTTTGCCATCCAGCCAGCGGCCGACGATGCGGCGGTCATCTCCCAGATAACAGAAACGTTCCAGCAGTTCCTGCGGGGTATGCCGGACGGCTCCGTCTTCCAGTCCGTTCAGAGCCAGGGCATTAAAGCGATAGCCCTTCTTCAGCTGACCGGTCACGCCGAAGACAGCGCCCCCTTCATGGGTGGCATGGTAGAAGGCTTCCCGAAAGCTGATCCGGTCCCCCTCTCCTTCGTAAAATTCCTTTATTTTCGACTCCTGTACGCTGCGGGCTGCCTGCGTATAGAGCGCCGGGGAATGGCCTCCCCCGATATCCGTGCCCAGTGCGATCTTAAGACCCTGATCCTGCAGTTTTTTGAGCGGCATGATGCCGGCCGTGACGTTTACCGTCGCATCCGGACAGTGTACGCTGCAGGCATCGTATTTCTTCAGGACTTCGAGATCTCTTTCTTCGGGGAAGATGACATGGGCAAAGACTGCCGGTCCGTTGCCTAAAAGGCCTAAACGGTCATAGATATCGCCGTCCGTCTGATAGTCCGGGAAGAGTTCCTTGGTCCAGGCCGATTCCGCCCAGGATTCCACCAGATGGGTATGCAGGCCGGCCTTGTATTTCCGGCTCAGTTCTCCCAGTCCCTTCAGCAGTCCTTCACTGCAGGTCGGGGCAAAACGGGGGATCAGTACGGCTCTCAGATGTTCCGAGGAAGGATGTTCCTGCAGGAACCTTTCCGTGTCCCGTAAAGAGTCTGCGGTGCTCTCGCAGAGATAGTCCGGGGAGTTGCGGTCCATGTTGACCTTGCCGCTCAGAGCGTACATCCCGCTCTCCTGCAGCATCTGCCAGAAGAGATCGCAGGCATCGTAATGAATGGTCGTAAAGAAGGCGGCATGCATCGTCCCGTGTTTTAACAGTTCATAGATCACCTGCGGATAGACCTTGCGGGCATAGCCGACATCCTGAAAGGAAGCTTCCTGCGGGAAGGTATACTCGTTCAGCCAGTCAAACAGCAGTAAGTCCATTCCCGTGCCCCGTTCCGTGAACTGGGAGGCATGGATGTGCAGATCGCTGAAAGCCGGGATCAGCAGACAGTCTTCCAGCTCTTCAACCGGAAGATGCCGAAAGGAAGCGGGAAGTTCCCGGTAGATCCCTTCGATGATCCCCTCTTCCACGACGATATATTCTCTTTCATGACACTCCAGGGTCATAGGATCCGGAGCGGTCAGGATCGCTGCCGGATGATAGATCTGCGTACTCATGGCATGCCCTCGCTTTCCACCTCAGTATATCATTTCATCCGTTCGTTTCTGTCTGCTATTTCAGAGGGAATCAGTGTAAAATAGTAAAGAGCCGTTTCGGCCGGGAGGTTCCTTATGCCCGATAAAAAAATATCTGCGGACGAAGTCCTGGAAACGACGAAGACGCTCCTGAACGACAAACAGTACGTCCAGATCCGCGATGCTTTGCTGCCGATGGAGCCGTTCGATATTGCCTACATCATGGAAAGACTGCCGGAAGAAACGATCCCGGTCGTTTTTCGGCTGCTCCCCAAAGAACTGGCAGCCGAAGTATTCGTCGAACTGGAATCCGACTCCCAGGAATCCCTGATCCAGGGCTTCTCCAAGACCGAACTGAAAGACGTCATCGACGAGCTTTACCTCGATGATGCCGTCGATATCATCGAAGAGATGCCCAGCAACGTGGTCAAGCGCATCCTGAGCGCAGCTGATCCGGAGACCCGCAGCGACATCAACCGTTTCCTGCAGTATCCGGAAGATTCGACCGGATCGATCATGACCACCGAGTACATCGACCTCAAGAAAGGCATGACCGTTTCCGATGCCCTGAAGCGGATCCGCCGGGTCGGACAGGACATGGAGACCATCAACGTCATGTATATCATCGATGACAACCGTCACCTTCTCGGTTTCGTCTCCATCCGTGACCTGCTGCTGGCCGATGAGGATCAGACCATGGAAGAGATCATGGATGATGCGATCATCTCTGCGATGACGCTGGATGACCAGGAAATGACGGCCCAGAAGTTCAAACGCTACGACTTCCTGACCATGCCGGTCGTCGATAAGGAAGACCGCCTGGTCGGTATCGTTACCGTCGACGACGCCATCGACGTCTTAGTCGAAGAGACCACCGAAGATATCGAACGAATGGCCGCTATCTCCCCTTCCTACAAGCCTTATCTGAATACCGGGATCCTGGAGACTGTCAAGTCCCGTATCCCCTGGCTGATGCTGCTGATGGTGTCAGCGACCTTCACCGGACAGATCATCTCCTCCTTCGAGCAGGCCCTGGAAGCCGTGACCATCCTGACGGCATATATCCCGATGCTGATGGACACCGGCGGTAACGCCGGCTCACAGGCCAGTGTCAGTATCATCCGCGGTATCTCGCTGGATGAGATCTCCATGAAGGACCTGGGCAAGGTCATCTGGAAGGAGATCCGGGTGGCGGTCATCATCGGTATCGTACTGGCCGTGCTGAACTTCGGCAAACTGATGCTGGTGGATCGGATGATCTTCCACAACCCCATTACCGTGCAGGTCGCGCTGGTCATCTGCCTTACCCTGATCGTGACCGTCTTCGCCGCCAAATTCGTTGGCTGCACGCTGCCGATCTTCGCCAAGGGTCTCGGTTTCGACCCGGCAGTCATGGCTTCTCCGTTCATCACCACCATCGTCGATGCTATCTCGCTGATCATCTACTTCCGCTTTGCGACGATGCTGCTGCATATCTAGACATACGAAAGGACCTCTTGACGAGGTCCTCAGAGCGTTGACAAACTGCCCTTCCAGATAACAAAGATATTATCCCGAATAAAAAGTGGGAGAAACAATGCGTATACCAAGGGAATATGATGGTTAGATCCCATTATTAGTGCTTATAAGGTGCAAAAGTGGTAATC